>NZ_JAPPRG010000003.1 GCF_026672515.1 Novosphingobium sp. SL115 | reverse complement strand
TGCATTCGCTGCAGACGCTGGGCGTGCGTGTGGCGCTGGACGATTTCGGGACCGGCTATTCCTCGCTCAGCTATTTGCGGTCGTTCCCGTTCGACAAGATCAAGATCGACCAGAGCTTTGTGCGCGCGCTGGAGGAAGGTGGCAGCGCCCACGCGATTGTCCGTGCCATTACCACGTTGGCCGATGCGCTGGGCATGGAAACCCTGGCCGAAGGCGTGGAAACGCAGGAACTGCTCGACGCGCTGCAGAAGGAAGGCTGTGACATGATCCAAGGCTATCTGATAAGCCGTCCCGTGCCCGGCGCTGACGTGCAAGGCTTGTTGGCGTCGCTTCAGCCAGCACCAGCGCGCGTGGCCGTGGGCTGACCCTAAATCGCGTTGATATCTACCACGGTAGGGATCGTGTCGTTCAGCAGGACGATCTTTTTGGCAGCGATTTTCCACCCCGCTTCTGTCGGGATCAGCCGATATTCGTAGCGGCCAAAGAAGCAATCAGCGCGGTTCATGCGCACGTCAAAACGGTGGCAGGTAAAGGCGGCGGAAACATCAGCGCCATCCGCATAGCTGGCGGTGACCAGCACATTGGTCACCTGATGCACCACGCGCGGCAGGGGTGATGAAGCGGTAGACAGGCCCGATGTCAGGCGCATCACCCGGTCTTCCAGATTGCGGCGGCCCTTGTAGTAGATCAGAGAAAGTTCGCTGTCCGGGTCTTGTGTGATGGTGGTTTCATCGCGCCATGCCGGCATCCAGAATTCCACATCGGACGTGAACAGGTCCAGCCATTGTGCAAAGCGCCCAGTGTCGATCAGCAATGCTTCAAGGTATAGCAGGTCTTCGGCCTGCGCGCGGGTGAGCGGCGTTGTCATGCGGCACCCTCCCCGCCATTGAACGCTGGCATCATGCGCACCGCCCATGCGCGGTAATAGGCATGATACAGCGTTTCATCGCACAGTTGCGAATCTGCCAGCACGCTGGCCTGCGGGGCAAGGTCGATCCGGTCGGAAAAGCGGTTGCCGCCTGCGACGCTGGCGGTCATTCCGCGCGCATAGCCCTGTAGCCATGGCTCTGCCGTTCCGGAAAAGCCGATCTGGCAGTTCTCATAGGATACCGTGTCATCGGGCGTCGCCATGCCGGTTGGATTGAAGAAATCCTCATACTGGCGAATGCGCTGGCGTCGGGCGGCGGCGCTTTCCCCTTTGGGCGCGATGCACCATGTCCGCATTTCGGTACGGCCGGGCGCGATGGGGCGGATCACACGCAACTGGCTCGATGCGTTTTCTGCCACTTGCAGGTTGGGGAAAATGGTCAGGTTGCGCATGTTGAACATCCAGTCGCGCCGGGCCTCGCCCACGCGGCGGCCCAGTTCGTCGGCGCTTTCATACAGCGGAATCGCAGGCGTCACCCCAAACACGCCCCAGTTCAGCACATGGCCATTGGCAAACGAATAGCTGCCGCCACCAACGCCCTTGGTGTCTTCCTTCCAGTAGTCGCTGTTTTCCCACACCGATGCCACGACATCGCCGCTCATCTCTTTCTGCCGCCGTTCCAGCACGCGGATGTAGGACGGATGGGCCGAGGTGAAGTGATAGGCGTCGGAACAGTTCTCAAGCTGGAGCTTCCAGTTCGCCTCATAGGTAAAGGTAACCTGCCCCGGCACCAGTTCCAGCCCCTCCGCGCTTTGGTCCGCCACCAGATCGAGCAGCTTGGCCGCCTCGCCCAGATGATCGGCCAGTGGCGGCACTTCGGCACAAAGGCTGCCGAACAGGAAGCCGCGATGGTTGGCAAAATGCGGCAGCGCGGCAAGGCCGTGATCGTCGGTGTCGAACGCAGGCGAATAACACCCCGCCGCTTTCCATTTCACCGCCTTGTTGCGTCCGGCGCTGTCGAAGGTCCAACTGTGATAGGGGCAGACGTGCAGCCGTGCATTGCCCTGCCGCACTTGCGCCAGCCTTGCCCCCTTGTGCGGGCACGAATTGATGAAAGCGCGCAAGGTGCCTTCGCCATCGCGCTGGACCAGAATGGGCACGCGACCTGCGAATGTGGTGAAGAAATCGTGGGGACCGGCGGCTTGCGATTCCAGCCCAAGAAACACCCAGCCCGCTTCGAACAGCAGGCGCATTTCGGCATCGAACACGCGCTGGTCGGTAAAGATCGCGCGGTTTATGCGGAACACGCCATCAGCCGGGCGATCGTCGATCAGGTCGGATATCTGCATGGTCACAGCACCACCGCTTCTACCAGCGTGGGGCCATCGGCGGCGAATGACCAGCGCAGCGCTTCATTCAGGCTGGTGGCATCGGTGGCGCGGCGGGCGGCAACCCCATGCCCTTGCGCCAGCAGGCAAAAATCGAGTTCGGGGAATTGTGTGCCGACCAGTTCCTGTATGCCGAAATGCCGCCCGAAGTGGTGCAGCGCTTCGTATCGGTTGTTTTTCAGGATGATGAAGCTGACTGCCGCCCCGTGCTGAACCGCTGCGTGCAGCCCCTGAATGGCATACATGGCTGAACCATCGCCCAGCACGGCAATCACTTTGTCCGCTGGGCGCGCCATGGCAATGCCCACCGCCGCCGGAAGCCCGTGGCCCAGCCCGCCGCTGGCCGTGGTATAGAACGTATCCTTGCGCACGATGGGCAGGCGGTCGTGCATCGGCCCCCGGCTGGACGGCGCTTCTTCAACGATCACGCTGTCCGCGCTGCGCAGCGCGGCGATCTGTTGCAACACATAGGCATCGGTCATCGCGCTGCCATCAAGGCGCGGGGGCAAGGTGCGCAACTGTGGCACGGGACGGACGGCGGGCGGCGGTGCTTGCAGCAGCAGGTCCAGCGCCTTGTCGCATTGCGCGATGATTGCGGTGCCCGCAGGTGCCCATGCGGCATGGACATGGTTGTCGCCAATCAGCCACATGTCGCAGCCCGGCGGCATATGTGGGCCATGGCCTTCAACGTGATAGAGGTTCATTGGCCCGCCCAGCGCCAGCACGAAATCGTGTGGGGCCAGCGTTGCGACAATCGCTTCGCGCCCGGCGGTCAGGAACCCGGCGAACAGCGGATGGTCTTCGGGGAAGCTGCACCGGGCGGACATGGGCGCAACCCACACGGCGGCATTGTGCCGCTGCGCCAGTTCGACCACCTGACCCCACGCGCCATCGCGCGCCACGCCTGCCCCCACCACGATGGCGGGATTGCGCGCGCCTGCCAGTGCCTGTGCGCAGGCGGCCATCGCGCGCATATCGGGCATACGCGCGGCGTGGACGGTCCGCGGGGTGAAGGGTTCACAATCGCGGTCCCAGTCATCGATTGGGATCGAAACGAAGGTCGGGCCGCAGGGTGGCTCCATCGCCACCAGCCATGCCCGGTGCAGCGCTGCGGGCACATCTTCGGCACGCGCCGGTTCGCACGACCATTTCACAAAAGGCCGAGGGAATTCGCTGGCGCGTTCGGCAAAGAGGAACGGTTCATACGGCAGGATCGACCGCGCTTGCTGCCCTGCCGTAACCACCAGCGGGGTCTGGTTCTTGAACGCGGTAAACAGGTTGCCCAGCGCATGCCCGGTGCCGGCAGAGCTATGCAGGTTGACCACGGCGGCGCGGCCCGTAGCTTGCGCATAACCATCGGCCATGCCCAGCACGACGCTTTCCTGAAGCCCCATGATATAGCGGAAATCACGCGGGAAATTGCGGAACATAGGCAGTTCGGTAGAGCCGGGATTGCCGAATACCGTGGTCATGCCAAGATCGCGCAAAAGGCCGATGGTCACATCACGAACGGTTGGCATGTGTTCTCCCGGTGCTTGTTTTCTGGCCCAGGATGACCTGACCAGGCATTAGAAACAATTGCAAATGCGCGTCAAAGTCATACGCTGAACGCATGGATTTTGACGAACGCCAGTTGCGCGCCTTCCTTGCCGTTGCCGAAACCGGCAGTCTTGGCCGTGCCGCGCGCGTCGCCAACCTGACGCAGCCATCGCTCAGCCGATTGGTCAAGGCGATGGAACAGCGGCTGGGGCACCCGCTGTTTGACCGGGGTGGCAAGGGCATGGACCTGACCCCTGCGGGCGATCTGCTGGCCACCCACGCCCGCCACATCGTTTCGGAAATGCAGGCAACGCGCGATGAACTGGACGCCTTGCGCGGATTGAAGCGCGGGGTGGTGCGGATTGGCGCGGTGGCGGCGGTGATGCGGACGCTGGTGGCGCAAACGGTGGGCACATTGCTGGCGCAGGCACCGGGGTTGCGCGTGGAACTGGTGGAAGCAGTGGACGGCGAACTGCTGGATGCACTGGTGACGCGGCGGGTGGATCTGGTGGTGGCGGCCAGCGCACTGGACCATGCCGACGTGGTGCAGATCGGCCCCAGTGCCTATCGCGCCGGGGCCTATCGCGATCGCTTTGCCGTGTTTGGCGCAAACGACCATCCCCTGCCCTCGTCACCGGGCCTTGCCGCCGTGCTGGCGCACGATTGGGTTATGCCCGGCCGCGCCTTTACCCCACGCACGACGTTTGAACGCATCGTGCGCCAACATGGCCTGCGCATGCCGCGCGTGGCGGTGGAAGCCGCATCGGTCGAAGCGATGATTGCGGTTGCAGGGCGCAGCCACCTTTTGTGCTGGCTGCCCGAACCGTTGCTGGCCGCCCATGTCGCCAGCGGCACCATGCGCCGGATCGACGTGCCGGAACTGGCGATGGAGCGTGGCTTCCTGCTGCACCGCCGCCGCACGGGGCTTTTGCCCGAAGCTGCGCGGCGCTTTGTCGATCTGTTTCCGCTGGTGGCTTGACCGGCTCCGTTGCCCGCCCCCACTCTCGCCCGTGTGTGCATGCGTGTGCGTAAGGGGATGGTTGGGTGATGCAGCGGATTGTGATTGTCGGTGCGGGCGCGATGGGGTGCCTTTTCGCGGCGCGGCTGGCATTGGCCGGACATGCGGTGACCGTAGTCGACGTTGACGCAGCCCGGCTGGCGCGCATCGGAGCAGAAGGCATCGTGCTGGAAGATGATAACGGTAGCCATGTCGGTCAGGTAACTGCTGCGGCAGCCGCCGACGTGCGTGGCCCGGTCGATCTGCTGATGCTGTTCACCAAAGGGCTGCACAGCGCCGCCGCCATCCGGTCTGTCGGGCATCTGGCGCAAACCGGTTGCATGGTGCTGACCCTGCAGAACGGCCTTGGCAATGCAGAAGCTATTGCCGAGGTTTTTCCGCCCGATGCGATTCTATGGGGGGTGACCGATTTTCCCGCCGATCTGGAAGGGGAAAACCACGTCGTCTCGCACGGGCAAGGCCATATTTTCCTGGGCAATTATCCTGATGGCGCAGATGCACGCGCCATGGCCGTGGCGACGGTGTTTGAAGGCGCGGGCCTGCACGCCCGCGCCGACGATCAGGTGAAAGTGGCGGTGTGGGAAAAGGTTGCTTTCAATGCCGCTCTGAACGCGCTGTGCACGGTCAGCGGATTGCCGGTGGGCGGGCTGGATACGCCGCCGGGGCGCAATGCTGCGCGCGCCGTGATTGACGAAATCGTGATGATTGCCGCAGCGCAAGGTGTGACGATTGACCGGGCACGGCTGGACGCCAAGGTCGATTTCGCGCTTGCCAACCATCGCGGGCACAAACCGTCGATGCTGCAGGACCGTCTTGCCGGAAGACTCACCGAAATCGAGACGATCAACGGGGCGGTGCTGGCCATTGGCGCACGCCATGGCATAGCGGCTCCTGCCCTGCAAATTATAACTGATATGGTGAGAATCGGTGAGAGAACGTAACCTATTTAACCCGCGCCATGAACTGCACGCTCAGCGTTGAATTGGCCGCCAGTTCACCCGATGGAGCAATCCGAATGCCATCGACTTGCGCGTCGTATCCCGATGCGGGAGTATAGCTGAAAGCGCCATTGCCGGACTGGCTGTACGTGATGTTGGTCCCGGTAATGGTGGTCCCGCCTGCCGACACCACTTTGACCGGCAGGCTGGTGGTGCCATCGAACGCGCTGTTGCGGAACACGGTGTTGGCGGGCAGCGCATCGGTCAGCACAATGCTGCCTGCGTCAATTGGGCTACCGCCGGTGTTGGCGACAGTCAGGGTGTAGATCACGTCATTGCCGGGTATGTTATAGGCACCGTAAGTGCCGCTGGCCGGGGCAGAGCTTTTGGTGACCGAAAGGCTTGGCATCGGGCAGAAGCTGATCCCGCCAATGCCGATGGCCTGCTGTCCGGTGGCGCTTTCGCCCGATGTCAGCGGATAGTTGCCATATTTGAAGGTGATGCTGGTTACGGGCTGGACAAAGCTGACGTTCAGCGTGCCAGTGTCCGAATTGTTCTCGGACGTTCCGCTGCCCCCCACCTGACTGGCGGAAAGCGTCATCGGCGATGTGGCGGTGCCCACAGTCAGCGACGAACCGCTGGCCGTGCGGGCTTGCCCGGTGGCGTTGCCATTGCCCCATGGTGTTGAAAGCACAGGGGTATATGTCGTCGTACCATCACTGCCGGTAACCTGCACCCAGTCGCGGAACTGGTTGGCGCTGAAGTCAACGTCGTGCGTCACCATCGCAAAATCGCGCACCGGCTGGGTAAAAGTGAACGTCAGCGTGATAACGCGCGTAGTGCTGGTTATATTGGCGGTGCGGCCTGAAAAGGTGCCGCCAAAAATCAGGTCGTTGGCGCCCGACGCACCCGACACCAATGTGCCGATGGCAGGCATCTGGACACCACCAGCCTGCGTGCTGGACAGCCCGTTCTGCGCAATTGCCACCGTAAAAGCGCGGGTGGCCCCCCCTCCGTTTGCAGCGTTGTAACTGTAGGTCTGGCCATAGCTGAGAGTTGCTGTCGGGCGCGAGGAATAGTTGAACACGAACTTGTTGGCGGTATCGCATGCCGCATAGGCGGTGCTGCCAAAGGCCAGCGCGGCAAGTGCAGGGATGACGGAACAAAGGCGGCGCATCACTGGCGCGCTCCCAGAAAACCGAGCGAATTGCTATCGAATTTCATGCGAATCTGGACCGAGGCCCCTTTTTGGGTCGAGCGCGCGGCGGCAAAATCGCGGTCACGAAAACCGGTGATGTTGTAGCCGAACACGACAAACACATTGCTGGCGGGGGCAACGCCCAGTTGCGGGCCAAAGGCAAAGGCGGCAGTGCCATCCGACAGGCCTTTCCGAACGGTGGCGGTGCCTCCCAGTTCAAAGCGATCACCAAGACCGATGCGCATATCGATGCCGCCCATCAACGTGCTCCCCGCAATGTCGAGGCCATCATAGCGATCAAGATTGTGGCGCGCGGCAGCGAACAGGCCGATTTCGGTGCGCTGAACCAAGGCTTCGTCATCACGGCCCAGCGGCGCCCAATCGGCCGAAATGCTGCCCAGCAGGCGGCGCGAACGGGCATCGCCGTCGACCGATAGGGCCGTGCCCGATGCGTTGCCAGCCACAGCGTCGGTCACGGTGTCGTCGCGCAGTTCCACTTTGGCCAGAAACGCCAGCGGATCATTGGCGGGACGGTGCGCCAAAGACAACGCGACATTGGCGACTTTGCTTGTTGCGCCGGTGGTTTCCTCGGCATTGGTCCACGTCGCCACGCCGCCGATCACGGTGCCTTCGGCAAGCTGGCGGATTACGCCCAGCGTTACCCCGCGGCGGCGTGCCACATCGCCATCGCGCAATTCGGCGCGTGCGGTGGCGGTCCAGCGGCCTTCGCGCCATGTCGCGCCAAATGTATAGGCGGTGAAATCTTCGGCCACGGTGCTGGATGTGGATGCGCCGACGGTGGCCGTGCTCGTGGTGGTGGCAAAGCCCCGCCCGCCGACCACGCGATTGCCATCAATGCTGGCATCCAGCGTCAGGTGCGCATCAATGGGCAGCGACTGCGCCAGACCATAGGCGGCAAAGGCGCGCTTGCCCTGTTCCGAAATCGCCTGTTGGCCCAGCGTGCCGACCAGACGCGCCCCGGTCCACGGTGCCACTTCCAGCCCAGCGCGCAAGGTGCGCGTGTCGCTGGCCGTGGTGGTGCCATCGGCTGCGGTAAAGCGGCCCTTGGCCACTTCGTAATCCGAAATCAGCCGGACGTCGGGGGTGAGTGCATAGCGCGCGCCAAGCCGGTAGCGCGGCGGCTGGTAAGAACTTTCATCGCTGCCGCCCAGTGCGAACCCTGCCGATGCGTTCAGTTCAAGCCGGTTGTCGAACAGGCGGCGCGTGGCCCCCGCTTCGATCAGCGTAGTGGCCCCGCCCGTGCCATCGGCGCGGCTTTCGCCATAGCGCGAAATGGCAAGGCGGGCCTCGGTCGACGGCATTTTCCAGATGGTGCGCAGTTGCACGGCATCGCGGTGCGACGTGTCGGTCAGACTGTCGTCATACCATGCCGTCGTGCCGACCGACCATGCCTCGTTCAGGCTGTAGCTGGCATCGACGCCAAACTTGCGGTGGCCCAGTTCGCCGGTGCTGGCCTGTCCCAGCCCGAAATCGGCATCGAGCGAGCGGACATAGGCCAGCAGGTCCAGCTTCTGATCGTGGCGTTCGGCTTCGATCAGCCAAGCCGATTTGGCATCTTCGCCCGTGGCATGGCTGACAGCAGCTTCGGCGCGCAGTTCGGTGGTGGTGCCAATCAGCAGCTTGGCATCGACTGCGGCCAGATCGGTGCGTGCGCCATCGCCCTTGTCCGTGATAGCGGTGCCGCCGATGCGTAGGGTTTCATCGGCATTGCGCCATTCGGCGCGCACGCCAGCATTCAGTTCGCCACCGCGCAGCGTATCGATTTCATAATCGACCACGATGGTCTGCGGGTTCAGATCGGCAGTGCGGCTGAGCACTGGCTGCTTAAAGGTGATCGTGCCTGAAAGCAGGTCGATATCGTAATCGACAAAGCGGGTCAGGCTCTGGCTGCTGACGACGATTTCCGAACGGAACCGGTCGCGTACTTCAATCGTCACGGTTTCGCTGTTGGCGACCATCGCACGCGATGACAGGCGATAGGGTCCGGTAATGCCACCGCCCGGAATCTGGTCGCGGCGGTGGCTGGTGGCGACATTTGCGGCAAAGCCTTCGGCACGCAACTGCCCGGCACGCGCCTGCACTTTTACCCCGGTCACGGTGCGTTCGTAACGGCCAAGCTGGCTGTGACTGAAGCCGATCGCAAAATCGCCATAGAGCGCGCGCACCTTGTCGCTTTCGATGCGCAGATACAGCTTGTTCATGCTGGCGGCGTCGAACCGACGATCAGATCCATCGGCAAAGACGGTGTAATAGGCCTTGGGATCAAGCCCGCCCAGCAGGCGCTGTTCATCGCGCTGCTTGGCACTGTCATAGGCCAGCGTGGTCAGGAATTTGCCCAGAATGCGGCCCTTGGCATAAAGCGCGATGCGCGCATGATCGCCAAGGTCGCTGTCGAAATCGGCGCTGCGCTGCATATTGTCGGCAATCGACTTTGCTCCGATTGCACCTTCGGCAAGGCCCACCAGCGTCCACTTCTGCGCGCCGGGTACGATCCACGCTTCCAGCACCTGTTGGCGCTTCACGTCACGGTCGTTGAATTGGAACGTCAGGTCCAGCCCGCCGCTGACCATGGTCGGGGCAAGTTCGATCAGCGCGATGCCATCGTCACCCTTGACCGTCCATGTCGGCTGCGCGCGGTCCAGCCCAGACAGCACGCGAGTTTGCATGGCGTCCAGCGCCTGCGCGCTTTCATAGGGTGCCGAAAGCGTGATCGGCCCGGAAATTCCGGCGTGAACCGGGCGTCCAGCCCGGTCCAACACGCGCACGGCCACCATTGGACGGGTCTGCCCATCAGCCACCAGGTGCGATTTTTCCGCGACCACTTCGACCCGTGCCGGGGTGGCACCAAAGTGGACAGTGCGGTGCAGCGCCTGTGCCAGCGAACCATCGGCATTGCGCACTTGTGCATCCAGCACGGTATCGTCGCCGGTCAGCGGAATGCCGCGCCATATGCTGACGGCATAACCCGCAGGCGCAATGCGTGCGCCATCGAACGCCAGCTTGTCCACCGGCTTGCCATCGACGCGCAAGTCGACGCTTTGTCCCTTCCGGTGGCGGATGACGACGCGAACGGTGGGCGCGCGCGGGTTGTGGTCCACAGTGGGAAACAGAAAATCGGTCGGGCCATCGCCCAGCTCCAACCATTCGGTTTCCGCGCCTGCGGCGATGCGGCCCGTGGTATCTTCAACCTGCGCGGGCGCAATGCTGCCGGTATCGGCGGTGCTTTCCGGCACGACTGCGGCGAAATCTGCGGTCACAAGGCTGCCGCCCTGCCCGGTGATAAAGCGCGAGGTCGCGCTGCCTGCGCTGCGGGTTGAGCGGGCGCAATCCACAAACTGGCCACCGGCGGGCAGCGTGGAGTCCTGCGCTTCGACCACGTGGGTGCCGGGCATCAGGCCTTCAAAGTGATAGCGGCCTTCGGCATCGGTGACGGCAAAGCTGCCATCTTCCAGCACCACGCGCACCCCTGCGATGCCCCGGCGCGCGCCGGTCACGGTGCATTCGCCCGCGCTGATCCGGCCGATCAGCGTCATCGTGGCGGTCAGATTGTCGCGTTCCACCCGCACGGCGGCGCTGGCGGTGGCCGAAAGGCCGCGTGCGTCGATGGCCTCGACCCGGTTCACTGCCTGGCCCGCCGTCGCATCGGGGCGCACGGTCATGGCATATGTCACCACGCGCGATGCGCCTGCGGCGATGTTGCCCAGCGTGATGGTCAGCGTCTGTCCATCGGCATCGGTCGTCACTGTGCCATCGGGCGCAGTCTTGCCATCGATGCGCACGCTGGTCTGGCGCAGGCGCAGCGCGGACGATGGCCTGTCGGTCACCACCACGCCGCGTTTGGCGCGGGCGGCATCGGTGTTGCGCACGGTAACGGTATAAAGCACGGCGTCGCCCGGCTGCGCGATCTGGCGCGACGCGACTTTGGCCAGCGTTACCGCCACGGCGGGGCGATCCACCGGGATGTCCACACGGATCGCTTCGGGCGTGGCCAGGGTCAGCGCTTCGCCAAACGATGCGGGCAGGATGGCCAGTTCGCCACCATCGGGGCGGGTCAATCCTTCGAACTGGCGCGGGGTAAGCTGCGATGGCGCGGTATAAGGTGCGGGCGGTTCAACCTTCAGGCGATAGGTGCCCAGCGCGGCCAGTGGAAAGCGATAGCCACCATGATGCATCGGCCAGACATTGCCTGCGGCATCGATCACATCCTGACCGGTAATGATCGATGAGGGCCATGACGTGACGCCATCGTCGGCAAAGACGCGGGCAGGACGGCCATCGGCGGCATTGACCAGAGTGACGCGCGCACCATCCACCGGCGATCCATCTTCGGAATCGAACACGATGCCGAACGGATCGGCCAGAACATCGACCACAGTATGCGCGACAAGCCCACTGCCCGCCGAACCGTGAAAATCAAGCGTGACCTTGTCGCCCGCCGAAACGCTGAGGCGGCAATCGCCGGTCACTGGCTGGGGCGGAATCGCGCTGGTCGGCAGCGCGCCATAGAACAGGCCGGTATCTGCGCCAGATTCGGCAACGGTCACGGTTTCGCTGTCGCCGCTCATCGATGTGAGCGTGACCGTCACCGTATCCACAGTACCGGGGTTCAGCGTTTCGCGCGGGACCACGATGCGGAAGATCACCGGCTGGCCGATGGAAATGCTGGCCAGCGAACTGCCGTCGGTTGCGCCCAGCGCGGCAGCATCCACCTGCACCATCGGCAGGGTCTTTCCGCCGCAGCTTCCGGCGGTCAGCGATGCAGCGCTCGTACCGGCGACAGAAGACAGTACCGAAATGCTGGCCTGCGCGCCTGTCTGAATGGCTGCTACATCGAACGAAACGGTGTTGGACTGCGCCGAAAGATCAACCCCGGCCTGCGTCCAGCGCGCGCTGGCGGTGTTGCTGATAGTGCCCGCCTGCACCTGCGCCGATCCACACATCACGAAAAGCAGCGCTGCATGCAGCAGCGCCAGCTTTCTCCCGAATGTGTGAATCGATGCGAACATTTTGTCTTTTCTTGGTTATCTGTGATTTTTTCGGGCCATCGGGTTGGCGGCAGCATCCCCCCGGATGCCGCCGCCCCTCTCCCGAAGCGCGGAGATCAGTTGATCGTCGCGCGGAACAGAACAGTCTTGGTTTCACCCGCCGCAACCGATGCCAGCGTGCCGCTGACCGTGTTCGACGCAAATGTGCCCGAACCGGCGCCGTCGGCCTGGCAAACGCCCGAAACCACGGTGCCATTGGTCTTGATGCCATAGGCGCTGTCATAAGTGATGTTGGCTGGCAGAGGATCGTTCACGTCAATCGACGTTGCCGTGGCGCTGCCAGAAGCGTTGCTGACCGCGATGCAATATTCGATCGTCGCGCCCGGAATCATCTTCGGGTTGGTGGTCAGATTCACCGGATCGCTGATGATGCGCGATGTTTTCGCAGCGCTTAGTGCAGCAGCCAGCACGGTGTAATCGTCCTTGGCCGAATAGGCTGCGTCGCGCGCGGAATCGGTTGCGCCTGCGCCATCAGCAAACACGGTGTCCATGCCTGCGGTATTGCCGCCAGTGGTCTGGACCAGCGCCGCGCCAGTGCTGCCCGATGCGCCGCCTTCACGGCCCGTCGCGGTCAGCGTAACCGCAGCAACGCTGCCCGTGGCAAGGCTGAGCGGAACATCGGACACCACAAACACGGTGGCAGTGCCATCGGCAGCCAGTTCGTCCAGGTAGGTGACCAGCGTATCGGTGCCGCTGTCGTAAATGCCGTTGGCGTTGGCGTCGCGATAGATGCGGACATTGGTGACGTCGAACGAATCCGTGCCCGAATGCGCAGCCGTGCCGCCGGTCTGCTGAAGGCCGGTCAGGGCAAAGTCGAGCACCGCGTTGGACGAGTTGGTGACGCTGAACGTCGTTACCGCCGACGTCTGGCCGGGCGAAACCGTGGTGGTGGTGGTGCCGACTTCGGCAACCGTCACGTTGACCTTGCGGTCGACGGTCAGCGTGTCAGAAGCCGAAGTGCCGGTCTGGCTGATGCCGCCCACCTGAAACGCTACCGAAACGGTGTTGGTGATGGTAGAACCGGCGGTAGTGCCGGCGGCATGCGCCGGGTTTGCGCCAAGAACGGCGAGCGCAAGAATGCCCGCCGCGCCCAGCAGTTTGCTGCGATGCGTCATTGGTTATGCTCCACTGAATTGCCTGCGCTTTTTACTGCCGCCCACAGGCAAGGCGGCCTTCCCCCTCCGCCGTTCAGCGGACGATAGCGTGATATTTCACAGTGCCGGTGCCGCCCGGTGCGATGGACGGGATGGTCCAGCGAACATGCGTGGCATCGCTGGCCAGTGCGGCGCGCTGGCCGCCCTTGCCATCGGCCACACTCAGCGCGGCAAGCTGGCCCCAGCTTTTGCCGCCATCGGTCGAAACTTCCAGCGTGGCGGCCGATTCCGGTGCCAGCGTAACAGCAGTCGGCAGTGGGTTGGTCACCACGAAATTGGTAACGGCCTGCGCGCTGTCATTGCGATAGGCAGTGCTGAACAGAAGCGTGTCGCCCGGAACGACCACTTTGGGGTCGCTCAACACGACTTTAGCAGCGCCGTTTTCGGTCACTGTCTTTTCCAGCTTTACATCGCCGGTCAGCGACACGGCATTGCCCTGCGCAAAGCTGAGCGATGGGCTGGCGAGGACTGCGGCAGCGAAGGCGACAGTCAGAAACTTGTGCTTCATGGCAATACGTCCTGCTTTATCAGTTGATGGTGACGGCAAAGTTGACGGTGCGGGTGGAACCGCCAGCAATCGTGCCCAGCGCGACATCAATGCCGCTGGTGCCGCCAACGCCTGCGTCGGTGTCCGCCGCATCGGTCAGCGCGCTGGCATCCAGCTTGAGCGAACCGGGGACATAGGTGGTGCCCGCCGGAATGGCGTCGACGATGTGTAGCCCTTCGGCCGATCCGCTGCCGGTGACATTGGCGGCAATGGTATAAGTCACGGTCGCGCCCGGCACCGGCTTGGCAGTGCCGAACTGATCGACGATCACCGCCGATTTGGTCAGCGCGACATTGGCAAGGCTGGCGACAAGGCTGGCGAGTGAATTGGCGGACGCCGTGGTCAGACCGACAACCGCATCGCCGCCGCCTTCGCCCTGGCCCGAAAAGCTGCTGCCGGGCGTTCCAGTGCCGGTGACTGCCGAAGCGACAAGGCGAACCTGGCTGGTCTGGGCATCGCTGGCCCCTGCGGGCAGGGTGACCAGTACGAACACTTTCAGCGCACCGTCAGGCGAAAGCGCCGGTGTTGCCGCGCCCGATGTCAGCACCTGATCGACGCCAGCATCATATACGCCGTTGTCATTGCTGTCTAAAACGATTGCGGTGACAGTGCCGTCAAAGGCATTTCCGGACACCTGAGGATTGGCCACAAGGTTGAATGCTTCCGGGCCGTTGCCCGCATTAGTTACCGAATAGGTTAGAACTGCGGGGGCCGAACTGGCCGAAGACGGTGTCGTGCTGAGCGTCGCTACGGCAACATCCAGCAGTTCATCGACCTTGACGGTAACCTTGTTCGACGTGACCGTGCCGCCCGAAGAGCCGGAGGTGTATGTTGCGGTCGCGGTATTTTCGATTAGCGTACCGGCAAGCACACCTGCTGCATACGCTGCGCTGGGGAGTGACAGGGAAGCCAGCGTGCACCCGATAAGGCATGCTGAGCGGCGGGAGACGGTGTGGTGCGTAGTCATACCTACGCATTTCGGTCGAGATAGTTAATTAGAAGTAAGCGATTGAAATCAGGTTGCTCATGAAACCAACTTTAGCGCTAGCGGGCTTGGTGATTTACCTTAACCATTGTCAACATGGTTGCGATAACCATTTTCTATGTCGCTCATATTGTTGCAGATTATTTCTGCTAATTTGAACCAAATTGGTGCTAAAAATTTTGCGTTCAGAACGGTTCTTTTGCGGCATCCGGGCGCCGCAGTTCGCGGAAGTGCGCTCCAATGACACCGGGAGACCGTGATTCGGGTTGTCAGAGGTGCTTTAGCCGTCGCGCGGCTCAGGATCCGTCGGTAATCAGCGTGCCACCGTCGACCACCAGATTGTGTCCGGTAACGAACCCGCCCGCTGCCGATGCAAGGAACACTGCGGCTCCGGCCACCTCGGCTGGCGTGCCGGGACGGCGCAACGGTGTCATGCCCATGCGTCGTGCCATGAAATCAGGGTTATCCAGCAAAGGCGCGGAAAGTTCGGTGGCGATGAAGCCCGGTGAAATTGCGTTCACCCGCACCGCCTTTGGCCCCCATTCCACCGCCAGATTACGCGCCAGTTGCGCCACGCCCGCCTTGGCCAGTGCATAGGCGTTGATCCGCCCATTGCCGCGTGACCCTGAAAGACTGGCCATGAGCACGGCAGCACCGCCGCCACCGTCTGCAATATACGGCAGCGCCAGATTGCACAGCACCACCTGACTGCGCAGATTCAGCGCCATGACCCGCGCATAATCATCCATATCGATGTCCGCAAACGGCCCTGCCCTGCCGGTGATCCCGGCATTGCACACCAGCACGTCGATACGTCCCAGGTTGGCCAGTGCAAAATCGACCAGCCCCGCCAATGCGGCGTCATCGGTCACGTCACAGGCAAAGCCCGGCATATCCAGTTCCGCCGCCACACGCGCGGTATCATCTGCATTCTCGCTGGAAATCACCACGCGCGCGCCAGCGGCTATCATCGCTTCGGCAATCGCGCGGCCAATACCGCGCGTCGATCCGGTGATGATGGCAGCTTTGCCGGAAAGATCGAACAGGGTGGTCACTTATGGTCCGGCTTGTCTTCGGGCAGCGGCTGCCCGTTGTGCAGGTAAGCCGGTGCCTCGATCAGAATGAAGGCGATGCGGCAGACCTTGTCGGTGGTATTGCGCCACAGATGGTTGGTGCCGCGCTGGATGATGATGCCGCCCTGCCGCACCGTCTTCTTCGCGCCGTCTTCCAGCTCCAGCTCGATCTCGCCTTCCAGCACGATGCCGTAATCGATCGAATTGGTGCGGTGCATCGGGCTTTCCTTGCCCGGCAGCATATCGACCACGCGGATCACCGATCCGCCATCCAGCGTCAGCCCCGCATCGCGGTGACGGCCATCGGTTTCGTCGTTGTTGTCAGCAGGAACGGTGGGCGTGGTCCAGATCAGCAGGAAAGACGCATCGCCCGACGGGATCATCTTCGTCGGCGTCACGTCTTCGGATTTGAACACCGCGCGGCCTTGTTCGTTGTGGCCAGTGACCACGCGCTGGACCGGGGGAAGACCGGAATCTGAAATCACGTCACTCATGCCTTCACCACCTTTTGCTGAATTGCCCCGAACGGCGCGCGACCAGTGCCATCCACCGCCTCCATCCGCACACTGTCGCCAAACCGCATGAACTCGGTACGCGCAGCGCCTTCGTCAATCACCTCGATCCCGCGCCGTTCGGCAATGCACGATGATCCGATTTCACGGAAATTGGTGTTCGATACTGTGCCCGACCCGATCACCGTGCCCGCCACCAGATCGCGCGTGCGCGCGGCATGGGCAACAAGTTCATGGAAGCCATGCCCCATCGGTTCACCATTGGCCGCGCCAAAGCGCTGGTCGTTCCAGTCGACATTCAGGTTCAGACACACGCGCCCATTGCGCCAGTCGTCGCCCAGTTCGTCGGGCGTCACCGCGAAAGGCGCCATGCCGCACGGCGGTTTGGCCTGCACCCAGCCAAAGCCGGTCTTCATTTCCGGCCCCGCCAGCGTGCGCAAAGACCAATCGTTGATCTGAACCACAAGGCGGATATGGCCCATCGCGTCAACCGCGCTGGTGCCCATCGGCACCGCATCGACAATCACCCCGAACTCGCCCTCGAAATCGATGCCCAGCGCCTCGTCGAGGAACTTAACTTCGTCATGCGGGCCATAGAATTTGTCAGACGTGCCCTGATACATCAGCGGCTTGTCGGCCTTGGGCTTGGTAACGCCCAGCACCGCGTCCATCAAATCGCCATGGCTTTGAAAGGCAGATCCATCCAGCCACTGCCACGCGCGTGGCAGTGGCGCTGCAAGCTGCGCCGTATCCAGAACTTCGGGAAAATCACTGATCGCGGCCAGTTCGTCGACAACCGCGGTCCAGCGCTCCAGCGCCTCCTGCAAGGTCCGCACCGGCGCGATCGCGTAGCGCCCGCCATCGGGCGAAACCGCCACCAGTTGCCCGTCCTTGGTCCCGTCGCGCAAAGTGGCCAGACGCATGACCTGAATTCTCCCAATTCTGTTTCGATCATGCCGATAAGCAGCCGGTCCTGACAGGACAAAGGCATTCGGTCGATAGTCTCGCATCGATACTATGCGATGGTCCGCGCCGGGGGCTTCCTGCATTGGGGCGGCAATTGCAAACAACCTTGCGGGGAGAAACATGGCCCAGTGGCTCAAGCGCGGCGCGGCTGCGGACGTAAAGGCGGAAACGGATCGTAAGGTTCGCGATATCGTGGAAGCAGCGCTTGCCGATATCGAAGCGCGCGGCGATGCCGCATTGCGCGATATGAGCATAAAGTTCGACGGTTGGGACCGCGAAGATTATCGCCTGTCGCAAGCGGAAATCGACGCGGCCGTCGAAAGCCTGACCCCGCAAGAGCGCAAGGACATCGAATTCGCGCAGGCGCAGGTCAAGAACTTCGCCCAGATCCAGCGCGCATCGATGGTCGACGTCGAAGTTGAAACCATGCCGGGCGTCGTGCTGGGCCACAAGAATCTGCCGATCCAGAATGCAGGCTGTTATGTGCCCGGCGGCAAATATCCGCTGCTGGCATCGGCCCACATGTCGGTCATCACAGCCAAGGTCGCAGGCGTTCCACGCGTCATCACGTGCGCCCCGCCGTTTCAGGGCAAGCCCGCCCGCGCCATCGTGGCGGCACAGGCCATGGCGGGGGCTGATGCGATCTATGCCCTTGGCGGCATTCAGGCGATTGGCGCGATGGCCATCGGCACGCAAAGCATCGATCCAGTCGATATCCTTGTCGGTCCCGGCAACGCCTTTGTGGCCGAAGCCAAGCGCCAGTTGTTTGGCCGCGTGGGCATTGATCTGTTCGCAGGGCCGACTGAAACGCTGATTATCGCCGATGACATCGGCTGCGACCCCGAAATGGCCGCGACCGACATTCTGGGACAAGTCGAACACGGGCCGGACAGCCCCGGCGTGCTGCTGACCAACAGCGAAAAGTTCGCCCGCGAAACCATGGCGGAAATCGACCGCCTGCTGCAAATTCTGCCCACCGCCGATCATGCCCGCAAGGCGTGGGAGACGTTTGGCGAAGTGATCGTGGCTGAAAGCTACGAAGAAATGGTCAGCATTGCAGACGACATCGCCAGCGAACACGTTCAGGTGATGACCGCCGATCCCGATTATTTCCTGAATAACATGACCAATTATGGCGCGCTGTTCCTGGGCGCGCGCACCAATGTCTCGTTCGGTGACAAGGTGATCGGCACCAACCACACCCTGCCGACCAGGAAGGCCGCGCGCTATACTGGTGGCCTGTGGGTGGGCAAGTTCCTCAAGACCTGCACTTACCAGAAGGTGCTGACCAACGAAGCATCAACGCTGGTGGGCGAATATTGCAGCCGCCTGTGCGCGCTGGAAGGCTTTGCCGGCCACGGTGAACAGGCCAATATCCGCGTGCGCCGCTATGGCGGGCGCAATGTGCCCTATGCCGGGCAGGCCGAGCCGAGCGAGCTGACGCGGGCGTGATAGTCCCGCAAACGCCATCATTCCGGCTGGACGGCAAGCGTGCCGTGGTCACCGGCGCAGGGCGCGGCATCGGCCTTGCCGCCGCCGCTGCGTTAGCGCAGGCGGGTGCGGCGGTGACGCTGGTGGCGCGGTCTGCCGGTGAGATCGCGGACGCGGCTTCGGCCATCGGCAATGGTGCCGAAGCGGTAACGCTCGACGTTTCCGACATCGAAGCCGTGGCTGCGTTCTTTGCCGCGCGCGATCCGTTTCACGTCCTTGTCAACAATGCCGGAACCAATCGTCCCAAGCCGATGTGGGATGTGACCGAGGCCGACTATGACGCGGTGCTGGGCCTGAACGTCAAGGCCGCGTTCTTCGTCGCACAGGCCTGCGCAAAGGCGATGATCGCGGGCGGCACCAAAGGCTCGCTGATCCACATGGGATCGCAGATGGGGCATGTCGGCGGACCGAACCGCAGCCTTTATTGCGCCAGCAAGTGGGCGATGGAAGGTATGAACAAGTCCTTCGCGCTCGATCTTGCGCCCCACGGCATCCGCTCCAACACCATTGCCCCCACGTTCATCGAAACGCCGCTGACCAAGCCAATGTTCGAAGACGCCGCGTTCAAGGCCAGCGTCCTGTCCAAGATCAAGCTGGGTCGCATCGGCACGCCCGAAGACCTGATGGGCGCGGTGCTGTTCCTTGCGTCAGACGCCTCGGCCCTGATGACCGGAACCAGCCTTGTCGTCGATGGCGGCTGGACCGCAGAATAAAAGGAAAAGCCATGTTCGAACCGTTCCCCGGAAACTACGTCTGGAACCTTGCCACCAACCTTGCGCTGATCGCGGGCGGCAATCATGGCGAGATTGACGACGCCAACCGCCCGCTGATGGATGCGGCAAAGTCCGGCGCAGATGCAGGCTCCGCCGCCTTGTTCGACAGCTGGATTCGCGTGGCCGATCAGGTCACCGCCAATGCGCAACGCGACGAGGCTGAAGGTTTCCTGCTGTCAGCCGGCACCAAATACCTGCGCGCATCAGGCTACTACCTTGCCGCCGAACGGATGCAGAGCCGCGATTATGCCCCGCGCTGGGCCGCCTATCAAAAGGGGCTGGACCTCTATCACAAGGGCAGCGCCCTGCGCGGGCTGCATGTCGACAAGGTGGAAATCCCCTACGGCGACAGCGCCTATACCGCCATCTTCGTCCACGATGGCAGCGGCACGCCGCGCCCCACGCTGGTCTCGGTCAACGGCCTTGATTCCATGAAGGAACAGGTCAACCTTGCAGGTCACGGCGCGTCAAACCTCGAACGCGGGATGAACACCCTGTTCCTTGACCAACCCGGCACGGGTGAGGCCATTCGCAAGCTGGTTCTGCCCGCAGTGTTCGATGCCGAACGCTGGGGCAGCCCCGCCTTCGACTATCTGCTGACGCGCAGTGATGTGATTCATTCCAAAATCGGCATCTTCGGCCTGTCTTTCGGCGGCTATCACGCCCCGCGCATCGCCGCCAACGATCCGCGTTATGCCCTGTGCGCGGTCATGGGCGCGAACCACGTCTGGGGCCAGCGTCAGCGTGAACGTGTTGCGAACGAGGGTGAGAACCCTGTGCCGCACTATTGGGATCACGTTATGTGGGTCTTCGGCATCGATAACCAGCAGGATTTCCTGAACTATGCCGACCAGATCACGCTCGACGGACAAGTCGAAAAGATCAAGGTGCCGTTCCTGATCACCCATGGCGAAAACGACCGGCAGATTCCCGCGTACAACGCGCAGATGTCCTACGATCAGGCGGTGAACAGCCCCAAACGCACCTTGCGCATCTTCACCAAGGCTGATTTTGAAGTGGAACATTGCGGCGCCGACAACGGCACCGGAATGCGCGATTACATCGCCGACTGGTGCGCGCAGACTTTTGCCGAGATGGACTGATGGCGGACTTCACCTTCCACCACGGCGGCGTGTCGGTCCCTTCACTCGATGCGGCGATAGAATGGTATGGCCGCGTGCTGGGCTTCGAAGTGGAAAAGCGTTTCTACATCGAAGCCGCGCGCAGCCACACCGCCATGGTCCGCAAAGGCGCGCTGCGGTTTGAAATCTTCGAAGTAGAAGGCGCGGCCCCGCTTCCCGAAGACCGCCGCATCGTGCCGCGCGATCTGAAAACCCACGGTAACAAACACGTCGCTTTTCGGGTGGAAGACCTCGACGCCTTCCTTGCCGAAATGGAAGAAAAGCAGGCGGACATTGCCTTTGTAGTGCGCGAACAGTTCGGCAAAGGCTGCTTCATCCGCGACTGCGCGGGCAATCTGATCGAATTTGTTGAAGAACCAGCGGGCTGATCCTAACCCGCTTCACGTTTCAACAGATCGCTCACCCGGCGGCGCGCCAGAACGGCGGACTTGTCGATCGGCAGCAGCAGCGGCTTCATTTCGAACAGGTCGCGCCCGCGCATCCGCTGCTGGATGTCGGCAATCATCGGCTCATCCTCGCCCTTGAACGCGCCTTCCACACCAAAGCGGAAGCCCTGCGCAATCTGTTCGTCACCGCGCTTCAGATTTCGTCCGCCTGCCCAGAAATAGTGCGTTGTCAGCTCAGTTTCCGGCGTCAGCAAGTGGCACAGCGGCACTTGTGCGTGGGTATTGTCCATGTCCGTGTGCAGGGCCACGTCAAACCCGTTGCGCTGGATCAGATTGGCGGGCGCGCTCCAGCGCATTTCGGACATCAGGCTGATGACTTCGGGCGCTTCGTCCCACAGCCCGGCGACAAGCTGTGTGCGGTTGCACTGCGGACGGGTATAGCGCGAAACCACTTCATCGCCCTGTTCAAAACAGGTGACTTCCGTCGGAAACGTATCGGTGGGATCGGCCAGGAACGGGTGCAGAAACTCAACATGGGTAAGGTCCAGCAGGTTGTCGATCACCAGTTGGTAATTGCCTTCGACATACAGATAGCCATCCACCCAATCGAACCGCGCATCTTCGCGCGCGGACAGCACGGGAATCCCGGCAGGATCGGCATGGGCCGCATCGCCCATCCAGATCCACATCATGCCATGCCGTTCCACCAGCGGATAGCTGCGCACCCGCATCGCGCCGGTCGCGGGACCATGCGGATTGTGGACACACCGCCCATCAGGCCCAAAGCGCAACCCGTGATAGGGGCAGGCAATGGCATCGCCATGCAGCTTGCCCTTGGCCAGCGCGGCAAAGCGGTGCGGGCAGGTGTTGGCCAGTGCCACCGGATCACCGTTCTCTGCGCGATAAAGCACCACTTCATCACCAAGAAACGTGCGCGCCACAGGCTCTGCCCCCAGCGCGGCAGACCAGCCTGCGGGATACCAGCTTTCGCGGATGAAGGGCATGTTGGGTATCCTCTGTCTATGCCGCTTGCCATCACAGGTTGGCGGTCATCATTTTCGTTGCATTGATCCTAGCGCCAGCAGATGCTGGGCGTCATGGCGACCAGTTCACAAAAACGGCTATTACGTTCGGATTTAACAGCCCCCGGTGTAACCAGTGGCATTCTGGCCGATGTGCGCCTTGTCGGCGCTTCGCTGGCACGCTTCACCCTGCGCGAACGGGGTGGATTTGCCATGCGCGACATGCCGTATATGTTCGTGGTGGCCGAAGGCACATGCCGGGCAGGCCTGCCCGATGGGCGCAGGGTCAGGCTTGGCCCCGGCGATGCGCTGCTGGCGCTGGGTGGTGCGGTTTCGCGGCTTGTGGTGAAAGACGATTTGGCCACCTGCACCGACATGGGCGAAGTGTGGCAGGCCAACGCCGCCCCGCCCACATCGACCGAAGGCTATGAACGCCCGGTCGAAATAGACTGGGGCGAAGGGCCAGTGGGCTGCGTCCTGCTGGGCAGCGCGATGACGCCATCACACCTCGCCGCCAGCCTGCCGATCATCGCTGCTCTACCCCCGGTCCTGTTCATGCGCGCAGACCAGACCCGGCTGAACCTGTGGACGCAATCCTTCACCCAAATGCTCGATGCCGAATGCGCCCATCCATCAGATGGGTTCGCCGCAATCAGCACGGTGTCTGCCCAATTCCTGCTAGCCCAAATCCTGCGCGCGCACTTGGCAGACAATGCGCCTGCACTAGCCGATGTGCTGGACAAGGGCCGGTCGCGCGCGCTGGCAAAGCTGATGCGGCAATTGCAGCGCCACCCCGAACGGCAATGGACGCTGGCTGGCATGGCGCGCGATGCGGGAATGTCGCGCACGGCCTTTGCCGAATATTTCGGACAGGCCACCGGCACCACGCCGTTCCGCTATCTCGCCGCCTGCCGCATCGACCGCGCGGGCCAGCTGTTGCAGGACACCGATCTGCCCGTTGCCGATATCGCGGGTCGCTGCGGCTATAGGTCTGAACGCGCATTCCGCGCCGCCTTCGTTCAGGCGCGCCAGACGCGCCCGCTGGCTTTCCGAAAAGCCCGGCGGGCGCAGTCTGGGTAGGGTCAGATGGCGTGTTCGTCGTCCGCCGTCAGGTTCGCCAGATCGCCCTCGATGGGCTGCTTGCCGGGCTTGGCGCGGCGGAACGGATCGAAGCTCTTGCGATCATGGTCGAACGCCATGTCCCACGGAATGTCATCGCCCCGAAAGATCGCGGGCGCGTTATGCGACCACAGCAGTGAACCAAACTTGAAGTCCCACGCGCGCGGCACCCAGTTGTCGTCCAGATAATCGGTATCGGCGTGATATTCCGCCTCGCCGCCATGGCCGGGGATTTCGCAGTAATAATAGATCGCGCTGGAAATGCGGTGGCGTGAAATGCCCCCCGATGTGTTCATCGTGGTGTTCTTCCAGCCCTTGTTGTCCATGATGTTGGCGCCCAGCATCACTTCGTCGATATCGTCCATGCCAAAGGCGATGTGCATGAACTTGAAGTGATCGGGCGCAATCGGCAGATCGCAGTTCACCCAGAAGATCGAATGGTGTTCAAACGTGCCCGGCGCGCGCGCAAAGATGCCGGTGCCCTTCGAATGATCGACATAGCGAAAGCCCATGTGCCGTTCGTAGAATTCGAAGCTGCCGACATAATCGGGGCTGAAGAACACCACATGGTTGATCGTCTTGGGAATGGCCTTCTTGCGCCAGATGCGATGCTGGTTGAAACGGGGCCAGTTGGATGGCGTGTTCACCGGGCTCGCTTCGGAAACGACAGGGCGCTTGTCCCACACCCGCAGGGCAATTGGCTGGCCATCAGGACACACGCAATGCACCGTGCCATCGGCATCGCGCGTCACCGCCACTTCGCCCGCCAGGCTGGCGGCAATCCGTTCAAGGCTTTGCGCCGTATCCACGCCCCACACGGTTTCCTTCACCCCGTCCCCGGCAAACGGATCGGGTGACGGCAGGCGCGCATCGCCGTGGCGCAGCAGGATTACCCGGCTGCCCGATTGCAGACGAAACACCGCCTCATCGTCGCTGGCGCTTTCCAGCGGCAGGCCGAAATCGGTCCAGAAACGGGTATGTTCGGCAATGTTGGTCACGCCAAACACGACGCTTTCAACACCAAGGACGCTGGCAGGGCCAAGAACAGGCATGGGATCTCCCGGAAATCTTTCAGGAAATGGTCATGCCGAACATCGCACAAGTCCGGAAACCGAAGTTTCCGAACCCATGCTATCGATCCTGCGGATGGGTGACCGCAGCCGCAGCTTTGGTCACCTGCGCATTGGCTCAGATCGGATCAGCGGGGTGATAGTGAAGCTGGTCGGGCCGGGCATAGGTCACGTCCCAGTTCGGCTCACCCTTCATGAAATCAGGCAGGTTGGTCATGTAGATCGCGGTGCCGAACGCGCCGTCCCAGATGCGCGGGCGCCAGCCATCGTCCACGCAATCGCAGTCCGCGCCGTATTCCGCCTCGCCCCCTGCCGGACAGGGGATGTAGAAGAACGCGGCCGAGGTCAGCCGATGGCGGCCAAAGCCCCAGTTCCAGTCGCCATAAGTATAGCCGCGCCGGTCCAGATAGTTCTTGGCCACCATCAGTTCGTCGATATCCTCGACTTCCCAATTGGCATGGTGAAACTTCAGCGTGCCGTTGAAGCCGGGCATCGGCGCATGGGCATCGGCCAGAAACACGTTGTGGTGTTCGTAACAGCCATCGGCGCGCATATAGACGCCAAAGCCCTTCTGCATGTCGGTAATGCGGAACCCCAGAACATCGCTGTAGAAATCAACCGCTTCCTGCACATCGGGGAAGGTCCAAACGCAATGGTGGATGCGTTTGGGCACCGCGCGGTCAATCCACTTGCGCGGCTGGTTCAGCCGTTCGATGCGGCCCACGGTGTTCTGCGGCGTTGGCGCGCCAAACACGGCGCGGGGCCGCCAGACCTGAAGTCCAATCGCCTGCCCGAACGGGGTGACGAAATGAACCACGCCTTCTTCGTCGGTGGTCAGCGGAACCAGTGGTTCAAGCCGCGCTTTCAGCCGCGCCAGCCCCTGCGCATCGTCCACCGCCCACACGCATTCATGCACGCCCTTGGTAGCCTGCGCGGTGCCTTGCGGCAGACGTGCATGGCCTTTCAAAAGGAACAGGGCTTGCGATCCGTCTGCCGCTTCAAACAGCGCGAAATCGTTCTGCATTTCGATCAGGCTCAGCCCGAAATCGGTGAAAAAGCGGACGCAGGCCGCCACATCCTCCACCATCCATGTCAGCCGCCTGATGCCAATGATCGCCATGCAATTGTCTCCCTTGGGGTTGGGAGACAATTGCGGGCACAGGAACCTCAGTGTGTTGATCCAGCGCAAATCCGGGCTATGAATTGTTTTGCTGGCCCGGCATTCACAAAATCGATCAATTCAACTCCTGCGGAACAGCAGCGTCAGCAAGAACACAAACGTCCTGAAGTCGATAAGCTTCAGTGCCGCGCGCGCTTCCTCCGGGGTCAGCTTCGCCACCATCGGCATGGCGCCGAAAATCTTGCCCCGGATGACCAGCGCGTTGCCGTCGCGCTCCACCTTGCGGATCGCCATCAGTTCCTTGTCCTGCGCGTCAAGGATCTTTGCCACCGGCACCTTGCCCGAATTGCGCATCAAAAGGCCCTCCCGCACACCTTGTCGTAATCGATGCCCATGTCGTCCATCATTTGGATCGCCGTGGCGCGCCCTGCGCCAAATACGCCTCCGCCCGGATGCATGAACGGCCCGACCAGATAGAGGCCCTCCACCCCCGGCACGCGGAATGAGCCAAGGTCCGGCGTGGGGCGATGCCCCGCTGATTGATAGAAGAACGGCGCGCAGCCATGAATGTCGCCCTTGATGAAGCTGGCCGGGCTGTCGCGTTCATGGTCGACCGGTGACCGGATGAGGCGTCCGGTGATGTTGCTGTCATCAAGGTTCGCATAGAATTTGCGGTATTGCGCCAGCGCCTTGTCCGCCACTTCCAGCTTGCGTTCTTCCCACGATGCCGGGCCGCCGGGATAAAGGTTATAGGGCGCAAAGTTCACGCCATAGAACACCCCTGCCCCTTCAGGCGCGCGGGATGGATCGAAGATCGTGTTGTCCCCGCCCGCGATCAGCCGCTCGCTCACTTGCCCGCGCCGCAGCTTGTCGTATTCCAGAAGCATGTCGCGCACGCTGTAGAAGTCCATCAGCTCGGTCATCATCGCGTTGCAATCGTTGCCGACTTTCAGGCGCAAACGCTCTTTCAGCGTCATGTGCGTCAGGTTGATCGAGAAGGTCGATTGCGTCACGCGCTCTGCCCGTTCCAGCACCGGTTCGGGCGTTTCGCCCACGAACTTGCGCAGCACATGCGGGTGGATCGCGCCGATCACGCCGTCGCGGGCCATAAACGTCTCGCCATCGATCAGTTCCAGCCCCACGGCCTTGCCGCCCTCAACGATCACGCGCGAAACTTCGGCATTACAGCGCACTTCACCGCCGAAATGCTCAATCGCCCGGACCAGCGCTTTGGACAATTCGCCCGACCCGCCCTTGGGCATCGAACAGCCATACGTGTGGACGATCCCCGGCATCACGAAGGCACCCATGCCGGTGCCCAGTTCATCAGGCATCTGCAGGTTTTCGGTCACCATGCGCACGATGTGCAACTTCAGCAGTTCACTGTCGAAATAGGCATCGACGATATCCAGCGCGGTGCGCTGCATCAGGTCCAGCAGGAAGCGCCCTTCGTCAGACTGGTCCATCATCGCCACGAACGCGCCCAGCGGGAACGGCGGCGAATACAGCCCGCTGACCAGCATTGGCAGCGCGGTCTGGCTCATCTTCACGAACTTGCGATATGCTTCGGCGTCCTTGGCACTGCACACCCGCGCCAGTTCCTCGCACGTCCGGTCCAGATCCTTGTAGCTGCGGATGACAGTGCCATCCTCCCAGATCGATACGTGGACCAGATCGGGATAGATATATTCCAGCCCGAACTTGGACAGAAGGCCAAGTTCGTCATCGCGCAACATGGGGTTGCCCTGGATCATAATGTGGACGTTGGAATGTTCGTCATGCCAGAAACCGGGCTGGATCAGCTCGCGCGTGGACACGCCACCGCCGAAGTGGGGCTTGCGTTCCAGCACCAGCACCTTTTTGCCCGCCTTGGCCATATATGCGGCGGCGGTCAGGCCGTTGTGGCCCGCGCCCATCACCACGATATCGTATTGGCTCATCTCAATGCTCTCCTGCAAAGAAGGACCGGAAGCCGGAAATGCCGGGAACGTGGGACGCGCCGCCGCCATCGCAGACCAGCACTTGCCCGGTGATGTTGCGCGCCGCATCGCTGGCAAGGAAAGCCACCGCTTCGGCAATGTCTTGCGGATCGCCCAACTGGTCGCGCAGGGTTTCATCCTCCACCACCTGTCGCAGCGCAGGGGGAAAGGCTTCGCGCAGCGCGGGCGTCATCGTCATCCCCGGCGCAACCGCGTTGCAGCGCACACCCTGCTTGCCATGGCTGGCCGCAATCGCGCGGGTCATCTGGATGACCGCGGCCTTGCTGCTGGAGTAGGCAGCCTGAATCAGGTGACCCTGCAACGCCAGATTGCTGACTGTGTTGACGATATTCCCGCGCGTCCTGACCAGATGCGGCAGCGCGGCGCGGCACGCGATCATCGTACCGCGCACATTCACCGCATATGTCCGGTCCCACAGCGCGGTCGCCATATGTTCAACATCGCCATCGGCCTGCGCGATATCGGGGCCGAGGAGCGCGGCATTGTTGTGCAGCACGTCCAGCCTGCCAAAGTGCGCAACCGTTTGGGCAATCATCGCTTCGATTGAGGATTCCTGTTCCAGATCGAGCGCGATAGCCAGCGCGCCGGGCAGTTCATCGGCCAGCGCCTGAGCACGATCTGCCGCGATATCGGCAATCGCCACGCGGCCTCCGCGCGCCGTGATAAGCCGCGCCGTGGCTGCGCCGATGCCACCTGCGCCGCCGGTTACAATGGCCACTTTGCCATCCATGCGGATTGCATCGCTGGTCATGCTCTCTCCCACCTTGTTCTTGCGTTGCGTCCGGTCATAAGACAGGCAGGACAAAGCGGAAGACGGCACTTTTTTGTGCCCATGCAGGGACGTATGGAACAGCGCGAACTGGCCAATCTGGCCGCCGAAATGGCGATTCACGGCAAGGACCGCGATGATCCCGCGCGTGAGGTCATGGGCCTGCTGGGGGATCGCTGGTCCACCCTGATCCTGCTGGTGCTGGGCACCGGCGCGTTCCGCCATGCCGAACTGCGCCGCACCTTGGCGCAACTGTCATCGGAACAGGCCATTTCGCAGCGTGTATTGACCCTGAAACTGCGCACACTGGAACGCGATGGCTTTGTTGCCCGTGCGGTAACGGGCGATGTGCCGCCCAAAGTCAGCTATCGACTGACGCCCTTGGGGGCAGACCTGCACACACAGGCGCGCGCGTTGATAGACTGGATCAACGCCCGCGCGGCGGCCATCCACACCGCCCGCGCGCGTTTCGACCAAGCCGAAGATAACGCTTAAACAGAAGGTGCAAGCGCCCCGGCAATCTGCACCGCGGTTTCACGCAGCCTACCGACAAACCGCTGAACCGCTTCATCCGGCTTCATCGCTGCGGCAAAATAGGTCAGCGTCAGCACATCACTGGCATGGGCATCCGGGCAGATCGGCAGCGCGATCGACGCCGTTTTCCCGTTCTTTTCATAGGGTGATGGGCGCAAGGCATATCCGGCCATCCGCACCTTTTCGAGCGTGTGAAGCAGATCGTCGACATCAGGAATGTCCTGCGATGATTCCGCTGCCCTTTCCCACGCAATCAGATCGCGCACCGCGCTTTCGCTCTGAAACGCCAGCCACACCAGCCCGGTCACGCTGCCCAGCACGGGAAAGCTGCTACCGACTTTCCAGTTGAAGAACGTCAGTGTCGTTTCAGGATGGGTGGTGGCACGAATGACAAATCGCCTGCCCACTCTTTCCGAAAGAAACACCGGCCAGCCCACGTCCCGAGTCAGCCTGCTCAGGATCGGTTCGGCGACTTGCCTGACCACCGAATTGTCATACCCCGATGCCAGCGATTGCACCAGCGCGGTCGGGTAATAGCATTTGCCGGACGGATCGCGCGCGATCATGCCTTCGTGAACAAGGGTCTGCACAAAGCGGAAAGCCGTGGGCAATGGCAGGCGTTCATGCCGGGCAATCTGCGACAGGGACGCGCTGCCCAGTTCGTTGATGGTCCGCAGGATCGAAAGCGTCCGGCTGGCCGCGCGTATCGGCACCCCGCTGTCGATCATCCCATGTCCTACCGGTGCCCCCCTGTCACCGCCCAAGGCCATCACCCGACAGGGCAGCAATCACCCTTGAAGCCAGCGCCTGCCCCGCTTCGGCCAGTTCTGCTGCTACGGCTGCATCCGGCTGATAGCGTTCGATGGCCTGATGCGCGTCAATTCCGTGATCGTCCAGCACCGCTTCAAGAACGCGCAGTCGGTCTTTCACCACCCACAGTTCGCGGGTCAGCGTCAGGATCGCCTGCCCCACATCGCCCATCTGCCAGGCTTGCAAGGTATCGCGGTCAGGCCGGTTGATGGATGCGCTATCTGCGGCAGAAGTTTTCCCGGTCATTGCGGTTTACGCCCTTGCACAACATGCGGATAAAGGCCGGAAGCCTCGACGTCTTCGAACCCGGCGTCACGCGCCACTTGCGCCAGATCGAGCGATGCCGATTCCCGCCAGTATGGCTCTCCGCCAAAGCGGGCACCATGGTCGGCTTTCCATGCGCTCAACCGGTCGATATCGGCAAAGCGGGTGACATCGCTCATAATCATGTCGCCGCCGGGGCGCAGCAGCCGGAAGGCTTCGGCAAACAAGGCCCGGATCGCGCGCTCCGGCATTTCGTGCAGCAGAATATACGATGCCGCCAGATCGAAACTGCCGGCGGCAAAACCGGTATCTTCGGCTGCGCGCTGAAACAGCTTCCAGCCATGGCCATGCGCGTCTGCCACCCGCCGGGCATGTTCCAGCGCACGCGCGCTCAAATCGACGCCCCATATCTCCGCCTGTGGATAGGCGTCCTGCAATGCCAGGGTGAAATGCCCGGTTGATGCGCCAAAATCAATGATGCGGTCATAATGGTCGCGCGGGGGCCGCTCGGCAATGGCGCGGCGCTGGCGGAATATGCCGCCGGGAAATACGCGATCCACCATGCGCCGGTGAATGATCTCACCGTGGATGTATCCCGCCATCTCGTGACCGTCCCACCCGCCTGCCGTGCGGTGGAAATCCACGCCGTCCCAGTATTCCGGCGCCCGAAAATCCGGCGAAATTGTCAGTTCGGCAGATCCCTGCGGCAGTTGCGGCAGCAGGCCATCGCGCGCCACCTCCTCAAACGCCTCGGTCGCGTCATGCCCATGCTGGCGGGCGTGCCATTCGCTCACCAGCTCGTGGGTGCGAAAGGCGCGCGAATCCGCCAGCGCCGCTTCGATCACGCCTGCGCGGTCATCAAGATCGTCTGGCAAATTGGCAGGCGCATGTCCTGCCGCTGCAATGTCCGCATCGATTGCCGACCACAACGGGCGCGCCGCAAGGCTGAGATAGCCCATGAAATCAACCGCCGCCCGCCCGCGCTGTCGAAGCTGAAGGTCCATAGTGCTCAAGGCTTGCCTCCATCATGGGTGCCTGGCTGCACCCTAGATCGCCCCTGCCCCAACGACACGCGCGTTTGTGAAATGTTTTCGTCAGGCGAAAGACTTCTACCATCCCGCCTGTTTTTCCCAAGGCGCACAGGGCAGGTTGCGCGCCAGATCCATCGCCACCCCGCTCGCCCGTTCGCGCAAGAATCTTCAAGGTAACCGATGACCGCCATTCTTCCTGCACCCGCTGCGTTCGACATGCACTTCCCGGTCATTGTGGTCGGTGGCGGCGGCACGGCGCTTTGTGCCGCGCTGGCAGCGTGCGATGCCGGGGCTGACGTTCTGGTGCTTGAACGTGATCCGACGCCCATGGGATCAACCGCAATGTCGACCGGCCTGATCCCCGCCGCCGGCACGCCCGAACAGGCGCGGGCAGGAATTGACGATAGCCCCGAACTTTTCGTCGCTGACATTCTGGCCAAGACCAAAGGCCACACCCCGGCTGACTATGCGCAGATGCTGGCAGGCGAGTCTGCCGCCACCGTCGCGTGGCTGCGCGACCGTCATGGCGTGCCGCTGACTCTCGCACAGGGCTGGCTCTATCCCGGCCACAGCGTCCAGCGCATGTATGGCACGCCCAACAGGTCCGGCGCGGAATTGATGGCGGCACTTGAACGTGCCGTGGCAGATACGCCGGCAACCGTTCTGACCAGTGCCAATGTCACGGCCCTGTTCACCAAGGGCGATGTCATCTGCGGCGTCAGGGCCGAAAGGCCCGATGGCGAAATCCTCGACGTGGGCTGTGCCGCGCTGGTGCTGGGCTGCTCCGGCTTTGGCGGCAATCCCGCCCTGATCGAACGCTACATTCCCGACATGGCCGGGGCGGTCTATCACGGCCATCCCGGCAACAAGGGCGATGCGCTTGGCTGGGGCCTGCAGCTTGGCGCAGCCATTGCCGATATCGGGGCCTATCAGGGGCATGGCGGGCTGGCGCTGGGCCATGGCGTGCCAATCCTGTGGCCGCTTATCACGGAAGGCGGGTTTCAGGTGAACCGCCACGGCCTTCGCTTTTCCAATGAAGCGGCGGGCTATTCTGAACAGGCGGCAAAGGTCAACGCCCAGCCTGGAAAGATGGCGTGGTCGGTGTTTGACGAACGGCTGCATATCTTGATGATGGGGTTTGAAGATTACCGTGACGCCCTGCGCGCAGGCGCCATCGTCGAAGCCGCTTCTGTCACGGACCTCGCCCAGCGCACCGGGCTTCCGCTTGACGCGTTACGCGCCACGCTGGCCGACGTTGCAGAAATGACTCTGGGCAATCGTGCCGACCCATTCGGCCGGAATTTCAGCGGCCAGCCTGATACCAGACCGCCCCTTGCGCCGCCCTATCGCGCCGCAAAGGTCACCGGCGCACTGTTCCACACACAGGGCGGACTGGTTGTAGACATGGCCGCGCGTGTGATGAAATCGGACGGCACGGTCATGCCCAACCTATTTGCCGGAGGCGGCGCGGCCAGAGGCATTTCCGGCCAAGGCGCGGATGGCTATCTTGCCGGGAACGGCCTGCTTACCGCCACCACGCTGGGCAAAATCGCCGGGCAGATGGCAGCCTTGGTTGCAGCGGGTTAGCCATGCGCCAGTTTTGCACTCGCCTGCCGCGCTGAAAGATGCATGCCCAGCGCCAGCGCAAATCCTGCGGCGGCAAAATAGGCCAGAATTTCAAAGCTCTTCATCAGCCCGCCCATACGCACGGCAAAGAACGTTACGGCCAAGGGGCTGATCCACTGGCCCAGGGCAAAGGCCGATTGCCAGAATCCGGTGCCGCGCCCGCGTACCTCGAACGGCAGAATGCTCATCGACCACACCAGCAGCGTCGGCAGCAGCATCCCCGCACCCAACTGGTTGATGAAACACCCGGCAAGGAACCCCGGCACGCTGCCGGTCCGCCCCATCAGCATGAAACCCACCGCCAGCAGCCCGAATTCCGCCAGCAACAGCCGTCCCACGCCGATCCGCCCGATGCGCGAATAGATGAATGTGCCCAGCGGCACGCCGATGCTGGCCAGCGACGTCAGAAATCCGATCCGCGCCGCGCTGGACAGCCCCAGTTCGGCAAGGCCTGAAGACGCCTGAATTTGCACGGTATAGAAGAACACCGATCCATAGATCGTGACAGCGGCAATCCCCGCCATCTTGCCCCACGGGAACCCGGCCCAGCTCAGGTTATGCGGCGCACGCTCGGCTGCTTCGGCTTTATCGTCCGAAGGCTCCTCCACAGGCTCCCCCAAAGGCTCCCACGTGTAGCGCAGCACCAGCGCAAACATCACCAGCGCCGATCCGTAAACCCAGAACGGCACCCGCCATCCCGCTTCGCCCAGCGCCCCGCCCAGATTGAAGAACACCAGCGCCGAAACCGAAGCAAACGCCGTCTGCCCCGCCAGCCACCGGTCGCGCGCGGCTCCGGTGTAATAATCCCCGATCATCGTCGTCGACAGGACATAGATCAGCGCTTCGGCCACGCCCACGCCCACCCGTGAAATCAGGATATGCGTCAGGTTGGTCAGGAACACCGGAGCCACGCCCACCACCGCATACAGCACGAACGAGGCCAGCAACAGCCGCCGCCGCCCAAAGTAATCGCCCAGTATCCCGGCAAAGGGGCACAGCACCGCCACGCACAGCGACGGCAGCGTCAGCACCATCGGCACCAGATATTCGTGGCCACCGACGCCCGAAAATTCCGCCATCAACTGCGGCAGCACCGGTGCCAGCAGAACGATCGCCATCGTCGTCAGCGTAATCGGCAGCAAAAGCGCGATACCGGTCATCACAGTGGGCTGCTTCATGCTGGCCATCTGCGCCAGATCCTCCCCGATCTTATCCTTGTGCCGTTCAGTTCGGCACGAAGACCATCTTCTGCTGCAACCGTCCTGTCCAATCGATAGCAAGGGTGGAAACCTATTTGTCCGGTCGATTGCCCGCCCAAACGGCCCGCGCTAGGCTGGTGCGTAATGACGAACGCAGCCCCCGGCCCCGCCAATCGCCTCCACCCGGTCTATGCCGATATGCCGGTGACCATTTTCGAACATATGTCGGGCCTTGCCCGCCAGTCGGGCGCGATCAATCTGGGGCAGGGCTTCCCTGATGGCCCGCCACCGCCCGCCCTGCTCGATGCCCTTACCCGCGCCAGCGCAGAACAATCGCACCACTATCCACCCATGGCCGGCATTCCAGACCTGCGCCGCGCGGTTGCCGCGTTCTACGCCCGCACCCAAGGGCTGGACCTCACCCCCGATCACGTCATCGTCACATCCGGCGCGACCGAGGCCGTTGCCAGCGCCATCCTTGCCGCGGTGCTACCGGGCGATGAAGTGCTGCTGTTCGCGCCCGCCTACGATGCCTATGCCCCGCTCATCCGCCGCGCAGGGGGCACGCCCGTCTTCATCGCGCTATCGCCGCCGCACTGGTCCTATGATCGCGCGGCGATTGGAGCGGCCATCACGGCGCGCACCCGCGCGCTCATCCTCAACGATCCGCTCAACCCCACCGGCACCGTCGCTTCGGCGCAGGATCTTGCCATGCTGGCAGACCTGTGCCGCCGCCACGATCTCATCGCCATCTGTGACGAGGTATGGGAAAACGTCCGCTTCGACGGCCAGCCGCACGCATCGCTGCTGGCGCAGCCCGGCATGGAAGATCGCACGGTCAAGATCGGCTCCGCAGGCAAGATTTTCGGTGCAACCGGCTGGAAAGTCGGCTGGATCATCGCCGCGCCACCCATGGCCGCCACCATCGCCCGCGCGCACCAGTTTCTCACCTTCACCACGCCGCCCATGCTGCAATGGGCCGTGGCGCAAGCTTTGGATCAACCCGACATTGCGGAAAGCTGCACCGCCACATGGGCACAAAGCCGCGCCTTCCTGCTGGAATCCCTCGCCGCCAAGGGCTTTGTCGCCCTGCCCGGCAGCGCCACATGGTTCACCTGCATTGATCTGCCCGCATCCGGCATCCCACTGGACGACCGCACATTTGCCACCCGTGCCGTCCACGAAGCGGGCGTCGCCACCATCCCCCTGTCAGCATTGTGGGAAAGCGCGAACGCTCCTGTGCATTTTGCCCGCCTGTGCCACTCCAAACCCCTGCCCATGCTGGCAGATGCGGTGAATAGGCTCGACCATTGGCGGTCAAATCTTATGTCATCAGGCTCTAACGCTGCGGATGGTTCATCCGGTATTCCACCTCAATCGCGTCCCGGCTAACGCCGCCTGTGTCCAGCGGCACCACGTTGTCCTGCCCGCCACTGTGGGCGCTGGCCACTGCCGCCAGCTTTTCCACCACCCAGCGCAACGCGCGGTCGTTGTTGTTGGCGATGTTCCATTGGATCGTTTCGCGGATCGGTGGAATGGCAAAGGGAATTTCGCGCATCACCAGCGGCAGCGTGCGCACCACCATTTCGGCCATGCGCCGGTGCATCGTGGCGATGCGATTGGTGCCCACCACCAGCCCAGGCAAGGACAGGAACGATGGCGCCACCACTGCCACCCGGCGCTGCTGCTTCTGCCGCCGCACGAACCAGTCTTCAAATGCGGGCACGCGCGCCTTGCCGAAGCGCGCGCTGACGTGGCCAAGGCTGAAATACAGGTCGCGCGTCATCGGCTCGGCCAGAGCCGGATTGTTCCGGTCGCCCACCACCACGTAATCGTCTTCGAACAGCAACTGGCTGGGGTGGTCTGACGATATCGCGTAATCAATGGTCAGCAACAGGTCGATGTAACCGCGCTCGATCGCCTCGATCGGGGTGTCGTGCATCGGCTGAATTTCAAACCGCATGTTGGGCGCGGTCTTTTCCAGATCGACCAGCGCGCCTGCCAGCAGCACTTCGGTGGAATAATCCGATGCCATGATCCGCACCACGCGGTCAGCGGTGGCAGGATCGAACGGCGGGGCGACCGAAACCGTGGTGCGGATCTGTTCCAGCACCGCGCGCACCGGCTCGATCAGTTCCTCTGCCCGCGCGGTCAGGATCATGCTGCGGCCTTTGACCACCAGCAGTTCATCGCCAAAATATTCACGTAACCGGCCCAGCGCGCTGGATGTGGCCGATTGCGAAAGGCACAGCCGGTCCGCCGCAAGGCTTACGCTGCGTTCTGTCAGCAGCGCGTCCAGCGCCACCAGCAGGTTAAGGTCAAGCCGCCCGAACCGCATCGCCATCTCCCGCGCCCCTCAAATGGTAGAGAGTGCGCTTGCAACCAGTGTAGCAAGATCGCCGTCATGTGCAAAACCCGCGCGCTCCGCCGCTGGCGTGTTCAACGGAGGCTGCGCGGCAAAGGCCGCTTCCAGCGCGACATCGGGCGCATATGTCACAAGGTCTGCTGAAAACCCACATGCCCGCGCGATGTGCGCCGCCAGATCGCCCATCGTCACGCAAAGCGCAGGCAGCGTCACCGCGCGCGTGGGCGGCAGCAGCGCGCTGTCCAGCGTCAACGCATGAACGAAGTTGCGCGCGCATTGCCCTACCGATTGCGCCCAGATCGTGCCCGCTGCCGATACCGGACAGGTAAACGCATCACCTGCCTTCAGTGCGTGGAACAGGTCTGACATGAAGGCAGATTTCATCCCAGACGGTCCCTTGGGCCGCGCCAGAATGCCGGGCAGACGCACCGTCACGCCGTCAATCATCCCCCGGTTGGAGAACATCGCCACCGCGTCCTCCATCATCGCCTTATGCCCGCCATAGATCATCTTGGGGCTAAGCGGCGTCGCATCAGCGACCAGCGCGGGCAGCGGGTCACCGAACACCGCGATGGAACTGGCATAGACCACGCGCAAGCCGGGGCTGATTGCCGCCGCTTCCAGCAACAGGTCATACATCGCATCCACGTTGATCCGACGCGATGCCACTGGGTCCGCCTCTGCTGCCCCGCCCGGCACCGTGGCCAGATGGATCAGTGCATCGCAGCCCCCTGCAAGCGCCGCCGCGCGCACGGCCTCATCGCCCAGATCGCCAGCGATGGCAGTCGCCCCCGCCGGTATCCCGCCCGCCGCCGTATCGATGCCGACCACCGCGTCGCCGCGCTCCAGCAGCAGACGCACGATCTCGCGCCCGACAAAACCGCCCGCTCCGGTCACGACTACACGCACGGCACCACTCCTTGAATTTCAAACGCAATTCGGGCGGCAATCCCGAAAGACCGCCGCCCGGATTTTCAACTTCAGAAGTTGAAGTCAACCGTCAGGCCGACCACGCGGGCCGTGATGCCCGCTGCCGGCCATGCACGGATACCGCCATCGGCAGACCCGCCAAAGTCGCTGGCAAGGTATGCGGTCGGTTCGCGTTCCTTGGTCAGGTTGCGAGCAAAGATCGATGCGCTCCACTTGCCCTCGGCATCGCGCACGCCGAACCCTGCATTGACCAGTTCATGCCCCGGATAACGGAACACATCGTTGCCATACTGGCCCAGCAACACCGCGCTCTTGTACACCAGGTTGGCGTTGATGAACGCTTCCAGGCTGCCGCTGACGGCGGCCGAATATTCGGTCGAGATGGTGAACTTGTGCTTGGGCGCATTGATGAACTGCTTGCCCGAAAGCGATACGCCATCGTTGCCGACAAAGCCGGTAGGGAAGCGCACATCGTTGAACTGATAGCCCGCGTTCACGGTCAGACCGGGAACTACCGTGCCCATCGCGTTCAGTTCAAAGCCCTTCGACACCACCTTGTCGATGTTCTGCGTTACAGAAATCAGCGCGCCCGATGCGTTGAACACGCTCGATTGCGTTTGGAAATTCTTCACCCGGTTCCAGAACGCATTGCCCGAAAGCTGCACCCGGCCCACCTGCACCTTGGCGCCAAATTCGATGGCGTCAGCCTTTTCAGGCTTGAGCTGGACCACAGGATCGGTCGCAATCGTTGGCACCACCACCGCAGGCGGCTTATACCCACGGGCATAGGACACGAAGATGGTTGAATCCGGCGTCGGCTTGAAGCTCAGACCGACGCGGCCCGAAACGTCATTGTCCTCGATTTTCACGGTGCGGCTTGCCGTCAGGGTGTTCACGCCAACGCCGGTGCTGTTGCGATAGCTGGAATAACGCAGGCCCCCGAACAGGTCGAGCTGCTCGGTCAGCGGCACGGTCACGTCGCTGAACAGCGCAAAGATGCGGTTGCTGGTGTCTTCATAGCTGAACGACACTGGCACCGGGCAGAAGAAGCCCTGATTGTGGCAGACCGAAAAGCCCGTGCGGTTGCCCAGCGTCGGGTTGCCGAATGTGGTGCCATTGATCGGCGTGGTTTCCAGATCGAACTTCGAATACAGCGCGCCAACCAGCACGTTCAGACCTTCGTTCTGATAATCCAGACGAAGTTCCTGGCTGAACTGCTTGGATTCGCTCTCGATATTTTCGTTGCGCGCGGCCACCACCAGACGGCGTGAGAAGTTCACCGTGTCGGTTTCACGGTCGAGCATGCGATATGCCGTAACCGACGTCAGCGACAGGTTGTCATTGATTTCCAGATCGATGACGCCCGAAAAACCCTGTGCGCTGTTGCGCATCGTCGCCTGGCTGTCTTCGCAATAGAATTCGGCACGGGCGTTGATTTCGGGAATGTCGCAACCGGCGGCGGCGGTAAATGCCCCGGTCGATGCCGCGCTGTTGGGCTGGCCGTTGGGAGCGATGGCAATGGCAAAGAAGTTCCAGCCATTGACCTTCTGTTCGGTCATTTCGGCCGAAAGGTTGATCGTCACCGTTTCCGAAGGCTTAAGCAGCAGCTTGCCGCGCACGCCATATTCCTTGGTGCGGTTGTCCAGATCAAGGAAGGTGTTGCGCTGCAGGCCCGCTTCACGCTTGTATTGCCCGGCAATACGCACGGCGGCCTTGTCACCCAGCGGCACGTTGATGCCGCCGCGCACGGTCAGCTCGCTCACTTCCGAACCTGCAGTGCCCTTGTCGGCGGCGTTGATCCCGCCCGAAACCGAAATGGCATCGGTTGACGGCGCAACCGTGGTGATGTTGATGACGCCTGCCGATGCGCCCTGGCCAAACAGCGTGCCCTGTGGGCCGCGCAGCACTTCGACCTGTGCCAGATCGAACAGCAGCGGGAAGGTAAGGTTGCCCTGCGGCACCTGATCCACCACGAATGCCACTGAAGGCGAAACGCTGGCGTTGAATACGCCGGTGCCAAGGCCGCGCAGACGTGCGCCGCCGTTCACTTCACCACCCGACGTCTGGCTGATTTCCAGCGAAGCGGTGGTGCGCTGAAGATCGGTGATCGAATAGACCTGATCGCGCTGAAGCTGAGCCTGCGTTGCCACCGTCACCGGCAATGGCACGTCAATCAGGTTTTCTTCGCGCTTGCGGGCGGTCACGATGATCGCGGCATCGCCCTCTTCAGCCTGCGCCTGATCGGCGGCGAATGCGGGCGCGGTCCAACCCAGCGTGGCCACAGCCATCGCACCGGTCGACACCACGACGCCAAGAGTCGCTTTCAACATTCTGATAATCCTCCCCAAAACGTTCGATCTACCGTTGCAGATCGAACCGAAATTACCTGCGCGCCGCATTTCCTCATACGCACATACAGGTCCGCCCATGCTCATCGGCATCGGCTTGCGTTCTATTTTGATAGGTTCACGGAAAAAGAAAACTCGGAATCTCGCTATGACCCCATAGCCCTGACCTATACAAAGCGGCGGGAACGCTTCCCCGTCGCTGCACCTTTCATACCGCGCAGACGGTTTCATTTCCCGCCGTTTGTATGGATGGGTTCCTATCCATCGTTCGGATTTGTGCGCAGCGTTCCAATCGCTAGGTCATGGCAATATGACTGGGGAAAACATCAGCAGCATCGCAACGGCGCTTGTCGTGGGCGGAGGGATTGGCGGCATGGCAACGGCTATCAGCCTTGCTGAGCGCGGGGTCGCGGTCGATCTGATCGACATTGATCCTGACTGGCGCGTCTATGGCGCGGGCATCACCATCACCGGTCCCACCTTGCGCGCCTATCGCCGCCTTGGCCTGCTGGACGCGATCAAGGCCGAAGGCGCAATCACCAGCAAGACCCGCCTGTTCCGCTATGACGGCACCCACATGCTTGATCTGGATGAACCCGTGATCGAGGAAGGCCTGCCCGCCACCGGCGGCATCATGCGTCCGGTGCTCCACCGTATCATGCAGGCCCGCGTGCGCGAACTTGCCATTCCGGTGCGGCTTGGCCTTACAGTCACGGCTCTTGAAAACGCCGCTAACGGCGTCGATGTCCGCTTCTCCGATGATTCTTCGGGTCGCTACGATCTTGTCGTGGGGGCAGACAGCGTTTTTTCCGTGGTGCGCGATCTTGCCTTTCCGCACATGGGTCCGGCCCAGCCAACGGGACAAGGTTGCTGGCGCATTTCCATCCGCAAACCGCCCGGTCTTGAAATGGGCGAATTTTTCCTCGGCCATCCCAACCCTTGCGGCATCACGGCTTGCGCGCCAGACACGGTCTATATGTGGATGCTGACGCCCCATGTGGAACGCGAAAGCTTCATGTCCGACGAAGAGCTCTTCGTCACGCTCAAGCATTTGCTGTCCGATTTCGGTGGCAACGCCGGGTGGATCCGCGACAACATGACCCGCGAAGACTGGATCAATTACCGCCCGCTGGCCGCAGTGTTGCAACCAAAGGACTGGTTCAACGGTCGGATTGTGCTGCTGGGCGATGCGGCCCACGCCACCACGCCGCACTTGGCATCAGGTGCAGGCATGGCGGTGGAAAGCGGCATTGTGCTGGCCGAAGAACTTGCCCGCACACATGATGTTGCCGATGCCCTAAACGCGTATCAGGAGCGCCGTTACGACCGCTGCCGCGACGTGATCGAAACCAGTGTGGCCGTTGGCAGGCTTCAGCTTGAACATGGTGATCCCACCGTCCACGCCCACCTGCTTCAGGGCGCGCTGCATCGCCTCAACGATCCGTTCTGACGGTCAGACAGGCCAGAACCACAACACCAGTGGCGTGCCCACCAGCACCACCAGTAGCGACAGCGGCGCGCCCAGACGGGCATAATCGCCAAAGCGATATCCGCCCGGTCCGAGGACCAGCGTGTTGCACTGGTGGCCAATGGGGGTCAGAAAATCGCACCCCGCACCTATGGCGGTGGCGATCAGGAACGGTTCGGGGGCATATCCCAGTCTGTCGGCAAACACGGCGGCAATCGGTGCGATGACCAGCACCGTAGCGGCATTGTTCAGGAACGGGGTTACCGCCATCGCTGCCACCAGAATCAGCGCCACGGCGCCCCACGCGGGCAGGCGCACGGCAAGGTTGGCCAGTTCCTGCGCGATGACATCGGATGCGCCGGTCGTCTGCAACGCCGCGCTGACCGGGATCAGCGCTGCCAGCATTATCAGGATCGGCCATTCGACTGCGTCATAGGCTTCGTCCACCGGCAGCGCGCCGGTAATCACGCACAGCCCGGCAGCGGCAAAGAACGCTACGGCGGCTGGTACCACCGCACTGCCTGCGGCCAGCATCGCCCCTGCCAGAATGACCAGCGGCAACCAGCGCGCACGGCGCGATCCCAGCCTGATCTGGCGCTCGGCCAGCGGCAGCGCGCCCAGTTCGGCCAGACGCGCGGGCATGGTTTCCACCGGGCCTTGCAGCACGATGACGTCGCCCGCCTGCAACACCGTGCGGCCGGGTCGATTGGTCAGGGCTGTGCCTTCGCGCGAAATGGCGATCAGGTTGATTCCCAGCCGTTCCCGCATCCGCAACCGTCCTGCGGTGCGGCCAATCAGCGGGGAATCGTTGCGCACCACTGCTTCGATCACGCCAATATCGTCGGGCGGGCCGCCATCGCCTTCCTTGCCTGCCCCCGGCAAGGCCAGCCTGTCCGTCGCCACCACCCGCTCCAGCGCGTCGGGCTGGCCGGACAGCAACAGCACATCGCCAATGCCGATATGGGTGTCTTCATTCACTTCGCCACGCATGTCGCCGCGCAACAGGCCGGTGACTTCAATGCTTTCATCATGGCGGGCCAGAAACTCGCCAATGGTCTGCCCCACCACCGGCGTTCCTTCGCGCACCGTGGCGGCAATGACATAGGCAGAAATGTTGATCGCCTCACCCAAGCCGCGGGCTGCATGCCGATCTGTCGGCAACAGTCTCCAGCCCACGCTCAGGAACAGCAGCCCCACCACCAGCAGGGCAAGCCCGGTGGGCAGGTAATCGAACATCCCGAACGGCTGCCCGGTCATTTCTTCGCGCACACGGCTGACAATGATGTTGGGCGATGTGCCGATCAGCGTGGTCAGCCCGCCCAGCAGCGATGCAAAGGCCATGGGCATAAGATAAAGCGACGGCGAAGATCCGTTCTTGCGCGCCATCTGCACGGCACCCGGCATCAACATCGCCAGCGCGCCCACGTTCTTGATAAGCCCGGATGAAAGCCCGACCGCGGCGGACAGCGCCAGCATCTGCGCAGGCGGCCGCTTGATGCGCTGAGCCAGGGATTGCAGCGCGCTTTCGATCACGCCCGATCGTTGCACAGCTGCTGACATGATCAGCGCCGATCCCACGATTATCACGATGTCATCGGAAAATCCGGTGAAGGCATCGGCCGGCTTGACCAGCCCCACCGCTACCGCACCCAGCAGTGCAATCACCGCCGTCACATCATACCGAAACCGCCCCCACAGGAACAGGCCCATCATCGCGGCAAGCATTGCCACCGAAAGCCATTGCATATGCGTCATCACACAAGGAACCTGTCAGACGAAATGCAGTTCCCCCTGACGCGGCGCAGGTGGGGCTTTCTTTGGCATCGCCGCGCGCCCGCTCCGCGGCAAAAGGCACCGCGCCAGTCCTTGTAGCACATAAACCGCGTGGCGTTGCCCACCCCGATTGGCATGATCCACGGCATAGCCCGCATAATATCGCCGCAACAGGCCCGCCGCCACCAGTTCAGAAACCGCCCGCGAAAGATTGGTCTTGCCCGAAGTGCGCACCCGTTCGCGCAATTCTTCATCCACTGCCAGCGCGGCGGCGTGGGGGTCTGTGGGCAGGCGGCCCTCCAGCGTCAGATCATCGCGCACCCGCTCGGCCAGCGCGGCCCGGCGCGGGTCGCGCCCTCCCATCGGGGCCAGCCCGTCACACAGCCAGTCGCGCAAGGTGAACTGTTTTCCATTGCGCCGGATGAACGGCCCCGCCTCACCCTCGGCATTGGCGACTTCGGCAATCAGGCTGAGCGCCATGAAGGCATAGCGCGGCCGGGTGCTGGCCGATGCCAGCAGCACCAGCAGCGCTGACATCTCTCCTTGAGAGGAACGGTCATCTGCAAGGCCGCCAGTAGGGATGACTGCATGGAACATTTCGGGATTCAACGAAGCACAAATCAGGACTCATGTGAATCCCTTGCGTGCATTGCGAAGGCCCAAATCCAACATTTGTCATGCGTGACACTTTGCCCAAGGGTAAAGTGTCATTCGTGGCTCTTTATCAGCGGCTTGGTGCCGCCTGCGGATGTTCGGGTATGTTTAGGTGTCGTTTGGGACACATTGCAATTGCCTGGCCAAAATGCCCCAAACGACACCACAAACCCTATCCCTGACGACCTTCGATCCAGTCGTTCAGCACTTCATGGAAGAAGCGGATGCGGGTTTCCTGGTCCGAAAGATAGGCATCGCCATACCCGCGCGAATGCATTCCCGCCTGCATGTTTTCGGCCAGTTCCATGTCCTGATAGACGATCTGCCCGGCAAGTTCGGGAATGCCCCGCCCCCCGTCAAACACGCGATGCTCGCACTCCGCCACTTCTTTCAGCGGCTTCATCCCCGCCATGATCGACTGCACTTCGGTTTGCCCCTCTACCGGAAAGGCCATGCACCACAGGTCGAAATAGCACTTTTCCGGGTCGGTCGCGTGGGGTTCGCTGCGGAACAGGATCAGGTTATCGGGCAGGAAGCTTATGGTAACATTGGGGAACATCACCGTATGCGGGCTGTCGGTGATCTCCTCGTCGTCCATATGCTCGTAATGGACATAGCCCTTTTCCCGCCACAGCTTCTGCTTGGCCGCTTTCAGATCGTGCCAGCCCTGAAGCGCAAAATCTTCATAGCTGGCGTACTTTGCAGGATCGATATCCCACTTGGCCATCTCGGCCTCGAACATTGCGTTTCCGCCACCTTCGGGCCGGTCTGACAGCGATGGGCGCATCGGCTGCACCGTGCGGCCATGGCCCTTTGGCCACATTTCGTGGCGGGCAGAATCCACGTCCTGATCGATCCATGGCGGCACTTGCGGATGCGCGGTGCGGGTGTGGTAGCTTTCCGAGAAATTGTCGGTCACAAACTTCCAGTTGGCGTTCAGTTCGATGCGGTACCACGCCACCCGAACCGCCGTATCCATTGGATAGTTCTTGTAAAGTTCGGGCATGGGATCAAGGAATTCGGCCAGCGAAGGGCTGTCGTCCGACATCGAATACCACACGAACCCGCCCCAGATGTCGCAGCGCAATTCCTTCAGCTTGAGCTTGCCGCAGGGGTTACCCGCCTTGAAATCGACATCGGCGTCCTGCGCATGTTTCAGCACTCCGTCGATGCCCCATTTCCAGCCATGATAGGGGCAGTGGAACGCATCGACCGAGCTGGAATCGTTGACCATGCGCATCCCGCGATGGCCGCACGAATTGTAGAACGCGCGCACCGACCCATCGTCCTGACGGACGGCGATCACCGATTCCTTCATGAAATTGTGAACCAGGAAATCGCCCGCTTCGGGAATGTCGGCGGTGCGCCCGGCGATGTGCCAGATGCGCGTCCACATCTGGTCCCATTCTTTCTGGGCGAAGTCCTTGGAATAATAGCGGTCGCCAGTGATCTTGTCGCCGCGCAGGTGCGAAGGATCGCGCCCGTCCATCGGCGTCGGAACATGTCCACGCAGGCTCATATCAGGGTCCTTTCCCGTGTGCTTATTGCGCCGTAAGGCCGCCATCGACGGCGAGTTCGGCCCCGGTGATGTATTTGGCGGCAGGCGATGCAAGGAACACGACAGCTTGCGCAATGTCGTCGGGTTCGCCCATCTTGCCCGCCGGGATCGACGCGTTGATCGCATCGTACTGGTCGGGGTTATCCTTGATCGCCACCTGCTGCATGTCGGTCCAGATCACGCCGGGATGGACAGAATTGACGCGAATGCCCTCGCGCGCACATTCCATTGCCAGCGCCTTGGTATAAAGCCGCACCCCGCCTTTGCTGGCGGCATAGGCCGAAGCGCCCGGAATGCCGACCAGTCCCGCCACGGACGAGATATTGACGATGGCCCCGCCCGTTCCGCGCGCGCGCATTCCGGCAAGCACGGCGCGGCAGCCCAGATAGACACTGGTCAGGTTCACGTCGATCTGCCGCTGCCATTCGGCAGGCTCCAGATCGGGCGTCCAGCGCAGCACCGCGATACCGGCATTGTTGACAAGAATGTCCGGCCCAGCGCCTTCCATGCCTTCAATCGCGGCCAGCACGGCCGCCCAGCCATCGGCGCTGGTCACATCATGCGCCATGCCCCGCGCAGCCAGCCCTTGGGCGCAAAGTTCATCCGCCCGCGCCTGTGCGCCAGCGCCGTTGATATCGGTCAGCCAGACCGTGGCCCCGCGCTGCGCCAGCAGGCGGGCCGTGGCAAAGCCAAGCCCCGCCGCCGATGCGGCCCCAGTAACAAGCGCAATCTTACCTTGAAGTGACATCCCCGCAGGCTCCCAAACAGTCCGCATTCGCTGCGGTATGATGGGATGAAGCCAGATTGCCTGGTGGTCGTCAAAGGAAATTACAGCACACTGTAATTAATCACAGGTGCCGATCACAGCCCTCGCGCTGCCGGTCGCAACAGGTCGGCCCCGGCCGCGGTGGCATATGGCAACAAGGTTTCGGCGCAGCGCCGCACCATGAAGTCTGCCAGTTCGGCATCGGCAATCTGACCTTTCGACCAGAACATCACCGTTGCCACCACCGCCAGACGCAGCGTGCGGACCAGTTCGGCAAGCGGTACCGACGCTTCCAAGAAGCCCTGATCCATCATGTCGCGCACGATCGGCCCGGCGTGGTCGTCGTAGATACCGGCCAGCCCGGCATGGTCGGCATGTTCCACCAGCAACGCTGCCAGCGTGCGAGAAAGCAATGGCCCTTCCAGCGTCATGTCGGCGGCAGTGCGGGCAAATTCGCGCAGGCGCGGCCATCCTGCCTGCGGTTGCCGGGCAAAGGCGGTGACAAAGATGCTGGCAGTGCGATCATGCGCGGCCAGCGCAATCAGCCGGTCCTTGCTGGCAAAGATATTGTACAGCGTCTTTTCCGCCGTGTCGCTCTCCTGTGCGATCATGCGCATGGTCACCGCATCATAACCCAGTTCGCCCACCAGCGCCTGCGCGGTGGCCAGAATGCGTTGGCGGCGTTCCGCCTGACGCGGGGTCAGTGATTTCAGGTTCGATAGCGGCATTGCCTGCGTGCCTTGCACATGCGCGCCCGACCGCCAAGCCTGAAAGGTGCCGATGACAAAGGCGCCTATGACAAAGACGCCTATGACAAAGACTGGGGCACCTCCGTCTGGAGATGCCCCGGCCCTTATCCTTCAATCCTGCCGATCAGAACGAACGGCGTGCCGTGACCGACCATGTGCGCGGGCGGCCCGGCGCGCCCGATGCGGTGCCCGCGCCGAATGCTTCCTGCAACAGCGTGGTGAAGTAGTACTTGTTGGTCAGGTTCTGCACTTCAAACGTCAGGCCCCAATCCTTGTCTTCCGACTGCCAGCCCACCCGCGCATTGGCGAGGAAGTAGCCGTCAATCCGGTTCGACAGACGCAACGTGGTGATCGGCCCGCCGCCACCAGCATTGTTGAAGCCGAAGGTTCCGGCAACCACCGTGCTGCTGACCGACAGCGAATCCAGATTGGCCGCTTCGGTGTAGATCTTTGACTGGTAAGCGCCATCAAGCCGCAGCGTGACGTTGCCCTTCAGTACGTCGGGCACGTCATACTGCACACCGAACGCCGCCTTCCACTTGGGGGTATAGGGCGTCACATCGGTCAGCTTTACCCCGGTCGATGCGGTGTCGACGTTCTGGTATTTGAAGTCGAGATAGCTGACCGAACCGTCGATGGTAAAGTTCTCGAACGGGCGGATCAGCGTTTCCACTTCAAAGCCCTTCACATGGGCAGACCCCACGTTCGACGGCCGCAGGCAGGGCGTGGCCTGCGACGAACCGCCCGGACCTGCCGTGGCCAGATCGAGGCAATTCACGCTCGACAGGATGATGTTCTTGTAATCGTTGAAGAAGGCCGAGACGTTGATGCGCAACCGGCGATCAAACAGGTCCGACTTGAAGCCCGCTTCATAGGCGGTGATCGTTTCGGGTTTGAACGCGGTTGCCTGGCTGGGATAGAACGGACGCGGATTGACGCCGCCTGCGCGATACCCGGTGGAAACCTGCGCATAGAACAGGAATTCCGGGCTGAAGCGGTAATCGGCCGCCACGCGCCAGTCCAGACGGTTGTCGCGGAAACTGGCGGTCAGCCCGTTAAGCCCGAACAGCAGGCAGTTGGGCTGGTTGCCAATTCCGGCCGGGCCTGCAGTGGGCGCACCCAGGAAGAAGTTGCACGGTCCCTGAATGGCGCTGCCATCGGGATTGCGACGTTGATAGCCATAGTCCTTTTCGTCCCACGACTGGCGAATGCCGCCGGTCAGGTTCGCCGCGTCGCTCAGCGCGAAGGTGGCGTTGGCAAACAGCGCCTTGTTCTTGGCGGGCGTCGGATCAGGCCCGTGCAGGAAGTCGATGCCGGCATAGTTCAGGTTGATGCGCCCGGTGAACGTCCCGCGCGTATCGAAATAGAACCCGCCCACGGTGAAGTCCAACCGATCATCCAGCACCTTGCCCGAAAGGCGCAACTCCTGGCTCCATTGCCGGTTCTTCTGCGTCTGGTTCAGGTTGTTGTTGGCGATGGGCGATCCGTCCGAGTCATACGACCAGTCGGCGGTATATTTGCGCCATGACGTGATCGACTTGAACTTCAACGCATCGGAAAGATCGACATCGATGGTCAGCGCCGCGCCATAATTGTCGAGGTCCGAATGCGGATCGGTAAAGGTCGGCTTGTAGGGCATCTGGCTGTCAGGCCGCGCCGGATCGGCATAAGTGGCATAAGAGATATAGCGGCGGTCATAGCCCGAAATGGTATCGCAGCTGTTCACGCCGTTTGGCACGAAGGCGCAGTTCAGCGGCACGCCCGCACCATTGGTGCCCTGCAGGAACGGACGCCCGCCGGTGAACGTGGCGTTGGGGCCGTCAAATGCTGCCGAGGTATTGGCAAAAAGCAGCACGTTCGCGCCCGGCTCGTTGCGTTCGCGGGTGTAATCGCCCGACAGGTTGATATCCACCGTGTCGGTCGGCTGCCAGCGCAGGCTGACCTTGCCCGCCGCATAGGACTGCCCGCCCAGCGTGCCCAGCACCGGGTCTGCGCCGCGCGCAAAGGTAGGCACATTGGTGCCCGGATGGGTCAGGTTGTAGTCAAGCCGCTTGACGTAACCGTCGACGTTCTTGGTCACGCCCGCCACACGCATGAACAGCTTTTCGCCCAGCTTCACGTCGAACAGCCCGCGCGCATCAAGCCGGTTGTAACGGCCATAGGTGACTTCGATGGAGCCGGTGTTGCTGCCCTGCGGCTTCTTGGAATAGAGCTTGATCGAACCGCCCAGCGAGTTGCGCCCAGCCAGCGTGCCCTGCGGCCCGCGCAGCACTTCGACGCGGTCAAGATCGGTCAGGTCGAGCAGCGATCCGGTCAGCGTCGGCAGATATACATCGTCGATGTACATGCCCACGCCCGGTTCCAGCGCAAAGTTGGGGTCGGTCTGTCCCACGCCGCGGATAAAGGCGATGATGCCCGGCCCAAGTTCCTGCCCCTGCGGCTTCAGCGTAACGTTGGGCGCCTGCGCCGCAATTTCGCTGACATTGGTTTGGCCGCGCTGGGCCAGCAGTTCACCGCTGACCGCCGTGATCGCCAACGGCGTATCCTGCAGGTTCTGCGCGCGGAACTGCGCGGTAACGACGATTTCCTGGGTGGTTGCGGTCTTCGGCTCTTCCGCCTGAGCGGCCTCTTGGGCCTGTGTGGCAAGCGGAAAACCGGCAAGCGTCAAGGCAAGCAGGCTCACGCCCGCACTATGCAGTTTCATCATCCATCCTCCCGTTTTTACGGCACTTTTTACTTGCCGGTCCTGCGACATCACAAGGACGGAACAGAATTTCCGGCGAGTCTCCTTATTGAGGTCAATCTATAACAACTGGTATGTTATGGTCAATAGCACATAACGAAGCTGCCATGTTGCGCGGCCCGTGCTAGGGATGGCGCCATGAAGAACCCGCTAGAGGCATTCGTCGGCTTTCATCTGGTCCGCACCGGCAATCTGGGCCTGAAGGTGCTGAACAGCAGCTATGGGGACTTGCCCGTCCGCCACCCCGACGTGGCTGTGGCCATGGTGATCCACGCCAACCCCGGAATCACGCAAAGCTCGATTGGCCGCATGTTGAGCATTCAGCGGTCGAACATGGTGCCGATCATCGGTCGCCTTGAGCAGCGCGGATGGGTGGAACGGCGGGCAGGCAAAGGCAAAATGATCGGCCTGTTCATCTCGCCTGACGGGGAAAAGGTCATGCCCGCGTTGCAGGCCGCATCGCAAAGCGCCGAAGATTACATCGCCGCCAAAATCGGTGCCGAGGCGTTCGAGCAATTGCGCGCGATCCTCAAGAAAATCGTCTGAATCTGGTATTCATAGCCTGAATCCCGCTTTGTAAGGACACTGCCATGCACGCCCGTCAGGCCCGCATCACCGCCCACGGCGGCCCCGAAGTGATCGAATGGATCGATGTCATCCTGCCCGCCCCCGCTGCGGGCGAAGTGCTGGTGGAACATACCGCCGTCGGCCTCAACATGATCGATACCTACCATCGCGGCGGGCTTTATCCCCTGTCGCTGCCCAGCGGGCTGGGAGTTGAAGCAGCAGGCCGTGTGGTGGCTGTGGGCGAAGGGGTGACCAGCCTTGTCGTGGGCAACCGCGTCGCCACGTTCGGGCCAGACCTTGGCGCCTATGCCACCGCGCGTCTGTATCGCGCCGAACACCTGTTCGCTTTGCCCGACACGATCAGCGATCAGACCGCCGCCGCTGCCATTCTGAAAGCCTTCACCGTCGAATGTCTGGTTGAACGCTGCGCGCGGGTCGAAGCCGGAATGACGGTGCTGGTCCACGCAGCAGCAGGCGGCGTGGGCCTGCTGATGGTGCAATGGCTCAAAGCCATCGGCGCGACGGTGATTGGCACGGTGTCCACGGCGGCTAAGGCCGATGTCGCCCGTGCAGCAGGTGCTGACCATGTCATCAACTATGCCACCGATGCCGTGGCCCCGCAGGTCCGCGAACTGACCGGTGGCAAAGGCGTGCGCGTGGTGTTCGACGGCGTGGGCAAGGACACATGGGAAGCCAGCGTCGATTCCACCGGACGACGCGGCCTGATCGTCAGCTTCGGCAATGCTTCTGGCCCGGTCACCGGCGTCGGGCTTGGCCTGCTGGCGCAAAAAGGCTCGCTGTTCTGCACCCGCCCCACATTGTACGATTACTACCGCGAAGCCGATGAACGCGCCGCCGGATCGGCCCGCGTGTGGAACATGATCGGCAGCGGCAAAGTATCCGTCACCATCGGCCAGACCCGTCCACTGGCGCAAGTGGCCGAAGCCCATGCCGATCTGGAAGCCCGCCGCACCACAGGATCAACCTTGCTGCTGCCCTGAGACGGACAAATTTGGCCCACCCTTCAAGCGGCGCCCCGGATCAAGTCCGGGGCACCGCTTTTCGGCAATGCGGAATCTTCAATCCGCCCGACGGCAAATCAAAACTTCGGCTTGCGCTTTTCCACGAACGCGCTGGTCCCTTCACGGAAATCCGCGCCGGCAAACGCATCGGCAAACACCTGCAAGCTGGCCCCATCGTCCGCCGCCTGCCCGTCCAGCACATTGCGCACAAAGCCCTTGATCGCGCCTTGGGAATAGGATGACGCCGCGATGATCTGGTCCACCAGCGCCTGTTCGCCATCGGCGCGTTCTTCGATCAGGCCTATGCGATGGGCTTCGGCAACGTCGATCAGCATGCCGGTGTAAAGCAGCCGCCGCGCCTGCCCCGGCCCCACCAGATCGATCAGCAGCTTCACGTCATGTAGCGGATAGACAAGGCCCAGCTTGGCAGGGGTAATCCCGAAACGCGCCTTTTCACCGCCGATACGCATGTCGCAGGCCAGTGCCAGCCCGCAGCCGCCGCCCACGCAATCACCCTCAACCATGGCCACGGTCGGCTTGGCAAAGCGGGTCAGTTCAAACTGCGCGCGGTTGATCGCCTGCTGGTTGGCGGCGTGGAACGCGCCGTCGTCCTTGTTGGCCAGCAGTTCGGCAATGTCTGCGCCTGCACAAAATGCGCCGCCTTCGGCCGCTTTCAGCACCAGCACGCGCACGGCAGGATTGGCTGCGGCCTGCGTCAGCAAGTCCGGCAGCGCCTGCCACATGGCCAGATTGAAAGCGTTGCGCTTGTCCGCGCGGTCGATCAGCAGGTTGGCGACCGGTCCGTCAATTTCAAGGCGCAGGTTCATTCGCAGGTGCTCCCCAAAGCTGCCGGGTCTTTGTCCGGCAGCCGGGGATAAGGCAACCCGTTTCGCGGGCCAATCGCGGGTCAACACATGCCCTATCCGCAACGCGGACAGGGCCGCATCGGCTTATGCCGTCGCTTTCGCCTTGGCTTCGACAGCAGCGTTGAAGGCCGATGGATCAAAGTAGAACGGCTTGATTTCACAGCATTTGCCGTCGCGGAAGCGGAACATTTCGCACAGTTCTGCCGGGGCCAGCGATGGGTCGGCGAAGCGGAACGACAGGATGGTCACGGCATGGTCCTTGCCTGCGGTCGTCTCCACCCGGTCCAGCCCGGCCACGTCAACCATGCCCATGACCTTGGAATAAAGGTCGCGCAGGGCATATTTGCCGCGATAAGTGCCCGCCATGGCCAGACCGTCAGCCTCGGTCACCACAAAATCATCGGTCAGCATGTCTGCCGCCTTGTCCCAGTCGCCCACGCCGGTCGTGGCATAAAGATCGTCGACAAAACGGATCATTTCATCTGGAGTCAGGCTCATGGCAAAATCCTCTCAATTTGCGACAGGATCGACCATGCGGGCAGCTTCTGAAACCTAGCGATATGGCTAGCGATGCACGCCGCCACCACGCGCTAAGGATATGCCATGGAGAGAAAACCTGAGATCGCCCGCCAGATCACGCTGGCCCGCCGCCCTACTGGCATTCCGGTGCCGGATGATTTCGCGCTGAAGGACGCGCCTATGCCCACGATCGGCGCGGGTGAAATCCTTGTGAAGATGCGGGTCTGTTCGTGCGATCCGGCCATTCGCGGTTTTCTGGATGATCGCCCCAGCTATTTCCCGCCGGTGCAGCTTGGCGCGCCGATCAGCGGCATGTCGCTCGGCGAAGTGGTCGAATCGAACGATGCGGCATGGCCGGTCGGCACGCTGCTGCGCACCATGGCCACATGGTCGGAATACTATGTGATCCGGGGCGATGCGCTGGGTCTGGAAAAGGTCGAAGCCGCGCCGGGCGTGCCTTTGCAGCACTACATGGGCGCGCTGGGTCCGGTCGGGCTGACGGCCTGGGTCGGGCTGTTTGAAATCGGCAAGGCCAAGGCGGGCGAAACCGTGCTGGTCAGCGCCGCCGCCGGGGCCACCGGCAGCACCGTGGTCCAGCTTGCAAAGGCAGCGGGTTGCCGCGTCATCGGCCTTGCCGGTGGGCCAGAAAAGGCGCAGATCGTGCGCGATCTTGGCGCAGATATTGCCATTGATTACAAGGCAGTGTCAGACCTTTCTGCCGCCATTTCCGAAGCTGCGCCCGATGGCGTGGATGTCTATTTCGATAATGTCGGCGGCGAAACGCTCGACGCCATTCTGCCGCTCATGCGCCTGCATGGCCGGGTCGCCGTGTGCGGGATGATCGCGCAATATAACGATGCCGATAATCCCCATGGAAACCGCAACTTGTGGCAGCTTGTTGTCAATCGGCTGACGATGCGCGGCTTCATCACCTATGACCATCCCGAAGTTCTGGGCGAAGCGCAGGCCACGCTGGATCGCCTCTTCGCCAATGGCGGGCTGAAGCCGCTGGAAAACGTGCGGTCAGGCATCGAAAAGCTGCCGGAAGCCTTCATCGACCTGATGAGCGGGCGCACCATTGGCAAAACGCTTGTACTGATTGCTTAAGAAGGCTTTGCAAATGGCTGTTCTGAATGGAAAAGTCGCGCTCGTCACCGGGGGCGCATCGGGCTTGGGCGAAGCCATCGTTCGCGCTTATGCGGCCGAAGGTGCATCGGTCGTCATCGCCGACATCGATGCCGCCGGGGGACAGGCGCTGGCGGCAGAGCTGGGCGGCAATGCCCGGTTCGTCACGCTGGACGTAACCCGGCAAGAATCGTGGGACGCCGCCATCGCCACCTGTGACCGGATTGACGTGCTGGTCAACAATGCCGGCATCACCACGCTTGGATCGATCGAGGAAATCACGCTGGACCAGTTCCGGCATGAACTGGATATCGATGTGCTGGGCGTGTTCATGGGCATGCAGACCGCGCTGCCCAAAATGAAGGCCCACGGCGGGTCGATCATCAACATGTCCTCGCTTTCAGGAGTGAAGGCATCGTCCAACCTTGTCGCCTACAACGCGGCCAAGGCGGCGGTGACGCTGATGACCAAATCGTGCGCGCTGCACTTTGCAGAAAAGGGCTATGGCATCCGCTGCAATTCCATCCACCCCGGCGCGATTCACACGCCCATCATCGACAAGGTTCTGGCCCAGTCGGACGACCCCAAGGCGCTGTATCAAAGCTTTGTTGACGTCCACCCGGTCAAGCGTCTGGGGCGGCCTGAAGAAATCGCCGCGATGGCGGTGTTTCTGGCCAGCGACGCCAGCGCCTTTGCCACCGGGGCGGAATTCCGCGTGGATGGCGGCGCATCGGTATGACCAGTCTGCCCATCCGGCAGGTGGCGTTTTTCGTTGAGGACGTGCGGGCCGCCGCGCGCGCCCACCACGCCACTTTCGGATCGGGTCCGTTCTTCGTGGCCGACAACATCCCCCTTGCCCGTGCGGTGCATCGCGGGGTGGAGCGCCCACTCGATCATAGCTCTGCCTATGGCCAGTGGGGCGATGTGATGGTGGAATTCGTCGCCCAGAACAATCCCGGCCCATCACCCTTTCACGATCTTTTTTCCGAAGGATCAGGGCGTTGGGGGATGCATCACGTGGCCGTATGGGTGGACGATGTCGACGCCGAACTGGCGCGTTTTGCTGCCCAAGGCGCACCATGCGCGCTGCGGGCAGAAATGACCGACGGCTTCGTCTTTGCCTTTGCCGATACATCCGCCACGCTGGGCGTGATGACGGAATTGTATGCACCGGCCCCGGTGCTGGTTGATTTCTATGCGATGGTGGCGCAGGCCGCGAAGGATTATCGCGGCACCGACCCGATTCAGACTATCGTTTTGACCTGAGGACAAGACTGACGTGAGCGACACCTGGCACGCCCTGATTGCTGAATCCGAATTTCCCGAAGAAGGCAAATTGTCCGCGAAAGTCGGTGGCTGGCACGTCCTGCTGGCAAAAACCGATGACGGCTTCTTTGCGGTCAACGATCGCTGCACCCATCAGGCCGCGCTGCTTTCCACCGGGCGCATACGGCGCGGCGCGGTGATGTGCCCGCTGCACGGTGCGCGGTTCGAAATGGCGACCGGGCGTTGCATCGGCGGAGCCTACAAGGACTTGCGCAGTTTTGCCGTGCGGGTCGAAGGCGGACACATTCAGGTTTGCGTTCCCGATGAACAGCCCACCATGGAAGAACTTCCCGTCGTGATCTGATTGCGGTTCCTTGCTGGCTGAATCTACAGGTTCGGGGACGGTCGTGTGCGGTTAGGTTGGGTTCAGGACACAACGTCTGGGAGAGCCTGAAATGCCGTTCACCGGCCCTGCTGAAGACCGCCTCGCCATTCGCGAACTGCTGGAAACCTATGCCGATGCGGTAACCCGCTGTCATGCGGATGACTGGGCCGCGACATGGGCCGAAGATGCCGAATGGTCGCTGCCCGATTACCCCGAACTTGGCACCACGCGCGGCCGCCCCGCGATCAAGGCGATGTGGGTGGAAGCGATGAAGGCCTATCCCGGCATCATGTTCGAAGCATGGCCCGGATCGATTGAAATTTCGGGCGATACCGCCACCATGCGCAGCTACACGTCGGAAGTGTATGACCACGATGGCGTGACCAAGCGCGACCGTGGAGTCTATGAAGACACATGCGTAAAAGTGGACGGCAAGTGGCTGTTCAAAAGCCGTTCTTTCCGCAATATCCACCGTCAGCATGGGCCAAAAGGCTGCTGATGCCATCCGCGCGGGGGCAGATCGCCCCCGCATTCCACACCGGATGCCAGCCCATTCACCTTAGGGCGAACCCATAGTCCCGTTTAGGCACAGCATCATCACACCTGTTTAAATGCCTGCAATCGAACCTTCACAAAACCGCCGGGTGCGCAACGCCCTGCCGGAGAGGACGATTGCACGATGGGTAAGACCGCACTTCTTCTGTTCACGGCGCAGATCGCGCTTGTCACCCCCGCTTATGCAGAAGAGGGCGCAGCGCCTGAAGCCGGGCCAAAAGCGGCGGCAGAAACACCAGCGCAGCCGCCCAAGGAAATCTTCTCTACCGGCGTTGCCAAGGGGCGCGACCGGTTGGACAGCGCCACCTCCACCAGCGCGCTGCGAGGCGATGAAATCCAGAAATTCGGCCCGCGATCATTGGGCGACGTGCTGCGCGCCATGGCCGGTCTGCGCGTGGAATCGGGCATTGGTGAAGGCAACAACAACTTTACCGTGCGCGGGTTGCCGCTGGCTGCTGGCGGGTCGAAATACATGCAGTTTCAGGAAGATGGACTGCCAGTTCTGGAATTTGGCGACTTGTTCAATGTCGGCACCGACGTTTACATGCGCAACGATTTCAACATCGCCCAGATCGAAACCATCCGTGGCGGATCGGCATCGACCTTCGCATCCAATTCGCCCGGCGGGCTTATTAACATCATCTCTCGCACCGGCGATGTCGAAGGCGGATCGGTGCAGCTTTCCAGCGGCATCGATTACGATGAGAAGCGCGTGGATTTCGATTATGGCGGCAAGCTGGGGGAAAGCACGCGCTTCCACATCGGCGGATTTTATCGGCAGGGCGAGGGCCCGCGCCGCATCGGCTTTGATGGCTGGCGCGGCGGGCAGGTGAAGTTCAACATCACCCGCGATCTGGCAGGCGGCGGATACGTCCGGCTTTACCTGAAGTATCTGGATGACCGCTCGCCCACTTTCGCGCCCTATTTCGTCAACATCACCGGCACCAACGACGATCCGGAATACAAGAACTTCGCAGGCTTCGACTTGCGCAAGGATTCGGTGCTGTCACCCTATCTTGGCCCGGTCGTCACGCTGGACCAGAACAACCAGTTGGCCGCCCTGCCCATCGACACCGGGCAGCACGCGGTATCAAAGTCTGTCGGCATTGAAACGCAGTTCGACGTGGCCGGGTGGACGATTACCGAAAAAGCGCGCTATGCCGCCAATGGTGGTGATTTCAGCCGCGCTTTCCCGTCCAACGCCGGCACCGTGTCAGCCTTTGCCGCAGGGCAAGCCGGCACGGGCGCAACCGCCAGTTATGCCACTGGCCCGCTGTCCGGGCAGGCCATCCCCGGCGGCAGCCTGATTAACGGCAACGGCCTGTTATCGCTCTATTTCGTGTCCTATGTCCGCGCCCGCTCGCTCGACAATTTCACCAACGATATTCGCGCCTCCAAAGTGTGGAAGCTGTCAGGCGGCAACCTGACCACCACGCTGGGCGCCTATTTCGCCACGCAAAAGCTGGAAACAACCTGGCTGCACACCGCCATGGACATCGACGTCAACGGCGATGCCGGGACCGCCATGGTCAACATTGCCAATGCGGCGGGCGTCAACCAGACGCTCAACGGATACTATTCGTTCGGCCGTGCCAGCGCCCTGTTCCGCCGCAGCTTTGACGTCGATTACCGCGTTTTCGCGCCTTATGGGTCGATTAACTACCACTTCGGCAAGATCGCGATTGGCGGCAGCCTGCGCTATGACATTGGCCGGGTACGCGGATCGCTGATCGGCGCAGACCTTGGCGGCGGGCGCGACGGGTTGATCGACTACGACATCAACGGCGATGGCATTATCAGCACGGCCGAAACCCGCGTGGCCTATCTGCCACTTACCCAGCCTGCCCCGGTGAACTACAACTATGGCTATCTCAATTATTCGGCTGGCGTGAACTATCGCGTGGCCGAACCATTTTCGGTCTTTGCCCGCTACAGCCTTGGCGCGCGGGCAAATGCCGACAAGATCCTGTTCACGCCGGTCGTCAACAACGCCACCGGCGATGTCGCCACTCGCGACAAGGCCGACAAGGTTCACCAGCTTGAAGGCGGACTGAAATTCCGCAAGGGCGGCGTAACCTTCAATGCGACTGCATTCCATGTGACCGCCGACGATCATAACGTGCTGAACGGTTCGGCCAACCGCACCGACCGCAGTTACAAGGCCGACGGTCTGGAAATGGAAGGGGCGTGGGCACACGGCCCGTTCAACCTTGCGCTTGCCGCTACGTATACAAGGGCAAAGATCACCGCTGACCGGCTTGACCCTGCGCTGACCGGCAAGGAACCGCGCCACCAGCCAAGCTGGACCTTCAGCGCAACCCCGCAAGTGGATCTTGGCAAGGCGATTGTCGGGGCCAGCGTGGTGGGCATCACCAAAAGCTATGCGCAGGATTCCAACCTGCTGGTCATGCCCGGCTTCACCGTGGTCAACGCCTTCGTCCAGTTTCGCCCGACCGCACGTATTCGCATGACGCTGAATGCCAACAACCTGTTCGATACGATGGGCATTTTTGAAGTAAATCAGGCATCTGTCCCTGCCAGCGGGGTAGGCTTTGCCCGTTCCATCAACGGGCGCACTCTTTCAGGATCGCTGCGCTTCGACTTCTGACGCGGCACAAGGATTGGCGAAAACGGGGGCAAGGTCTGGCGGCTTTGCCCCCGTTTTCATGTCAGGATCAGGCCTAGGCCCACACCCTGGCGCCTGCGCCAAGTCACTAACATTTGTCGCAGTTCATTACCTAACCCGTGCCCTATACGTTTTGTTGCGGGAGAGAAACGTCGGGCAAACTGATGCCGCACAACCGCAAGCGTTAAGGTAAGTTGACGCCGTAAATTACTATTTGCGAATCTATTCACCTGTAACCGCACCGGTTTACAGGGCGCATCAGTGTTTCCGACTTTCCCCAATACCAAGCGATGCGGACGGTAGCTTTGCTGCTGCGCCGCGCACACGACAACACGAGGGGGGGGAACCGTGAAAATTCAACGGCATTCCAATTTGGCCAATACATCATTCATCAGCATCCGATCGCGCCGCGCGATCAAGGCTGCGGCATTGGCTGCCACGTTCCTGGCTGCAGGCACCGTTCACGCTGAGGAGGCTGAAGAACAGCAGGCTGCGCCCAGCGCGGGCATCGAACAGATCACCGTCACCGCCCGCAAGCGCGTGGAAGACGTGCAAAGCGTGCCGCTGGCCGTGTCCGCCATCAGCGGCACCGCGCTGGAAAGCCGCTTCGTGCCCGATATCCGCGCGGTCACCAAATATATCCCCAACGTCCAGCTTGGTCAGGTCCAGTATTCGGGCGCTACGCTTTCCGCCTCAATCCGCGGTATCAGCTTTGCCGATATCGAACGCTCGTTCGAACCGGCCGTCGCCACGTCCATCGACGGCATCTTCCTGGCCTCGAACACCGGCGCGCTGGTCGATATGTTCGACGTGGAATCCATCGAAGTGCTGCGCGGCCCGCAAGGCACGCTGTTTGGCCGTAACACCGTGGGCGGCATCATCAACGTGCGGCGTTCGCGCCCCACGGGCGAACTGGGCGCAAAGCTGGCGGTAACCGCCGGTTCTTATGGCCGCAACGATTATCGCGGCGTGTTCAACGCGCCGGTCATTCAGGATGTGCTGGCGCTGAAAGTCGGCATTTTCTCGATCAATTCCAACAGCTTCACGTATGACGCCAGCACCGGAAAGGCTGAACCGGGCCTTGATCGCCTTGATGTTCAAGCCAGCCTGCTGTTCACGCCGACGCCCGAATTCGAAGCGCTGGTCACCTATGAACACCTGCGCGACCGTTCACACTATCCCAACCCGGTCAACCAGTCGATTCCAGGCGAACTGGCCTGCGACGTTGGCCTTTGCTACAGCGCGCACAAGGACGAATACGAAGGCAGCGGCTTCCGCGCATCGTTCGGCGGTCTGCCGTTCTATGCCCCGCTTGATGCCGATAACGTCACGCTCAACATGCAGTACAAGGCCGACAATTTCACGATTGCCTCGGTCACCGGCTACATGAAGAATAAGGACTCGCTGGATATCGACAATATCGGCGATGCGATTGCGCCGAACACGCCGTTCTTCCATCCTGTGCGCAAACTGCACGGCGATCAGTTCAGTCAGGAACTGCGTGTCGACACCGATTTCGGTGGCATGTTCGACATGGTTGCAGGCGTTTACTTCTTCAAATCGACCTATGCTCTCGACAGCCAGGAAGTTTATGTTGCCGATGGCACGCGCAACCCGGCCAATCTGGTTGACCAGTTCAGCGCGGGTCAGACGGTGAAGTCTTATGCCGCGTTTGCCGAAACCTATTGGAAGGTTACGCCCACCACCCGGATCACCGTGGGCGGCCGTTATACGCACGAAACCAAGGACTTCCACGTCACCAAGCCGGCGCCGTACACCACGCCAGCCTATTCCTGCCCCGATCCGACGTCGGCCTATGCGCCCTGCGCCAATCCGCACCTGTCGTTCAACCGCTTCACCCCGCGCGTTTCGGTTGACCAGCAGCTTGCCGATGACGTGATGCTCTATGCTTCATGGTCGCGCGGCTTCCGTTCGGGTGGCTGGAATGGCCGTCCCGGCTCGCTGGCCGAAACCATCGGACCATACGATCCCGAAACGGTCGACAGCTATGAAGCAGGTCTGCGCACGAAGTTCTGGGACAATCGCGCCATCTTCAACATCACGGTGTTCCAGACCGACTATCGTGACAAGCAGGAAGACCAGATCCGCACCAACCCGCTGAACCCGGCATCAACGATCACGTTCGTTGAAAACGCGGGCAAGGCGCGGTTCCAGGGCGTGGAACTCGAAGCCCAGCTTCGCCCGGTGCCCGAAATGAACCTGTTCGGCTCGGCAGGCTACCTCAAGGCCAAGTATCTGGAATTCCTCGATCAGGCTGGCAATGACATCAGCGCAACCAAGCAGTTGCGTTATGCGCCGGAATGGAACGCCAGCATCGGCGGTGATTACACCTTCGATCTGGGCGGCGACAATTCGCTGATGTTCGGCACCAACCTTAAGTATGTCGGCAAATACGTCACGGAATCGAGCGTGGATTATTCCGGCCTGCGCCGCGAACTGATCCCCGCGCACACCTCGATTGACGGCGCGATCACCTTTACCGGTGCGATGAACGGTTTGAAGCAATACAAGATTTCGGCCTTCATCAACGATGCCTTCAATGGCGGTGGCCGAATTGTCCGGTCGAGCTATGCCGGGCCGTTCTGGTTCAGCGACCGCATCCCGAACCGCACCTGGGGCGTGGAGCTTCAGGTAGAGTTCTGATCGATCCGATCGACCACCAATACAAATGCAGACGCCCGCTCCCTTCACTGGGGCGGGCGTTTGTTCTTGGCAGATTGACCAGTTGCCGCCGCGCAGGGGCTTTGCGAACCCTTGGGCAAAGAGGATGCACAACCCATGACCACCAACCAGTTCTGGCAGCTCGACAATCATCCGCAAGGCAACGATTTTGCCAGTGCCCTGTCAATGCAGACCGAAGATCTTGCACCGCTTGGCGATGGCGAAGTGCGGGTAAAGGTGGGCTGGCTGTCGATGGATGCAGGCACCCGCATGTGGATGAGCCCGCGTACCGATGGCTATCAGCCGCCGCTGCCGCTGGGGTCAAAAATGGTCGGGCTGGTGCTGGGCCGCGTGACCGAAAGCCGTGATCCTGCCTATCCTGTGGACGCGCTGGTGCGCGGCTTTGGCCAGTGGGCGCAATATGCCACGATGACGCCCGCGCTGACCGGGCTGGAAGTGGTGGACGACGGCGTGGCCGATGTGCGCCACCACTTTGGCGCACTGGGCATGAATGCGTGGACCGCTTATGTCGGGGTCAAGGAAGTGGCCGCGATCAAGCCCGGCGAATGGCTGGTGGTCTCCGCCGCCGCTGGAGCCACAGGCAGCATGGCCTGTCAGGTCGGACGCAACCTTGGCGCCAAGGTCATCGGCATAGCGGGCGGGCCAGAAAAGTGCCGCTACTTGCGCGAAGAACTCGGCGTCGACATCGCCATCGACTACAAGGCCGACGATGTGGCCGCGCGGCTTGCCCAGGTGGAAGGCGGGGTTCACGCCTATTTCGACAATGTCGGCGGCCCGCTGCTGGATGCGGTTCTGCCCAACATGGCGCATTATGGCCGGGTAGCCGTGTGCGGCATGGTTGCCGCTTATGATAACGACGCCCCCCTGCCCGGCCCTGCACGGTTCGATCAGGTGCTGATGCGCCGCTTGCGCATTGAAGGCTTCTTCATCCCCGATTTCCTGCATCGCGGGGCGGAATTCCTGCCCACCTTGCGCCGATGGGTCGATTCCGGAACGCTGAGCGTCAACCTTGATGAAACGCAGGGGCTGAACAACGTGCTGATAGCCTATAACCGGATGCTGTCGGGCAAGGCGGTGGGCAAAGTGATCGTGAAGGTAGCACCCTGATGCCGATTATCCGCCACCGCGCGCCGCTGCAATGCCTTGTCGCCGTGCGCGGCCACCCGTTTGATCGCACCGCCTTTGACGCCGTGTTTCAGGCGATGGACGGCATCAGCGCCACCATGGTCGATCAGCCCGCCGCCGCCCGCCTGATGAACCCTGACGGGATGCGCGGGTTCGATGTGCTGGTGCTGTATGACATGCCGGGGCTGGACTTCGAAGCCCCTGAAAACGCCCCGCTTTACCTTGAACCCGACGATAGCCTGAAAGCGGGCTTTCGCGCGCTACTGGAACAGGGGACCGGCGTGGTCGCGCTGCACCATGCGCTGGCAGGATGGCCGACATGGGCGGAATATCACGAATGGCTGGGCGGGCAGTTCCTGTATCATCCCGGCGAGGTGCGCGGGCAGGCAGTGGCCGACAGCGGCTATGCCCATGATGTCACGCACGACATTGCCGTCACGCCCGGCCACCCGGTTACCGCCGGTCTGCCCGCCACCTTTACCCTGACTGACGAGCTGTATCTGGGGCAAGTGTTCGAAGATGACGTGACGCCCCTGCTGCGGTCATCCGCCGCGTTTGATCGGGACCATTTCTGGTCGGCGGACCTTGCCGTGAAAGGGCAGATGCACTGCCGCGATGGCTGGGACCATCCGGCAGGATCGAACCTGATCGGTTGGGCCAAGCAGACGCTGAACAGCCGCCTTGTCTATCTGCAACCGGGCGACGGCCCATCGGCCTACGACAGCCCGCATTATCGCCAACTGGTGGAAAACGCCATCCGCTGGGTCGCTCCGCAGTAGTTTCGCAAGGCCATTGCCCCACCTGTCCAAAAGGCCAAGCGCCTGATCGCCTGTCCCGGCCCATGATACCGCAAAACCATAAAGTTTTGAGAGGATCATGGGCATGGACCAGACGCTTGATGCCGTTCTTCCGGCAAACGTCCCGGCGGACCGGGTTGTCGATATCGATATCTACATGCCGCCCGGCATTGCCGAACACGGCTTTCACAAAGCGTGGAGCGACCTTTGCGCCAATAATCCCGCCGTGGTGTGGACCCCGCGCAATGAAGGCCACTGGATCGCGCTGGGCGGACAGGCGCTTCAGGATGTGCAGTCCGATGCCCAGCGCTTTTCATCGCGCGTCATCGTGCTGCCCAAATCGGTGGGCGAACTGCACGGGCTGATCCCCACCACCATCGATCCGCCCGAACACCGTCCCTATCGCAAGTTGTTGAACGACAATCTGAATCCTGCCGCGATCCGGGGCCTGACCGAACGTATCCGCGCCACGGCGGTGGAACTGATCGAAAGCTTTGCAAGTCGCGGCCACTGCAATTTCACCACCGAATTTGCCGAACAGTTCCCGATCCGCGTGTTCATGCAACTGGTGGATATTGACGCATCCGAAGCGCCCAAGATCCGCCACTGGGCCGAATGCATGACGCGCCCCGGCATGGACATGACATTCGAACAGGCCCGCGCCGCGTTCTTTGCCTATGTCGGCCCGCTGGTGGATGAACGCAGCACCAATCCCGGTGACGACATGCTCAGCGCCATGCTGACCGCCGATTTCGCGGGACGCCGCCTGACTCGCGACGAAGCGGTGTCGCTGTCCACGCAAGTCCTCATCGCCGGGCTGGATACCGTGGTCAACGTGCTGGGCTTCATCATCCGCGAACTGGCCGATAACCCGACCCTGCGCGCCGATCTGAAAGCGCGGGGGCCAGACGTAACCCCGGTCGTCAACGAACTGTTCCGCCGCTTCGGCCTTGTCTCCATCGCCCGCGAAGTGCGCCATGACATTGAATTTCATGGCGTTCATCTGAAAGCAGGCGACATGATCGCCATCCCCACACAGGTTCACGGGCTGGACTCGCGCATCAATCCCGATCCCTTGGCGATTGATCCTGCCCGCACCCGCGCGCGCCATTCCACTTTCGGCAGCGGCCCGCATATGTGTCCGGGGCAGGAACTGGCGCGCAAGGAAGTGGCGATCACGCTGGAAGAATGGCTGCGCCGCATCCCCGATTTCCGCCTTGCCCCCACCAGCGATCTGTCGCCCGTGCCCGGAATCGTTGGCGCGCTGCGCCGCGTGGAACTCGAATGGAGCAACTAGCGCAACTATCAGCTTGAGCCGAATCGAAGGCGAGATCATAAAACAGGTAAGGTTGCCGGTTTTATAGAGCGCCAGGGAAGAGGCCTGCATCGCCCATCTGTTCGCGCAAGGATCAAAACCTGCGAGAATGACGAGTGGCGCTGGCACCTTTACCGGGAGAAAAGTAAACTGGGCGGTTTCCACCCGGACGGGATTTCGTCCGGTTCTGGCAACGCCTGCCGGACAGAAGCGAATGGCCCCAAAAGCCCGCCCGAAAGGCCGCTTCACCATGACTTTGAGGATGCCGAAATGACCGTCGAAGAAAAGCTGTCACGCTATTCCCCGGAATTCGATGTTGCCGTGCGCGGCGACACCATCACCGCTGACCGCTATATCACGCGCGAATGGATGGAGCTTGAGAACAAGCACCTCTGGCCCAAGGTGTGGCATCTGGGCGGCGTGATGGCAGACCTTGAAGAAGAAGGCGATTTCATCCGCCACAACTTCGGCAAGGAATCGGTCGTCATGGTCCGTCAGGAAGACGGGTCGATCAAGGCATTCTACAACACCTGCCCCCATCGCGGGAACCGTCTGGTTCTGGGCGATGCCGGTTCAAGCCCGCGCCTTACCTGCGGCTATCATGGCTGGCAGTTCGATCCCGACGGCACGCTGGTTCATGTGCAAGATCCGGATGACTTCGCCGGTGGTAACCCCTGCGGCAAGGTAAAGCTGTCCGAACTGCGCTGCGAAACCTGGGGGCCGTTCGTGTTCTGGTGCATGGACGATGATGTCGCCCCGCTGCACGAATGGCTGTGGCCCTTCACCGAACGCCTTGCCGGCTACAAGCTGGACAACTGGGTGCGCGTGCTGAACGTGTCGGCGGATTGCGACTTCAACTGGAAGATCATCCGCGACAATTTCAACGAAAGCTACCACCTGCCCACCATCCACCCGGAGCTGGCCACTTTCATCAACGACGGGCTGCCCACCACCCTGTTCGAAATGTATGAAAACGGCCACAATTCCATGTGGATGATTGGCCATCAGGCCACTAGCCGCAAGGATTACGTCAGCGGTGATGTGCCGCCGGGCCTTTATGAAGCGGCCGAGGCATGGGGCATCGATCCCAAGGAATATCGCGGTCGCACCGCCGATATCCGCGAAGCCGTCATCAAGGCCAAGCGCGAACGCGGCGCGGAGGCCGGTTACGATTATAGCGCGATGACCGACCAGCAACTTGTGGACTATTTCCACTGCACGCTGTTCCCCAACCTCACACTCACCATGTCGCCTGAACAGTGCCAGATCCTGCGCACCGAGCCGCACCCGACCGACCCCGAAAAGTGCGTGTTCCAGCACTGGTGCCTTTATCCGCCAAACGCCAAGATGAAGGAAATCGCCACGCCGGTCGGCAACGCGCCGTTCAAACATGACGCGATCCAGCGCCATTCGGTTTATGGCGACGGGGTTTCGGTCGGCTATGTCGCGGATCAGGATCTGTCCATCGGCACCACCCAGCAGCAGGGCCTCAATTCGCGCGGGTTCAAGGGCTGCATCCTGCCCGGACAGGAAAAGCGCGTGCAGCGCTTCCACGAAAAGCTGAATGACATGGTTCAGGGTAAATCCTGACCATGGTGGGCGGGACTACGATAACGCCCGGTCAGGTCGGTCCGCACCTGATGCAAGCCGCCTTCATCGTCGATGACGTTGAGGCGGCGGCACAGGCATGGATCGCCACCACCGGTATCGGGCCGTTCTTTATGGTCCCGCACATCCAGCTTGCCGAAGCGACCTATCGCGGAGCACTATCTGAAGGCATCGATTTTTCGGTGGCGCTGGCCCAGTCGGGCGGGGTGCAGATCGAACTGATCCAGCAGCACTGCGACCGTCCCAGCGCCTACCGCGATACCATTGCCAAGGGCGAACAGGGCTTCCACCACTTCTGCATCTATACCGACGCATACGATGCCACGCGCCAGCGCTATGTCGATCAGGGTTTTGCCGTGGCGATTGATGGCAAATTCGGTGCGATGCGCTTCTGCTATATCGATACCGCGCCCGCCATCGGCTGCATGATCGAAATTGTCGAACAGGACGAAAATCAGGCCGCCGCCTTTGCCCGCATTGCGCAGGGCGCGGCGGACTGGGACGGCGTGACCGATCCGATCCGTCCCCTGTTCACTTGAAGATGTTTCCTTGGGGAAACATAAAAAATCAAATAAATACAATTACAAGAGGATGATCGCCTGATGCAGTGCCCGATTGAAGACCGCCTTGCGATTCAGGATCTGATGGTCGCATACGCCCATGCCGTGGATTCGATGAACGACATCGACGCCATCTGCGATGTCTTTACCGAAGACGCGGTTTTCGATCTGTCTGGCATCGGTCTTGCCGCATTGGAAGGGCACGGCGGCATCCGCAATTTCTTCACCAACGTCTTTGCCAATATGGCGCACCACGCCCACTATCTGACCAACTTTGCCGTGACCGCATTCGACGGCGATACCGCCACGATGCGCGCCTACGTTATCGGCATGGGCACCGGCAAGGACGGCAGCAGCGTCACCGTCAATGGCCGCTATTACTTCAACGTGGCACGCACTGCGGCGGGCTGGAAGGCCACCCGCTATACCATGGATTTCCTGATGCCGCTGTCCGGCACACTAGAAAACGCCAAGTAGAAAAGGCGCCAGCCAGAACGCTGGCCACCGGGAGAGATTTCATGTCCGACAAGACCAATATGGTCGGTCGCCGCCAGATACTGGCCGGCGCCGGGATGGCGGCTGCCGCCGCTGCCACCAGCGGCATGGCCCGCGCAGCTGATACTTCCGCCGTTGCTCCCACCGCCGGCTGGGACCATGAATGCGACGTTCTTTGCGTCGGCAGCGGCGCGGCGGCAGGCTCTGCGGCAGTCACCGCGCTGGCCTCTGGCGCAAAAGTGCTTATGGTCGAAAAAATGCCGATCCTTGGCGGCACCACTGCCAAATCGGGCGGCGTTACGTGGATTTTCAACCACTTCATCTTCCGCGAACAGGGGATTGAGGACAAGAAGGAAGACGCCCTTCGCTATACCGTACGCTATGGCTATCCGCGTCAATACAACCCCAACAGCCCCACGCTGGGGCTGGACGAAAACCGCTATCGCGTGGCCGAAGCGTTCTATGACCACGGCTCTGCCGCGATCGACCACTTGCGCGAACTGGGCGCGGTGCAGTTCAAGCAGTTCCGCCTGTTTCAGGTGGACAAGCCAGCGCCTGACTATGCCGACCACCTGCCAGAGAACAAGGCCCCCACTGGCCGTGCGCTGGAACCGGCAGTCGGCTCCGGCTCATCGCAGGGCGGCGGCAGCCTTGCCAGCCAGATGCACGCCTATCTCAAGGCCGAGGGCGTGCCGATCCTGACGCGCACCCGCGTTACCCGGCTGATAAAGGACGCATCGGGCCGCGTGATCGGCGCCGAAGCCACGCAGGGCGACAAGACCCTGCGCATCAAGGCAAACAAGGGCGTCGTCTTCGGCACTGGCGGTTACAGCCACAATGTCCAGCTTTGCGACATGCACCAGCCCGCTGTCTATGGTTCTTGCTCGCTGCCCGGATCGACCGGCGATTTCATTCCCATAGCGCAGGAAGCGGGCGCGATGATGGGCAACATGGGCCTTGGCTGGCGCACGCAGGTCGTGCTGGGCGAAGCGCTGAAGACGCGCGGCATCGGCCTTGGCGCGTTTGTGTTGCCAGGGGACTCGATGATCCTCGTCAACAAGTATGGCAAGCGCGTGGTCAACGAAAAGCGCGATTACAACGACCGCACGCAGGCGCATTTCCATTACGATCCTGCGCATGAGGAATACCCCAACCACCTGATGTTCATGCTGTTCGACCAGCGCAGCATTGATGCATTCGGCGGCGCTTTCCCCTTCCCGGTGAACAAGGCCGAACAGCCGCACCTGATCGAAGGCGCGACGTGGGACGAAGTGTTCGCAAAAATCGACGCGCAACTGGCCAGTTGTCAGGACCGCACCGGCGGCGTGCGCCTTGCGCCTGAATTCGCCACCAATACCAAACAGGCCATCACCAATTTCAACGCCTATGCCAAAAAGGGCGTCGATCCCGAATTCGGGCGCGGCAAGTATCTTTATGACCGCGAATGGCACCTGCTGTTCTCGGCCCGGCGCACCGGCACGACGCAACCCGAAAACCCCTATCCCAACAACACCATGCACCCCTTTGCCGCCAAAGGCCCCTACTACGCCGTGGTCCTTGCCCCCGGCACGCTTGACACGGCAGGCGGCCCCCAGGTCAACGCCAATGCACAGGTTCTGGCCGCCAATGGCCAGCCTATCCCCGGCTTGTACGCTGCGGGCAACTGCATCGCCGCGCCCACGGGCCAGGCCTATCTGGGCGCGGGCGGCACCATCGGCCCAGCTGTCACCTTTGGCTATATCGCAGGCAAACATGCGGTGCGCGCGTGACCGGTAAAGCAGTCCTTGCAGGCGCAGCGCTGCTTGCCGCTGCCTGTTCGGCGCAGGCCGAAGCGCCCCCCGCCATAACCAGTGCCATGTCCTATCAGGCCGAAATCGTCCCCCTGCTGGAAAGCAACTGCGCCACCTGCCACCTGACCGGTGAAGAGGCGGGTGGCATGTCGCTGGTGGGCGATGCCGCCATCGGCTTTCTTGTCGGCCAGCCATCGCAGGAAGCGCCCGCGCTGATCCGCGTGGTGCCGGGCAATCCTGACAAGAGCTATCTGGTGATGAAGCTGGAGGGCACACATATCAACCACGGCGGGTCAGGCGCGCAAATGCCGTTCGGCGCGCCGCCGCTCGCTCCCGAACAGATCGCCAAAGTGCGGCAGTGGATTGCGCAAGGAGCCAAGCCTTGAACCCTGACCTGATGAACCTTTCCGGCAAAGTCGCCATCGTTACCGGTGCAGGCGTGGGCATGGGCGCGGCCACCGCCCGCCTGCTGGCCGCGCGCGGGGCCAGCGTGGTGGTGTCCGACATCAACCCCGATACCGCCACCGCAACGGCAGAACTGATCCGCAGCGCAGGCGGCAAAGCCCATGCCGTGCGCACCGACGTTGCCGACGAAGCACAGGTCGAAGCGCTGGTGGCGCAAACGGTCGCCACCTTTGGCCGCCTTGATTGCGCGGTCAACAACGCCGCGATCACGCCCGACAACCTGCCCATCCACGAAGCCGACATGGCCGTGTTCGACCGCGTGCTGAATGTCGATCTGCGTTCGGTCATGCTGTGCATGAAGTATGAAATCCGCCAGATCCTGTCGCAGGGCAGCTCCGGCTCCATCGTCAACATCGGCTCGGTCAGCTCGGTCCGCCCACAGCCCAACAACGCCGCCTATGTCGCCGCAAAGCACGGCGTCATCGGCCTGACCAAGACCGGCAGCCTTGAATATGCCGGGCGCGGCATCCGCGTGAACGCAGTCATGCCCGGCGCCATCGACACGCCGATGCTGCGCGGCGCATTGGAAACCACCGGCAACACCGAAGCCGATTTCGCCCCCGCGCTCAGCCTGTTCAACCGTTTTGGCAAGCCTGAAGAAGTGGCCGAAGCCAGCGCATGGCTGTGTTCCGATGCCGCCAGCTATGTCACCGGGCACAGCCTTGCGGTCGAAGGCGGTTACCTAACGCGATAGGGCCACAAAAGCGTCGGTGCCTTCCTCCTCCAGACACACCGCCCGCACGCCCGATGTCGATCCCCGCACGATCAGTTCGTGATGGAATATGGGGATCGGCCCATCGCGCCCCAACGCCGCGTCCACCGCCGCTGTCGCAATCGCGCCGATGGGCTGATCCACCGTGGTCAGCGGCGGAAACACCTGCCGACTTTCGGGCGAATTGTCGAACCCGGCAATCGCCACGTCATCGGGCACGCTCAGACCAAGGCTTTGCGCCATGGCCAGCGCGCCCAGCGCGGTCAGATCATTCCCGCAGAAGATCGCGGTGGGCCGGTCTGCCAGCGCCATCAGATCACGCATCGCCCGCGCCCCGCCCGAAAAGCTGAAATCCGTGCGTACCACCAGCGCCGGATCAGGCACCATTCCCGCCGCTGCCAGCGCATCACCATGGCCCAGCCGCCGGTCGTCCGAAGGGCTGGCCTCTCCCGGCGGGGCCAGCATGGCAATGCGCCTGTGCCCCAGCGCGATCAGGTGTTCCACCACCCCGCGCGCCGCATCGCGCCCCTGCACCCGCACCGGAATACCCGGTGCGTCGCTTGCCGCCGCAATCCGCGCGAACGGCAGGCCAAGCTGCTCCAGCCGGTCCAGCAACCGCGCATTGTTTGACAGCGGCGGCGCCACCACAATGGCATCGGGATTGCACGAAAGCCGCAGCGCAGCCTCGGCCAGCAGATCGTCGCTATCGTCAAAACTTTCGACAATGGCGTGGTATCCGCGCCGCGCGCAGGCCCGGCTTACTTCCATGACCAGCGTGGCAAAATAACTGCCCACCAGACGCGGCACCAGCAGCGCCACGATATAGGACCGTCCGCTGGCAAGCTGCCGCGCGGCCAGCGCCGGACGATAGTCCAGTTCCTCCATCGCCGCCAGAATGCGCGCCTTCAACTTCGGGCGCACGGTATCGGCCCCGGCCAGAACCTTCGATACCGTTTTAATCGAAACCCCGGCGTGGGCGGCAACGTCGACAATGGTGCTCATCGCCCTCACGACAGGGCTTTCACGCGCCCAATGTCAAGGCCATCACCCCACGCAATCGCGCACAAAGTCCACGATTTCGTCGGTCAGCCGCCTGTCCGCAGTGCCGATATGCATGGCCATCGAATAATGGTTGTGCCCGCTGGCATAGTGGGCGCGCGGCAGAACGCCGTGGCGCTGCACCCGTTCGTTCAAAAGCCCGGCAAATTCCTGCTGGAACCGTGCAGGATCGAACTGCGCGCCCGCCACAAACAACGGCACCGTGGTTTCCACCACGGCATCACGCGGCATCCGCGCCGGATAATCGGCATTCGGCCCGTAATAGACCTCATCCCGCTCATCCAGCGGGGTGTATCCATAAAGCCCCGACAGCAGCACCGCGCCGCGCACCGGCAAATCGCCCTGCAATTGTAAGGCCGTGGCAATATGCACCGCGCCTGCCGATGTCCCCACCACCACAATCCGCGCCGGATCGCCGTCAAATTCCGCTGCATGGGCGCGCAGCCATTCCACGGCGGCACACACATCCTCGCCGCCTTCGGGCCAGCGCGCTTGTGGCAACAGCCGGTAATTCATCGCCGCACCAAGGAACCCCGCCTCGGCCATGGCGCGCGCCACCGCAGCATTCGCCCACGATCCGCCATCCCCCTTGTCGCCCATGCGAAACCCGCCGCCATGGATAAACAGCACCACCGGCAATCCGGAACCATCGCCTGTGCGATACAGGTCCAGCCGATGCCGCGGGTCCGGACCATAGACGCAATCGGCGGCCAGCACCGGCACACGCGCGGCCAGCACCTGTTGTTCTGCATCGAACAGCGCGCGACAAGCTTCGACCACGTGCGGCCCCATGGCCGTGCCCATTTGTGCGATAGTCTGCGTCACAGCAGTCCCTTTCCACCGCCATAAAGGCGCATGAGCGCGCGGTGCGTAATCGCGAAGCCCAGCGCCCCGCCATAAACCAGCTTCAGCGCAAACGCCGCCGTCCAGCCCATCGCGCTCCACGGCCCCAGCAGGCATATTGCCGCCATCACCACGGCGCTCAACACGCCCAAAACCACCATCCGCGCCACTTGCGCCAAAATTGCGCCCGTTGTCGGCAATACCAGAGCGCCGCCACTGCGCAGCGCCTTGCGCACCAGCAACGATGGCACCAATGCCGCCATCAGTGAAATCGCCCCACCCTGCGGCAGAAAATCCAGCGCAAACCCATCAGGATCGGCAAAGGTCAACACGCGGTTTTGCGCGCCAAACACCACCAGAAAGAACGCCGCGCTCAACACCACGTTGATGCCGGTGCTGACCAGCCTTTCACGCTTCAAAACCGCGCCGAAATCCATCCCGCATCCTCTCTGGTTTATTGCCGGTTGCCATATCGCGCTATGGTTCTTCCCTACGCACCCGTTCATGTAGAGCGAAGTCGAGACACCGCAGCGCAGGAGTTGGCTCAAAACCGGTTTGAAGGCGCGGCCCCCCAGCCTTTCGGCGTCCAACCGCGCCTTCACCGATCCCGGATCAGATTTCGTCGATCACCGGGTTGGTCAGCTTGCCGATCACGCCGACAGACACTTCGCAAACGTCGCCCGCCTTCATGTAAAGCGGCGGATTACGCTTGTCGCCAACGCCGCCGGGCGTGCCAGTGACGATCACATCGCCCGGTGCCAAAGGCGTGAAGGTGGAACAATATTCGATGATGAAGGCCACATCCCAGATCAGATCGCTGATCGGCTGATCCTGCACCACCTGTCCGTTCAACCGGGTCTGCACGCGCTGGCTGGAAAGATCGCCCACCGCATCGGGCGTGACCAGCGTCGGGCCAAAAGCGCCAGTGCCTGGAAAGGTCTTGCCCGGCGTGAACTGAATGTTGTGGCGCTGCCAATCGCGCACCGAACCATCGTTGAACACCGAATACCCCGCGACATGCTCCAGCGCCTTTTCACGCGGAATGCGGCGGCCGCCCTTGCCGATCACCACGGCCAGTTCGCCTTCATAATCGAACCGCACCGATTCCTTTGGCCGCACCAGCGGTTCGCCATCGGCAATCAGGCTGTCGGCATACCGGGTGAAGATCGCCGGGAATTCCTTCTGCTCGCGCCCGGTTTCGGCAACGTGCGTGGCATAGTTCAGACCGACGCAGAGGATCTTGTCCGGGTTGGGCACCAGTGGCAGCAGACGCACATCGGCGCGGGCGAAGCTGGCCGTGGGCGTCAGCGCGGACAGATCACCGTCCAGCACGTCCTTCAGCCATGCGGGCGCGCCTTGTGCGCCAAGGTCATGCACGGTGTCGCCATCAAGACGGCCAAAGCTGGGCTTGCCGTCAGGGCGGCGAAAACTGATGTATTGGGTCATTCTCTTTTCTCCCCGTGGCCGTGCCGCGCTGCGTCCGCTCATCAAAAGCGCTGCGGACGCCGCGCCGACAAAGGCCCGTCGATCAAATTGCAAGGTCTTGAGCGTCCCAGTCACGGCGGCAGCGGAACCGTTCCTCTGCGACGCGCAAACCGTCGAAATCCTTGTCCGAAACGCCCCATTGGTCGATGCGCTGTTCGGGCCAGGTCCAGTCGTCCGGCTTGCCCGCTTCATAATCGGCGGGCACCTTTTCCACTGCTGTAGAATATTCGATCACCGGGCCGAATGGCGCGATGTAATACGCGTAAACATTGTCGCCCGGACCATGGCGGCCCGGCCCCCACGCCGGCGCAAAGCCGTTGTCGCGCATCCAGCCAATGCCGCGCATCACGGTGTCCAGATCGTCCATTTCAAACGCCACATGGTTCAGGCTGGAAAAGCCCGCGCGGGCAAAGGCGGTGGAATGGTGACTGTCGTTGCAACGGACAAAGACCATGCCCTTGGTGCGGTCGGACACGCGGAAATTCAGCACGTCTTCCACCGCATGGCCCATCAATTCAGCATCGGCAGCGTTGAACACCACATGCGTCAGCTTGACCGGGCGCACGCGCTTGCTGGCCTTGGCAAAACCTTCGATCGGCGCAACTTCGTTGGTGCCTGCCAGAAAACGCAGGATGGTACCTTCAGGCAATTCCACCAGCAATCCAGCGCCATCGCCCGGATCGGTTGATATTACTGGTTTCGCCGCCCAACCGTTTTCCGCCACGCGCGCGGTAATCCCGGCCAATTCCTCGTCCGAACAGACGAACGTGGTGGACCGCACGAACTCCTCGTCCGACTGTTCGAACGCCATCAGATAGGAAAACGTGCCCGACCCGCGCAGGTAATGCGTGGTCCCGCGCACTTCTGCCGGGGCAAGGCCCCAGATGTCCACCATGAACGCTGCCGCCCCTGCGGGATCGGGCAGGGCCAATTCGATGCTGCGCAGCTTCACTTTGCATTCTCCACGTTGAATCCTGCAGTACGGATGCCCGCCAGCGCGCATTCTTCATCACAATCGCCAGTATCGCCGCTGATCCCCACCGCGCCGATTACGCTGCCGCCATCGCGGATCAGCACGCCGCCGGGCGAAAAGGCAATCTGGCCGCCAACCACAGCGGTCACGCTCTGGAAAAATGCCGGATTGCCCTTGGCGCGTTCGGCAATCACACGGGTATCGTCACCCATGCCCAGCGCGCCCACAGCCTTGGCGCGGGCAATGTCATGGCGGAACATGGTTGCGCCATCTTCGCGGGCAAAAGCCACCGGATGGCCGCCCGCGTCCAGCACGATCACCGCCAGCGGCTTTGCACCGCGGGCGCGGGCATCGGCCAACGCTGCGCTCACAATGGTCTGTGCGGCAGAGAGGTTCAGGCTCAAGCAGCAATCTCCAGCTTTTGCGTCAGCAGCGCGTCGCGCGCCGCAATCAGATCGGCAGCATGCCCGCTGCCAAACACGTAATGGTCCGGACGCACCAGCACGGCATCCACCCCGCGCGCGTCCAGCCAGCCCAGTACCGCGCCATTGTCGGGCAGGTCCGCTGCCGCAATAGCGCCATCAGCCACCGCCCCGCGCACGAACAGGCGCCAGCCTTGCCCGGTCAGGTCGTCCAGCTTGCGCCCATCGGTCAGGATAGGCTGAATGAATCGCCCCCCTGCCCCCGGCGTGCCCGGCGCGATAAATCCGCTGGCAATCGCGGGGATCAGATCCGCCGCTGTCTCACCCTGCTTCTGCGCCGATTGTTCACGAATGGCCGCATCGCGCGCCGCCGCCTTGGCCGGATCAAGCTCGCAGATATAGCGCCCTGCGCCCACCGCCGCGCCGATCACGCCTCGCACATGCGGATCGCGTTCGGGCTGATAGGTGGTCAGGATTGCCTCGTCCGCGCCATCATTGACAATGGCCGCCATCTTCCACGCAAGGTTCGCCACATCGCGCAGGCCATGGCACATGCCCTGCCCAAAGAACGGCGGAGTCTGGTGCGCGGCATCGCCCGCCAGAAACACCCGGCCCACCTGCCAGCGTTCGGCGACAAGGCCATGGAAGCGATAGGTCGCGGCACGGGTAATCTGGTGCGGAATATCCTTCATCCACGCCCCCACCAGCGCGGCGACATTCTCTTCGCGCATCATCTCGGCATCGTCTTCACCAGGCAGCAGCATGAATTCCCAGCGGCGATGGTTGCGGCGGCCGGGCACGATGGTCGCCGGGCGGTTGGGGTCGCACATCATCACCGACAGGCGTTGCAGATCGGCCCCTTCGGGCACGCCGGTCAGCGTCGGGAAGGTCACCGGGCCTTCAACTTCGGCATCGACCACAAGCCACGGTTCCTCGAAATCGAGGTCGTCCAGCTTCACGTCCAGAAACTTGCGCACCGGGCTGCGCGAACCGTCCGCCGCGATCACCCAGCGGACGTTCAGGTGCTGTTCGGTGCCGTTCAGGTCATACCGGACAGTAACCCCGTTATCGTCCTGTTCCAGCGCGGAAAATTCGGCTCCCAGCAGCAATTTTATGCCGCTGTTGTCGGCAAATGCGTCGCGCAGGTGCGCTTCGAATTCGGGCTGATAAAAGAAGTAATCGTTGCCCCAGCCAAACGGACGCGGCTTGCCCACAGTGCCCATATAGCGGATCACGCCATGGTCCGCGCCGATGTGCAGGTGCCCGTCGGTGGCCACCATGTCCGGCTCCACCCGGTCGATCACGCCCGCGCTCTGGAACAGGCGCATCATTTCGTGGTCAAGGTGGACGGCGCGCGGCAGTGGGTAGTGGTCCAGTTCCTTTTCCAGAACCACCACCGAAAGACCCTGCTTTGCCAACAGGTTGGCCGCCATGGCCCCCACCGGCCCGCAACCGATGATCGCAACATCAGCCATCTGATTTTCCGGCATTATGCGACGTCCTTGTAGATCGCGCCGTCCTTCATAATCAGGGCCAGCTTGCCCTTGTCCTGAAGCACGGCCACGTCCTGCGTCGGATCGCCATCGACCAGCAGCAGGTCGGCCAGAAAACCTTCGCGCACCAGCCCTACGTCCAGCGCCATCAGCTCACCACCCAGCTTGGTCGCGGCGGTCAGCGCCTCTGCCGGGGTATAGCCGAAATGATCGACGAAAATTTCAAGGTCGCGCGCATTGCGGCCATTGGGATTAAATGGAAATCCGTAGTCTCCGCCGATCAGGATGCGCACCCCGCGCGCCTTCAGCGCAGGCACCAGCTTGCTTTCCAGCGCCATGCGTTCAGCCGCGCTTTTCTTCATGTGGCTCATGTCGATATGCGGCGGCGGGGTGGCTTCTAGCGCGGCGATGGAAACGCCGGGCGACGGAGCATAGAACGTGGCGTCCTTGGCCGCCACCATCGCATCAGCCGCCGCAGCGTCGGCATAAGATGCGTGGTAGATGATGCGCGCGCCTGCTTTCAGCGCCAGTTCAATGGCCTTGGGGTAATAGGCATGGGTAGCGATCCACAGACCCGCATCCTTTGCCGCCGCGCCCGCCGCTTCCATTTCCTCGTCGGTATAAAGCACATCGCCCGCCGAACCGGGCTTCAGTGCGTCTTCGCCCGAAACCACCAGTTTCAGCGAACCGATGCCCTGATCCTTGCAATAGGCCACGAACTTGCGGATCGCGTCCGGCCCGCGCCCGTTGAACACATCGCCGGTTTCAACGCCTTCGGCTCCTTCCGGGCTGCGTTCCAGCGTGGATGGCACAAGCCGCGGCCCTGGCGTTTCGCCTGCGTTGATGGCGGCGGCCAGTTCAACCTCGATACCATCGCCCAGCGCGCCTGCGGAATAGGCACTGGTAAAGCCGTGATCCAGCAGGACACGGGCGTTGCGCCATGCGGCAACTTTCAGCTCTTCGGACGGCAGGATGAACTGGTGATAGATCTTTTCGACCGACGAACCCCACGTCAGGTGCGCGTGCGATTCCACCATGCCCGGCATCAGCGTGCGCCCGCCTGCATCAATCACGCGGTCGGCGGCTTCGCCCACCAGCGCGTCCGCGCCAAAGGCCACGGCGGCAATGCGGTTGCCATCGATCAGAACCGCGCCGTCTTTCAGCGCGCTGCCGGTGCCGTCAAAAATACGAGCGTGGCGGATCAGTGTCCGCATGACCATTCTCCCGATCTGGCCCGCTACGGGCCTTCATGTCCGGCAATCGATATCGATGGGTCTTGGGGGAAAGAAAAGCATTCTTTCCTTATGTATCCATAGCGAAGTTCTATGGATTGACCGCCAATTGTTCGATCAGCCGCCGGGCCATGGGCGAGAGCATCCGCTCCTTGTGGCGGCGAATACCGACGCAGCGGTCAAACCCGGCTTCTTCCAGCGCAATGGCCCGCAAGACCCCGATGGACAGTTCTGCCGACGATACTTCGCGCGGCAGGATGGTGACGCGCGCGGTGCTGCGCACGATCGCCTTGGTGGTCAGCAGCGAATCGCAGCGCACCACATTGCGCGGCGTGGCAAGGCCCGCCGAAATGAACAGCGCATCCACCTGCCGCCGGAACGCGCCCTGTGCTTCGGGCAAGACCCATGGCATTTGGGCCGCATCGCGCAATGCCATGCGATCAGGCAGGTCATCGTGCAAACGCCCCACGATCAGCGTGAACGGATCGCGCGTGAAGGTGGCTTCCACCAGATCGACCGGCGGTTCTTCAATCTCGGTCGTGACGAAGGCCAGTTCGATTTCGCCGTTGCGCAGCATATCGTTCAACGTGCCGTCGGGACGTTCGATCACATGCAGCGCGGTGGCCGCGCCTTGCGCATCCATGGCCTGCACCGCCAGCGGCAGCAGGCTGACCAGCGCGCCTGGTGTGCCGCCCACCCGCAGCGGTCCCCACGCGCCCTTGCTGACATTATCGATTTCGGTCTGGGCGTCGCGCATCAGATTGTGCAGCATCTGCGCTCGCACTTTCAACGCTTCCCCTTCCGCCGTCAGCACGATGCCGGTGCGCGAGCGTTCGAACAATCGCGCGCCGAGCCGCTTTTCCAGCGCGGCAATCGCGCTGGAAACCGACGGTTGCGAGATATTGAGCATGCGCGCAGCGCCGCTGATCGTCCCGGCCTCGCAGACCCGGTGAAACGTCATCAATCCGCGTGGGTCGATCATGCGGCGCTGGTTAGCTCAGTTCCCTGCGCCCAGCAACTGCACTGGTCCTATCAGGCCCGATGGCCGCAGCGGGGCGGTGGCGGAATAGGTCGGAATAGCGGTCCATGTCACCTTGGCCGCGCCATCCTGAGCATCACCGATCAGACGGTTGACCCACAGGTTTGCCACCTTCACCTCGATGGTGTTGGTCCCCTGCTTTACCGCGCCGGCAATGTTGACGCGATAGGGCTTGGCCCACGCATAACCGGCGTGCTTGCCGTTGACCGATACTTCGGCAATTTCACCCACCTGCCCCAGATCGATCCAGAGTGGCTGGCCGGGCTTCACGCCCTTTGGCAGGGTAAAGCTGGACGTGTAGGTCGCAAGGCCGGAGAAGTACTTCACCCCGGCATCGGCAGAATCGGTCAGCGATGCCAGCTTTGGCAGGTTGATTGAAGCAGGCGCGCCGCGACCGGGCTGGAACGCCACTTTCCATGCACCCTTCAGCGTGGCGACTGGGACGGGGGCCAGCTTCTTGATCGCCATGGCATCGGCCTTGGCCGGTTTGCGGAACACCACGAAGACCGAATCTTCAGGCTCCAACGTCAGCGGCACCACCGTCTGGCCATTTTCGATGCGATAGGACACGGCCTCAACCTCGCCGGTATCGGCATGCCACAGTTCCGGCTGCTTTCCGGTCACGCGGAAGCGCGCTTCCAGCGTTTCGGATGCATCTTTGCGGTTGTTCACAAACCACGCATCGCCATCAGCCAATGCGCGGTGGACGAACAGCACTTCGCCATCGGCAGACTTGCCGCCCAGCACCAGATCGGGCGCAACACCCGCGCCAGCCAGCGCGGCGTCGATGTCGGACGAGGCGATTACCTGCCCCGCGCCCAGCCTGGTCGTGGCCGAACCGCTCCACAGTTTTGCCACCAGCGCGGCAAATTCTGCCGGATCATCGTTCAATGCGGGCGAGCTTACAGGGGCCTTGCCCACAACGGTCGCGCCCGCTTCCACCAGCGCGGCGAGGCGACGCAGGGTGGGCAGGGTCATCCGCTGGGTGGAACCGCCAAGCTGGATCGCCTTGTAACGCGCACCGCCCTTGGCCACCACTTCGCCGCCTTCAACCTTTACCGCATCGAACAGCGCATCGCGGTTGATGAAGTCATAGGCGTGGACGGTGGGTGCATCGGCAATGCGCTTGCGCCCGTACAGCGCGGTCAGCGGGCCTTCCTCGCCATAGAAATAGGCGACATCCGCCACGTTGCGGCCCGCCTGCAACAGCAGCGAAGACCGCGCCATATAATCCACCCATGGCCGCGCCAGTTCGGCCCATGCTTCATGGCGGTTGAAGAATTGGCCGAAGATCATCAACGACATGCCGGGCACCTTGTCATCCACCGGCTGATGGACCGAGGTGTGGACCACCGGGCGATTGACGCCGCTGGCAAATTCCAGATCGATGATGCGGCGCAGTTCATTGGGCGCATAGGCCCATGGTGCCAGCGCCGAGGTCATCGATTCCGCCGCGACAAGGTTCTGGCCATAGATGTGCGCGGTGGAGGCCGCGCCCTTCATGTCAGCCACATAGCTGGGGTTCGGCCCCGCCTTGCGCCCATACGTCCACAGTGCGGCCATCGGCACGTCGGCATGGGAACGCATGGCGATGTCGTCCCCCAGCGACGGGCGGTTGTCTTCCAGCGCCTCGCCATAGACCTTCAGACCATGTTCGTGCGCCACCTCGGCCACCACGCCATAATGTTCGGACGACATCAGATCGGCCAGCGTCTGGCGGTAATCACGCAGGAAGCGGTCGGACTGTTCGCGCGTGCCGATCAGCACACCTGCCAGTGCGGGCATATAAGGCGTGGGGTCATAACCGCGCAGGCGCTTGAACTGTTCCACCATTTTCGGGGTCCAGTTGGCCGCGCCCACTTCGATGGAATCGGTCAGGATTGCGCGGACGCCGCGCTTGCCGACCAGTTCGGGACCGGCAGCATCCTTGTACATGCCGATGTAGTGTTCCAGATACCGACGCACCGCGTCGCCATCGAACTTGTCCACCTCAAGGCCCGTGGCTTCGGGCGGTGCAGGATGGTTGGTGGTGCCCAGCAGGCTGGCGCCAAGGCGGATGATGCGCCAGTTGCCCTTGGGCGCGGTCCAATCGAGCGTGCCGTCGGACTTCATCTTGCCCGTCAGATCGATGACCTTCGCCGGATCAACGCCCACAGCGGCGGCATCGGGCGCACCCAGCGCATAGTAATCGGGCACGACCGCGAAACCGGCCTTGCTTTCGAACTGGTCTACCGTGGCTTCGGAGGACAGGCGGAACTGCTTTACGTCGAACGGAGCCTTGGCCGCCGCCGCCATCATTTCAAGGAAGCCGCCAGCAGGCGCAAGGCCGGGCATGGGATCGCCCATGTTTGATCCGTTGAACGGCAGCGGGACCAGCACCAGACGGAAATGCCTTGCGGTGACCGGGGCGAACGCAATGGTCGAAGGGGCAGCGGTCACCGGGAAGGTGCCCACAGCGCGCCATGCCTGCCCGTCATCGCTCGCTTCCAGCCGCATGTCGACCGTGGGGCCAGAGAACGTGCCCTTGGCGCCGGGGATGGATACCGTGGCCGAACGCACGGTCTGCGCTTTGGCATAGCTGGCGATCACCGTGGTCGGCGCATCGGCGCTGCCGCGCGGCAGGGTAACGCCCGATTGCAGGCTGGCATCGGACAGGGCGACGGCGTCAAGCGCCTTGCCGCCCACGCTATAGGCCGGGACCGGATCGGCGGCGGCCAGATCGGGCACGGCAAAGACCGCAATGTCACCATAATGTTCGGGTGCGTGGAAGCCATGTTCGCCCACGACACCCGCCAGCGGATCGAAATGGGGCATGTCAAGGAACGGGCCGGTATTGACCGGCGGCATGGCCAGCTTGCCAGTAAAGCGCTTGCCCCCCTTCAGGCGGGTTTCGCTCCACACCACCTTCTTTAGCCCGTCTTCGGCCTTGACCCACGGACCGCCGGTTTCAGACCAGCCTGGCGATGCCGCGATGGCGAGTTCAAGGCCATGCTTGTCCGCCTCGGTTGCGGCAAAGCGGAAGGCGTCCTTCCATTCAGGCGTCATATAGACCAGCCGCTTGTCCACGATCTGCGGCGTATCCAACCCCGCATCGAAGTTTTGCAACCCGCCAATGCCGACGCGCTTCATCCACGCCATATCCTTGGCAATGCCATCCTTGGTGACATTGCCGTTCATCCAGTGCCACCACACACGCGGGCGCGCTTCCATTGGCGGATTTTCGAACTGCTGTTCCAGCGTGGCGTCGGCAGCGCGGGCAGCCGGTGCCGCTTCATCGGCAAAGGCGGCGGGAGTGAGCAACGTGGTGCTGGCAAGGATAGATACGACCGAAAGGCCCCGGCGAAGGTTCATGCTGCTCAACTCCCAATGATTGGATATGTCAGTTATTTGTTTTTATTTGATTTTCTGTTTCAGACGAGCGTCAGACAATTCCGGCACCCAGCCCCACGGCCTTGCGTTCCTGCGCCTTGCGGTCGCGGTATTGGCTCAGGCGGTAGGCTTCGAGAACGTCGATTGCCCCGCCTGCTTCGGCGCGCGCCTTGGCCAGAATAGGCGCGACATCGACGTTGTAGGCACGGCGCAGGGCCTGAAACGCCATCATCGTGTCGTTGGCGTCCTGCGCACCATGCAGCGCGGCGCGGTCCACCAGCTGCGCCTTGGCGAAGCACTGGGTGATGGTTTCGGCGCTGGACAGCATCGATTCAATCGGATCGGTCACGTTGTGCGACTGGTCGATCATGTAGCTGGGGTTGAAGCCATCTCGCGGATTGAGTTCAGCCTCGACCAGTTCGTTGAACACCAGGAACAACTGGTGCGGGTTGATCGAGCCTGAATCCAGATCGTCGTCGCCATACTTGCTGTCGTTGAAATGGAAGCCGCCCAGCTTGCCAAAGCGATGCAGGCGCGCCACGATCTGTTCGATGTTCACGTTGGGCGCGTGGTGGCCCAGATCTACAAGGCACTTGGCCTTGGGGCCGAGTTCCTGCGCGGCGAGGATCGACGAACCCCAGTCGCTGATAACCGTGGAATAAAACGCCGGTTCGAACATCTTGTGTTCCAGCAGCATCCGCCAATCGTCCGGCAGCGCGGCATAGATTTTGGCAGCCCCTTCCAGATAGCGGTCGAGGCTGCGGCCCAAGTCCTGCTGGCCGGGGAAGTTGGTGCCATCGCCCACCCACACCGTCAGATCGGTCGAACCAAGCTGCTGGCCGATTTCGATGCATTCGATGTTGTGGTCCACCGCTTGGCTGCGCGTGGCGGCATCCTGCGCCGAAAGCGAGCCATTGGCATACGTGTGGGCCTGCCCCACCTGATCCTGAAACGTGTTCGAATTCACCGCATCCCAGCCAAGGCCAAGGGCATCGGCTTCTTCACGCAGCGCCTTGAAATCGCTGACCTTATCCCATGGAAAGTGGGGCGAAACGCGCGGGGTTACGCGGGACAGCTGCTGGATGACGGCGCAGTCTTCCAGCTTTTCATGGATATTGGTCGGCTCGCCCGGAATGGGGAACTTGGCAAAGCGCGTGCCGCCCCGCCCTGCGCCCCACGAAGGCACCGCTACCGAAAAGCCCGCAACACGGTCCTTGATCGCGTCGATATCAATCCCGGTGCGCGAAAGCTTGCGCCCCAGCGCAGCGTAATCTTCTTCCATCGCCTCGGCATGGACAGCGTTGCGTTCGGCAATGAGGTCGGCGGAAATCGGAAGGGTCATTTGCTGTCCTTTCGCGTGAGGAAGCCCTGCATTTTGAGCCACGCGGTGAATTGATCGATCAAAAGGGTGGTGGTGGTGCCGGGCACGCCAAGGCCAAAGCCGTGGTCGCCGGTCTGATAGCCGTGGATTTCCACCGGACGCTTGGCTTCAAGATAGGCCTGCGCAATGGGGAAGCCCTTGTTGGGGAACAGGCTGTCATTCAGAGCGATGGCGTTGAACATCGGCGGCGCATCGGCGCTGACCGGTTCTGCATCCTGCGGGCCATAGATATAGCCAAGGAACGCCGGGCGCGATGGCGTATCGGCATCAAGCCCCACCCGGCGCGTGGTCATCGCGCCAGCGGAAAAGCCCATCATGCCAACGCGCGCGGGATCGATGCCATACCTGGCCGCATTGGCGCGCACCCATGCGATTGCCGTCTTTCCATCAGCAGGCGCCATCGATTTGCCCAGCAGTTCGCCGGTCATCGGATGGCCGACTTCCTTCATCAGCGCCTGCCCCATGAACTTGCCCGCTTCGGCTTCATCCTTGGGCGTGGGGTTCAGGCGGTATTTCAGGACGAAAGCAGCGATGCCCCGGTCCGCCAGCGCGCGGGCCACGGCCCAGCCTTCGTGGTCCATGGCCAGCAGCATGAACGCCCCGCCCGGCGCAACCACCACCGCCGCGCCCGTGGCCTTGGCCGGATCGGGCAGGACCGGGGTGATCGTGGGCCGGGTGACATTGCGCACGGCAAGGCTGGTGCCACCGAACTTCACCCAGTTTTCACTCGCTCCGCTGCCCGGCGTCTTGTCGCCATAAAGAGGGATCGCGTCTGCTTCAGCCGGTGCAGCCACCGGAACCGATGCCGGCGGGCCGCCCTGCGCAAAGGCAGGAGCGGCCACCATCAGGGCAATCGCGGCAAACAGTGCTGTCTTTTTCATTGTTATCCTCTCCCGTTTCGGATCAGCGGGTAAAGGCCTGCGCATTCCCCGCATCAACGTTAATCATGTTGCCGGTGGACTTTGCCGACATGTCCGAGCCAAGGAAATAGACAGCTTCGGCAATATCTTCGGGCAGCACATCGCGCTTCAGCATGGAACGCTGGCGGTAGTGTTCTTCCAGTTCCTTGCCGCTGTCGATGCCGTGGGCACCGGCGCGTTCCTTGCGCCAGTCGCCGTCCCAGATTTTGCTGCCCTTGATGACCGCATCGGGGTTGACCGTGTTGACGCGAATGCCGAACGGCGCACCTTCCAGCGCAAGGCAGCGCGCCAGATGGTTCGCTGCCGCCTTGGCCGAAGCATAAGCGCTGGCATTGGTGGCAGCGGCAACGCCGTTCTTCGATCCGATGAACACGACGGATGAACCGCCCTGATCCTTCATCCGCTTCATCAGCGGCCATGCCGAACGCGCGGTAAGGAAATAGCCCTGCGCCAGCACGTCATAATTGCGGCTCCACAGTTCGACCGTGGTTTCCTCGATCGGAGCGGACGATGCGATGCCTGCGTTGGCGACCAGAATGTCCAGCCCGCCGAATTCGCGCGCGGCCACATCGAATGCGGCCTGCACCTGGGCTTCATCGGTCACATCGCACACGGCGGCGCGCACCACATCCTTGCCGAACTGCTTGGCAAAGCCCGCGCGCACTTCTTCCACCGCATCGCCTGCACGATCCGCCAGAACCACGCAGGCCCCTTCGCGCAGCAGGCGGGCGGCCGATGCCGCGCCAATGCCGCCAGCGCCGCCGGTGACCAGCGCGATCTTGCCGACCAGCGGCTTGGGCGCAGGCATACGCTGCAGCTTTGCCTCTTCCAGCAGCCAGTATTCGATGTCGAACGCTTCCTGTTCGTCCAGCGCGATGTAATCGCCAATCGCCTGCGCGCCGCGCATCACGTTGATGGCGTTGCCATAGAACTCACCGGCGAGACGCGCGGTGGTCTTGTCGGTAGCAAAGGTGATGCGACCAACGCCGGGCACCAGCACGACAACCGGGTTGGAATCGCGCATTGCCGGGCTGTTGGCGCGCTTGCAGCGTTCGTAATAGGCGGCATAAAGATCGCGATAGTCGGCAATTTTCTGCGCCAGATAGGCGTCATCCTGAAGCCGCGTCGGGTCCAGCGTCAGCGGCGCGATCTTGGTGCGCAGGAAGTGGTCGGGGCAGGAGGTGCCCAGCGACGCCAGCCGTTCGAAATCGACGCTGCCCACAAATTCCAGCGCTTCGGCATCGTCCGAAAAGTGGCCCAGCTTGGTGCGCGCGCCGGTCATGAAACCGCGCAGGCGGGGCATCAGGTCAGCCGCAATGGCAGCGCGATCCGGGTTGGGCGCAACCGCCTGACCGCCAAAGGCAGGCTTGTCAGCCAGCTTTGCATTCAGATAATTCGCAGCGTCCGCAATCAGTTCTACCGTGTGTTCGTAACAGGCCTTCGCGCTGTCGGCCCAGCAGATGATCCCGTGACCCGCCAGCATCACGCCTTCGACCTGGGGATTTGCGGCAACGTAATCGCGCAGCATCACGCCCAGCGTGTAACCGGGACGCTTCCACGGCAGCCAGCCAATCTTGCCGCCCCAGATTTCCTGCGTCGCCGCTTCACCGCCCGACGATGCGGCCAGCGCGATGATCGCATCGGGGTGAACGTGATCGACATGGGCAAACGGCAGCAGCGAATGCAGCGGCGTGTCGATGCTGGCAGCGCGACCGTTCAGGTTGAACGTGCAGTGCGGCAGGAAGCCGACCATCTTGTCGTCATCGTCAGGCCCCGCATAGTGCGCCTCAAGGCCCAGCAGCTTGGCCTGATAGAGCGTGGCAAAGCCGTCCAGCTTCATCGAACCGATGTCGCCACCCGAACCCTTCACCCACAGCACTTCGGTCTTTTCACCGGTCAGCGGGTCAATCTCTTCCAGCTTGGCAGAGGTATTGCCGCCGCCAAAATTGGTCACGGTCAAGTCGCTGCCCAGCAGATTGGAACGATAAAGCAGCAGTTCCGCCGGGCTGAGCGTTGCGGCAACCGATTCGTCCCACCGGCTCGTCGGCACGGCAAACGGCAAGGCAGCAGCGGAAATCAAGGTCTGGGCGTTCATGGCATCCCTTTGGATCAACACGTCGGCATTGCGCCGTTCGGAGAGCGTGCTAACATTTTTACTGGAAACGATCAATAATGATTGTTATTGAGCATTTCACAAAATTGAGGAACGGGAGAGTGGCGTGCCCAAAGGCACCGATCCAGTAGGCAGCACAATTGTCATCGATCTGGGCAAGACTCTCAGCAAGGTCAGCCTGTGGAATCTGGATGGCCGCATGGTTGACCGGCAGGTCCGCCCCAACGTGCCGGTCGAAGTCGCAGGCGCGCGCAGGCTGGATGCGCAGGACGTGGGCAAATGGTTGCTGGAAACCATTGCCAGCTATGCCAGCCATCCTGTCCGTACGATCGTTCCGGTTGGCCACGGCGCGGGCGTGGTGGCACTGGTGGATGGCAAGCTGGCCTTTCCGCCGCTGGATTACGAACAGGCCATTCCCGATGCGGTCATGGCGCAATATCGCGCGCAGCGTGATGCCTTTGCCCTTACCGGATCGCCCGCCCTGCCCGACGGGCTGAACTTCGGCAGTCAGATCTGGTGGATGCAGCAGCTTCACGCCGATGCCATGAAGCGCGCCACGCTGCTGCCATGGGCGCAATACTGGGCATGGCTGCTGACCGGCAACGCGGTAAGCGAAGTGACCAGCCTTGGCTGCCATTCCGACCTGTGGTGCCCCCAAACCGCCGACTTTTCGCCCATGGCGCATCGGCTTGGCTGGGCAGAACAGTTCGCCCCAATGGTGCGGGCGGGCGATGTGGTGGGCACGCTGCGCCCTGAAATCGCCGCGCAGACCGGGCTGTCGCCCGATGTGCAGGTTCTGGCAGGCCTGCATGATTCGAACGCCGCCCTGCTGGCCGCGCGCGGCTTTGCCGAAATTGCCGACAACGAAGCCACGGTGCTGTCCACTGGCACATGGTTCATCGCCATGCGCCTGCCCGCAACGCCCGTCGACACCACGGACCTGCCAGAAGCACGCGACTGTCTGGTCAATGTCGACGTGCATGGCCGCCCGGTGCCATCGGCCCGCTTCATGGGCGGGCGCGAGATTGAAACGCTGATCGAAATTGACACCCGCCGCGTGGACATCAAGCCCGATCAGCCCGCGCTGCTGGCCGCCGTGCCAGAAGTGCTGGCCAATAACCGCCTGATCCTGCCCACGCTGATGCGGGGCTTCGGACCGTTTGCGCAGGGCCGGTTTGACTGGGTCAACCGCCCGGACGACTGGTTCGAACGCCGCGCCGCGGCCTGCCTCTATGCCGCGCTGGTGGCCGATACTGCGCTCGACCTGATCGGATCGTCAGGTCGCCTGCTGGTGGAAGGCCGCTTTGCCGAAGCCGAAGTGTTCGTCCGCGCGCTGGCGTCGCTGCGCCCCGATACCGCCGTTTACACCGCCAATGCCCACAACGACGTGTCGTTCGGCGCGCTGCGACTGATCGATCCCACCTTGCGCCCACAGGGGGAACTGGTGCGGGTGGAACCGCTGGACGCGGACCTTGATACCTATCGCAACCGCTGGAAGGCGGAAGTGGACGCCGCTGCCTTAGGAACCGCTGCATGATCGCCGCCTCGATCCCCGATTTCCGCGAACTGGCCCGCCGCCGCCTGCCGCACTTCCTGTTCGAATATATCGACGGCGGCTCCTATGCCGAAACCACGCTGCGGCGGAATGTCGATGACCTGCGCGACATCGCCCTGCGCCAGCGGGTGCTGCGCGATGTTTCGGGGCTGGACCTGTCGACCGACCTGTTCGGCCAGACATACAGCCTCCCCGTTGCCCTCGCCCCCATCGGCCTTGCGGGCATGAACGCGCGGCGCGGCGAATGTCAGGCGGTGCGCGCAGCAGAAGCGGCGGGCGTGCCGTTCACGCTTTCCACCGTATCGGCCTGTTCGCTGGGCGAAGTGGCAAAGGCGGCCAGCAAACCCTTCTGGTTCCAGCTTTACATGACCCGCGACCGGGGCTTCATGCGCGAACTGTTGCAAGAAGCCGTGGAACTGAACTGCTCCACCCTGGTCTTCACCGTCGACATGCCGGTGCCCGGCAGCCGGTATCGCGATTACCATTCCGGCCTTGCCGGTGCGGCGGGCATGAAGGGCGCCATCCGCCGCGCCATGCAGGGCGCGATGAAGCCCGCGTGGGCATGGGACGTGGGGCTGATGGGCCGCCCCCACGCGCTGGGCAACGTCGCGCGCAAGCTGGAAGGCAAGACCGGCATCGAAGACTTCTTTGCGTGGATGCGAAACAACTTCGACAGCTCGATTTCGTGGCGCGATCTCGATTTCATCCGCTCCGAATGGAAAGGCCCGCTGGTCATCAAGGGCCTGCTCGATGCCGAAGACGCGGTGGAAGCGGCCAATCTTGGCGCGGACGGCATTGTCGTGTCCAACCATGGCGGGCGTCAGTTGGATGGCGTGCCTTCCACCGCGCGCGCCCTGCCCGCCATTGCCGATGCGGTGGGTGACCGCATGACCGTGCTGGCCGATGGCGGTGTGCGGTCCGGCCTTGATGTGGTGCGGCTGCTGGCGCTGGGCGCAAAGGGCGTGCTGCTGGGCCGGGCGTGGGTCTTCGCCCTTGCCGCGCAGGGACAGGCGGGCGTCGAACACATGCTGCGCCTGATCGAAGCGGAAATGCGCGTCGCCATGACGCTGACTGGCGTGAAGAAAATCAGCGAGATCGACCGCTCGATTCTCGTAAAACCATAACCAAAAGGGACAGGAACCTATGGGCGCGAACCCCGCATTGGGCGTATTATTTCACTGGATCGGCGGCTTTTCGTCGGCCAGCTTCTATGTTCCCTACAAACGTATCAAGCTGTGGTCGTGGGAAGTTTTCTGGCTGGCAGGCGGGCTGTTTTCATGGGCCATCGCGCCGTGGCTGTTCGCCTCGCTGCAAACCAACGACCTGTTGGGCGTGCTGTCGGCCACGCCGTCTGACACGCTGCTGTGGTGCTGGTTCTGGGGCGCGATGTGGGGCTTTGGCGGGCTGACCTTTGGTCTGACCATGCGCTATCTGGGCCTGTCGCTGGGCATGGCCGTGGCACTGGGGCTGACCACGGTGATCGGCACGATGGGGCCACCCATTTTCGATGGCACCCTTGGCGCAATCGCCGCCACCACCAGCGGGCAACTGACCCTGCTGGGCATCGTGATAACGCTGGCGGGCATCGTCGTCGTCGCCCGTGCGGGCAGTGCCAAGGAAGCTGACCTTGGCGGCGGCGCGTCCGATGGCGTGGCGGAATTCAACCTGCGCAAAGGCCTGTTGATCGCCACCTTTTCGGGCGTGATGTCGGGTTGCTTTGCATGGGGCCTTGCCGCCGGACAGCCCATCCGCGACCTGACGGTGGCCGCCGGAACCGATCCACTGTCGCAAGGCCTGCCGGTGCTGTGCGTGGTGCTGGCAGGCGGGCTTACCACCAATGCGCTGTGGTGCGCCTGGCTCATCGTCAGGAACAAGAGCTTCGGCCAGTTCTTCGGCGCGGCCCCTGCCGATGCGCAGCCGGGCGAAAAGCCCAACCTTGTGGCCAACTGGCTGCTGGCCGCGCTGGGCGGAACGCTGTGGTATGGCCAGTTCTTCTTCTACACCATGGGCGAAAGCCAGATGGGCGAATACGGCTTTTCGTCGTGGACGCTGCACATGGCCTCGATCATCCTGTTTTCCACCCTCTGGGGCTTTGCGCTGAAGGAATGGAAGGGCGCATCTGCCCGCACCCGCAGGCTGGTGTGGACCGGCATCGGCATGCTGGTGGGCGCAACCGTGGTGATCGGCGCGGGCAACATGCTCAACGCCGCTGGCTGACAGGCCCCTGTACTTTGCCCAAAAAGAAATGATCGATTTCGATCATCCACCCGTGCATAAGCGCCACTGAAGGGGATTTTGGCGCATATGCACGCGGAAGAACGGGAACGATTGATACTGGAAGCGCTGCGGCCCACCGGCTTTGTCAGCTACCGTGATCTGGAAGCGATGCTTGTGGCATCGCCCGCCACCATCCGCCGCGATCTGACACGGCTGGAAGATGGCGGCCAGATTACGCGCGTCCACGGCGGGGCCAAACTGCCGGAAAGCGAAGACAGCAGCGCCCCCCGGCTGATGGGCACGCCGTTCGACCAGTCCATCACCCAGAACCTCGCCGCAAAGCACGCCATCGGCCGCGCCGCTGCCGCGCTGTGTACGCCCGGCGAAGGGGTGATGATCGACGGCGGCACCACCACGCTGCAAATGTGCCCGCATCTTGATGGCCTTGGCCTTCAGGTGCTGACCAATTCGCTGCACATCGTCAACGCGCTGCTGCCGCAGGCCACCACGCGCATCCTTGTGCCATCGGGCGCGGTGTTCCGCGAACAGAACATCATCCTTGCCCCGGCGGGCGAAGAATCCATGCCCCGCTTCCACGCCCCCCGCCTGTTCATGGGCGCAGCGGCGGTCGGTCCACAGGGCGCGATGCAGGCCGACGTCGTGCTGGTGGCCGCCGAACGCCGGTTGATCGACCGCGCGGAAGAAGTGATCCTGCTGGTCGACAGCAGCAAATTCGCTACCCAATCGGGCACCATCGTCTGCGATCTCGACGAAATCGACACCATCATCACCGACGCCATCCCCGCCGACTTGCGCAAGGTGTTCGAAAAAGCAGGCGTGCAGGTGATTATCGCCTGACGGTCGTGGTTAGCGCAGGGATGTGGAGGAGAGGTAGCGGGGCGAACACGCTTGGGCGAGGTAACTCGCTCCAAAGCTGCTGCTCCGGACACAGCGCCATTGCGGCATGCCCTCTTATGAACGAACATACAGAGATGCCATTCCATCAAGTTGAACTACTGGATGCACTGTCCTCGCCGATAGCAGCAGGCATCATCAATGTGTTACATTCAAGCAGCAGCTTCGTGAGCGGCTTGGAAAGAGCATTCCGCTTCGAAGGATCGAAGATCAGATGGGACTTGGTAAACGGTCACATCTCGATGACCGAAGGAGAACGTCACGTACTCTTATTTCCCGAATTTTTCGGTGAGCGTTGCCGTGAACTTGGCACCAGTCGAACGGCGATCTACCTGAACGATGGTCCCGTGGCTTTTGCGCTAAGCGCAACGCTCTTCGCATTCCAACGCCACTTGAGCGAGATCATTTCGATCCCTGCGCACCACTATTTCATCGCGGAAGATTTTGCTTGGTGCATCGCCTACACCATGGAGGGTGACATTGATTTTGGTTGGTCTGCGCTAAAAAGCTTATAACAGCTTCCCATCCAACTTCGGCCCCTGCAACTTCTCCCTGAAAAGCTGAACCTCAGCTTCAGCGCTCCACGATACAATCCTCCATTCGTCCTTCCCACCTGCGCCGGAATGACGATGATTAGGGCGCACCCCAACAGCAAAAGGCCGCGAGCGCCCCTGCGCCCACGGCCTTTGCCCTAAACCCATCCCGCAAAAATCAGACTTGGCTGAACCCGCCGTCCATCACGAATTCGGTGCAGGTGACAAAACTGGCTGCCTCCGAACACAGATAGACCACGCCGCCGCCCATTTCTTCGGGCCGTCCCATGCGGCCAATCGGATGGCGCGCTTCCATCCCAGCCTGCGCCACTTCGCGCGATGGCACTGCGCCCAGTTCGACGTATTTGTCCATGATCGAACCCAGCATCGGGGTGTCGATGCCGCCGGGATGCACCGAATTGACGCGCACGTTGTATCCCAGCGCCGCAAATTCCGCGCCAAGGCATTTCGACAGCATCTTCACCGCCGCCTTGCTGGTGCAATAGGCCGCGTTGAAGGCCGCGCCGCGAAGGCCCCCCACGCTGGAGAAGTTGACCACCGAAGCCCCGCCCTTGCGCACCTTGCCGCCTTCGCGCAGCAGGGGCAGCATAACCTGCGTGCCGATGATGATGGAATCGACATTGATGGCATTGACCCGGTGGAAATCGGCCAGTGGCGTTTCATCAAACTTCGTGACGATGGAATAGCCCGCGTTGTTCACCAGCGCGTCTAGCCGACCATACTTTTCCTGCACCAGTGCGGCCACCGCTTTCCAGTCGGCCTCGCTGGTCACGTCATGCTTCAGGTAATGGTCCGCGCCTTCGATCTGCGCATCGGGTGCAAGATCGGTGGCGATGACCACGGCATTTGCCGCCTTCATCGCCTTTACCAATGCACGGCCAATGCCGCCTGCTGCCCCGGTGACCACGGCCACCACGTTATCAAGAGCGATTGTCATTGTGCAGTATATCCCCCGTCGATCACCAGTTCGCCGCCGGTCATGTAGCTGGAATCGGCGCTGGCGAGGAAGAACGCCGCGCTGGCCAGTTCGCTTGGCTGGGCAAGCCGCCCGATGGGGGTCATGCCCACCACGCCTGCCACCAGATCGTCGGGCTTTTCGGCAAAACCCTGATCCACCCAGCGCTGGAAGCCCGCTTTCAACAGCGGGGTTTCGACAAAACCGGGGTGTAGCGAATTGGCGCGGATCGGCATCTTTTTCTGCGCAAATTCAATGGCGATACCCTTGGTGAACAGCCGCACCGCGCCCTTGCTGGCGTTATAGGCCGAAACCTCGTTCATCCCCACAAGGCCCATGATCGAGCTGACGTTGATAATCGACGATCCGCCTGCCACATCGGCCCCGCTTGCCGCCATCAGCGGCACGAAATGCTTGGTGCCAAGAAACACCCCGTCAACATTGACCGACATGATCCGGCGCCAGCCTTCCATCGAAAGCTCTTCCACCGGCCCGGTCAGGTCGATCCCGGCGTTGTTCACAAGGATATGGCACTTGCCATGGCGTTCCTTCACCGTGGCGACCGCGCGTTCCCAGTCTTCTTCCTTGGCCACGTTGGCCGAAACATAGCTGGCCGCCTGCCCCAGCTTTGCCATCACATCGCGCGCGGCATCGCTGTCTGCGGCATCAAGGTCTGACAGGACAACTTCGGCACCTTCGGCCAGAAACCGTTCCACGCAAGCAAGGCCAATGCCGCGAAGGCCGCCCGACACGAATGCAACGCGGCCCTTCAGCCGCTGCGAACCCAGTTCCATTGCCTTCAAACTCCCATCATGCCGGCGGTCGTTGCGCCGTCGATCGCGTATTCCGCGCCTGAAATGAAACCGGCCTCGTCACTGGCAAGGTAGGCCACCAGCCCGGCCACTTCGTTAAGCTGGGCCATGCGGCCCAGCGGGGCCATGCCTTCATACATCGCGCGCGCGGCGACGGGGTCGGGCTGTGCGTTCATGATCTGCTGGATCAGCGGCGTTTCCACCACGCCCGGCAGAATGGCGTTGACGCGAATCTTGTAACCCTTTTGCCCGCAATGCACCGCGGCGGATTTGGCCAGCGCGCAGACCGCGGCCTTGGTCACCGAATAGGTCACATAGTTGCCCAGCGGGCGCGTGGCGTTCATCGATGAATTGACGATGATCGACCCGGCGGCTCCGCCCGGATTGCGCTTCATGCCAAGGATCGCGTGCTGAACGGTCAGCATCACGCCGGTCTGGTTCACGGCAACCACGTTGTCCCAGCCTTCGATGCCCACGTCTTCAATGCTGCCATCGCCGCTTTCCGTACCGGCATTGGCAAAGGCAATGTCAAGGCGGCCTTCGCTGGCGATGATCTCGTCAATCAGCGGTGCCCATGCGGCGGCATCCTGCACGCGATGCTTGCGGAACACCGCCCCGGTTTCGGCCACCAGCGCCGCGGCGGCTTCTTGCTTCGATCCGGTAAACCACACTTTCGCGCCTTCCGCGCTCAACCGTGCGACGGTTGCTGCGCCGATCCCGGTGGTGCCGCCGGTGACCAGCGCCACCTTGCCTTCAAGCCTTTTGGACAATGTTCTCTCCCGCGAGAATCCGCATGAAATTATGCTGTCAGTGGTTACGCTCCCGCGCGAACGTGGCAACCTATGCTTTCAGCAAGGTGACTCGCCCGCGTGTGAGGGTCAAAACCGGCAGCAATGCCGAAAATGGCAGCTTTGCATGAATCGTGGGGCGAGGAATCGATAATGGCTGAGAGTGATCCGAATATGGGCGGCGCAACGCTCGATGGAGGCCGGGCCCGCTGCGAGGCGATTAGCTGGCAAGAGCTGATGGCGCAGGATTCGCGTCCCGCGCCCGCGATCCTGACGGAAGAAAGCTATGAATATCGCGGGTCGCAGCCGCTGGCGGCGGAGCGCTATACCAGCGAGGATTTCGCCCGTCTGGAACGCGAAAAGATGTGGCCCCACGTCTGGCAGTTCGCGGCGCGTGAAGAAGATATTCCCGAACCGGGCGATTACACCGTGTTCGAAATCGCGGGCCGGTCATGGCTGATTTCCCGTCAGGAAGACGGCAGCGTCAAGGCCATGCACAACGTCTGTCTGCATCGCGGACGCAAGCTGCGCACCGAAGACGGCACGGCGGACAAGTTCACCTGCCCGTTCCACGGCTTTGCCTGGAACAAGGACGGCAGCTTTGACGGCATGCCATGTTCTTGGGATTTCAAACACTTGCAGGCCGAAAAGATGGCCCTGCCCGAAGCTGAAGTGGGCCGTTGGGGCGGCTATATCTTCCTGCGCGAGGAAAAGGGCGGTCCCACCCTTGAGGAATATCTCGCACCGCTGCCAGAGTTCTTCAAACGCTGGCGGCATGAGGAATGCACCACGGTCATCTGGGTGGCCAAGGAAGTTCCCGCCAACTGGAAGGTGACCGCCGAAGCGTTCATGGAAGCGTGGCACACTGTTGTTACCCACCCGCAATTGCTGCCTTTCACCGGCGATGCCAACAGCGCCTATTGGATCTATGGCGACAATGTGAACGTCAACCACGTTCCGTTCGGCATCATGTCCCCGCACGTCGACCCCAACGGCAAGACGCAGCAGTGGATCGTTGACGAATTCTGCAAATACAATGGCCGCAGTGCCGACAATTACGATGCGGCGGGCGATCCCTTTGCCGTGAACGTACCCGAAGGCATGACCGCGCGCGCCGCGCTGGGTGCGGCGATGCGGGCCGGGTACACTGCGCAAACCGGCTATGACCACGACCATGCCACCGATGCTGAACTGCTGGATGGCCTTGTTTACAACGTGTTCCCCAACTTCGCGCCGTGGGGCGGGTTCATGCCCAACATCGTCTATCGCTGGCGCCCCGGAAAAACGCCCGACACCTGCCTGATGGAAGTGCGCATTCTGGCGCGTGTGAAGCAGGGCGATCCCATGCCGCATGGCGTGCCGATGAAGCTTCTGTCCAATGACCAGAAGTGGACGGATGCCCCGGAACTGGGCGTTTTGGGCCATGTTTTCGAACAGGATATGGACAACCTGCCCTATGTGCAGGAGGGCCTTCACGCCTCGAAGACGGGTGAGGTGAATCTGGGCGATTATCAGGAAATCCGCATTCGCCAGTTCCACCAGACGCTGGACAAGTATCTGAACGCCGAGGTTGCCAAGTGACGGAAACGGCAGCAGAAAACCACCCACCCCGGATCAACTGCGTGTTAATCTGCGGCGGGGTGTGGCATGACATGGACTTTGCCCGGCTGGAACTTCTCAAGCTTCTGGCCGAAGATCCTGCCGTGCGGACCCGCGTGTTCGAGAATTATGAGAATATCGATGCCATTCTTGATGCCGATATTATCATAACCTATACTTGCGATGTCACACCTTCACTTGCCGCACAAGAAGCGTTGCGCGACTGGTTGCTTGCCGGTGGCCGGTGGTATGCTTTGCATGGCACCAATTCCGTGCTGCGGTTACTGTCCGAAGGCCCTGATGCGGGACTGTGGGACGCGCCGCGCTGGGCACCGCTGATGATGGACCTTTTGGGCAGCCAGTTCATCAGCCATCCGCCCATCGCGCCTTATACGGTGACCGTGGCGGACCCCGGCCATCCGCTGGTCAAAGGCATCGAAGCCTTTGAAACTACGGATGAACTTTACCACATGGAATGCCACGGGCACTTGCACGTCCTGCTGGAAACCGAATGTGCGGACGAAGGCACCGGGTTTGTCGAGGCCAAGAATGCGCTGGGCACGCACCCGGTCATGTATTTGAAAGACCACGGAAAAGGCGCAGTGCTGTATAACACGCTGGGCCATTGTCGCGGGCATTATGACCTGCAACCGATGCTGGACTGGTGGCCAACGGTAGACCGCTGTGCGTGGGATCTGCCGGTGTTCTATGACCTGCTGCGGCGAGGCATCGGCTGGCTGAAGGAACGCGCGCCCAAAGCGTGATCTGACGACGAAGCGTTCTTCTGGTGCGTTGAACGGTGTTCTGAACGCCACCTAAACCGACATGAAGCGCCGCTGGAGCAATCTGGCGGCCCTTTTTGTGTGCCTGGGATATGCGTGAAGGCGAGGCGGGATTTTGGAGGCGGAAATACGCCATAGTGGCGGCGCTTTACCCCTCCGTTCGTGTCGAGCGAACGGAGAGGGCGAATGAGTTTTTCAGGCCGCCCCGGCGAAGCGGTCCAGTGCGGCTTGCGGATCGTCCGGCCAGCGCGACAGGACCAACAGGCGCTTGTGACCGTGGCCGATGAACAGTTCGTCCGTTACGCCCATGCCGCCGTGGAACTGGATCATTTCGTGCCCCAGTTCCACCGATGCCGGGGCGATGAAGGCGCGCAGGCCATTGACGGCGCTGGCGAAGCGATCCGTGTTCTGTGACACGATCGCAAGATTGAGCAGCGCGCGGGCCTGTTCGATGGCGGCATATTGCGCGGCCATGCGGTGCTGAATCGCCTGAAAGCTGCCGAGCGGCACGCCGAACTGGTTGCGGGTGCGCAAGTAATCCAGCGTGGCGTCAAACAGGCGCTGCATGATGCCCAACGCTTCCGCCGAGCGGGCGAGTGAGGCTAGCAGATCAACCGCAGCAAGATCGTCCAGCCCGCCGCCGAGCGGCGTGGCCGGGACATTGGCCAGGTCGAGCGAGACGGCAAGCGTACCATCGGCCATGCGCCATGGGGTTATGGTGAGGCCCGGCGCATCCGCGGCGACGAGGAACAGCGCAACCCCGGCGGCATCTGCCACTCTGCCAGATTTACGCGCGGTGACGATGTAGCCATCCACTCCGGCGCCCGCAGGCACACAGGATTTTGTGCCTGACAGCGTGCCGTCAGCGGCAACGGCGGTTTGCACATAGGCGAGGTTGCCGCGCGCGGCGTGTTCGGCATGGGCCAGCGCCAGACGGCGGCGGCCCATGGAGATCGGTTCCATCCATTCGTCGGCAAGGTCTGCCGGGGCGACACGTTCCATCAGGCGGGCGGCGACCATGATGTTTTCGATCAACGGTTCGACCACAAGGCCGCGCCCCAGCGCTTCGAAAATCGTGGCGATGGCGGTGGCATCAAGCGACATGCCGCCGCTTTCCACGGCCAGCGGCGCGGCGACGAGGCCGAGTTCAGCAAGCAGCGCCCACATTTCGGTCGAATAACCGAAAGCCCCGGCCAGATAGGCGCGGCGGCGGTCCAGATCATAATGGTCGTCGACGAAGCGCTCTGCCAGAGCTTTCAGCATTTCTTCGTCTTCGTTCAGGTCGAAATTCACGTCCCTCTCCTTGGACTGAACCTCTATCACCCTCTTTCGTGCAGCCACGCTGGGCAAAAGACTAGGCGTTTCGAACAAGTGCGCCGTTGTGCGCCAGACAGGGGGTGCGTATGACATGCCCATAAGTACGGGAGAGTTCAGCGTGCAGGTTTCGGTCGAATCCATCGACTCGGTGAGAATCAGTGGGCCGCGCGATGTGCGCCGGGCCGCAGAAGCGTTTCACCAGATCGCATCGGCGGCCGGCATGCGCGCTGCGCCGGCACACGATATTGCCGACAAGCGGACCCCGGTGGATGCCGATGGCAACATTCTGGCGCGCGACGTGTTCGGTTGGAACGATGAAAAGGTGTGGTGGCGCAATTCACGCATCGCGCTGGATTCCCCGCTAACGTCGGCCTGCCGGTTTGAAAGCGAACCGTTCTGGGTGAATGCCAGCGGGTTCCACACCCGCCAGCCCAACCATTATCTGACCGCGATTGACCTGACCAACTTTGAAACCCGTGCCATGACGCGCGCGGCCATTGTGGTCCCGGTGCATCTGCCGTTCGGGCAGATCGGCGCGGTCAGCTTTAACCCCATCGACCCGGAACTGACCGAGCTGGACGACATCTTTCTGGAAAATGGCGATGCGTTCGGCGTCTATTCGCGCACATTCATTGCCAGCTATGTTCATGCCATGGGATCGGCGCAGGCGCTGCCATCGGGATCGCGCCTGTCCAAGCGTGAAGTGGAATGCCTGCGCTGGGCGGCCATCGGCAAGACCGACCTTGAAATCAGCATGATTATGAGCCGCAGCCGCGCCACGGTGCGATTCCACATCCACAATGCATCGATGAAGCTGAACGCGGTGAACCGCAGCCAGACCGTGTTCAAGGCGGCGCAGCTTGGTTACATTTCGCTCGCCACCTGATTTCTGCCCCTCCAGCCCCCAAAAACCAACCGGGAGAAGCCATGACCCAAGCGCCTTTTGATCCCGTCGCCCAATGGCAACAGATGCTTCAAAAATGGGAGCAGGAGATCAATAGCTGGTCAGGCAAACTTACCGAAAGCGAACAATTCAGCGCCATGGTGGGGCAGGCCAGCAAAGTGCAGCTTGTGGCCCAGCGCGCCTTTGCCGAACAGATGGAAACGCTGTTGGGCAACCTGAACCTGCCCAGCAAGGCGCAGGTCGAGGCGCTGACCGAGCGGCTCGACGGTCTGGAAGATTCAATCGACCGGGTGCGACTGGCGATTGAAGCGCTGGCCGGAAAGACCGCCGCCGTGCCCGCGCCGCCCGAACCGCGCCGGACCAAAAAGCCGCCGCAGGATAAGGGTGGATCGGCAAAGGCATGAGCGAAGCCGAGCAGCTATCTCCTGAAGACATTGCCGAAAGGGTCCGCCGCGAAGTGGACCGCGCGATAAAGCGCAATATCAAAGGGTTGGAGTTCCTTGCCGCCGGACGGCAGGACGTGGGCGCGATGGAAAAGGAGCTGGTCCACCGTGAGGGCACGGCCATGCTTTACCGTTATCGCCCGGTGGTGGACGAGATTTACCGCCTGCCGCTGCTGATCGTGTCGCCGCCCAGCAACAAGGGCTATATCTTTGATCTGGCGCCGGGTCAGAGCATGGTGGAATACCTGCTGCACCGGGGATACGATGTGTTCAACCTGGACTGGGCACCGCCGCGACAGGATGAGGCGCACCTTGGCCTTGCCGATTATGTCGACCGGTTCATTCCCGACAGTCTGGCGAAGATTGCCGAGATTACCGGCGAAAATGAAGCGACGCTGGCGGGATATTGCATGGGCGGGACGCTTGCCACGATCCATGCGGCTCTGCATGCACCCAACGGCAACCGCGTGGGCAACGGGGTGCGCAACCTGCTGCTGTTTGCAACGCCGGTGGATTTCAGCCACATGCACCTGTTCCAGAAATGGTCGGACAAGCGCCATTTCGACGTGGACGAAGTGGTCGACAAGCTGGGCGTGATTCCGCCCGAAATCATGCTGGGCGCGTTCGATCTGGCCCGGCCCGCCAACCGCGCGGCGGGGCGGATGCAGCTTTGGACCAATATGTGGAACGACGAATTCGTGCGGTCATATCGCATGTTTGACCGGTGGGCCGCCGAAACGCTGCCGGTGCCGGGGCAATATTTCCGCGAACAGATAAAATATCTGATGTGGGACAATGCACTGGCCGGTGGTGGGCTTGAAATTGCAGGGCGCAAGGCGCTGCTGGGCGACATTGCCGTACCCATTCTGAATATCGTGGCCAAGCACGACCATATCGTGAGCCACGAGGCGACCCAGCCATTGAAAGAGCTGACATCGTGCCCGGATTACGAGGAGATCGTATCCAAGGGCGGGCATGTGAGCCTGGTGGCGGGGCCGTCTGCGCTGAAACGACTGTGGCCGCTGATCGATGGCTGGCTTGGCAAGAGGTCTGTGTGATGGCTGATACTGTTGAATTTTCCGCCCCCGATTTCCCGCGTGATGTGACGGCCAAGGATCGGACGATCACGCTGCGCCTGCTGCAAAGCGCGGATGCGGATGCGCTGGTCGAATTTGCCCGCGCCCTGCCCGCGCATGACCTGCTGTTCCTGCTGCGCGATATTCGCAACCCCAAGGTTGTGGCCGCATGGATCGAACAGGTGGAGCGGGGCCAGATCCGGTCCATCGTGGCGCTGGAAGCGGGGCGGATTGTGGGTTGCACCGCGCTGGCGCGCGACAAGTTGAGCTGGTCGCCGCATGTGGGCGACATTCGCATGCTGATTTCGCCCGACATGCGCGGCACCGGGTTTGGCCGCATTCTGGCGCAGGAATGCCTTGCGCTGGCCATGGCCGATGGCGTGACCAAGCTGACCGTGCGGCTGACGCCCGATCAGGGCGCAGCGCTGAAAGTGTTTGAAGACCTTGGCTTTCTGCCCGAAGCCCTGCTGCGCGACCATGTGTGCGATGCGGCGGGAGAATTCCACGACATTGCGATCATGGCGCTGAACCTGCAACGGCAGGGCGGGCTGAAAGAGCTGTACGGCATGGGGTGATCCCGGCCGGGTACGGCGCGCATGGAAGTGCGTTTGGCAAATCTTGTGCCAGCGCTGGCAATAAGGTAGGGAAAGGGCATGTCCATCGCCCATCCCACCGTGCTGCACGCCACGACTCCGCGCATTTTCCGCATTGCCGCGCAAGACGATGTGGCCGTCGCGCTTGAGCCTTTGACCGCCGGTGAACAGGTGCATGTCGACGGCGCGAGCGTGATCTTGCGCGATGATGTGCCGGCCGGACACAAGTTTGCGCTGCGCGATCTGACGCAAGGCGCGCCGGTGCTGCGCTATCGTGCGCGCATCGGCCTTGCCACGCGGGCCATTGCCACCGGCGAACACGTCCACAGCCACAATCTGGCCACGGCGCTGGCCGGGGAAGCGGATTACAGCTTCACCGCTGCTGCTGCGGCTGCACCCGTGCAGGTTTCAGCGCGCACATTCCGGGGTTTTGTGCGCCCTGACGGCAGCGTGGGCACGCGCAACGAATTGTGGATTCTGCCCACGGTCGGCTGCGTTGGCCGATTGGGCGAAAGGCTGGCGCAGCGCGGTAATGCGATGATCGCCGCCATGCCGCAGGCACAGGGCCGCATAGATGGCGTCCACGCCTTCAACCACCCATTCGGCTGTTCGCAACTGGGCGCGGATCTGGATGGCACCGCCGCGGTCATCGCATCGCTGGCGCTCAACCCCAATGCAGGTGGTGTGCTGTTGCTGGGATTGGGGTGTGAATCCAACCAGTTGGACGCGCTGCTGACGCGCATTCCTGAATCCCATCGTGCCCGGTTGCAGGTGTTGCGGGCGCAATCGGAAAGCGATGAATTTGCGGCCGGCGAAGCGCTGATGGCGCAATTGCTGGCCGACATGACGCAGGACCAGCGAACGGACGTGCCGCTTTCCGCGCTGCGCCTTGGCGTGAAATGCGGCGGGTCTGATGCGTTGAGCGGGTTGACCGCAAACCCGCTGATCGGGCGCATGGCCGATGCCGTGACCGGTGCGGGCGGGGCGGCGATCCTGACCGAGATTCCGGAAATTTTCGGTGCCGAAACGCTGCTTATGCAGCGCGCCACCAGCAAGGACGTGTTCGACAAGCTGACCGCGCTGGTCAACAGCTTCAAACGCTACTTCCTGGACCATGGAGAGCCGGTTTCGGAAAACCCCAGCCCCGGCAACATTGCGGGCGGCATTACCACGCTGGAGGAAAAGTCGCTGGGCGCGGTGCAGAAGGGCGGGCTGGCGCCGGTGGCCGATGTGATCAGTTATGGCCAGCGCATCAGCGAGGCCGGTCTGACGGTGCTGGAAGCGCCGGGCAACGACGCGGTATCGACCACCGCGCTGGCGGCTGCGGGGGCCACGATAACGCTGTTTTCCACCGGGCGCGGCACACCGCTGGGCAGCCCGGTGCCGACGATGAAAATCGCCTCAAACTCCGCCCTCGCCACGCGCAAACCGGGCTGGATCGATTTTGACGCAGGCGCCGCGCTCTCAGCGGGCATGGATGAAACCGCCGACGCCCTGCTGGACCGTATCGTGGAAATTGCCAGCGGCGCGCCCACCTGCAACGAACGCAATGACGAACGCGCCATCGGCATCTGGAAGCGCGGGGTTACGCTTTAACCGCTGTCGATTCCGCGACGATCAGACGCAGCGGCAGCGGTTCAACCGGCACAACCTCCACCCCCGCCAGTGTATCCAGCAAGGCGCGCGTCGCAGCCTGCGCCATTTCACCGAACGGGCGGTGGACCGTGGTGAGCGCCGGGGTGACGATCTGCGCCAGCATGCTGCCATCGAAACCGACCACGGAAAGATCGCGCGGCACGGCAAGCCCGCGCGCCGCCGCCGCTTTCAGCACAGCCGCGGCCATCATGTCGTTACAGGCGAAGATCGCGCTGGGCCGCGTCGCGCCATCCAGCAACGCTTCTGCCGCAGCGAGGCCGGATGCAAAGCCGTAATCACCCTCAGCCAGCGCCACCAGTTCCAGCCCGTGTTCGGCAAGGCCAGCCATGAAACCCGCCTTGCGTTCCTGCGCCGAAGCCACATCGGCAGGCCCGGCGATCATGGCGATGCGCCGGTGCCCCAGCCCCACCAGAAACCGCGCCACCTCCGCCGATGCCGCGCGTTCGCCCGACAGGATCACGCCAGCATAGCCCTCCACCGGCACCGATGACAGGCATACCGCAGGCACGCCTTCCGCCACCAGCGCATCGGCCAGCCCCGCCGCCCCCGCCACCGGTTGCACGATCACCAATCCGTCCACGCGCGACCGGCGGGCAAAGGCCAGCACATCGCCCACCACTTGTTCGCCCGGCACCGAATGGACAATCAGTTCATAGCCCTGCGCGGATGCCTCTGCCGCGATGCCGCGCTGCAAGCTGTCCAGCACCAGCGCGTTGCGATCGTTATGCACCAGCCCGATCAGCAGCGACCGCCCCATGGCCAGCGCCCGCGCCCGCGAACTGGGGCGGAAATCGAGCGCGGCAATCGCCGCCTCGATTTTTTCGCGGGTGGCCGCGTTTACCTTGGTCGAGCGGTTGAGCACTCGCGATACGGTGCGGATCGATACCCCCGCCATGGCCGCCACATCGTTGATCGTCGGTTCATCAAAACCCGACATCAGGCGCTTTCACGCGCGACCAGCCTGAACCCCACGTCGATCCACCGTTCCTCCAGCTTTACCCCGCCACCATGGCGGCGGATCGCGGCAATCGCCTCACGCGCGATACGCGCGCCATCCACTTCGACAGAGGTGATCGTGGGCCGCATTTCGCCCGCGATGGAACTGTTGCCAAAGCCCACCACGGCAATGTCATCCGGGATGCGCATGCCTGCGGTCAGCGCTTCGACGATGATGCCCTGCGCCAGATAGTCCGATCCGCAGACCACCACATCGGGCATTTCGGGCAGGCGGCGGATTTCGGCAAAGATGCGCCGCGCGTGGCCAAAGCTGGACGGCACTTCCACCGCTGATTCGCTAACCACGCCGCCGCCGCTCGCTTCCCATTCGCCCACAAAGCCATCACGCCGCATCCGCGCGCGGGTGCCGCTGGCGGTGACGACATGCGGCCGCCGATAGCCGCGCGATGCCAGAAAGCGCGCAATATCGCGCCCCGCTGCTGCGTGGGAAAAGCCCACCGCGATGCCGATGGGGTCTTCGGGCAAGTCCCATACCTGAATGAACAATGCGGGCGAGCGGCGCACCATTTGTTCCACCGTCGGCGTCATCGGCCCGGTAAAAATGATCGCGTCCACCCGCCGGCTCAATGCCGCGCGGATCAGGTCTTCGGTGCGAGCCTCTGACACGCCGGTCAGCCCCAGCATCACCGTGGTCCCGGCGGCAGACAGTTCTTCCACCATCGACTGGATCGTATCGTTGAAGATCGAATCCGTAAGATAGGGGATCAGCACCGCCACCATCTTCGACTTGCTGGACGCCAGCCCGCCCGCCAGCAGATTGGGAATATAGCCCGTTTCCGCAATGGCGGCGCGGATGCGCTCGGCGGTGGCTTTGGCAACCACGGCGGGGTTGTTGATGAACCGGCTGACCGTGGCGGTGGAAACGCCCGCGCGGGTTGCCACATCGTCAAGCGTCGGTGTCTTGTCAGCAGGTTCCATGGTGACCATGCCTAGCGCGCGGGTGCCTGCGCTGGCAAGGAAGACGGCGGCAAATCACACACTACCGCTCCACCCTATTGTCATTCCCGCGCAGGCGGGAATGACGAGGGACAGGTTTGTTCTAAGCCGTAAACTTCAGCGGGACCGACAATGCGCCCACTTCCGGCCAGCGGCTGACGCTGATCGGGCCGGCAAGGTCAAATTCGCGCGTCGCTTTCAGGATTTCCTCCAGCGCCACACGCAATTGCATCCGACCCAGATGCACGCCGGGGCAATTGTGCGGGCCACGGCCAAAGGCGAGGTGCTGCGCAATGTTGGGGCGGTTCAGGATGAACTTGTCGCCATCGGGGAACACGTCTTCATCGCGGTTGGCCGAGGCATAGAGCAGGGCAATCGCCTCGCCTTCGGGGATCGTTCGGCCGCCCATGTCCACCGGACACACCGCCGTCCGCGCAAAGCCGCGATAGGGGGTGTAAAGCCGCAGGAATTCCTCCAGCGCGGCGGGCACCAGCGACAGGTCAGCGCGCAGTTGCTGCTGCAGTTCCTTGTCGCGCGACAGGTGGACGCAGATATTGCCGATCATCACCATCGGCGCGACCATGCCCACCACCAGCACCTGCCGCACCGTGCCCACCAGCAATTCGTCGGGCAGCGGCTGCCCTTCATGTCGCGCGGCCAGCAGCGCGCTGGTGGGGTCAAGATCAGGGTCTTGCGGATGTTCACGGCGAATGGCGATCAGTCCTCGCGCCATGTCATACAGGCGCAGGGACGTTTCCTTCATGCGTTCGGGCGTGTTGGAATGCACCGCCAGAATGAACGCGCGGCCCGCGTCGTGCAGCGTTTCCAGCCATTCGGCAGGCATCCGCATCCATTCGCCAAACACATGCACCGGCAGATAGCTGGACAGTTCGACGCAGATGTCCCCACCGCCGCGCGCCACCATGGGCTGCAGCAAGGCCTGCGTCAGTTCGCGCGCCTTGTCGGCAAACTGTTCCGACCTTTCGAGCGACAGCAGCGGGTTCAGCGCCTTGCGATAGGGCGTGTGCTCTGGCGGATCGAGATGCAGCGGAGGCCGCCTGCCAGTAAACGCCACTTTGGGAATCACGTTCTGGACCGACGTGATGAAGGTGGACGAATCCGAAGCCGCCCGCTTCACATCTTCATAGCGCGTCAGTGCCCAGAACCCGCCCAGCCCGCTGGTATGCGCCACCGGGCATTCCCGGCGCAGGCGCGCATATTCGATATGGGGGCTGTCGAAGTCCTCTGGAACTTCCGGGTCGAAATCCTGTGCGCGGTCTGTCATGCCCGGTTGCATAAGTGCGAGCGCTGCGCCATGCAAGCGCTATCATTACGATGTGAACCAAAGGGAGATTGCCGCGTGACGGCAAATGCCACGCAAAGCGCTGCGGACCGAATGCTGGAGACCAGCGTGGGGGCCAAAGTCATCCGCAGGCTGGTGATCCCGGCCGCGCTCTATATCCTGATCGGCGCGATTGACCGCACCAATGTCGGCTTTGCGGCGCTGGAAATGAACCGCGCGCTGGGGCTTTCGGGCACGCAATATGGCTTTGGCGCGGGCGTTCTGTTCGTCGGATACATGATCGCCAAATATCCCAGCGTGCTTTTGTATGAAGCGGTTGGCCTGCGCCGCTGGCTGGCCGCCATCACCGCCGCGTGGGGGCTGTGTTCATGCATGATGGCTTTCATCAGCAACGAATGGCAGCTTTATGGCCTGCGTGTGCTGATCGGCTTTTCCGAAGGCGGGCTGTCATCGGGCCTGATGCTCTACCTCAGCCTGTGGGCGCCCGAACGGTTCCGCGCGTCGATCCTGGCAATTCCGATCACCTCGATATCGGTCGCGCAGGTCATCGGCGCGCCGATTTCGGGCGTGTTGCTGGATCTGGATCAGCCACTGGGCATGGAAAGCTGGCGCTTCATGTTCCTGATCGAAGCCCTGCCCGCGCTGGCGTTGGCGGCGTTTGCGTGGGCCTATTTCCCTGATCGCCCTGCCGATGCCCGCTGGCTGACAGCAGATGAACGCGCGTGGATTGCGGCCAATGTCAAAGGCGCGGCCAAGCCTGCAGCCACCGACGACCCCGGCGAACGCTGGGCCGTGCTGCGCAGCCCCATCGGCTGGATGTGCGCCGCCATCTGGTTCTGCATCCTTGCTTCGAACTACGGCATCATGTTCTGGCTGCCGCAGGTGGTGAAATCGCTTTCAGGACTTAGCAGCACCGCCACCGGGCTGATCGTGGCGCTACCATGGGCGGCCAGCGGCATTGGCCTTATCCTCAACGCGCGCCATTCGGACCGCACGGGGGAGCGCTATCTCCACGTTGCCATTCCCGCACTGCTCGGCGGGATCGGCTTGCTGCTGGCCAATCTGTTTGGCGCAGGGTTGCCCGGGTTGATCGCGCTGGTCATTGGTGGGGCCTGCACCGGATGCACCGTGGCGGCATTCTGGGCCATCCCCACGCGCCTGCTTTCACCGGGCAGTCTGGCCATGGGCATCGTCGCCATCAACATGACCGGCAGCCTTGCCGGGGCCACGGTGCCGCCGCTGATGGGCCTGTTGAAGGAGGCCAGCGGATCGTTCCTGCCGCCCACGCTATTGCTGTTCGGCATTGCCGTGTTGTGCGCCGCGCTTACCCTTCTTGCCCGCCGTCTCGCGGCATCCAGCCCGGCATGACCGCTGCGGATACGCCACGGCGCGGCACGGTGCCCGCACTGGCCCTGATCGCGGCGATGGGATCGATGGCCATTCACATGCTGGTCCCTGCCCTGCCCCGCATCGCCGCCGAACTTGCCATTGGCGAAGCCCGGGCGCAGCAGGTGGTCAGCTTTTATCTGGCAGGGCTGGCGGGCGGCCAGCTTGTTGCCGGACCACTGATCGACCGGCTGGGCCGCCGCCCGGTGATGCTGGCGGGGCTGGCCCTGTATATCGCGGGCGCGGTGCTGGCAGCGCTTGCCCCCAACCCGGCGCAATTGCTGCTGGCCCGGTTGATTCAGGCCAGCGGCGGGGCCTGTGGTGTGGTCACCGCACGGGTCATGGTGGGCGATCTGTTCGGCCCGGCCAAGGCTGCGGGCGTGCAGGCCACGCTCATGGCCATCGTCCTGATATCGCCTGCTTTTGCCCCTGTCATCGGCGGCACTATGGCCGATCTTGCCGGATGGCGCGCGATCTTTGCCCTGCTTGCCTGTGCGGGACTGATCGGCATGGCAGCAGCCGTGCAGCGCCTGCCGGAAACGCGGAAGGCTGCTCCTGCCAGAGCTGCATCGGCCAGCCTTGCCGCGTCCTATCTCCGCCTTGTCCGCAACCGCCGCTTCACTTTGACGACCTGCGCTTTGGGCGCGGCCAGCAGCGGGCTTTACATGTTTCTGGGCGCGGCGCCGTTCCTGCTGACCCATCGCTTCGGTCTTGCTGCCAGTGAAGCGGGGCTTGCCTTGCTGACCGTCGCCGCGACCAGTATTCTGGGCACGCGACTGGTGGTTGTGGCGCAGCGGCATGGCGATGGGCTGGTCTATGGCACCATCAGCGCCGCAGTGGGTGCAGCCATCGCGCTGATCCTTGCACTGTCGGGCGTACAAAGCCTTGCGGCCTTCATCGCGCCGTTCCTGCTGCTGGGCCTTGGCGCGGGATTGGCGGGGCCGGTGGCGTTCAATGCCGTGGCCTTTGCCGAACCCGGCCTTGCCGCCACCGCCACCAGTCTGGCGGGCGCCATGCAGATGCTGGCCAGTGGCGCGGCCATGACGCTGCTGGGCCTGTTCGCCCCGGTCGATCCGCTGCGCCTGGCTGTAGCGCTATGTTTTTCGACCGCCACTGCCCTTTCATGTGCAGTGCTGGCGCGGCGCGTAAAGTTATAGCCGATTACAATTTTCTCTCTATGCAAGCCCTTGCACTGGAGGTATGGCGGGCACAACAACAAGCCATTCCCGTTCAGGAGGGGACATAATGATCGTCGCCGCATCGCGCAGGCCAGCCCTGCTTGCCGTTCTTCTTTGCACCACCGCCACGCCCGCTTTCGCACAGGTTGCGGAAGACACCGGCTCCACTGGCGGGCTGGAAGCCATCGTCGTCACGGCTGAACGCCGTGAACAAAGCCTGCAGGACATTCCGATTTCGGCCACCGTGCTGTCAGGCGAAGAATTGCAGCGCAAGGGCGTCAGCAATCTCAACGACATTCAGCAGGTTGCGCCCTCGGTTGCGATCAACACCTTCAACCGGTCGACCTTCATCAACATTCGCGGTGTCGGCATTGCCCAGTCCGCGCCCACATCGAACCCCGGCGTTGCTTATTACATCGACGGGCAGTTGATCCCGCACGAACAGTTCATCGGCCATTCGTTCTACGACATCGGCACCATCGAAGTGCTGCGCGGCCCGCAGGGCACGCTGACCGGGCAGAACTCCACCGGCGGCGCGATCTATGTCCGCACGCCCGAACCCGAATTTGACGCAAACTATGCCATCGGTGACGTGACTGTCGCCAATTACGACCGCTTCCGCGCGGTGGCCGCGCTGAACATCGGCGGCGAAGACGTGGCCCTGCGCATTGCAGGTGTGCATGAAGAGCGCGACAGCTTCACCCGCAACATCGCCGCCAATGCGCAAAGCCAGCCGGGCGATCTCAACATGGACGCCATCCGCGCCAATTTGCGCCTGCGCGGCATGGATGGCCGGTTGACCGTCAACGTGCGTGGCGAATACTTCGATGTGAAGTCGGACAACAACGCGGTGAAGCGTCGTGGCGACACCGTCAGCACCGATCCGTTCGAAATTCAGGAAGACGCCCGCTCGTTCCAGAATCAGGCCGGTTACCGCGTGTCTGCCGAAGCCCGCTATGACGTGGCCGACACCGTTCAGGCCCGCGCGCTGGTATCGTGGCAGGAGGGCTATACGCACGACCAGACCGACGGCGATCGCACCGCCACCGCCCTGCCCGTGCCCGCCAACCTTGCCGCCAGCAGCGCCAACACGCGCACCTATCCCGGCCGTGTCAGCAATGCCGACACGCGCTTCAAGACGCTGATCGCCGAAGCCAACCTGCTGTCCACCGGTTCCGGCCCGTTCCAGTGGGTGTTCGGCGGATTTGTGATGGATGAAAAGGTGCCCGTCACCCTGCTGCGCGACAACCGCAACACGGCGGATCTGGTGCAGTCCAACTCTTCGATCATCACCGAAGCGAAGAACACATCGCAGTCGCTGTTCGGCCAGATCAACTATTACGTCACCCCGTCCATCGAAGTGCTGGCCGGCGCGCGGTATAGCTGGGACAAGCAGGTCTATACCCGCTTTGCCGTTCCCGGCACCGGCTTCACCCTGCCCTTCACCAGCCAGGTGGCGACCAGCCAGCTTACCGGCAAGCTGGGTGTAAATTACCACTTCGGCACAAACAACATGCTCTATGTAACCGCATCGAAGGGGTACAAGGCCGGCGGCGTAAACCTGACGCCCAACACGCCCGACTTCATGCCCGAACGCAACTTCGTCTATGAAGCAGGCTTCAAGACCGAAATTCTGGACCGCCACCTGCGCATCAACGGTGACGTGTTCTATTCCGATTACAAGGACATCCAGCTTTCCAGCCTTGTCGGCGGCTTGCCCGTCACGCAGAACGCGCTGGCCGGGCGCTCTTATGGCGGCGAGCTGGAACTGACCGCACAGTTCGGTGGCTTTGCCGCCAATGCCGGCGTCGGCTACCTTGATGCCAAGTTCAACAATTCGGCCTGCATTTCCGATACCAACGCTGCCGGAACCGACGTGGGCTGCCCAACCAACCTGCGTCAGGTGCCCAAGGGCCGAGTCCTGCCATTCTCGCCCGAATGGACCGTGAACGCAGGGGTGCAATATACCCTCAGCCTTGGCAGTGTGGACGTGACCCCGCGCGTTCAGTGGTCCTACCTTGCCGAACAATACGCCACCCCGTTCCCCAGCGTGAACACGCTGGTTCCGGGCCGCAACCTGTTCGATGCGCGCATGACGTTTGATCTGGGCAAGGCCTACAAGCTGGAAGCCTTCGTCAACAACCTGACGAACAAGACCTATATCGCCACGCAGATCCAGAACAGCTCCAGCGCGGACGGCGGCATCATCTATGGTGCACCGCGCACATGGGGCGTGCGCCTGCGCGTCGAAATCGGCAACTGATCGGGAGGGACGGCCGATGCACATCCTCCCGCGAAAGCCGTTCCTCCTTTCCCTCGCCGCGCTTGCCGTTGCCATTTCGGTCGGCGCGCGCGGCGGGGAAACCCCTGATCGCTGGTGGGCGCCGGGCGAGGGACGCACTTTCCCCGCCACGCTCGATTATGAAAACGAAAACGGCACCCTGCGCACTTTGCTGGTCGGCGGGCCGCTGAACACCCAAGGCCATCCGTTCTTCACCCCACTTGGTCCCGATGGCCGCGCCTGCGTCACCTGCCACCAACCGGCGGACGCGATGAGCCTGTCTGCCGAAAGCGCCCGCCGCCAGTGGGACCGCACCGGCGGCAAAGACCCGCTGTTCGCCGCCTATGACGGGTCGAACTGTCCCACCCTGCCGCAAGACCAGCGCGCCAGCCATTCGCTGCTGCTCGATCGCGGGCTGATCCGCATCGAACGCCCGTGGCCCGCCAAGACATTCAACGGCAAAGCTATCACGCCCGATTTCACCATCGATGTCGTGCGCGATCCCAATGGCTGCAATTCCGGCCCGCTTTATGGCCCCGCCAATGGCAAGATTTCGGTCTATCGCCGCCCGCGCCCGGTGGCGAACATGAAGTATCTGCTGGCCGTCGGCTTCCCCTATGATCCCAAGCAGGGTTATGCGCTGCCGCTGGACCCCGACGATGGCAAGCCGCAATCGGGCAACCTGATGGCCGATAACCGCGCGGGCAGCCTGCGCATCCAGATGGAAGATGCCGCCGCCACGCACCTGCAAATGCTGAAGAAGCTCAGCCCTGCCCAGCGCCAGCAATTGCAGGACTTTGAACTGCGCATCTATACCGCCATGCAGATCAGCAAATCCGGCGGCGCGGTGGACACCACCGGGGCCAAGGCTGGCCCTGCCCGCCTGCGTGACAGCGAACCGGGCGCGCTGGGTTCCATTGGCGAGCCCGTCTGGTCCGAATTTTCCGGCTGGGAAAAGATCGCCCCTGCCGATGCGGCAAAGCTCAGCCCCCAGCAACTGGCCTTTCGCCAATCGGTGGCGCGCGGGGCCAAGGTGTTCCGCGACAAGACCTTCCTCATCACCGATACCGCGGGCATCAATTCGCGCATCGGCTTTGGCAACCCGGTCCGCAACTCCTGCGTTTTCTGCCATAATATGAGCCAGATGGGCAACGACGTGGCACCGGGACAGGTTGATCTTGGCACGACCACCCTGCCCTTTGCCGATCCGTGGGACGACCTGCCGCTGTTCCGCGTCACCTGCACCGGACGCCCGCATCCGCATTATGGCAAGATGATCTACACCTATGATCCGGGCTTCGCGCTGACATCGGGCAAATGCGCAGACGTGGGCAAGATCACCCTGCAATCCATGCGCGGCCTGTCCGCCCGCGCGCCCTATTTCTCCAACGGCCTTGCCAGGGATTTGCGCGGCGTGGTCGACTATTACGAGCGTCGCTACTCCATCGGCTATACCGAGCAGGAGAAGCAGGATCTCGTCAACCTGATGAGCGTGCTGTGAAAAAGCTGGCAGTCCTTGCGGCGCTGTGCGCCACCACCACCGCCCACGCCGCACAAACCGGCGATCTGGTCCGCTTCGTCACCTGCCCGGTTTATCGCGATACGGATTCCGGCAAGAAATCCGGCTGCTGGCTGGCTGATGACCGCGAAACCGGCCACCGCTGGGACGTCAGCCAAAGCCCGTACAAGCCGGACTGGAATTACGCCATGCTGGTCGAAGGCAAGGTATCGGCGGAAAGCGCCCAGCCCTGCGGCGCAGCCGTGCTCGATCCGGTCCGCACATCGCGGCTGGATACGCCGTGCACCCGCCATGTTATTCCGGCAGAAGGCTTTCCCGGCCGCAAGTTCACCCTGCCCCGCCGCAACATCGCACCATCATCCGTCGCGCGCCCGGTGCCGCCCGGCCCCTATGCCGCGCGAACCTTCCCGGTCTATTTCGAATTTGACCGCGATTTCCTTGTCTATCAATACGATGACTGGCTGATCGACAATGCCGTCACATGGATACGCGCCGCCAGGCCGAAAACGCTGGTGGTCACAGGCTTTGCCGCCACCACGCCCGAAACGGTCAGCGGCCAAACCTTTGCCGAACGCCCGGAAGTTGCCACCGAACGCGCCGAAGCCATAGCCGAAACCCTGCGCCGCCTGCTCCCCGGTCTGACAGTGGAAACCCGCGCCCAGACCGGTGCCCAACCCACCGACGACGCCGAAGCCGACGGTCTGCCATGGCAAAGCCAGCGAAGAGTGGAAATCCGGGCCGAGTTTTGAACGTCGCCCCGGATCAAGTCCGAGGCGACGTGCTTTCTCAAACTCAGGCTGCGGATCGCCCGATCAATACTTGTAGGACTGCCCGCCATCGATGGGGATGGTCGCGCCGTTGATGAAGGGCGCTTCGCCTGACAACAGGAACGCCACCAGCGCGGCCACTTCTTCCGGGCGGCCAAAGCGCTGCATCGGGTTTACCGAAACGAACTGGCGGCCCACTTCTTCCCAGTTGTCGCCGCCGATCTGGCGCAGCGATCCTTCAACCATCGCGGTCATGATCGCGCCTGGCGCAATGGCGTTGATCTGCACGCCGAAGATGCCGTATTCCACCGCGGAATTGCGCGTCAGGCCCACCACGCCATGCTTGGCCGCGGCATAGCCGCTCTGGTTGCCCACACCGCGAATGCCGCCAACCGATGCGGTGTTCACAATTGCGCCAAAGCCCTGTTCGCGCATGACTTTCAGCACTGATGCCATGCCAAAGAACACGCCATCAAGGTTTATCGAGATCACGCGCTGAAATTCTTCGCGCCCGAAATTCTCGGTCAGGTTCTGACGGCCTTCGATGCCGGCATTGTTGAAGAAGCCGTCAATCCGGCCATAGGCGGCCATGGCCTTGTCGACATAGGCTTGCACTTGCGCTTCATCGGCCACGTCGGCCTGAACCAGCGTCACATCGCTACCGGCGGGCAGGCTGTCGCGCGCGGCTTCCAGCCAGTCCTGCCGCAGGTCCACCAGCACCAGCTTGGCGCCTTCTTCTGCCAGCCGCTGCACCGTGGCCAGCCCCAACCCGGACCCCGCCCCGGTTACGATCACCACCTTGTCCGTAAAGCGCGCCATGACCTCTCCTATCGCATGGAATTATCGGCATCTTACGTGGCGCAGTAGCGGGCCTGCGTGAACCGTCCAAAGAGAGAGGTATCAGCCAAACAGCGCGCCGACATCCGCAGATTGATCCAGCGTCAGGATCGCCTGCGCCAGCACTTCGGCCTCGCGCTGCGCCACAGGACGCGCGGCGCGCGACAGGCAATCGATGAACTTTGCCCGTTGCGCAGCATCTGATAACGGCCGGGCCGGGCAGCCCAGCGCATTGTCCACTTGCGCACGCAAACTGCGGCCATCGGCAAGGTCGATGGCCATCGCCCCGCCCACCCCGCGTGCCCACGCGGGCGCAGCATCGGCCACGGGCGCAATCTTTGCCGCCAACGCCAGAATCTGCGTATCGCCAAGGCTTTGCGGGCCAAAGTCATCAAGCTTAACCCCGCCGCGCACCAGCGCCAGCGCGGTGGTGAACGGAATGGAAAACTTGGCATCAATGACCACAGCCGGAGCCTGTTTGCGCGCCAAAGGTTCCACCAGCATGGCCTGCACATCGTCAACATGCACCGCAATGCGCGCCACATCGGCGGCGGCAAACCCATGCGCCGCCTGCAAATCCAGCGCCATTTCGATGAACGGATGCGTGCCCCGGCAGCTTGGCCAGGGCTTGAACGTCAATTCAGCGCCCCAGTAATGCCTGCCCAGCCCGTCGGTCAGGTCGGCAGGGTCAAACTGCCCGCCTGCATAAAGCGCGAAGAACCCTGCCTTGCCTTCCAGCGGGGTTTCAAACCCGGCCACGCCATCGCGCGCCAGTAGGGCGGCGGTCAGCGCGGCCTGCGCCGGAAATGCTTCGCGCACGGCACGCAAGACGGTGCGCTGGCTATACTTGATCTCACCCGGCATGGTCACCTGACACAGCACCAGCGACAGCGCATCCTTCACCTGTTCAGGCGAAAGGCCCAGCAGGTTGGCGGCACCGGCCACCGCGCCAAATGCGGCGACAATCGGCGGCGGATACCACCCGCCCTGCTCCATCGGCTGGCGCAGCGACAGCGCGATGCGGCAGGCCAGATCACCCCCCACCGCCAGCGCAGTCAGGAAGCGCTGGCCATCCACCGGGCCTTGCGATTGGGCCAGCGCCAGCAGCACCGGCACCAGCGATGCGTTGGGGTGGGCAGGCGCAAGGTCGAACGCATCTTCATAATCCACGGCATGGGCCAGCGCGCCATTGGCCAGCGCCGCGCCCAGTGGCTGCACCCGCTGCGTGGTGCCCAGAATGGCGCAAGGGCCGGGACCGTTGGCGCGGGCAAGGGTGATGAACGGCGCCGCTTCAGGCGACAGGCCGCTGGCGGCGAAGATAACCCCGGTCGCGTCCAGCAGGACGCGGCGGGCGCCATCGCGCGCCGGTTCGGGCAGGCTGTCCCATGTGGCAGACGCGATGTGCGCGGCAAGGATATCGCTGACCGTTTCCATCATCGCGCGAACTTGGCTGCAGGCCATTGTAACAACGCGGGATCTTCCTCGCAGGTCCAGTCCGTCTCATCATAGGTGTCGTTCAGGTATGTTTCAGGACGCACCTGTTTTTTCAGCCGCGCAGCCTTGGGAAAGGCGCACAATGGTCTGGTAAAGCTGCCTTTTTCGGCCACCTTGCGGGCCACAATCCGCTCTGGCGCAATGCCGTGTTCCACCCAGCGGATCAGCGCCCACAGCATATCGGTACTGCCATCTTCAGACCCCGGCTGATGCCCCGAAGCGCCAAAACTGTCTGCGCCGGGGCCGCCCCGGCAGTGATACATTCCGGGCACCATGAACAGCCGAACGGCTTCGGAAAGCCTTGAAATCCCGCCATTATCCCGCGCCAGCGCGCCATAGTAGTCGAGCGTCGGCCCGGCATTGGTCGAAGGGTCTTGCCACCCCTGATAGATAATCGCCCGGTGGCCCGCCGCAATGAATGGAGAAATGCCTGTAGAATCAGCACGTAACTGCGGCATCACCCGATTCACGGCGGCAAGGTCGGCGGTGCGGCGGAACGTCAGCGCATCCCAATCGGAATCATCATGGACCGCATCGGCCCACATCGCGCGCAACAGGGGCGATGGCGGGCCGGGGCGAGTGCGGACGGCAGGGAACAGGCCGCGGTCCATCGCAACGCCCCGTTCATCACGCATGGGCGATATGACGGCGTTCAGCATTTGCAGCTTGGGCGCGGACAGGCAGCCTTGGCCTTGCCTCGGTTTGCATAGCAGCACGGCGGTTTTGAAATTACATTTCAAAGGGTTGGTGATGACACCATCGGTCACGCCATCCAGCCCATCACACGCGGCGGTGACGCGCTGTTCATAAAGCGACCAGTCGGCATCGTTCAGCGCGGCCCCGGCATTGCGCTGCGCTTCCAGCGCAAACCACATCATCCGCACCGATTGCAACGGCATGTTCGGCCCCGGCGCGCCCGCAATCACGCCATCGTAATCGCCGGGATAGACCTGCATTTCCTTCAAGGCCTGCCGCCCGCCACCCGAACAGCCGGTGAAGTAGCTGCGCGATACGGGGCGGGAATAGAACCTGGCGGTCAAGGACTTGGCCGCAACGGCAGTTAGGTGGACGGCGCGATGTTCGTAATCGGTGCGCGCTTTGGGCAGACGCATCCAGCGCGCATCTGTCGCCTTGTGCCCGCTGTCCGTGGTGACGGTGGCAAAGCCTTGCCCCACCCGCAGGCTCATATCCAGGTAATTGAAAATGCCCGCATCGCCGCCCACGCCCGCGCCCAGCAAACGCCCGTTCCACTGCATCGGCAACCACAGTTCAACGCCGATGGTCCCTTCGATCCGCCCTTCAACCCGGCAGAACGGCGCGGATACTGGCTGCGCCTTGTAGGGCGTGCGCGTATCATCGGGGCGAAAAGCGGACCCGGCGGGAATGGCGGTGGCACGGTCCACCACCACATCGCCCGCCGTGCCCAGAAGGGCGCTGCAATCGCCCGGCGATGCGGTGGAAACCGCCGCCGCCGCCAGCAGCGAAAGCAGCGCCGCCATCAGAACTTCACCCCAAGGTTCATCGCAAACATGCGCGGAATGGGGTTGGCCGACTGCGCATCGTAACCGCGCGTCGTATCAACAAACGGCGGATCTTCGTTCAGCAGGTTGCGCACGTCAAAGCCCAGCCGCAACCGTTCGTTCACTTCCACATTCAGACCCAGATCGAAGGTGTCGTAGTTGGCGACCTTCTGGAACGGGGTGACCGTGGTGTTGGTGTAACCCGCCAGATGGTTCCACGTCAGACGGCCCGAAAAGATACCGACTTTTGCACCAATGTCGGCCTGCGAACGGAACTTTTGCGGGAAGTTTATCAGGCCCACCACATCGGACGAAACCGCGCCGGGCACGGCCTGGAACAGATATTTGGTGTAGTAAGTGCCCTGCACGCCTGCATCGAACTTTACTGCGCCCATTTCCCAATTGGCATAGACGCCAAAGTCGATGCCGCGCACTTGCGACCGGCCAAGGTTCTGGCGGCGGCCATCGACGATGAACGAAACCGCATTGGCGTTGATGACATTGTTGATGGGCAGGCCCGACGCGATCAGCGCATTCACTTCGGCCTGCGTCGGGTTCAGCTTTACGAACGAGGCGTATAGCGGGTTGGTGAGGATGCCGGGCGTGCCGCGCAAGGCTTGAATCTGGTCCTTGTAATCAATGTCGAAGTAGGTGAGCGACACGCGCACACCCTGAAGCGGGCGCACTTCGGCGCCGACCGACCATGTGGTTGCGGTTTCGGGCTTCAGCCCCGGATTGCCGCCTGCAATGCCGATGCCCGTCTGGTTGCCCGAAGCACCGGGCAGCGTATCGTAATACAGCCCCGCCCCGCCTGCGATGGTCGACACTTCGGTAAAGGTGGGCGCGCGGAACGATGTGCCATAGCTGCCGCGCAGGGTAACCGCCTCAACCGGCTTCCACGTCAGGCCGATCTTGGGATTGGTGGTGCTGCCAAAATCGCTGTATTTCTCGTGACGACCCGCGATGGACAGCGAAAGCTGTTCGATGCCGGGCATGGCGTTACCGCTGCCGACGATGGGCACATAGAGTTCACCGAACACCGCCTTTACATTGCGGGTGCCCGCATCGTTCACGCTGCGCGCGGTGGCGGCCTGCCCGCTGAGCAGATCGGTATAAGTGTATTCTTCGCGGTATTCCCCGCCCAGCGCCACGCGCACCGCGCCGCCGGGCAGATCGAACAGCGATCCGTCCAGTTGCAAGTTGGCGACATCAAGCCGGGTGCGCCCGGTGATGACGAACAGATTGTCGCGGATCTTGGCGATGGTGGCGGGGTTGTTGGGGCCGCCGAACACGTTCAGCGCGGTGGCCGGATTGGTATCGGCAAGGGCAGCGTTGAGCGCGGCGGTGTTCACGCCGATGCGGCGGTCGGCCACGTCTTCGGATTCGCCGTGAGCGTAATAGGCGGTCGCCTTGAAATCGCCCACCAGTTTGGCCTCGATCCCGGCGGCGATGTTCCACGATTCCCCGCGATAGGGATTGTAATCCAGCCCGCCATTGGTGGGGACCAGCGACCATGTGACCGTCTGCGATGTGGCGCCGGCCATGGGCGAGACGAAGAACGGATTGGTGTTGCGCACAGTGGCGCTGATATTGGTCAGACCCGCGATGGTGCCGTTGCGATAGGAATAGAAGCCATCGGCAAACAGGCGCACATTATCGCCAATATCCTGCGACAGCGCGGCAGTGACGTTGTAGCGGCGCTGTTCGGGGATGACGGTGTCATAGGCGTTGTAGAAACACTTGTTGGCCGTGCCCGCCACCAGCGAGCCGACATTGGCCGCAGTGACGCCGCCGGTGGGAATGGCATAAGTCTTTCCGCCGACGGTGATGGTGCCCGGATCGCAATTTGTGACGCGCAAGTCGCGCCCGCCGCGTGCGCGGTTGTCATCCTGATAGAAATCAAGATCGGTGCCCATAAGCGCGCTGTTGTGGGTATATTCCGCCGCAATCATGGCGGAGCCGGTGTCCCATTTGCGCCCGAAAATGCCGGCGAGCTGCTTTTCGGTATAACCGCCTTCAGCCATGCCGGCACGGGCGCGCAATTCCACGCCATCGAAATTGCGCCGCAGGATGAAGTTCACGACGCCTGCAATGGCATCCGACCCATAGACCGCCGATGCGCCATCGGCCACGACCTCGACCCGTTCCAGCGCGATGGCGGGCAGCACGGACGGATCGGTATATTGCCCCTGCGTTCCCTGTGGCGGGAAGCGGCGGCCATCATAAAGCAGCAGCGTAGCATTGGTGGAAATACCGCGCAGGTTGATGCCAGCGCCGCGCGTGGCATTGGCCGCGCCGTTCTGCGCGCTGCCGCCATTGCGATTTGCCCCCAGCGAGACGACTTGCGGCACGCGGCGCAGCAGATCGTTGGTGGACGTGACCGGTTCGGCGGCAATGTCGTCTGCGCCAATGGCGATCACGTTGGACCCCACCGGTTCGATGCCGCGAATGCGGCTGCCGGTGACGATGATCGCCTGATCTTCGGCTGTGGTATCGGCCTGCGCGTCCTGCGCCTGAACCATGACCGGCGTGAAGGCGGCCAATGCGCCTCCGGCCAGCAGGGCAAGCCGCGTGCGATTGATGATCCCCATGTTTTCTCTCCCTCGTTATTACGAAAACCAGCCCACCCTGTGAGGCCGGGCAAAGTGTTCAGGTGGTTTCGCTGCGAGCCTCAAGCGCACGGGCGCGGGCTGCGGACAGGCGCGGGGCCAGCGACAGCAGCACGATGGCCCCGACCAGCACGGCGGCTCCTGCAAGTTCAGCCGAGCGGGGCATCTTCAGGCCCCAGAACCACGCCAGCAGCACCGACCCGCCAATGCCCGCCACAAGGCTGGCGGCACGTTCCAGCGGCACGCAATAAGCGTTCTCGCGCGGGTCGAGCAGGATGATGATGGCAAGGACGGAAATGACCGTGAGCGTCGCGCCGATCCAGAACAGATCGGCCAGCACCGGATCGCCCCACACGCCGATGAAGCCCCACGACAGTTCGCCCGACTGGCCGCCGATGCCGCTGGCCGAAATGGCCCCAAGGATCACCACCGACATCGGCAGGGCGATCATCTTTTCTTCGACGAAATAGCGCCGGACCGAAGCGGGATCGCCGCTTTTCGACACCTTGGTCATCACGAACAGGCGCAGGAAATAGCCCACGGTGTAAAGCACCACCGTCAGGATGGCGATCGGCGGCAGGTTCAAGCCGCCCCGGTCGGACAGGGTGATGACCAGCGCGAACAGGACAAGGCCCAGCGCGGTCCAGCTCCACCAGCGCACCCGGCGGCCGAACATCAGGTCCACCAGCGGCGCGATAATCAGAATATCGCCGCGCATCAGCAACTGGATGAACGGAATGCTGACATCGGGGATGGTGAAGCTGAGCGGCACGGTGAACAGCACCAGCGCGGTGCCGATGCCCGAAAGGAAGGTATAGCGCGTAGGAAACGGCACGCGCACCGGCCCCACGGCAATCTTGTTGGCATCGCGGTGCCAGCCCGACAGCCAGATGAAGCCCCAGGTCAGCACCATGTTGATGATGAGCGATGCGGGCAGCGTTTCCAGCCCGGTCAGCGGACGACCAAGCCCGGGGTGCGGGGTCGATGTGACCAGCTTGGTCACGATCACGTTGGGCAGATAGGCCAGCAGATAGAGGAAGACGAAGCCTTCCAGCGGGAAGGATACGCGGCGCGCAGTCACGCCGCCTGCTCCAGCAGCACCATGTCGCCATCGTTGCGATAGCGGGCGTTCAGGCCTGCTTCCTGCGTCACGGCAGACAGGTAATCGACCACGGCGGCATGGTCTTCACTGCCCGGCGCGGCAAGGCGCGGCACAGCGTCGCGCCCGATGACAAGCGGCAGCAGGCCGGCGCGCAGCACTTTGCCGCCTGCAATTTCAAGCCGCGCGATCATCGACAGGCGGGCGGCTTTGGGGAAGTTGTAGAGGCTTTCGAAATCCGGTTCCCATTCCTCTGCCAGAACGCGGATTTCGTTGAAGCTTTTGGAAGCAGCGTGGGCTTCGTCCATGGCAAGATCGGTGGCGAAGTTGCACAGCGAATAGAACACCGGCTTGCCGTCGATCAGTTCGCAACCTTTCAGGATGTGGGCGTGACCGCCGAAGATGGCATCGGCACCGGCGGCAATGGCGGCGCGGGCGACATCGCGCTGATAATCGGCAATCACCGCGCGGACGAAATGGATGCCCCAATGGTGCGACACCAGCACCACATCGGCCTGCTGCTTTGCCGCGCGAATGTCGGCTTCCATCGCAGAAAGGTCTTCGCGGTGGGGATAGGTGTGGACGCGCGCGGGCGTGCCGGGCTGATCGTGTTCGATCTGTTCGTACACGGTGAAAGCGCGCATCGGGGCGCAGCCGGGGCGGCGTTCATCGGCCCAGTAGGAATGCGGCAGGATGCTGGAATAGGCGAGGAAGGCAACGCGCGTGCCATCGGCCAGGGTGCGGATGACGGGGCGCCGCGCCTCGGCAATGTTGGCGCCTGCGCCCACCACATCCATGCCATGGCTGCGGATATGGGCCTGCGTTTCGAAGAAGGCTTCATGCCCCCAGTCCATCACATGGTTGCCTGCCATCGAGATCACGTCAAACCCGGCGCGGCCCAATGCGGCGGCACCTTCGGGCTTGGCCAGCACGGCATGGCGGGCCTGCGGCAGGCGAACGCCCTTTTCCGCAAAGCTGGTTTCAAGCTGGCCGAACACGATATCTGCCGCGCGCAACGTGTCTGCAGCACCGGCAAAGCAGGCATCATAATCGTCGCGATCCATCGCAAGGTCGCCAGTGGCCAGCACGGTATGGATCAAGACAATCTCCCAGACGTTTATGCTTGTTGTGTTGGCCCAAGGTTAGCTGCGTATGACGCATAACGCAAGCGCTTGCATAAAGGGCGCCAGACTTCAGGAATGGCGGATTTCTATCGATTTTCAGCCATATTCATAAACCGCGAGGCATTTTGAATCGGCGTTGCGGTGAAAATGCCAATGCAAGGGCTTGCGTTGGTGTCGATTCGCCATCAGGTTGCGGCTTTCCCACAAAGCAAAACGATGATGGAGGATGCCTTGCGCCCAATAACCAATCTTGCGGCAGGCCTTGCCTGTGCGCTGGCCCTGGCCCTGCCCACAGGTGCCATGGCGCAGGACAGCGACGCCGCCCGCGCAGCCTATGATGCGATGCCCAACGGGCCGGGCACGGGACCGTTTGCAGCGGTGATGGTGGAAGATCCAGGCCTTGCCAACCATGTGATCTATCGTCCTGCCGACCTTGCCAGGGCGGGCAAGCTGGGTGTGTTGGTGTGGGGCAATGGCGGGTGCCGCGACGATGGCGCCAGCGCGCGCCAGCACCTGCTGGAAATTGCCAGCCACGGCTATCTGGTGATCGCGCCGGGCCGGGTGTTGAGCGGGCCGGGCGCTACGGCAAAGCCCGCACCACGCAGCCCGGATGCCGCCACGGGCAAGCTGCCCCCGGTCGCCACCACCACCGCCGATGTGCTGGCGGGCCTTGACTGGGCCATGACCGAAAACACGCGCAAGGGCAGCGCTTTGAACGGGCGGATCGATGCAAACGCGGTGGCCGTGGCGGGGCACAGCTGCGGCGGATTGCAAGCCATTCAGGCCGCCGCCGACACGCGCATCCGCGCCGTCATCGTTCACAACAGCGGCGTGTTTACCGACGGCACCAACCCGATTTCGGGCATGAGCGTGGACAAGAGCCTGCTGGCCAAATTCCACACCCCGGTCCTGTATGTCCTGGGCGGGCCGGACGATGTGGCATGGCCCAACGGCACCGACGATTACCGCCGCATCGCCCATGTCCCCGCCGCCATGGTCAGCCTGCCGGTAGGTCATGGCGGCACCTTCCGCACGGCAAATGGCGGCGCGGTGGCGGCCCTTTCGCTGGACTGGCTGGAATGGCAATTGCGCAGCGACATGGCGGCGGAGCGCACATTCAAGGGCGCGAACTGCCGCCTGTGCGTGGTGCCGGGCTGGACCATCGAGAAGAAGGGGATCGACTGACACAGCGCGCGCGCCCTTGCATCAGCGGCACTTCCCGCCGCGCGTGCAGGGGCGCAGCATGGGCGCGGGCGTGTGGTCCACGAACTGCGGCGGGCGCGCAGCCCATTTGCCGCTGTCGATCCGCGCTTCAAGGTGGTCAATCGCAGCAAGCACTTGTGCCGCTGGCAGGCGGCAGTGCCCTGCGCCATTGTGCCACAAGCCCTGCACCATGGCGGCGGGTGCAGTCTGAACATAAGCGCGCTGGAGCGAGGGTGATGTCATCCCATCGCCCACCGCCTGTAGCGAAACCAACGGCACACGCGGCTTTGCGTTGGGCGTGTAGTTGGCCATCATGTAGCGCACGGCAGCAGGCTTTGCCGCAATGCGCGGGGCCTTTGCCAGCGCGGCAAGGTCTTCCGAAAGGCTGAGGCCTGCTTTGGCATAGAGCGCTTCCACCATGGCGCGGCGTCCTGAAAGCGCAAGCTGGCGGGCGTAATCAACCCCGGTGTTCCATGAAAAAACGCCGCCCGCCCGTGCTTCCTGATCGTTACGGGGCATGAACGTGCCCATCACGAAGGTCGCGGCCATTTCATCAAGCTGCGCTTCGTAATCGGCGACAGCAGGTTCTGCACGGTCCACACGAGTCCAGCCCGGAATGCCGCCCAGCACGCCCGCCAGCGCCAGACGCGCACGGCCTTCGCGGGTGGTGCGGGCGGCGTCCAGCGCGGTTTGCGCCTTGCGGCCATTGGCCATGTCGTCCGCCACATTGACCAGCGAAAGGCCCGAATTGGCCGCGACCAGCGTGGTGAAGGCGAACGCGCCGTCCAGCCCCATGTTCATCATGCCCACGGCCCCGCCGATGGACGGGCACATTGCCAGTGCGCCATCGATGGCGGGCTTGTCCTGTTCGGCCAGCGCAGTGGAGATCAGCCCGCCCATGGACGAACCCCATGCCAGCACACGCGCCGGGCGCCCTTCACGCGCGGCAAAGGCTTCTACCGCCGCGCGTTGCGCCGGGACGGCCTGTTCCAGCGACCATCCGCCTGCGCCATAATCCGACGCGATCAGCGCATAACCGCGTTGCAGCAGCAGGTCGCGGTATTGCGCAGGCGCGGGTTCGGGCGGGTCGATGCGCGGGGAATAGCCATGGCTCCACACCAGCAGGCGGCCATTGAAGTTTGCGGGCACCAGCGCTTTCCAGTGCGCTCCGCTCGCCAGTTGCCCTTCCACCGTGCGCGGCGGTTGCACCGGGGCCTGCGCGGCGGCAGGCAAGGCCAGCGCCAGCGCGGCGCTGGCAGTAATGATCGTGCGCATCATGCGTCAGGTTCCTGTTCCAGCCAGCGGAGGATTTCCGCCCGGTCGGCATCAAGCCGGGGCGGCGCGCCGGGCGCAGGGTTGGCCTGCCCGGCGACGCTGTAACCAGCGCCGGGTATCTGCACCGCTTCATCGGGAAGGCCCGGCACGGTCAGATTGACCAGCGCGGTTGGCCCTGCCAGCGCAGCGGCTTCGTCCACTCGGCGCACCATGCCGCAGGGAATGCCCGCATCGCTCAACCGCCGTTCCCATTGCGCCGCTGGCAGGCGGGCAAATTCGGCAGAGAGTTCGGCATGCATCGCGTCAAAATTGGTGCGGCGAGCGTCGGGCGTGGCAAACCGCGGATCGTCCAGCCAGTCCTGCCGCCCCAGTTCACGCGCCAGGGCCGCAAATTGCGGCGGTTGCACCACGCCCAACGAGATTTCGCGCCCGTCCGATGCGTTGAACATCGATGCGGTGGGCAGGCCGCTGTAACCGGTGTTGCCCATGCGCTGCATCGGTTGGCCGGTGACAAGGAACGGCGTCAGGGCCGAGGTCATGAAGGCAAGGCTGGCGTCGAACATGGATACGTCGATCTGGCTACCACCATTGCCGCGTTCACGCTGCATCAGCGCGCCAAGTATGGCCATGGCGGCGGTCTGCCCGGTCAAGGTATCCACGATGGGAAAGCCCACCCGCACCGGTGCATCGCCTTCTGCGCCGCTTAACATCATCATGCCGCTGGTGGCCTGCACGATATTGTCAATGGCGGGCCAGTCACGATGCTGCCCGGTCTGGCCATAGCCGGAAACGGAGCAATAGATCACGTCGGGCACCATTTCGCGCACCGCGTCATAGCCCAGTCCCAACCGCGCCATGACACCGGGACGGAAGTTTTCCAGCACCACGTCCGATCGCGCAATGATGGCGCGGGCAATGGCAAGGTCTGCTTCATCCTTCAGGTCGAGCGCGATGGATTTCTTGCCCGCATTGGCAGCGATAAACGCAGGCGAAAGGCCATCATAGCGACGGTCCGCGCCGTAATTGCGAAAGCCATCGCCCTTTACCGGTTCGATCTTGATAACCTCCGCCCCCATCAGCCGCAGCAGGTGCGAAGCGTAAGGCCCGGCCATGACATGACTGAAATCGGCAATGCGGATGCCGGAGAGGGGAAGGTTCATGGATTCTCCGGAAATTGTTTGCGAACCACGGTCCAGCGGGTGTCCTTGCACAAGCTGCAGTCCTGCCCGGCGAACATCGCGCCTGCCGTCTTGCTGCCTTTCAACTGCCAATCGAGCCATGCCGCGCCGACACGGCCATAATCACCCCCATCGGCAAGCTGGAACGTGCCGCCATGGCCAACACCAAGGTTGCCATAGAACACCGGTACATGGCCGATGCGCGCCACATCGTCGCTGCCATTGGGATAGGCAATATCGTCCGGGCCCCCAAGGATATAGGCAACCGGGGTGTGCAGCTTTTCCAGATCCTGCTTCTGGATATGCACCCCGCTAAGCCCCGATCCGGCGCGGATGTAGACCCCACTGTTGAACGCGACGACAGTTTTGATGCGGGCATCGGCCCCAGCGGCCAGCGCCTGAAGCCCGCCGCAGCTATGCCCCATCACGGCGATGCGGGCAAAATCGACATGGGATGCAAGATCGCCCGCGCCGCTCGCCCAATCGATGGCGGCCAGAAGCTGGCTGACCTGTGTTTCATCAGGCGTGGCGCGCGGCGGGGCTGAGCCGGTGGGGCGTGGCCCGTTGGCGGGCGGCAGCGCGGATTGGACGGGGCGCTCTTCTGCCGGAGCGCCATTGGCGATCACCACATAACCGTGACTGGCGATCTGGCGCAGGAAATGGCTGGCGGACAAGCCGTTGTTGCGGCATCCGCCATTGCCCCACAGCACCAGTGGCAGCGGTTCAGGCCCCCATGTGACGGGGTGGTAAACGGTGTATCCGGGCGCATCGGCGCGGGCTTGTGCGATGGCGGGCTGGCCGCCAGTTCCGGCAGGCGCGCCAATCTGGCGGGCGGGATCAGCGGCCACGGCAGGGCTTACCCACAAGGCCAGTGCGGCGGCAGATAGCAAGGCGTGTTTCATGTCTGGCTCCCACAGGAAATGCGGTCTTTGCCGGTAACGGCACTGCGCGCGGCCTTGAATGCGGCGAGGCCATCAATGCCGAAGCGCGAAAGGCCGCGGGCGTTGCGTTCGGAATCACGCAAGTAAATGGCCTCGAACCGGGCCTGATCGGCGGGCGATGCGGTGGTGAACGCGACGTTGTTGGTGCGGGCTTCTGCCGTGCCCTTGTCCACTGCGGCGCGCACTTCATCGGCCAGCGCGGCTTCCCATACGGCAACGCCTTCTTCCAGAACCTTGCGGTCGTCCGCGCTTAACGCATTGAACCGGGCGGTGTTCATCGCACGGGCCGGATAGGCGCCGCGCGGCACGGCAAGATCGTAATAATGCCCAGCAACTTCGGCAAAGTGCAGAGACTTGAAAGTGTCGGCAGGCGCAATCACGCCATCGATCACGCCTTTGGCAAGGGCCGAATAAACCTCGCCCATCGGCATGTTGACCGGGTCGGCACCCAGCGAATCCAGCACGGCCAGCAGTTCGGTCGGCGCGCGGATGCGCAGGCCTTTCAGATCATCCAGACTGTGGATCGCGCGGGTGGTGGTGACCAGGCCGGGCAGCGTGCCGCCCTGCACCGCCAGCACTTTCAACCCGTGCAGTTCGTGGGCAATCTGCGGGCTGGCAGCGGCAATGCAGCGATAGAGCGCGACCTGCGATTCCGGGCTGTCAGCGCCTGAATAGAAGCCCGACTGGATGCGGATAAGATGGGTGCCGCCGCGCACATAAATAGGCGTAATCAGGCCGATATCGGCCACGCCATGGCGCAGTTCCTCCATCGACATATCGGACGAAAGCAGCGCACCCGACCATGACGGTTTGATCTTCAACCGTCCGCCGGACCGCGCTTCGACAAATTTCATCCACGTCTGATCCGCTTTGCTGAACGGATGGCTGGGGCTGTAGGGCGAAGCATAAGTAAGCACGGTGACACCTTGCGGCGCGGGCCGGGCGCAGGCCGCCAGTAACAGTGCCAGAATAAGCGCGACGATCCTCACGCCAGCCCCCGCTTCACCAGAAAGTCCGCCACCATGCCCACCATGCGGTCATGGTCCCAATTGCCCGCATCCACCATGTCAGCATCGATCATCAGCACCGGCACGCCTGCGGCTTCCAGCGCCTGCGCGGTCAGTTTCGTGCCCGATTGCGACAGGCGGTTTTCAGGCGGCAGCAGCACCACGCAGGCGTCGATGCCGCAGCGTTCGGCCTCGCTGGTCATCCATCCATTCATCCACGGCGGCAGGTGCAGCACCTCATTCATCGAACAGACGCGGCTGGCCAGCGCCTCCATCGGGCGGCCCTGCACTTCGCGGATATATTGCGGCCCGGCAAAGGGCATATACATCGACCAGACGAACACCGCGCCCATGCGTTCTTCCAGCGCCTGATAAAAACCGGGATCGTGCCACACGCCCGCGCCGATCCACATCAGGCGGATCTTCTCGTTCGCCGCTGTGCCCGCGCCTGCGGCCACACGTTCCATCACTTCATCGCGGAACCGTTTGGCATGGGCCACCGCCCAGTCAGACCCGCGATGCCATTGCGGGATCATGGTGTTGGGCATCTGTTCGGCAATCGACACCGGGCAGGGCCGCGCATTGCCGATGGCCTGCGCCGCTTCCCAGATATAGCCTTCCTGTTCGTTGATACGCTCCATCAGGTAATGCAGCTTCGCCTCGTCGAATTTCCGGCCCGTGCGGTTTTCCAGCAAGGCAATCAGATCGCGCATTTCATCGACCATGCGGGCAATGCGGTCGGGTTCGTAAACCGCGTCCCACTGATCGCGCGAATGGGCGAACCAGCGCGGGTCTTTGTGTTCCCACGCGGGCGCTTCCATCGGGAAAAATTCGCTGCCCAGCGCATTGGCCCATTTGCCGAAGACATGCTGAATGCAATCGCAGGTCATCCGCGCCACCAGCACGGTGGGCTTGGGCAATCCGCCCCACGGCGCGGTCTTGGGATCGTTGGCCAGCGTGCAGGCAAGGCCCAGCGAGCAGTATTTGCAACTGTTCTTCGGATATCCCGCCTGCGCCATCACTTCGAAATAGTGGTTCGAAAGCTGTTTGGCCGAGATATAGGCCGACCACCACTGGTTGGTGATGATCGGGATATCCATCACATGGAAAATCTCGTGCGGGGTGTCGGCCTGAACGATGGCAAAGGGTTCGCCTTCGTCCACCACGCGGCGCTTCAGATCGGCCCCGAACTGCTTTTGATAGGCGCTGGCGGCGGCGGTGCAGGCCAGATCCTTGCGGCTGCGCTGGCCGGAGGCGGCGGTTTGGGCGGCGCTCACTGGAAAACTCCTGCCTGTTCGAGTTCGGCAATGCGGGCATCGGAAAGGCCGCAGATGTCGCGCGCCACATCATGGACATGTTCACCCATGCCCGGCGCGCGGAAGGGGGTGAAGGCATCGCGCGAAAAGCGCAGTGGCGTGGCGATGTGGCCAAAGGGGCCAAGCAGCGGATGATCGAGCGTGACCAGCGCGCCACGCCCATCAAGCTGTGGATCGCGTTCGATCATATCCTCGCAATCCTGCACCACGCCGCAGGCGATACCGGCGGCCTGCAACTGCGCCGCGATGGCGTGATCTTCGCGCACGGCGGTCCATGCGGCCACGTCCGGCCCGGTCAGGGCCAGCAGACGGGCATGGTCAGCCTGGGTCGCGCACGTGATCGCCACCCAGCGATCATCGCCAGCGGCAGGCAGCACATCCTGCCAGAACAGGCGGGCGTCGGCATTGCCAGTGCGCTGCGGACGTTCCCCGCGCTTGGCCATGGCCAGATAATCGCGCATCTGCTGCACGCAGATCTCATACATCGAGGCGTCGATATGGCAGCCGCGGCCAGTTTCGCGCCGGTGCTGAAGCGCACCTGCAACGCTCGCCGCCATGACATAAGGCACGATCACATCGCCATAAGGCACCGCGCCGGGGATGACCGGATCGCGTTCCGGCCACCCGGTCAGGAACGTGCGACCCGAAAGCGCGCCGCCGGTGCCATCCACGCCCCATTCCTGCGCCAATGGCCCGGTCTGACCGAACACGCTGCCCGACACCATGACGATGCCGGCATTGCGCGCGGCAAGATCGTCATAGCCAAGCCCCAGCTTTGCCATCGTGCCGGGGGAAAAGTTCTCCACCACCACGTCGGCCCAGTCGATCAGCGGATCGATCAGCTCGCGCGCCTCAGGCTTCTTCATGTTGAGCGAGACACTGCGCTTGGATGAATTGAGGTGGGCGAACCATGGCTTGTCGTCCCAGTTACCCGGCTTCGAGGCCGATACCTGCACGTCAAGCCGCGCCAGATCGGGCCGGGTGCGGGTTTCGATCTTGACCACTTCTGCCCCCAGATCGCCCAGCGTCTTGGTGGTGATGGACCCGACCAGCGCCCAGGCAAAGTCCAGCACTTTCACGCCCGACAGCGGCCCCGGACGCGGGCCGGTGTGAATAGCGGGCGCGGGAATCTGCGCGCGGCCTTCGCGGAACGTGGCGAAACGATCAGGCAGTCCATCCCCGGTATCAAAGAACCCGCGCGCGGCAAGGTGCGGATCGGCCAGCACATCCGCAGGTTCATTGGCGACGCAGGCGTTGATGCCTCGGCGCAGCCCTTCGGTGGCGATGTCATGCTTGGTGCGCGACAGGAAAAACGCCGCGATGGCCGCTTCCCATACGGCGCGGGTTTCTGCCGGAAGGGTGGAACGGTTGTAGGAAAGCCAGTCGGTCCCTGCCAGCGGGTTGGGCACGCCCGCATCGTCCATCCAGTCGGACAGGGCCTGATTGGCAGGTGCGCCAAGGCGGCCAGTCATCAGCGAATGGAAGCACCAGCCATCGGCCAGCCGCCAGATCGCCCTTACCGTGGCCTTGCCATAGGCCAGCGATCCGCCGACCCGCGCCAGTTTGCGCTGATCGAACTGCCATACCAGCACACCGTTGAAATTGCGGCTGAAGGCAACCTGCTGCACCGAAACGTCAACATGCTGACCCCGCCCATGGCTGCCACGCGCATAATGCGCCGCCAGTGCGCCGGATGCGGCCACCATATCGGCGTGGAAGATGCAGGCATCGCCCGCTTCCTTGACCGGCGGCAGGCCAGGCTCGCCCGTCACGCGCAAGGCCCCGCCCATGGCTGAGGCGACAAGTTCGCCCCCCTGCCAGGCTGATCGAGGCCCGCCTGAACCGAAGGCGGTGACCGAAACATGCACCGCGCTCTCAGGAATGGATACGCCAGCCAGCCCACCCAGCCCAATGTCGTCGATGATGAACGACGCGCCTTCTACTGGCCCACCGAGTTCCGCCCCCAGCGAAGCAAGAAAGCGTGCCAGCGCGCGGTCGGCCATGTTGCCCAGCACGGCAACGCGGTGGCCCAAAAGCGGCTTCATGCGGAAATACCCTTCAGAAAATCGGTCAGTTCGCTGGCGATACCATCGTTCGCGCGCCAATCGCGGCGCGTGGCGACCAGCAGTGGCAGGCCCATGGCGCGCAGCGCATCGCGCATGGCGGGCAGGTGCCAGACCGTGGTGTCGTCTTCTTCCATCAGCCACAGCAACGCGGCGCTGGCCCCGGCAAGCCGCGCCTGATCCGCCACAGCGGCGGCGCGATCAAAGAACCCGCGCGGCCCGGTCTGCCGCGATTGAAGCTGGCGGGAAAGGGCAGCGAAAGGATTGCCGGTGCCATTATCGACTACCGGGCCAAGATCGGCCCAGACTTGCGCCAGCGTCAGCCCGGCAGGGTTCCAGCCCACGCTTTGCACCATGGCGTGCAAGCGCAGATCGGGCGGCGGGCTTCCGGTAATCAGGCAGACTTTGCCAGCGGCCGCAGAGGGCGCGGAATTGCCCCGGCGGGCATTGATGCGGGCAATCCCGGCTTCCAGCGCGGCATCATCCACACCCAGCCGCGCGGCCAGTTTGCGCAAGACCGTTTCAGTGCGCAGATCGCTGCCGGGGCGCACGACATTGGCAATGTCGGCAATCAGCGGCTCAGGCCCGCGCAACGCGCCGCCGCGCTGCAGTTCGCAGGCGTAGTAATACAGCCGCTGGCAGGCATCGTCTGCGCGCGAAAACACCACCGCATCCAGATGGTCCAGTGCGCCATCGGCCCAGTCCTGAAGCACCGAACGGGTCCACAATGGAAACTTGCTTTCCAGCCATTGGTCGGCCTGCGGGGTTGGGCGGTCGATGTTCCAGCCGAGCGGCCCTGCGTAACGCCCGGTGGCGTCCAGCAGATCGTGCGGCAGGCCGGGGCCAAGCGATGCAATCATCATCAGTTTCCAAGCAGTTCGGGCAGGCCAAGGGCCAGCGCCGGGAACAGGATCAACAGGGCAAGGTGGAACAGGTCGCTGGCCAGAAACGGCAGCACGCCTTTGAAAATGCGATTGATCGACACGTCCTTGGCCACGCCCTGAATGACGAACAGATTCATCCCCAAAGGCGGGTGGACAAAGCCGATCTCCATGGCGCGACACAGGAAGATGCCGAACCAGATGGCCGACATGCCCACACCTTCGACCACCGGCAGCAGGATGGGCGTGGTCAAGAGCATCAGCGCAAGCCCGTCCAGCACCGAACCCAGCACCAGCAGGATCAGCGCGACCAGCGCCAGCGTCGCCACCGTGCCAAGGCCAAGCCCAGAAACCCATGCGCCCACCGCATCGGTCAGCCCGGTCACACTGACGAACACCGAAAAGATCAGCGCGCCGATGATGACCATCAGGATCATGCCGCTGGTGCGCAGCGTTTCGTCAAACGCCTGCATCAGCATCTGACGGTTCAGTCGGCCACGCCACGCAGCAATGCCCAGCGCCCCCGCCGCGCCGATGGAGGCGGCTTCCGACGGGCTGAACCAACCCAGCGCAATGCCGCCAATCACGCCGCCAATCAGCACTGCCATATCGGCAATGCGCGCCAGCGCGCGTCCCCGTTCAGCCCATGTCGCGCGTTCGCTGGCAGGAGCAATATGCGGGCGCAGGCGCACGGCAATCCAGATCACCACGCAATAGAGCAGCGCCTGCGTGATGCCGGGCACGATGGCGGCGGTGAACAGCTTGCCGATGGACTGTTCGGCAATGATGCCAAACACGATCAACGCGCCCGAAGGCGGGATCATCTGCCCCAGCGTGCCACCCGCCGCCACGGTGCCGGTGGCCAGCGCATCGGAATAGCCGCGTTTGCGCATTTCGGGCAGGGCGACAAGGCCGATGGTGGCGGCCGTGGCAAGGCTGGACCCGTTGATGGACCCGAACCCGGCACACCCCGCGACCGAGGCATAGGCAAGGCCGCCCTTGCGGTGGCCGATCATCTTTGCCGCCGCATCGAACAGGTCTCGGCTGGCGTTTGAGCTGAAGAACAGGTGCGCCATGAACATGAACAGCGGCAATGTGCCCAATTCATAGCGGGTCATGGTGTCGATCAGGACAACCCCGCCTTTGACAACGGCGGCTTCGGCACCCAGCACCAGCGCCAGTCCACCAAGGCCGACCAAACCCAGCGCCACGCCAATCGGCAAGCCCGCCAGCAGCAGGCCAAACAGGATCAGCACACCGATGATGCCGGTTTCAGGTGATGCCAACATCAGCGCGCGCGACCTGCAAATACCTGCCGCACCAGCACGATAATGGTCGCGCCCAAAGCAATGTTGGCAAACAGGCGCATCCAGCGCCATGGCACGCCCACCACTTCGCTGATCTCGTGCGCGGCCCACAAATCCGCCGCCAGCCAGACCGACCCCGCCAGTAGCGCGGCAAAGAACACTGCCGTCAGCGCAGACCCGATGCGGTCCACCGCACCGCGCGCACTATCGCCCATACGGTCAACCAGCAGATGCACTTTGGCATGGCCATTTGCGACCGTGGCCACCAGAACTGCCAGCGACCCCGCCACCAGAACCGCCACCTGCACCAGTTCAATCGAACCATGCACCGGCATGCCCACATGGCGGCCAATCACCGCTATGGTGTCTGTCGCCGTCGCCGCGATCAGCGCCACGCCGCCCATCAGCGTTACGGCGGTTCTCCACACGCTCATCCCTGCCCCATCCCGTTCTGTATTATCCCGTCTTTTGCAATGGCGATTGCTGGCAGGCCTGCCGCCAGCGTGATATCTTCGATATAGCGCGCGATTTCCTGCGCGCGGGCCCCATGCGCCAGCACCGGCTTGCCGGGCGGCAGCACGTCCACGGGAATGATCCCCGCTTCTATCCGGCCATCATCGTGCAACACCACGCGGCCCAGCATGGCGTTCACCGCCTGCGGGTGAAATGGAGCCAGCGTATAGGCAGGGTCAGGTTCAAACCCGAACAGCGCCTTGCGCCGCTGCGCCCATTCCGCCCGCGCAGGATGATCCTGCGCCGGGCTGAGCGCGCTGGTCACGACACAGCCATTGCCAAGACCATGGAAGATCGGCTTGCCGCGATGAAATTCGATGCCGCGCACGATATGGGCGTGATGGCCGATCACCACATCGGCGCCGGCGTCGATGGCCGCGTGGGACAATGCCCTCTCATACGAGGCGAGCCGCGCGGGCGTGTGAACAATACCCTTGTGCAGGGCCACCATCACGAAATCGGCCCGCTGGCGCAGCGCGGCGATATCAGCCCGCAGCGCGGCCACAGCCTCATCCGTCAACCGCACCAGATCGGCGGCGGGCGCAATCGGTGCGCCATCGGGCGTTTCGATCCGCAGCCATGCGCAGCCGGCGCGGCTGTCGGTTGCCCAGGCCATTTCCGGGCCGACGCAGTTATAGCTTAACAGCCCGATGCGCCGCCCGCCACGCACGACCAGCGCAGGCCGCGCCGCTTGCGCCAAAGTCAGCCCCGCGCCCGTTGCCGCAACCCCGGCGGCGTCCAGCAGGGCCAGCGTGTCGGCAATGCCTTCCGCGCCGCAATCGGCAATATGGTTGCCGGCAAGGCTGACCATGTGGAACCCAGCACCGGCAATCGCCGCCACATTTTCAGGCGGCGCGCCGGGGGCAGGCACATCGCCCTGCATTTCCGCGCCGCGCGCGGTATGGGGCACTTCCAGATGCCCCACGGCAAGGTCCGCCGCCTGCAAAGCCGGGGCGATCCCCGCCAGCCAGAACGCGCCATCGGGTTCATCCAGAACCAGATCGCCCGCCAGCACGATGGAGATCGCCCCTTCCCTCATGACCTTTTCCGCCCGCTCAGAACGACTTGCGCACGCTTACCGCGAACAGCCGCCCGATGGGGTCGCTGGCCGAAGCATCATAGCCGCCGCTGCCATTGCCGCTGGGGGCAAGGTTCACATAAGGCGGGTCCACATCGAACACGTTGCGCACTTCGAAGGCAAGCGTGACCCCCTTGTCGAAGAAGCCGCTGGCCTGCTGGTCGCCAATCCGCGCAGTCAGGGTGAAGTCGACCGGGGTATAGCTGGCAATGTTCTGCCCGCCGGTGGTCAGGTTGTTGAAATACCCGCCAACATGCGTTGCCAGCAACCGCGCGCTGATCGGCCCATGGTCCCACGTCACGCTGGCGCGGGCCTTGAACTTCAACGGGTTGAAGATGAAATTCAGCCGGTCAAGCAACGGGGCAGAGGGCGTGACTGCCACGCGATACTTGGTAAGGTACGTGCCCGATACGTTGAACGTCAGCGCATCGTCCTTGCCCACATCGGTCCGCCATGTGCCGGTAAAGTCGATGCCCCGTGTAATCGACACGCCAAGGTTCTGGCTGCGCCCGTCAACGAACAGGGTGACATTGGCCGGACTGCCGCCGGGGAAAGACCCACCGGCCAGCGTCACGCCCTGCGCCAACAGTTCTTGCACGCGCGCCGCCGCCGCCGCACCGCGCAGGATAATGCCGGTGCCGTCATACTGGCTTTCATTGCCCAGAATCGCCAGGTTCGAAAGGTTGGCCAGAACCTGATTTTTATAGTTCGTGTCCCAGTAGGTAACGCCAATGTTCACTCCGGGCAGCGGATCAATATCCACCCCGACCGACCATGTCGTGGCGGTTTCGGGCGTTAGATTCAGGTTGGCGCCTGACAGTGCATAGCCCTGAAGCGGCGCGCCGCCCAACGGGTTCTGATAAGACTGACCGAACAGGTTATTGGAATTGCCATAGATTTCGGGGATCGTCGGCGCGCGGAACGACGTGCCATAGCTGGCGCGGAACTTCACCCCGTCCACCGGCACCCAGTTCAGGCCGAACTTGGGATTGGTGGTGCCGCCAACATCGCTGTATTTATCATGGCGGACAGCGGCGTTCAGTTCAAGCCGCTGGAAACCGGTGCTGGCATTATCGGGACCAAAGATCGGCACATAGATTTCGCCATAGACCGAATCTACCTTGCGCCCGAAATTGCGGAACGTGATGGGCGTGGTCGGCGCGCCGCGCGCATTGCCCAGCGCCACCTTGAAGTCCTGCCGTTCATACCCTGCGGCCAGCTTCACCTCGCCACCGGGCAGGGCGAAGAGGCCCCCGTTCAACCGTGCTTCCCAGGTTTTCAACCGGCCATTGGTGGGTGCAAGGAATATCTGGTTGGCAATGCCGTCCAGCACGGCCTGGCTGGTGCGGCCCAGGCCATAGGGATCAAACGCAGTGGCCGGGTTGCTGCTGGCCAGCGCCGCATTCAGCGCTGCATTGTTGACGCCGAAATAGGAACCGGAAAAGTCATTGGTCTTGCCATAACCGAACAGCGCTTCGGCTTCCCAGTCATGCGGCAGCTTTACCTTCACCCCCGGCGTCACCTGCCAGCTTTTGGCATAGCCGAAGGAATCGTTGGCAGGCAGATCGTTGCGGAAGTTGTAGTCCAACGTATAGCTGCTGCCGGTAAAGCCCGCTGGCCGCACGAAAAAGGCATTGGTCTGCGGCACGGTCAACCGCGCGTTGGAAAATGCCGACTGCCGATAGAACGAACGCTTGGAATAGAACGCATCGTAGAAAACGTCGAGCCATTCGGTCAGTTCATACCGACCCGTGCTGTTGACGGAGTCATACTTCTGGCGGGGTGCCAGATCCTGATTGTCCAGTTCATCGCACTTGTTCAGCGTGCCTGCCACAAGGTTGCCCGCGCTGGCTTGGGTCACGCCTGCCGTGGGAATGGCATAAGTGGTGCCATTGGCGTTGATATTGCCCGGCGCGCAGCGCACGATGCGATAATCGCCGCCGCCGAACGCGGTCTGATCGCTGGTGAAGAACGCGCGATCATCGCCCGACAGGTTTGACCGTTCGACATGTTCATAAGCGACCATGATCTGGCCGCGGTCGAACACTTTGCCCAGCGCCGCGCCCAGTGAATATTCGTGGAAATCGCCACGCCCGGCAACGCCAGCGCGGGCAAACACTTCACCGCCATCCAGCGACCGGCGCGGGATGAGGTTGACCACGCCCGCCACCGCGTCCGACCCGTAAATGGCCGAAGCGCCATCGGCCACGATTTCAACCCGTTCCACCCCCAGCGAGGGCAGAACCGACGGATCGACCGAGCGGCTGTTGCTGGTGACGCGATGCCCATCGACCAGAACCAGCGTGGCATATGGCCCGATCCCGCGCAGGTTGACCGAGTTGCCATACGTGATGTTGCCCGACCCGCCCGATTGCCCGCGCGAATTTTCCGAAACGCCAAGATCGAAGACCTGCGGCACTTCCTTAATCATGCGGTCGACGGTGACCGCGCTCGACGCCTCGATTTCCTTGCGGCCCAATGCGGTTACGGTGGACCCCACCGGCGCTTCACCGCGCACGCGGCTGCCGGTAACGATGATTTCGGCGTTGGTCACTGCGGGTTCTTCCGCCGCTTCCTGCGCGCTGGCCATGGCCGGAAGCGCCAGCGCCAATGCGCAGCAACCGATGTTCAAAACCGCCTTGGCGGACGCAAAAGTCTTGCCCTTCATGGTGTCTTACTCCTTCCCCGTGGCCGGTTTGTCCGGCCCTTCCCTGATTGATGCGTTACTTCATCACCGGCAGATCAAGCCGTGACGCACCGCCAGACTGCTTGCCCCAATGCACCGTGATGACCGGTGCCGGGTCCTGGCGGATGTCTTTCAGATTGCGCTGGCGCGGGTCTGCGCCGGTTACCGTCAGCCGCAGCCGCGCGCCCTTGGGCACGATCCGCGAAATCGGCGTCATGTCGATGTTCAGCCGCACCTTCTCGCCCGGCCGCACCGGCGCGACATCGGCGCCCAGCCCTGAATGATAGGGCAAGCCCAGCGTCTGATAAGGGGCCTTGCCTTCCTTGCGGTGTGACAGCGCCAACCGCCCGAAAGCCACCACTTCGGCCTTGCCAGCATTATCCACCTGATCGAGATAGACGAAGACATTGGCGTCGCTGCGGTCTGCCGAAACGGTCAGCCGCGCGATGGGAAAGCCCACCAGTTTCAGCGGTTTGCCCAACGGGGCCGAGGTATAGCTCAACCCCTTGTCGTCCATCGGCTGCGCCCAGAAGGCGAAGTATTCGGGGTCTGGCAGGGTATAGTTGACGGCAAAGCTGTCTGCGCCCGCGCCGTTAGCCGTCGCTGTCAGCACGCCATCGTTGGCCGACCGCGCCGTGCCGCTGCGCCCCGCGCCCGGATACCATGACAGCGGCTTTGCACCCTCACCCGGCAGCAGGGCTGAACGCACGTAGCCGCCTTTACCGTCCAGCCCTTCCAGCCAGTATGTGGCGCGCGGAGCCTTGTCGATGCCGTTGGCCGCGCCCTTCAGATAGTGGTCGAAATAGCGCGTCACCTCGCCGGCAAAGTCAAACCCCGGCGGCGGCACGCAATGGCTGCCCGGCCCGGCAAGGAACTTTGCCCCCGGCAGATTGGCCGCGCTTAACACGGATTGCGCGGTGGGTTCGTCCTGCCAGTTGCTCCAGAAATAGGTGGCCACGCCGCTTTTACGGATGGCATCCAGATAGTTGTAGACGCCCACTTCTTCCCAGAAGGCATTGCCGGTGAAGGATGAAACGCTGTCGCGGTGGGGCATGCCATACCACAGGCCTGCCATGGGGGTGTTGGCGGCATGTTGCGCCACGGCGGCCTTCAGCATCGCGCCATCCGCGTCTGCGTCCACCGGCACGCTGGCAAGGTCCACTTCGGCGGGTTCATCGGGCCGGGTGTTGAACTGCGCCGGAATACCGCCGCGTCGGACAAAGGCATATTTATCAAGGTCGGACGCGCCCACGAACACCGCTTTCAGCGATGGCGGCGCAGTGGTGGCGGTCTGGAACGTGGTGCCGCCCAGATACGAACAGCCGATCATGCCAACCTTGCCCGTGGCGAACGGCTGTTTGGCCAGCCATTCCACCAGATCGTAACCGTCGCGCGCCTCGGTCCGGTCCTGAAAGCCGCGACGGTGGCCGAACGATGCGCCCTTGCCGCGAATGTCGGCGGTGGCGACGACATAGCCTGCGCGGATCAGTGAACGCAGCGCCAGCCGGTCGCCCAGCGCCAGTTCCACCACCTTGCCGTCCTTTTCGACATAGCGCGCGCGATAGGGGCTGAACGAGAAGATCACCGGCAAACGCGCCGTTTCGGCCACATCGCCCTTGGCCGGGCGATAGATGTTGACCGCCAGCCGCGTGCCATCACGCACCGACACATAGGCCGACGTGCGCACCACATCAGGATAGCTTTGCGCCATGGACACGGTGGGGGCGCACAGCACACCGGCCACGGCGGCGGCACCAATCATGCTGCGAAGTGCGGTCACATCATCTCTCCCGCGAGTGCGCCGGACTTGCCGGATTCGCCTCGCCTTGATTGTTGACAATGTGATCCACGATCCCGAAAGCGCTTACAACTGAAAAATAGCTGACGAGATTGTTGACAATTTTGTGCAGAGGTAGAGATTGCCGCTGCATGTGAGGATGTGCTGATGGAAGACCGTTCGCCCGAACCAGACCCCGCCACTGGCCCGCGCGGCCCCTCTGCGGTGCAGATTGCTGATTGGGTGCGCCAGCGCATCCGCACCGGGCGGTTTGTGCCGGGGCAGCGGCTGGTGGAAGTGGACATCATTCGCCAGATGGGCGCCAGCCGATCGCGCGTTCGCGAAGCACTGAAACGGCTGGAAGGCGAAGGACTGGTCCTGATCGAGGAATTTCGCGGCGCTTCGGTGCGCAGTTCATCGATGGCTGAAGTGCGTCAGATCTATCGCGCGCGTATGGCGCTGGAAGGCATGGCCGCGCACGATTTCACGCTCGACGCCGATCAGACCACCCGCGCCCGCCTTGTCGCGCTTCAGGATGAACTGGACACCTGCGTCCGCGAAAACGCGCCCGAACGCTTTGGCCGGTTGAACACCGAATGGCACCGGCTGATCGTCGAAGGATCGGGCAATGCGGTAATCGCCGAACACCTGCAACGGCTGAACGTGCCGATCCACCGCCTGCTGTTTGAAAGCTTTTACGACGAGGAACGCCTGCGCACCGCCAATGCCGACCATCAGGCCATGGTTGCGCTTATCATGGCGGGCGATGCCGAAGGCGCGGAAAAGGCCATGCGCAGCCACATTGCCGAAGGATTCAAGACGCTGGCCCGGATCGAGGACGAGTTTTACAGCTGAGCCGTCCCGCCCGTTAGCAGGCAGTCGCGCTTGCGCTCATCACCTGCCGCCCGTCTGCGGCAAAGGCTGCGAGTTCCAGCGCGCCATCATCGCCACGCCGCATCACAAGATGCAGCGCTTCACCACAGACCGCGGGCGACAGGCCGCGGAAGGCAAAGCTGCGCAAGGCCCCGTCACCCAGTTCGCGCCGGGCAAGGTCGAGCAGTAGCGTCGCCGTCAGCGGACCATGCACCACCAGCCCGCGATAGCCTTCCGCGCCGGTGGCATAAGGTAGATCGTAATGGATGCGGTGGGCGTTGAAGGTCAGCGCGGAATAGCGCAGCAACAGCGCTTCGGTGGGTGTCACCACCCGATGCGCGGCCCATGGTGCGGGATCGAACGCGCCGTCACCCAATGCGGGCGGCACCGGCGCTGCACCAGCGGGCGCAGCATCGCGATAGACCACGCTTTGCACTTCGCGCAGGCACAGCCCGCTTTGCCCATGCGTTTCATGCGCGATGTCCACGAACACCAAAACGCCGCTGCCGCCGTGTTTTTCGGTGATGGCAGCAATGGTCGAAACCCGCTCCACCGCCTCGCCCACATGCAGCGGCGCGAAGAACTCCACCTTGCTGCCCGCCCACATCCGGCGCGGCAGGGGCACCGGCGGCAGAAAGCTGTCGGTGCTGTCATCGCGCAACGGATGCCCGTCCGGCCCCAACCGCGCGGTGGGCGCATCGGGCAGGCACAGGCACCAGTGCAGCCCTTGCGGCATGGTGCCATCGGCAGGCATGGCCCGGTCCAGCGTGGCCAGCCAGCGTGCGGCAAGGCCTGCGTCCACCCGGTCGGTTCGCCGTTCCTGCCTGCCAATCCACGCCTGCATCAGTTGCGCCCTTCCAAAAGCCCGCGCGCGATCACCTGCGCCTGAATTTCGCCCGCGCCTTCAAAGATGTTCAGAATGCGCGCATCGCACAGGACACGGCTGATTTCATATTCCATGGCATAACCATTGCCGCCGTGAATCTGCAACGCGGCATCGGCATTGCTCCACGCCGCGCGCGCCGCCAACAGCTTGGCCATGCCCGCTTCAATGTCGCAGCGTTTGCCCATGTCCTTGGCCCGCGCGGCGGCATAAGTCAGTTCGCGCGCGGTCACCATGTCGACAAGGCTCATCGCCAGTTTGTCGGCCACGCGAGGGAAATGGACAATCGCCTTGCCGAACTGCTTGCGCCCCTGCGCATAGTCCAGCCCCAGTTCCAGCGCGCGCCGCGCCACACCCACCGCGCGGGCGGCAGTCTGTATCCGCGCGCCTTCGAACGTGCGCATCAACTGCTTGAAGCCCTGCCCTTCTTCCCCGCCCAGCAGGGCATCGCCGGGCGCGCGCATCGCATCGAACTGCAAGGCATATTCGCGCATTCCGCGATAGCCCAGCACCTCGATCTCGCTACCGCTCATGCCCGGTGCGGGGAAAGCATCGCCATCCACCCCGCGCGGCTTGGGCACCAGCAGCATCGACAGCCCGGCATAGCCCCTGGCATCAGGCAAAGTGCGCACCAGCATGGTCATCAGGTCTGACCGGGCGGCGTGGGTGATCCATGTCTTGGCCCCGTCGATCACCCAGCCATCACCGTCACGCCGCGCGCGCGTCTGCAACGATCCAAGGTCTGACCCGGTATCGGGTTCGGTAAACACCGCCGTTGGCAGCACGGTGCCGCTGGCGATGGCAGGCAGCCAGCGCGCCTTTTGCGCATCGGTCCCGCCCAGCACAATCAACTCGCCCGCAATTTCGGACCGCGTGCCAAGCGAGCCTGCACCAATCCACCCGCGCGACAGCTCTTCTGTGACCAGACACATCACCAGCTTGCCAAGGCCCAGCCCGCCAAACTGTTCAGGAATGCACACGCCAAATGTGCCAAGATCCGCCATGGCCGCCACCGTGGCATCGGGGATCAGATCATTGGCCAGATGCCACTTGTGCGCATGGGGCAGGATTTGCGCATCGGTAAAGCGGCGAAACTGGTCGCGGATGGCATCAAGATCAGGATCGTGAAAGGTTTCGGACGGCCAGTGCCCTTGCGCCAGCGCTTCCGCCACTTGCGCCCGCAGCGGCGCATGGTCGGCATCGATAAAGTCCGCCACCGCATTGCCCAGCCGCCGCGCCGCAGGCCCAAGGCCAAGGTCGGCAGGCCGCGCCAGTTCATTCTGCCCCATCGGCAATCCGCCAACGATCTGCGCCAGCGTTTCAGCAAAGGCGAGATGCGCCACGGCCCGGTCCAGCGGGTTTGCGCCGCCCGACCGCTCCAGCCATCCCGCCACCGCTTCCAGCGATGCCACCGCCGTCGCCACCCAGGCAAAACCGTGGGCGGCGCGCTGTTCATCATCGATCCGGCGGTCCGCCAGCCGCGTGGCCAGCGCTGCGCGCGCCTCATCGCGATAGCTGCGCGCCGCATCCAGCCCCGTGCCGAACATACCGTCGAACATCCCCATGTTTTATGCCCGTTGATTAAAGTAAGCTCTGCTATTATCGGCAAGGCATGAATGTCAACGTGGCCTTCTTGTCATCTGATGTCGGGCGGCTGTTCCGCAAACGGTTTGCCGCAAGCGCGCGCCAGTTTGGCGTCACCGGTCCGCAATGGCGCGCGTTGGCCGCCATTCAGCGCGTGCCGGGCACCACGCAGGGCGCGCTGGCCGCATGGCTGGAAGTGGAAGCGATCACCGCCGGGCGCATGATTGACCGGCTGGAAAAGCTGGGCCTTGTCGAACGGCGCGACGATCCGGCTGATCGGCGGCGCTGGCAGCTTTACCTCACCCCCAATGCCGAAGACCTGATGCAGCGCATGTCGGGCTGCGCGCGGCAGGTGCTGGACGATGCCGTGGCCGGTTTTGCGCCCGACGAACAGGCACAGTTGCTGGCCCTGCTTGACCGGGTCCGCGCCAATCTTTCCGACGAAACTCCACCAGCAGAAACGAAGCAGAGCCATGGCTGAAGCCGATCCTTTCCCGCCGCAGGATGCCACCATCAACACCAAGCGCAAAAGCCGCACCCGCCCGCTGTTGATGGCGCTTGGCCCGGTTGTCGCAGTGGCGGCGGGCCTGTGGTACTGGTTCGGCCAGCCGGGCGAAGTGGAAACCGATAATGCCTATATCAAGCAGGATATCGTGTCGGTCGGTGGGGAAGTGTCCGGCCTTGTCACGCAGGTCAACGTCCGCGAAAACCAGCATGTAAAGGCGGGCGATGTGCTGTTTGCCATCGATCCGTCCAGCTTTGCCGCTGCCGTACGGCAGGCCGATGCGCAGATTGCCACGGCGCAGGCCCGCATCACCGCCATGCAATCCGACGTGACAGCCAAAGCCGCCGAACTTGCCGCCGCGCGCGATGATCTGGCGCTGGCTCAGGCCAATCATGCCCGCGAAAAAGCGCTGATGGACAAGGGCTTCAACACCCGCGCCCGCATGGATGCGGCGCAACATGCCGTGGCCGTGGCGCGCGACCGGATCGGCGCGATTCAGGCGGAAGTGGAACAGGCCCGCGCGCAACTGGCCCAAGGATCGCAAGTGCCGGGCGTGGACCCGGCCATTGCCGCTGCACAGGCCGCCCGCGCCAGAGCCACGCTGGACGTAAACCGCACCGTTGTCCGCGCGCCTGCCGCTGGCGTGGTGACGCAGGTTACCAGGCTTCAGGTGGGGCAGATGGTGTTCCCCGGCGCGCCGATGCTGTCGATCGTGCGCGATGGCGGCGCGCGGATAGAGGCGAACTTCAAGGAAACCGACCTTAACCACATGCGCCCCGGCCAGCCTGCGGAAATTCGCATCGATGCCTATCCGGGGCTGAAGCTGAAAGGCCGGGTTGAATCCATCGGCGCGGGCACGGGATCGGAATTTTCCGTCCTTCCCGCGCAAAACGCCACCGGCAACTGGGTGAAAGTCATCCAGCGCGTGCCCGTACGTATTGCCATTGACGGCAAATCGGAGCGTCCGCTGATTGCGGGCCTGAGCGCGGATGTGACCGTCCGTGTCGGCAACTAACGCCGATACCCCGCCTATCGTATCGCGCAATCGCGCGTTGATGCTGCTGGGCACGATGGCGGCAATGGTGATGTACACGTTGGACACCACCATTGCCAACGTCGCGCTGCCGCATATGACGGCATCGCTCAGCGCCACGCAGGACACCATCACATGGGTTCTGACCAGCTATGTGCTGGCTTCTGCCGTGGCGCTGCCGCTGGCAGGCTGGCTGGTGGACCGGCTGGGCATACGCATGATGATGCTGGCATCGGTGCTGCTGTTCACCGTGGCATCCATGTTGTGCGGCGTGGCGCAAAGCCTTGAACAGATGGTGCTGTTCCGCATCCTTCAGGGGCTTGCCGGTGCGTTCCTTTCGCCACTGGCGCAAACCGTGACGCTGGATTCCAGCACGGCGGCGGAACGACCCCGGATGATGGCGATCTATACCCAGGGGGTCATGCTGGGACCGATCACCGGCCCGATCATCGGCGGTTACCTGACCGACAATTTCGACTGGCGCTGGGTGTTTTACGTCAACCTGCCGGTCGGCATCGCCTGTTTTGTGCTGCTGCTGCTCTATCTGCCCAAGACGCCCACGCGCGAACGCAAGGTGGATTTCACCGGCTGGCTGCTGGTCGCGCTGACCGTTTCGGCGGTGCAGCTCATCCTTGACCGGGGGCTGACGCTGGACTGGTTCGCATCGGCTGAAATCGTGACATATGCGGTGGTCGCGGTGGCGTGCTGCTGGCTGGCGCTGTTCCACTTGGGCGGCAGCCCCAATCCGCTGTTCCCGATGGCGCTGTTCCGTGACCGCAATTTCACCGTCGGCCTTGCCTTCATGTTCCTGATCGGGCTGGTGATGATGTCGGTCATGGCGCTGCTGCCGGGGCTGCTCCAACAGATCTATGGCTATACCCCCTATCAGGCGGGCCTGCTGCTGGCCCCGCGCGGCATCGGGATGCTGGCGTCGATCACCCTGTTCGGGCGGTTCATGGCCAAAGTGGATGCGCGCGCGCTGCTGGCGCTGGGCCTGTCGATGATGGGTGCATCGATGTGGATGATGACCGGCTGGTCAATAGAAATGCCGCGCACACCCATAGTCATGGCAGGTCTGCTGCAGGGGCTGGGGCTCAGCTTCACATTCATGCCGATGAACCTGATTTCGTTCGCCACGCTGGCTCCGCAATACCGCACCGATGCGTCCAGCCTTGGCAACCTGATGCGCAATCTGGGATCGTCCATCGGCATTTCGGCGGCATCGGTGGAACTGGCGCGCAATATCCAGATCAACCATGCCGAACTGGGCGCCCACGTTACCCGCACCCTGGTCCCGTTCAATCTGGATCGTATCACCGCCTATGGCGGCGCGGGCGAGGCCATGCTGCGGGTGATGGACGGCATGGTTAACCAGCAGGCCGCGATGATAGCCTATCTCAACGACTTTTACGCCATGGCGGTGGCCTGCTTCGTGGCCATCCCGCTGCTGTTTCTGGTGAAGACCGGCAAACCCGGCGGACGATAAGGCGCTCTCCCGTCCGCAACTCACGGTTTCAACAGACAAAAAAGGGGGGGCCAACTTGCGCTGACCCCCTTTGAAAGTTTGGGAGAGGATGCCTGAAAGGCCTGTTCCGTATGCGGATTGTCTTACGCTGTCGCAAGTGCGTTCGGAGCATTGATAATTGCGTTTTATGCAATTTTCATGAAAAATGCGCATTTTCAATCACCTGCACCGACAAATAATTTTAGCGCTATACCTCGCCGCTATTCGTGTGACCGGTTCGTGACAGATTCGCCTGCGCGAATCACCCCACAGACCGCTGGGCCGCCAGTACGGTGTTGCTTAACAGGCAGGCGATGGTCATCGGTCCAACCCCGCCCGGCACCGGCGTCACCGCCTTGGCATGGTCCAGTTCGTGCGTGGCGCAATCGCCCACGATCCGAGTGGTGCCATCATGGTCGGTCACGCGGCTGATGCCAACGTCGATCACCACCGCGCCGGGCTTTACCCAATAGCCGCGCACCAGATGCGGCGCACCCGCTGCTGCGACGATGATATCGGCCTTGCGCGCCACATCGGGCAGATCGCGGGTTTCGATGTGGGTGACAGTCACCGTTGCTTCGCGTTCCAGCAGCAGCATCGACACCGGCTTGCCCACGATGTTCGATTTGCCGATCACCACCACGTTCAGTCCGCGATAATCGTCGATCACACTGTCCAGCAGCAACATGATGCCCAGCGGCGTGCAAGGCACCAGCCCGCCCGTGCCGGTGGACAGCCGCCCGACGTTGACCGGGTGGAACCCGTCCACATCTTTGCCCGGATCGATCCGGTCCAGCACCAGTGCAGCGTCAATATGCTTTGGCAGCGGCAGCTGCACCAGAATGCCGTGAATTTCAGGGTCGCCATTCAACTGGTCGATCAGCGCCAGCACCGTTTCCTGCGGCGTGTCGGCGGGCAGGCGGTGTTCGACCGATCGGATGCCCGCTTTGCGGCACTGTGCAATCTTGCGGCCGACGTAAACTTCGCTGGCAGGATCGCTGCCCACCAGAATTACCGCAAGGCCGGGCGCCACACCGCCTGCGGCCACAATCTGCGCCACATCTTGCGCTGTTTGCACCAGAACCTGCGCTGCCAATGCCTTGCCATCAATAATCTGGGCCATTGCCGCCACTCTCCCCTTACACGCAGTCGTTTCGCCGCGCTCTTTACCACAGGCATATTGTATGTGTTACATACAAATTTATCAACCAGCCTTTTGCGCCGCCTCCAGCGCTTCGGGCACCACCACGCGCAACACATGGCCCAGCGCCCGCGCGTTCAAATCACGCGCTCTGCCCTCGGTTTCCGCTTCGGAATAGCAGCGCAGTTCGGGCGCGTTGCCCGACGGGCGCAAGTGGATGATTGCCCCGTCGGCAAAGCTCATGCGATAGCCATCGGTGGTGTCGATGCCGGTGGGAAAGCCCGCGATATCGCCAAACACCCGCGCGATCCGCCCCAGTTGCGCCGCTTCGTCTCCTGCGGACAGAAACGCGATCAGCGCAGCACTGTCGCCTTGCGGAAAATCGGCCACGCGGTCGCTGAAGGTATAGCGCGGCGGCAGCGCGGCCACCACATCGGCCAGCGAATCCCCCGCCAGAACCACCGCGACAATCGGCAGAAGCGCATCGCGCGTGGGCAATGCGGTCAATTCTCCAACCGCACTGCCCAGCAGGAACCCGCCATTGGCCTCATACCCGCAAACCCGCGCCTCAGGCTGTGCCGCCGACGCTTCCATCATGGCGGCAATCACATAGGGCGAGCCGATGCGCGTGCGCAGCACCTGCCCTGCCGCTCCGCTCAGCTCGATCACAGTATTGCTGCTGACCGGGGTGACCACCACGTCCGCGCTCACGGCCTTTGCGCACAACAGGCCCACCACATCGCCGCGCAGCCATGTGCCGGTTGCATCAGCCACCAGCGGCCGGTCGGAATCGCCATCGGTAGAGATGATCGCATCGACCGCGTTGTCCGCCGCCCAGCTTGCGGCCAGTTCGATATCTTCCTGCCGGATCGCTTCGGTATCAACCGGCAGGAACAGGTCCGACCGTGCAAACGGCACTGCCACCCCGCCCAGCGCTTCGACCGCACGCACCAGCACATCGCGCCCCACGGCGGAATGCTGATAGACGCCAATGGTTCTGCCCTTCAGCGCGTCCGCGCCAAAATGGCTGACATAGCGGGCAATATAGTCGTCGGTCACGTCAAACACTTCAGGCAGCGCCAGTGGCGCGATCAGCCCCCCGTCGCTATCGAACCGGCTGGGGTCAATCTGCACCACCTGCCCCACGATCCCGGCTTCGTCGCTTTTCAGCACTTCACCATGCGGGCGGTAGAATTTGATGCCGTTGCGGTCTGCCGGAATGTGGCTTCCGGTGACCATGATCGACGGTATGGCCCGGCCCATCGCGTAATAGGCCAGCGCAGGCGTGGGCGTATAACCACAAAACACCACCTGCCCCCCGCAATCGGCCACCGCGGTTGCGCAGGCCGCCAGAATGCGCGGCGTGCTGATGCGCAGATCGCCCGCCAGCGCCACCGCGCCGCCCGGTGCATATTCGCCAATATCCCGCAGATATTGCAGGAACGCCGTGGCATAGGCATGACATAGCGCATCGGTCATCGCCACGGCCAGCCCGCGCACGCCGCTGGTGCCGAACGGCACGCCGCTTTTCGCCATCAGTTCGCTTACGGTTGCGGTCTGAACAGCCGTCATGTCGATCATTCCCAAGTCTATTGGTCCATTGTCCGCCGCGCCTAGCACGCGAGGCGCAGGCGGGCGAGCCTGATCGTTTTCAGACCCATACAAGCCAGCATATTGCTGAATTTTTCTTTTTTCATCAATATCATGGAAAAGGATGGGAACCCGAACCGGCCCCATGAGTCATTCCAAGGATGGCCAAATTTGCAAACATTTCCGCAGGCGCGGGTAATCCGCCGCCAGTCCCCTTGCTGCCGCCCGCCAGCCTCGTCGCTAACCGCGCGGGCGCCAATGATGATGGGCCTAACCGGGGTAGTCGGCCTTGCGGGGTCGACGGGCTAAGTCTGTTTCTGGATTTCGATGGCACGCTGGTCAATCTGGCAGCACGGCCCGATGCAGTTGATGTGGCCCCCACGTTGCCAGTGCTGCTTTACCGACTGGCAGACCGGCTGGATGGCCGCATTGCGCTGATTTCCGGGCGCGGCGCCAGCCATATTGCCAGCTTCATCGGACATTTGCCGATCACCATTGCGGGCAGCCACGGTGCCGAAATCCGCTATGCCGACGGTCGCACCCTGTCACCTCCGCGCCCGTCCACGCTGGCCATTGTGCTGGGCGCATTTCACGATCTTGCCCGCACCACCCCCGGTGTGCTGGTGGAAGACAAACCCCACGGCGTCGCCCTGCATTATCGCGGTGCGCCTGATGCAGCGGCCTTGTGCCACGCTGTCGCCACGGGTCTGTCGGCGCGACTGGGGCTGCATTTGCAAACCGGCAAGATGATGGTCGAACTGCGCGGTCCCGGTGCGGACAAAGGCATGGCCCTGAACCATCTGATGCAAGACCCGGCAATGCAGGGCACCACCCCGCTGTTCATGGGCGATGACGATACTGATGAACCTGCCTTTGTCGCGGCCAACCAACTGGGCGGCGCGGGCGTTCTGGTCGGCCCTGGCCGTCACACCACCGCCGCGCAATATGCGCTTTCGGGGGTTGCTGCGGTTCACGCATGGCTGGAAAGTCTGGTGGAGTTATGAGCGGGATCGAACATGTCGGCCTTGATCTGTGGGCTATCGGCAATTGCCAGGTCAGCGCGCTGATTGATCGCAAGGGTCGCATGGTGTGGGGCTGCGTGCCGCGCGTTGATGGCGATCCGCTGTTTTCGGCTTTGCTGGGCGGGAATGAGCCCGAAAGCGGCTTCTGGTCGATCGAACTGGAAGACGCGGTTGAAGTGACCCAGCGTTACCGCCGCAACACCCCGGTTCTGGTCACCATCCAGCGTGATAGGGCGGGCAATGCCATTGAAATCACCGATTTCAGCCCATGGTTCAGGCGCGACGGCCGGCGCTATCGCCCAGTGGCCTTTGCCCGCATGGTGCGTCCCATTTCAGGCTCGCCGCGCATCCGTGTCCGCCTGCGCCCCACGCGCGGCTGGGGTCAGCCCGCCACGGGCCGTGTCGGCGGCACCAGCCATGTGCGCTATCCGACCGATGCCATGGTCATGCGGCTGACCACCGATGCCCCGGTGGGGTATGTGACCGAAGAACGCTTTTTCCGCATCGAACGCCCGCTGCACTTCTTCCTTGGCCCGGACGAGAGTTTTTCGGGCGAAATCAGCCAGACTGTCCAGTCCATGCTGGACCGCACGCTGAGCGAATGGCGCGAATGGGTGCGCGGCCTTGCCATCCCGCTGGAATGGCAGGACGCGGTGATCCGATCGGCCATCACCCTGCGCCTGTGCCAGCATGAAGAAAGCGGCGCGATTGTTGCCGCGCTTACGACGTCCATCCCCGAACATGCCAATTCAGGCCGAAACTGGGATTATCGCTACTGCTGGATTCGGGACGCCTATTACACGGTGCAGGCACTGAACCGGCTGGGCGCGCTGGACGTGCTGGAAGGCTACCTTGGCTATCTGCGCAACATCGTCGATGCCGCGCGCGGCGGGCATATCCAGCCGCTTTACGGCGTGCTGGGCGAAGCCGCCCTGCCCGAAGGCGAAGCGCAACATCTGCCGGGCTATCGCGGCATGGGTCCGGTCCGCGTCGGCAATCTGGCGTGGGAACAGATTCAGCACGACGCCTATGGCCAGATCGTGTTGTCCAACGTGCAGGCTTTTTTTGACGAACGCCTGCTGCGCAAGGCCGGAATCGAAGATTTCAAGGCGCTGGAAAAGGTGGGCGAGCGCGCGTTCGAACACCATGACAAGGCCGATGCGGGCCTGTGGGAACTGCGCACGCGCCAGTCGGTACACACCTATTCCGCTGCCATGTGCTGGGCCGCGTGCGACCGACTGGCCAATGCCGCGCAGGCGCTGGGCCTGGGTGACCGGGCCGAACTGTGGGCGGACAGGGCAGACCACGTTCGCGCCAATATTGAAACGTCGGCATGGCGCGACGATACACAGCGGCTTTCGGCCACATTCAGTGGCGACGATCTCGACGCCAGCGTGATCCAGCTTCTCGACCTGCGCTTTCTCACGCCCGACGATCCGCGCTTCCGCTCAACCCTTACCGCGGTTGAGGAAGGCTTGCGGCGCGGATCGCACATGCTGCGCTATGCCACGCAAGACGATTTCGGCCTGCCGCAAACCGCGTTCAACGTCTGCACCTTCTGGCTGATCGAAGCGTTGCACTACACCGGCCGCACTGACGAGGCCCGCGCGCTGTTTGAGGAAATGCTGTCGCGCCGCACCGCCGCCGGACTGCTGTCCGAAGACATCGATCCCCAGACCGGGGAATTGTGGGGCAATTACCCCCAGACCTATTCACTGGTCGGCATCGTCAACTGCGCCGTCCTTCTAAGCAAACCGTGGAGCGCCATTCGATGAGCAGGCTGATCGTCATTTCCAACCGCGTCAGCGCGGGCGGCGGATCGGCGGGCGGTCTTGCCGTCGCCCTGACCGCTGCCCTGCGCAAGAACGGCGGCATCTGGTTCGGCTGGTCGGGCGAACAGACCGACGAATTTACCGGACATATCAACTTCCAGATCGAAGACGGCGTGCGCACCGCCACCATCGATCTGGAAGAACAGGACATCGACGAATATTATAACGGTTACGCCAACCGCACGCTTTGGCCGCTGTTCCACTATCGCATCGATCTGGCCGAATACGAACGCAGCTTTGCCGGTGGCTATGCCCGCGTAAACGAACGCTTTGCCGATACGGTGCTGCCGCTGGTGGAGCCGACGGACCTGATCTGGGTGCAGGATTATCACATGCTGCCGCTGGGCGAAAAGCTGCGCGCGCGGGGCGTCAGGAACCGCATCGGCTGCTTCCTGCACATTCCCTGGCCGCCGCGCCGTCTGCTGATGACCCTGCCCGAAGCGCGTGAACTGGTGGAATCGCTGTTCGCTTATGATGTGCTGGGTTTCCACACCGACGAATGGCTGGAATCGTTTGTCAGCTTTGTGCGCGATGAGCTGGGCGGCACCGTTGGCGATGATAACGTCGCCCACTGGAATGGCCGCGCGCTGCAACTGGTCGCGTGCCCGGTTGGCATTGATGCGCAAGAGTTTTCCATGCTGGCCGCCAGCGAAACGGCGCAGCAGACCTATACCCGCGTGCGCGAAAGCGCAGTGGGGCGCACCCTGATGGTGGGGGTGGACCGGCTGGACTATTCCAAGGGTCTGGAAGAACGCTTTCTGGGCTACGAACGCTTCCTGACCGAAACGCCCAAGGCGCGCAAGGAAGTGGTTCTGCTGCAAATCGCGCCGCCATCGCGTGGGGCGGTGGAAAGCTATCAGCGCATCCGTAACACATTGGAGGGATTGGCAGGCCGCATCAATGGCGAACATGCCTGGCTGGACTGGGTGCCAATCCGCTACGTTAACCATGGCTATCCGCGCGATGTTCTGGCAGGCGTCTATCGCGCCAGCAAGATCGGGCTGGTCACCCCCTTGCGTGACGGTATGAACCTTGTCGCCAAGGAATATGTGGCGGCGCAGGACCCCGAAGATCCCGGCGTGCTTATCCTGTCGCGCTTTGCCGGCGCAGCGGTGCAATTGACCGACGCTATTCTGGTAAACCCCCACAGCGCCGAGGAAATTTCCGACGCCATGCGGCAGGCGCTGGCGATGCCGCTGGATGAACGCAAACGCCGCTGGCAGCGAATGATGCGCAGCGTGCAGGACGAAGACGTGATGTGGTGGCTGGACCGCTTCACCGCCGCGCTGGAAGGCCGCGATGATGCGCCACAGCCGGAAGTGCCGCAGAACCTGGTGGTGTTGCGCTGATCTGACGCACCCTGTCATGTTTGGCGGGATTGCCCAAAAATGCGCGCTGGTGGATGGTGTCCTGAACGACACCTAAAAGCACCTGACCGCACATTGGGAGAGGAAAACCCGCCATGGCAGCGCTTGATCTGCCGCTGGACGACACGCGCGAAATGCTGCGCGAAGCGGTCCGGCGCCTGCTGACCGATACCACCGAACCGGACTGGTCGGACCTGTCCGACAAGCTGGGTCTGGCTGGGTTGACCGTACCCGAAAGCGCCGGCGGATTTGGTGGCGGGGTGATGGAGGTGGCGCTGGTCATGGCGGAACTTGGCAATGCCCCCCATTCCGGCCTGATCGCTGCCGACTGGCTGGCCCATACCGCCGCCTGCCACGCATTGTCCGCCGCAGCCCCCGCCCATCCGCTGCTGGATGCGCTGGCGCTGGGACAGGATCGCGCCGCGCTGGTGTTGCTACCCGCGCTTGGCCCCACCGGTTCCGCGCTGCTGGTGGCAGGCGCAGCCCACGCTGATGTGCTGGTGCTGACCGATGGCCATGACGTGGCGGTGTGCAGCCCGGATGCGCCGGGGGTTGAGCGGCGCGAGCGGGCTTTGCATGATGGCACCGTAGCGGCGGACCTGCACTTTTCCGGGCTTTGCGCACAGCCGGTGGGGAAGCTTTCGGGAACAGCGCCTGCCGACTTGCTGCGCGCCGCTGCCTGCGCCGAAGCGGTGGGGCTGATGGCGCGGATGCTGGCCGATACCGCGGAATGGCTGGGCGACCGCCGCCAGTTTGGCGCGCCCATCGGCAGCTTTCAGGCGCTGCGCCACCGGCTGGCCGACATGCAGATGGCAGCGATGCAGGCGCAAGCCTTGACGGAGCGGGCAGTGGTTGCGCTGGACAACGGCGATGACGATTCCGCACCCGCTTTGGCCGCGGCCTGCGTGATGGTGCGCGATGCCGCACGCGACGTGGGCGAAGGCGCCGTGCAATTGCACGGCGCGATGGGCCTGACCGAAGAATTGCGGCTGGGGGCGCGGTTCAAGCGGTTGCTGGCAATTGCAGCCGGGTTTGGTGGTGAAGCGGCGGTGCTGGAGCGGTTTATCGCGGTGGCTTGAAGCGGCTCGCGTTCATCACCCTATACGTTGATGCGGAGAGAGATTTCCGGAGAGGGATTCGGTGATTTGCGTATATTGACGTATTGTGCGGTTCTGGCCGTTTTTCACATTTTGCCGGTTTGATGCGGCTGCGCAGGTTGCCAGACTTGATATAATATCAATTATATCAGTTCTTTAGCCGAGATGTCCTGCACCTTTTACCGGCAACATTTCGCAATGCACTCATGCTTGCCCTGAACTGGCTCTCGCAGTATCTTGACGCTTGTCCGGTTTATTGGCGGTTCCGCTGATCGCCGGGAAAGAACAGGGGCGGCAAACCGCCCCATTCCTTCGCAGGAGATACCCATGAAGACTTTTGTCGCGGCCTTTTCGGCTGCATCGGCGCTGTTGCTGGCTGTTCCCGCCATGGCTGCCCCGCGCGAAAAGGTGGACCTTGCCATTTCGAGCGAAGGTTTTGACCTGACCGATCCGGCACAGGTTGCCCGGCTGCACAAGCAGATCGACCTTGCTGTGATCGAGGCGTGCAACCCGTCCGACCGGTTGAGCAAAGGTCCGCAGCCGGACCTTAAGTGCCGCGCCGAATTGCGCCGTGATGCGGCGGTAAAGGTTGCTGCCCTGACCAGCGCGCAGCGTCAGCGCATGGCCGGTCTTTGACGAATTAAGCCAACGCTGCGGTGTCTCGACTTGGCTCGACACGAACGGCGGTGGGACATGTTGATGGTTAAGTTGGGGAGGAAGCGGGGCCGCCGGTAAGAGCGGCCCCGCACATTTTTGCAGGCTGTCAGCCTTACGCTGCCATCGCTTTCTGGTGCAGGCGGGTGATGGCATCGAGCGAGGACAGCAGCGCGCCTTCCATCCAGCAGCCGTAGTAGGAGGCGTGTTCGCCCGCCATGACGATGCGGCCATCCATGGCGCACAGGTTCTGATAGTGAGCGGCGCGGCTTTCTTCGGTCCATGTCGCGCAGCAACCCAGAATCCATGGCGTGCGGCTCCACGCCAGCGACACGCCGGACGTGAACTCCTTGCGGTATTCTGCCGGGTGGAACACCGAGCCTTGGGCAAGGGCGGCTTCGATGCGCTTTTCGGGCGTCATCCCGGCAAGCTGATAGCCCCCTGCCCCGCTGGCGAAAGCACCCAGCAGCACGGCGGGGCGGTCCTTGAAGAAATCGTAGTTGGGGTAGGAGATGAGGCCGATGGCCTGATCGGTAAAGGAATGCCCGCCGTAGATCGAATAGTCTTCCTCCCAGAAGCGACGCTTCATTTCGAGGCCCATCTTGACCGAATTGCTATAGGGCAGCGCCTTCAAAGCGGCCTTCATCGGCGCGCCAACCTGAAGATCGATCTGGCTGAGGATGGTGGCGGGGATGGTGCAGACGCAATAATCGGCGGTTGAGGTGCCCTTCTGCCCGGTCTTGGCGTCTTCCCACGTTGCCGTCACGCCCTTTTCATCCTGCGCCAGCGCGGTGACGCGGGTGTTGAGCCGAACCAGCTTGCTGATCTGGCGGAAAAAGCCCTTGCCAATCATGTCCATGCCGCCCTTGGGCTGGAACATGGTGGTCTGCATGACATTGCCGAAATAGAAGCCCATCTGCGTCCAGACGTTGGAATCCAGCACATCGGACAACCCGTTGACGGTTGAGGCCACCGGCGCACCGTTCACCCCGCCGCCGGGATACTTGTTGAACCCGCGCTGGCCGGACACTTTCAGGTCGCTGGTATAGGCCATGTTCTTGTCCAGCACGCCCCATTCGCGCATGGCGACCAGCAGCTTTTCCTTGTCTTCCTTGGTCAGTTTGTCGTCCAGCGCGCCCGCGTTCAGCGCCTTGGCCATCAGTTCGGATACGTGGCCTTTGAAATCCACCGCCACTTCACGATAGCGCTGCGGCTTTCCGCCGAACGCCTTGGTTTTGTGGACGAAGGTGTTGTGGTTCATCTGGATGAACGGTTCCAGTTCCACCCCGAACGCCTTGCAGTAATGCAGCAGCGTGCGGTGATGGTGCGGAATGCGCCACGGGCCGGGATTGACATAGTTGCCGGGCGCAAACGTGCAGTTCTGGGTGGTGCCGTCGGCTTCCACAACCTTGTCGCCGCCACGAATGGAATAGTTGCGCCCGCCGGGCCGGTCCTGAAATTCCAGCACCTGCACCTTGTAACCCGCCTTGGTCAGTTCATAGGCGGCCAGCATACCGGCCAGCCCCGCGCCCAGCACCAGCACGCTGGCGCCCTTGCGCGCGCCGGAAAGCTGCGGCGGGCCGGTGAACGGCGTTTCGGCGGCGTGGCCCAGCGCGGTCATCGCCTGATACATGGCCATGCCGCCGCCGGTGGCACCGATCATGCGCAAAAGATCGCGGCGGGTTTGCGGAAGCACTTCGTTCATCGGAATTTCCTTATGTCTGACCGGGCGTTCACTGGCTGCAATTGCAATCGGGCACAGGGGGCGAAGCGTCCTTCACCCGTTCAAAATCCGCGACGGTCACGGGGTCTTTGTAGTCGTTGAAATGGCTGCGGACGTATGTGAGCGCGGCGGCCATCTGTTCATTGGTCAGCATGTCGGAAAACCACGGCATCCCGCCCCGCCCTTTGAGCAGGATGATGGTGCCATAGTCCTTGTCGGCCAGCCGGGGATTGCCCGCCAGCGCCGGGATCATCGCGCCCGGCGTGCCGCCGCCCTTGGCATCGGCCATGTGGCAGGCCTGACAGATCTGTTCGTAAACATCGCGGCCTTCATCAGCCACTTCGACCGCCGTAGGACCGCCGCCGGGGGCATCCTGCGCGCGCAAAGCCACTGTCGATGCCAGTGCCAGAGCGCCCGTGGCCAACGCGCCGATCCTTGTTGCCTTGCGCATGGTTCAGGGTGCCTTTGCGACGATAGCCTCAATCTCGACCAGCACATAAGGGCGGCCAAGGGCGGCAACCTGCACGGTGGAGCGGGTGGGGACGTTGGGCTGTTCCGCCGTGCCGAAGAAGGTCTTGAACACTTCGTTCATGGCAGGCGCGTCCATGCGCCCGCCGTTTTCGGGCGTGCCGACAAGGAACACGGTCATCTTGACCACATCGCCCATGCCAAGGCCCATGCCTTCCAACTGGGCCTTCATCTTGGTCAGGATCGACAGGGTTTGCTGTTTGGTATCGCCCAGTATTTCGGGCTTTGCCGGATCAACCGGGGATGCGACTGAGCCGGACAGGAAGTGCAGCGTGGAACCCGCAGGCACTGTAGCCGACGATGCGATGATGGCGTTGGGATTGCTTTTGATGCGGGTGACGGCAGGCTTTGCCTTGGCCGGGGCAGCCATGACAGGAGCGGCGACGGACAGGGCAAGAACGGTAGCGAGCGCAGGCAGGATGATCTTTTTCATTGGGTCTTTGCCTCGACTTTTTGCGGCGCGATTGGCCGAAGGGTTGAGGCGGGCCGCCAGGGGCAGGCCCGCCCCGGCAGTCATCAGAACTTGAAAGCCATGCGGGCGTAGTAGAACCCGCCGTTGGTGCCATAGGTGCCGTGGCCATAAGGTGCGTTGATGGTGGTGGTGCCGTTGACATAAGGCGACACGCCAGCGCCGACGGTGGTGGGGACCAGTTCGGGAATCTCAGGCTTTTTGTCGAACAGGTTGTTGGCGCCCATCGCAAAGGTCAGGCTATCGGTCAGGTCGTATGACAGTTCGATATCGGTCAGCGGAGTTGCCTTGACCACGCCTTCGTAAGGACCAAAGCCGCTGACCGCAGGGAACACCAGGATCGACGATTTGCCCTGATAGGACTGGCGCAGCGACGCGCTGAACCGGCCAGAGGTGAAGGTGGTATCGAGCAGCACCTTGTACTTGGGCTGCGCCGTTTCAAGGAAGCTTTCAGCCTGCGCGGTGAACAGCGAGGTGCCGATGGCGTTCTTGGTCACCTTGGTTTCGTTGTAGTTGCCGCTGAGCGTCAGATCCAGTTTGCCGAACGACAGTTCGACCGGGTAGCGGGCCTGAAAATCGATGCCCCAGGTGCGAGTGTCGATACCGTTGGTGAAGGTGGCAACGCCAATGGTGTTAACCGCCGAATCCAGCGTGACGCCGCGCGCCGCGATGGCCGCGTTGACCGCCGCAAATGCGGTCATGCCGTTGATGATGTTGGTCTGCGGGGTGCCGTTGACAATGCCGCGAATGGTCGAGGTGCCCGCAATGCGGTCCTTGATCTTGATCATGTAGGCATCAAGCGTCATCACCAGCTTGTCGACCGGGCGCAGCACGGTGCCGACCGAGAAGTTGGTGGACTTTTCCGGGCGAAGCGCCCCGAAGCCGAGCAGCGCGGCAGCGGTGGAGTTGGGCGGAAGCTGGACCGTGGCGCTGGTCGGGGCGACGTTGGTCGCCGAATAGTTCGATTCCGCAAGGGTCGGCGCGCGGAAGCCGGTGCTGGCCGTGCCGCGCAGCGCGAAAGCGGGGCTGAAATCGTAGCGCGCGGTGATCTTGCCGATCGCGGTATCGCCAAAGTCGCTGTAGTCTTCGTAACGGCCAGCAACGTCGACCGTCAGCGCATCGACCGGCTTGGCGATGAGGTTGAGGTAAACCGCCTTGGCATTGCGGTTGTATTTGCCCGCGTCGCTTGCGGCAAAGCCGGGGAACGACTGGCCACCTTCGAAATAGGTGGACAGGTTATCGCCCTGCCCGATTTCGTAGGTTTCACGGCGATATTCGCCACCAAACGCCACGGTCAGCGGTTCGGCCATGCCAGCGTCGAATTCCTTCTTCAGGTCCAGCGTGGTGACGAACTGGGTCAGCTTGAAGAAGCCGTCGTAGAACGAGGTCGGGCTTTGCCCGGTGTTGAGATAGAGTGAGCGGTTGACCGATTCCGTGGTGGAGATGTTGTTGGTATCGCTGCCGTATTCGGCGGACAGATCCCAGCTCCAGCCCGATACTTCACCGCGCAGGCCGCCCGTCAGCGACCATTCATCCTGCACCACTTCCTGCAGCGGCACGAAACCGGTGTAGCCGGTGTTCTGGAAGCACGAGGCAGGGTTGGAAGAGCTGGTGCAGACGCGGTTGGGCGGACGGTAGCCCTGCTTGGCCTTGCCATCGCGGCGAGCGATGTCGCCAAAGGCATAAGCTTCGACGCCACCGAAATCATAGCCTGCGTTGAAGAAGGCAATGGACAGTGCCGACTTGGCCTGACCACCGTTGATGTTGGAAGTATCGAGGCCGGCATAAACCGTCTGGAACGCGGCGGGGACCGATGTGTTGACCTTGCCGTTGATGTCCTGAACCGTGATCTGGCCATCGCCGAGATACGTGTAATCGTTGCGGCGGTGGAACAGCGTGAGGTTGAGGAAACCATTGTCGCCCAGCGCATAGCCAAGATTGCCGCTGACCGAGTAGGTATCACCTTCGCCGTCGTAATACTGCCCGGCCTGCGCGCGGATGGAGCCGCCGGTATCAGCCGATTTCAGCATGATGTTGATGACGCCCGCGATGGCATCAGACCCGTATTGCGCAGCGGCGCCTTCCTGAAGGATTTCGATGCGCTGCACAGCGTCCGGCGGGATCAGGTCAATGGATGGGGCGGCCGAACCCTGAAACGGACCAGCGATGACCTGAAGAATGGCCGAACCATGGCGGCGCTTGCCATTGACCAGAACCAGCGTGTGGTTGGGGCTGAGGCCGCGCAGGCGGGCGCTGAGCGAGAAGTTGGACATGTCGGTGCCCTGCGTCTGCGCCGTGAAGGATGGCACAAGCTGGGTCAGCGCCTGGTTGAGGTTGGGCTGCGCCACACGCGACAGGGCATTGGCCGACAGCAGCGTGACCGGCGCGGCAGAGTCGGCAGCGGCACCACCAGCGGCGCGGCTGCCGGTGACGACGATTTCGTCTGCGGCAAGGGGCTGATCGTCCGCAGGCGCTTCCTGTGCATGGGCGGCGGTAATGGCAGTGGTTGTAAGCAGGACCGCGCTGATGGCCCGTGAAATGGTCGACATGGTAACCCCCTGAATTGTTTGTCGACCTCTCCCTGATGTCCGCCGGGTGCATGTGTTTCGCGATGTTTCGAAACCGACCCGGTCCGTCTTTTTTGGGATGCTGGCACCCCGTTGCGGAGGCCTGCATCTGAACCTCAAGCCACTCCTGATCGCCATTCGGATACATACGCCATTCAGCGTAGCGCCTGCCCGCAAACGCTAAATCATGTTATAAGTTATTGATTATAAATGATTCACCCTTTTTACATTGGTGTAACAAGGGAGTCGCCGAGCTGGTGGACGGGCCGTAAGGTTGGCACACTGCGCAACTGTTGCCACATGCGGCCACCCGTCTGTGAAAAGGAGCTTCAATGCCGTTCGAAAGGTCTTTTGCCCCGCGTATTTCCGCTCTTGCCACTGGCCGTCTTCTGGCCGGATTCGCGGGCGCTGCTCTGGCTGCCACGCTGGCCGTTCCCGCATCTGCACAAGTGACGAAAATCCAGTCCAACCCGAACGCGCTGATCCTTGATGCGGTGGACGTGAAGGCCGGGACCGACACCATCTATCTGTCCGGGCAACTTGCCGCTCCGCTGGACCCGGCAAAGCCGATGGGGCCGAGCCTGACGGCAGACGATTTCGGCGATACCAAAACGCAGACAATCAGCGTGCTGAACAAGATCAAGACGATCCTTGAAGCGCGCGGTTATGCCATGGGCGATATCATCAAACTGACGCTGTTCGTGGCGGCGGACCCGAAGCTTGGCAAAATGGACTTTGCCGGGGCCAACGACGGTTTCAAGACATTCTTCAAGACCGCCGAGAATCCTTCGACCGTGGCGCGTTCGACGTTTCAGGTGGCCGCACTGGTGGCACCGCAATACCTGATCGAGATCGAGGCGATCGCCGCCAAAAAGAAGTAAGCACCGCGATAGCCGCATTCCGCCGGGGTCAAGGCCAATCAGGCCTGTGATCCCGGCGCAAGCTGGCCCTATACAGGCTGAAGCTGTTTTACGGTGTCGAGCATCAGATCCATAAGCCAGCGCAGGCCAGGATCATTGCCGCGCAATTTGTGCCACTGCATGCGTTCTTCAACAGCCGGGCCTGGAATTGGCAGGGGATGCACCTTGATCGGATGGCTGGCCGAAAACATCCGGGCATGCCGCCGGTGCATGGTGGCAATGCGGTTGGTGCCGACAACCGCTGCTGGCAATGCCGCAAAACTTTGCACATGCAGGCTGATGTGGCGATCAATGCCGTGGGCATCGAAGTAACGCTCGGTCAGCGCGGGCATCCGCTCCTGCCCGAACACGGCGACCGCGTGACGCGCGCCCAGAAACTGTTGCGCGGTGATGCCTTGCGCAAATTCGCCCTGATCCCAGCAGATCACTTCATCTTCGTCTGAGAAAAGCAGTTCGCTGGGATGATCCTGCAAAATGTATTCGGAAACGGTAATCATCAGATCAATGTCACCGTCGATAAATTCGCGCATCCGTTGCGGCCCCGGTGGGCTGACATCGAAACAGGCATAGGGTGACATTTGTTCGGCCTTGGCAAGCGCCTTGGACACGAGGACATCGAACGCATAGTCCGATGCGACAATGCGAAAACGGCGCCGTGACTGGGCCGGGTCATAACGATCCGACGCCGTTATCCGGAAACGTACGACATTGAGCATTTCCTTGATTGCCGGAGCCAGATTTTCGCCCTTGGCGGTTGGCATCATCCGGCGACCGATCTGCACCAGCAATTCATCGTCAAAATAGTCGCGCAGGCGGGACAGTGCCGCGCTGACCGAAGGTTGTGTCAGGTTCAGCCGTCGTGCCGCCTCGGTCACGCTGCGCGTTTCCAGCAGGGCATCAAGCGCCACGAGCAGGTTGAGATCGAGACGATCAAAGCGCATTTACACAACCCATAGATGATTTCTATTTCTTGTATTCTATCAATTGATTTTTCTGAATCAAGCAGACCTGCCAACTGACCTCCATCAACAGTCTTCGGAAAACAGAAGGCGGCGAAGGGGAGATGGCTATGAACAAGGCAATACTGGCTGCAGGCGCTGCGTGGGCGGTGCTCGGTTTTGCGCAGGCACAGGCGCAGGAGGCAGACACCGGCAGCACTGCAAGCCGCAACGGCATTGAAGAAATCATCGTCACCGCCCAACGCAAGGAACAGAACCTGCAGGACGTTGGCGTGGCGATTGACGCGATCAGCGCGGCCGGACTTGCCAGCCAGGGCGTGGCCAATGCAACCGACCTTAGCCGCGCGGTGCCAGCAATTTCGATCAACAATGCTGGCGGGCAGGTTACGTCGATTTTCCTGCGGGGCGTCGGCAATATCACCAACAATGCCTATTTCGATGCGGCGATATCGCCCAACTATGATGGCGTAGTGCTGGGCCGTCCATCAGGCGCGTTCGGATCTGCGTTCTACGATCTGGCCCGTGTTGAAGTGCTTAAAGGTCCGCAAGGCATTCTGTATGGGCGCAATGCCACTGGCGGCGCCGTAAACATCATTCCCAACCACCCGCAAATCGGCCGGCTGGGCGGCGGTGTCACCGCATCATATGGCAACTATGACGCGATTTCCGCCGAAGGTTTCCTGAACGCACCGGTATCTGAAAACAGTGCCATCCGCCTTTCAGCAGTGCTGCAGAAGCGCGACGGATACAACCGCGACGGGTCGAACGATCAGGACCGCTGGGGTCTTCGCGCGCAGTATCTTATTGAACCGTCGAGCGATTTCAGCGTGCGCGTGGCCGGTGACTACACCAAAATTCAGGGCGTGGGTGCCGGTGATTCCTACCTTGGCAACATCCGCAACAATGTGCTGATTCCGGCAGACTTCGATGAAAGCGAAGGGCTGAACACACCTGCGGCCAACGCCTATCGCCGGACATTGCTGGGCGCGCCCGGATTTGGCTTTCTTGCCGACATGAACGAACAGCAGTCGATCAACTATGATTACTGGGGCGTTCATGCCGAAGCGAAACTCAAGACCGGCATCGGCGAATTCACGCTGATTCCAGCTTATCGCAAGACCAAAGGGTCATCGGCATTTTACGGCCCCGGCTTCAACACCGCCCAGTTCAACGAGGAATATGACCAGTTCAGCACCGAACTGCGCCTTGCGGGTGGAGCGGGCATGTTCGATTACGTTCTGGGTGCATTTTATTTTGACGAAAAGATCACCGGCAACAATAACTTCAATCAGGAGTTCGTGCTGCCGATTCAGGACTACCGCACCGGCACCAAGAGCTGGGCGGCGTTTGGCCAGCTTACCGCCAACCTGACTGAACGGTTCCGTCTGATCGGCGGCCTGCGTTACACCGACGACAGCAAATCGATGGATGGCACGCAGACCACGTTTGTCGCGCTGTGTGGCGGATCGCCGCCCGACGCGCCGCCGCGTTCGTTCGCGATCGGATGTGCCGGCACACGCGCCAATGGCACCCCCAACATGCCGCACTTCCCCAATTTCCTGAACGGACCGGATACGCATGGCTGGCTGGTTTCTCAGGGTTATATCCCCGGCAATATCCCCTATGCCGCCGGAACGCAGGTTTACCCGGTGATTTCGTACAACCCGGTCACGGGCAACCCTGCGGACCGCAGCATCATTCTGAAAACCGAGCAAAGAGTTGACCAGAAGCGCAATTTCAGTCGCCTGACATGGCGGGCAGCAGCCGAATTCGAGGCTGCCCCCGAAAACCTGCTCTATGCCTCGGTCGAGACGGGATATCGCGCTGGCGGCCTGCAGATCGGCGGGGGCCGCGCGACGTATGAACCGGAATTCATCACCGCGTATACTATCGGGTCCAAAAACCGGTTTCTGGATAACCGCCTGCAGCTTAATTTCGAAGGATTCTACTGGAAATACAAAGACCAGCAGATCACCTATTTCAGCTATAGCGAAATTTCCGGGACGGTTGCGAACACCAACGAGAATGTCGGTCGATCCACGATCAAGGGCTTCGACATCGACCTTGTGGCCAAGCCGTTTGCATCGACCATACTGTCTGCCAAGGTCCAATATCTCGACACCAGATATCAGGGCCTGAAGCTTCAGACGCTGGCCCCACGCGACAACTTTGCCTGCCCGCGTTCGACCACCAGCATCATGACGCCAACCGGGCCAGTCATCGAATTTGAATGTTCCGGCAGGCCATTGCTGCAATCGCCCAAGTGGACGGTGAACCTGGGTGCAGAACAGATCGTGCCGCTTACCGATGGACTGGAACTGCTGGGCGCAGTCAACACCAGTTGGCGCGACAAGTTCTGGACCAACTTCAACTATCTCGATTTCATGCTGACCCCGGCCTACTGGAGCAGCAATGCCAGCCTGACCTTGCGCGACAGCGACGGCAAATGGTCAGCCACGGCCTTTGTCACCAACATCGAAGGCGACCGCCGCCTGTTTCAGGCATCGGCATCTCCCATCGGATTTGCCACCGGCAGCTTCACCCCGCCGCGCACGTATGGCCTGCGCCTGTCGGCAGAGTTCTGACACTTGTCCGCGATCAACTCCGGAGACACTGACCCATGCGCCTGAAAGGCCTTCACCACGTCGAGTTTCAGGTCGAAAATCTCGACACGATGGAACAATTCTGCACCGATTTCGGGCTGATTACGGCCGAGCGGAGCGCCGAGCGGCTGCTCATGCGGACAGGCGGCGAGGACCAATGCGCCTATGTTGCGGTCAGGGCGAGCAACAATCGTTTCGTTGGACTGGCTTTCGAAGTGGACGATGCTGCATCGCTTGAAGAAGCGGTGACGCACCATGGCGCGACGCCGGTGCGCGATCTGTTGCTGCCCGGCGGGGGGCGCTGTGTCACGCTGACAGACCCGGACGGTAATCAGGTGATGCTGGTGCATGGGTCTGACCGCCATCCCGCGCGCGAAGCCTATCCGGAACTGCTCATCAATACCCCGCTGCGCAAGGTGCGGCTGGGGCGCAACCAGCATCCGCGCGACCGGGGACCGGCCCGGCTGTGGCGGCTTGGTCACCTGGCGCTGTTTGTGCGCAGTTTTGCCGCATCATCGGCATGGTATGAAAAGACGCTGGGCCTTGTCGGCAGCGATATCTACCACATCCCCGGCCAGCCGCAGGCAAAGATCGTGGGGTTCTTCCGGCTCGATCGCGGCGATGAATATGTCGACCATCACACATTGGCATTCATGCAGGACGAGCGGGGCGGCTGCCACCACATATCGTTCGAAACGCAGGATTACGAAGCCCAGCAGCGCACCCACCGCTATCTTGGGTCAAAAGCCTATGACCCGATCTGGGGCGTTGGCCGCCATCCCCATGGCAGCCATGTATTCGACGTGTGGCGCGCGCCTGATGGCGCACGGTTCGAGACGTTTTCGGACACCGACCTGTTCCGCACACAGGATGGCACCAACCTCCACGACATCTCGACAGTCGTGATGGACGAATGGTCGGACGATGAGCCGACCCGCTATTTCGCCTGATTTCAAATATTTCCCAAGGAGGCCCGACCATGACAGAATTTCATCCCGCCACCGGTCTTGCCGCCGGATCTTTCGGGATCGGCACTTATGCGGTGCCAGGTGCCAGCGCGTTTCCCGGCCTTGTACTGCCGGACGGCACGGTGATCGACCTTGGTTCACGCTGGTACGATACCCACGCCATTTTCAATGACTGGGAACGGGCCTTCGATGCGCTGGTCGACATTGCGGCGCGGCGTGAAGGGCCGCAGCACGATTTTGCGACGCTGCACGCCCTGCCCTGCCTTGCCCATCCCAACATGCTGTTTGCCGGGTCGAATTATCGCCAGCACGTTGCCGAGATGATGACGCACAACAAGTTCAACCAGCAAAACCGCAAACCGGGCGAAAGCGACGAGGATTTCTTCCAGCGCAACCTTGCCGAAGTCGACCGGCGCGCCCGCGAAGGCATGCCGTTCTTCTGGACGGGCCTGCATTCATCGCTGGCCGGTGCGAACGACGATGTGCCCCTGCCGCTGGTGGGCGAACACCCGGACTGGGAAATGGAACTGGGCGTGATCGTCGGCAAGACCGGCCGCTATGTCAGACCTGAAGAGGCCAACGACCTGATTGCAGGGTACGTGGCGATCAACGACATCGGCACCGTGGACGAATTTCGCCGGACCGACGTGCGGTTCATGTTCGACTGGGTGAGCAAGCATCAACCCAATTTCAAGACGCTCGGGCCGTTCATCGTGCCCAAGCAGTTTGTGAAGTTCGACGATATTCGTATCCAGCTGAAAGTCAGCGGTCAGACTATGCAGGACTGGCCCGTGACCGACATGATCTTCACGCCGGAGCAAATCCTGTCCTATGCTTCGGAACGTATCCGCCTGACGCCGGGCGATCTTCTGTCCACCGGTTCACCACCGGGAAATGGCGCGTTCCATGGCAACCGCTGGCTGCGCCCCGGCGACGTGATGGAGGGCGAGCTGACCTATCTTGGGCGGCAGCGCAACAATATCGTGGCCGAGGATAGCAATGGCCGCACCTGGACCTGGGGCCCGTTTCCCGTAAACGAAACGGCCTGAGTGCGGGAAATGACGGCAACACACCGACACGCCGGGCATCAGCCAACGCTGGTCAGACAGCAGGGGCGGCATCTGGTGGTGGACATTCATGCCCACATGAACGTTGCCGCCGCCGAGGCGCGCATTCGCGCCGAAATGCCCCAATTGCCGCGCGGATTGCCATTTTCCTGCCCGGCGTCCGATGCGGTGAATGCGCGCATGTTTGCCGAAATCGGTGCGCAACTGAACGGGGTAACCCGGCGGATTGAAGACATGGACCGGTTGGGCATTGATGTGCAGGCCATCAGCCCCAACCCCGGCCAGTATTACTATTTCGCAGCGCCCGAACTGGGCCGCGAACTGGCGATGACGATCAACGATGCCATTGCCCAAGCGGCTGCTTCCGCGCCCGTCAGGCTGGTCGGTATCGGCACAGTGCCACTGCAGGACACGCAGATGGCCGTATCCGAAATGCGTCGGGCAGTGAACGATTGCGGTCTGCGCGGCATCGAGATTGGCACCAATGTCGGCGGGCGCGATCTGGCCGACCCTGCACTGCGTCCATTCTTTGCCGCCGCCGAAGAGCTGGGCGTTTTGCTGTTCCTGCATCCGCTGGGCTTCACCCAGGCCGAACGAATGTCGGATCATTATCTGAACAATCTGATCGGCAATCCGCTGGAATCCACCCTTGCCCTGAGCCATCTGATATTTGGCGGGGTGCTGGACAGTCATCCCGGCCTGAAGATCTGCGTGGCCCACGGCGGCGGTTATCTGCCCGCATACCACGGACGCATGGACCATGCGTTCCGCGCACGCGCAGATTGCCGCCAGCACATAGCCCGTGAACCGTCGAGCTATCTGCAACAGGTGTGGTTTGATTCACTGGTGTTTGACCGCAGCCAGCTGGATTATCTTGTGGCAAGATATGGCGCCGACCATGTCTGCATGGGCAGCGACTATCCTTTTGACATGGCAGAGCCGGACCCTGTGGGGTTTCTGAGCCAGTTGCCGGAAGCCGCCCGTGCGCAAGTGCTTGGCCTCAATGCGGCCCGCCTGCTCAATCTTATGGTGGGAGTGGAAGTATGACGAAGCGGCCCGGCATTTGCCGACCATTCCTGGCTGCTGCCGCAATGATTGGTGCCGCAGGGATACCAGCCGTTGCTGCAGCACAAACACCGTTGCAGCGCGCCGCAACCGGCCAACCGGCAGCGCATGCAAACCAGTTCGTGACGCTGGGCACGCTGGGCGGCCCGGTTTCCAGTGCCGCCCGGTCGCAACCGGCCAACGCGCTGCTGGTGGGGACGGATGTCTATGTGATCGACGCGGGCGACGGCACGGTGCAACAGCTTGCCAAGATCGGCGTTCGCGTTGGCCAGATCAGGGCCGTGTTCATTTCGCATTTGCATTTCGATCATACCGGCGGCCTTGGCGCGCTGCTGGGCCTGCGGTTGCAGACGCGGGTTCCGGGCAGACTGGCGATTTATGGCCCTGCGGGAATCAAGGGTTTGGTGGCAGGGCTGGTCGGTTCGATGAAGCCCGTCAGCATCGCAGGCTACGGCATTCCCGGCCAAGGTTTTGACGATCCGGCCAGCACTGTCGAGGTGATCGAACTGGCTGATGGTCAATCGCTGCCGGTAGGCCCGATGACCGTCAGAGCGCGCCAGAACACGCATTACGACTTTGCCAAGGGCAGCGATATGGATGCGCGGTTCCAATCGGTTTCCTTGCGCTTCGACCTGCCGGACCGGTGCATTGTCTATACCGGAGACACCGGCCCCAGCAGCGCGGTCGAGGAACTGGCCACAGGCGCGGATCTGCTGGTGTCCGAAATGATCGATCTTGATGCCACGGTGGCAGCGATCCGTCGCAGTTCACCCGACGCCGGGGCACCGCAGATTCTGAACGCCATCGAACACTTGCGCAAACATCACCTTACCCCGGCAGATGTCGGCAAGCTGGCGCGCGTGGCGGCGGTAAAGTCTGTCGTGGTGACGCATCTTGCCGGGGATGATCCTTCGAGCGCCGATATTTTGCGGTATCTCAAGGATATCAGCGCCGCCTATTCCGGCCCTGTGGTTGTGGCCAGCGATCTCGACACGTTCTGAGGAGCCGTCATGTATCCCTTCTCAACGCCCAGTTCCATCGTTCGCAACCGCTGGTATATTGCCGCGTTTGCATCCGAAATTTCGCGCGAGCCGTTGGGGCGCAAGCTGCTTGGCCTTCCGGTTGCGCTTTATCGCAAGGAAAACGGCGAACCTGTCGCCATGTATGGCCTGTGCCCGCATCGCTATTTCCCGCTGGCACAAGGCAAAGTCCGGGGCGACGCGCTGGTGTGCGGTTACCACGGCTTCGTGTTCGAGGCCGATGGCAAGTGCAGTGAAATTCCATCGCAAGGCACCGGTGCAGGTTTCTGCCAGCCCACTTATCCGATCATCGAGCGCGGACCGCTGTGCTGGATCTGGATGGGCGATGCCGACAAATGCGACCCGTCACTGATTCCACCTTACGAGGATTTCGGCCTCAATCAGCCGGGCTGGCACTATAGTTCGGCCAACTACTTTCACATGAAGGGGCGCAGCCAGCTTCTGGTCGACAACCTGATGGATCTGACCCATCTGCCTTATGTGCATCACCATATCGGTGGTGGCGAAGCGATGCGGAACCCGCCGGTTGTCGAAGAGGAACGCGAGATCAGCTATCGCGTGTCGCGCACCGGCAAGGTGCCGTTCACCGCGTTTCACGAGTTGGTTTTCGGACCCGAAGCACAGTTTGAGGGTCTGTCGGATTTTCTTTCGCTGACCGATTATTATGGCCCGGAATTCATCCGCACCAGCCTGCCGATCACGCTTGCGATCAACGGCGATGTTAATGTTCCGCCAGACCTTGGCACGCTTAATATTCTTCACGGCATCACACCCGAAACCGCGAACAGCACGCACTATTTCGGCTTTGCGACGCGCAACTTCCGGCTCGACAGTGAAGCGCTTGACGCATTTCAGTACGAATCCGACTGCAAGATCCGTCAACAGGATGTCGACGCGATTGAAGCGGTCGAACGCGATCTTGATGCAGCAGCCCTGCGCCAACGCGAACTTCTGGTCAGGTCTGACGCGCCAGCGGTGAAGGTTCGGCGCAAGATCGAGGCTTTGCTGAAAACAGAGCAGGATCACACCGCAGGGCAATTTGCATGACCATACCCGAAACCGACTTCGATCCTTATGCCGCAGAAGTGCTGGCTAATCCCTTTGCCCATCACGATGCGCTGCGGGCTTTGGGACCGGTCTTCAGGCTGCCTCGCTATAGCTGCTATGGCATGGCCCGCTTTGCTGATGTTCGTGCAGCATTGCATGATTGGGAAACCTTCGTGTCTTCCAGAGGCGTTGGACTTGCCGACTTTGCGCAGGAAGAGCCTTGGCGCCCGCCTTCGCTTCTGCTGGAAGCCGATCCGCCGCTGCACAATCGCACGCGCGGGCTGATGACCAAAGTTGCCGCGCTGCCGGGCCTGAAGGCACGTCTGCCCGAATGGAAGGACAAGGCAGCGGACCTGGTGGCTGGCCTGACCGGGAAAGGCCAGTTCGATGCCGTGCCCGAACTGGCAGAGGCATTCCCGCTGGGCGTTTTTCCCGACATGATCGGCCTGCGCGACGATGGGCGGGAGAACCTGTTGCCTTATGCGATGACCGCTTTCAACGCATTCGGCCCGCGCAATGCCCTGCTTGCGCAAAGTCTGGCTGCGGCAGGGCCGGCAACAGAATGGGTCATGCAGGCCTGCCGCCGCGAAAATCTTAAAGGATCAGGCTGGGCTGCAGATGTCTATGCCGCCGCCGACCGTGGCGATTGTACCGAACAGGAAGCAGAGCGGCTGGTGCGCTCGTTCCTGACGGCCGGGGTGGACACGACGGTCAATGGCATTGCCGGGCTGCTGTATGCCTTGGCCTTGCATCCGCAGGAATGGCAGAAACTGCGCGCCGATCCATCGCTGGCCAAAAAGGCCATTGAGGAGACGTTGCGGTGGGCCGGTATAGCCCAAACCTTCTTTCGTACGACCAGCAGGGCGGTCAACATTGGCGATGTCACGATCCCGCAAGGGCAGAAAGTCGTGCTGTTTCTGGCAGCCGCCAACCGCGATCCCGATCAATGGTCCGACCCCGACTGCTTCAATGTGTCGCGCAATGCCAGCGGCCACGTCGGCTTCGGCTTTGGCATCCATCAATGTCTTGGTCAGATGGTGGCGCGGTTCGAAATGGAAGCCGTGCTTGCCGCCTTGCTTGCGCATGTCTCGGAAATCCGGCTGGTCGGTGATATCCGCCGAAGAGCGAACAACACGCTGTTCACGATCGAACACCTGCCGGTTGAATTCATACCCGCATAAACGACCGCGTGATCCTGACCTGTATTGATCGGTGTGCGGCACAGAAAAAGGGCGGCCCCGCCAAAACGGGACCGCCCTGTCAGTTCAGGAGGAAAATGTATTCAGATCAGAACTTGAACCCGGCGCGAACGCCATAGGTACGCGGATCGGAGAAGGTCACCGAACCGAATGCACCCACGCCAGCGCCCGTGATCACGAGATTGTTCTCGATGTTCTCGACAAAGCCCGCGACATAGAAGCGATCTTCCGGCGCGTTGTAGGTGATCGAAGCGTCAGACTTCGAATAACCCGGCTGTGCGAAGTAAACAAAGTTCGCAAGATCAGTGACTTCGTACTGGCTACGAGCAGCAGTCTGCGCATCAAGCACAACCTTGCCATCGCCCACCGGGATCACATAGTTCACACCGGCGACCCAGCTCCACTTGGGGCTGCGGTTCAGAGCGCGACCGGCGAAATTGATGCCTGCCTGCGGGCTGAACTGGTCATAACGCGCATCAAGATAGTTGAGCGCGAGGCGGATCGAGAAGTTGTCGACCGGCTGCAGGGTAGCATCCAGTTCGACACCATCGATCTTGGCCTTGGCGGCGTTCGTGGTGATCTGGCAAGGACCGCCACAGGCGTTCGAAACCTGCGAAAGCTGCAGGCCCGAATAGTCGTAGTGGAACAGCGTGCCGTTGAGGCGGAATTCCGGCGAAATGCGGAACTTGAAGCCTGCTTCGTAGGCGGTGAGGGTTTCAGGCTCGTAATAGAGCGCGGCGGCAGGAAGACCGCAGTTCGGTCCCTTGCCGATTTCGCAACCGTCGTTGAAGCCACCTGCCTTGTAGCCGGTCGAAACCGAGGCGAACACAAGGCCCAGCGGGCTGTCGTAGTCGACGCCTGCACGCCAGGTAACACGGCTGAACGTGCGTTCGGCATTGTTGGTCTGGAACGTGGCGCGGCTGACGAAGTTACCGATGTTCGAGGAATCGCCAACGTAAGTGTAGGTATCAAGCACGGTGGCACCAACGCGCGACTTGAGGTCGTTCGAGTAGCGCACACCACCGGTCACCTTCAGATCAGGTGCCAGTTCATAGGTAACCTGACCGAAAGCCGACTTGTTTTCAGCAATGGTCGGGTCCTGCGGGAAGCCGAAACGCGTGTTGGGGCCAAGCAGGTTGTTGATGAAGAAGGCGATTCCCGACTTCTCCTTGAAGTAGTAGCCACCAATCTGGGCCTGCAGCGGACCGTCGCCGCCATAGGCGAGACGCAGTTCGTGCGAGGTCTGCCAATAGCTGCCGTAGAAGTCAGCCGTGACCGGCGTTGCGCCGAGGTTGCTGAATTCCTTACGGTCGGATTCGCGATACGAACCAACGTAAGTCAGCGTGACGTTACCCATCGAATAGTTGAGTTCGCCCATCACGCCACGTTCGGTGCTGTCACGGAACGTGTACTGGCCCTGCGCGCCGGTAAGCGTGCGGCCAGCGGTAGCCGAAGGTTCGCTATAGGTCGGACGTTCGAAGGTCGAGCGCGCACCGCTGACGATGTTGCTGTAGAAGTTCGACGGCGCAACACCGTTGCTGGGGCTGCCCTTGATCCAGCTATAGTCGCCAACCAGCAAAACGCTGAGGTCCGACGAAGGCTTGAACAGCGCCGAGAGACGAACCGACTTGTTGTTCTTGAACTTGCCGATGCCGATACCGTCGGCGGCATTGCCGTCAATCAGGTAGCTGTCGCGCTGATCGATATTGGCGGCCACGCGGAATGCGATGGTGTCGCTGGCAGGCAGGTTGATGACGGCAGTGCCGTTCAGAGCGTTGAAGTTGCCATAGGAAGCATCTGCACGCGCGCCAAATTCAAACTTCGGCTGCACCGACAGGATGTTGATGACGCCAGCGGTCGAGTTACGGCCATAAAGCGTGCCCTGCGGACCGCGCAGAACTTCGACGCGTTCGATATCGAAGAACGAGACTTCCTGCGCCTGCGGCCGGGCCAGATAGACGCCGTTCAGCATGAAGGCGGCCGAAGGGTCACCCTTTTCGGTGCCGTCGGTGCTGGTCACGCCGCGGATCGTGATCTGCAGGCCGTTGCCGCGCACGATCGACAGGTTCGGAACGGTTTCTTCAAGCTGGGTGGGGTTGGAAATGCCCGACTGGATCAGGTCATCACCGGCAACCGCGGTCATCGCGATCGGAGTTTTGGAAAGCAGCGACGAGGTACGGTTTGCCGTAACCACGATATCGCCATCGGCAACCTGCTGGTCAGCCGCATCCTGGGCAAATGCCGGATGGCTGAGCGCGATGGCCGAAACCAGACACGCGAAACGAATTGTTTTCTTCATGTTCGTCCTCCCTCTCAAGGAACATGTGGCTGCACGCGCAGGACCCTTCCCGGTCCGACGGACAACCGATTGCAGTGTGTTATGGATAAATGGCGAGCAGCCTTCCCCGCACGGAACGGCATCGCCTATGCGCTATCGCGCCAGCTTTCAGCACTCTCCTCTCATCCATGCGAATCGTCGCTCGCTAACAGGAATGCTGGCGGCAGCTGTCAGCGCTGTCAAGATTACGCTGTCAGCACTGTTACAAATTGTAGGTGGTGAGTCTTCTGTGCCACACTGTCCAAAGCCGCAGTATTTGGTCAAAACCGCGCTATTCCGGCTGATACGGCAGATATTCTTTGGCATGTTTTCGGAAGTCATACGACAACCGGCTTGACGCCGCGCCCCTTCAATGAGAACATAGGTTCTAATAAAGTAGCGGCGATCAAAGCCGCCAGGCAAACGGGCCTTCCGCACAACGCGGATGCAGGGGCCGTCGTGGGGCCGCCGATTGGGAGATCGACGTGTCTGCTGCTGTTTCTGCCCCTTATTCCCTGTCCACCTGCATCGAATGGCATTTTGCCGAAGCTGGCGATCTGGCTGCGCGCATCCATGCCGCAAAGGCCGCCGGGCTGAATGCCGTGGAATTTCATCTGTGGCGCGACAAGCCGATGGACTCGATAGCGCAGGCGCTGGACGAAACCGGCGTGGGACTGACCGGAGTTTGCGTCGACCCGCGCCGTTCCATTGTCGACCCGGCAGAGCACGCGGAAATGCTGGCCGCCGTGGCCGACACCATTGCCGCCACCGCTGCGCTTGGCCATCCGCCGCTGATCGTGGCGTCGGGCTTTCGTGTGGAAGGGATGAGCGAGGCGGACCACTTTGCCAATGCGGTGGCGGTGTTGAAACAGGCCGCTGCGATGGCCGAAGAAGCAGGCGTCATCCTGCTGCTGGAACCGCTGAACACCCGGCTGTTTTCCGCGATGTATCTGGTAAGCACCACGCTGGGTCTGGATATTGTCGAGGCCGTGGGCAGCCCCAACCTGCGCCTGCTGTATGACGTGTGGCACAGCGCCGTGATGGGCGAAGATATGGCGCACGTGCTGGCCGGGCGAATGCATCTGGTGGCGCATGTGCAGGTGGCGGACATGGAAGACCGCCATGAACCGGGCACCGGCAGCGTGAACTGGCCCGACGTCACCGCCACCCTGCGCGATCTAGGATATCAGGGCGCGATCGGGCTGGAATACTTTCCCACCGTGCCGATGGACGCATCGCTGGAGCTGACCCGCAAAACGCTGGCGCTCTGACGGACCAAATCCACGCTGCATCCGGGAGAGGGATCGTGGCCATGCAAGACCAGAAACTGCGCCTGACCGAACGCCTGAGCTATGGCATGGGCGACATGGGCACCAGCCTTGCCTACAACATGGCAAGCGGGTTCCTGCTGTTTTATTATACCAACGTGGTCGGCCTGCCGGCGGCGGGCGTGGGGACGGTGTTCCTCGTCGCCCGCCTGCTGGACGCGGTGATCGACGTTATGGTGGGCATCGCGGTGGACAAGACCCGCAGCCGCTGGGGCCGCACGCGCGGCTATTTCCTGTTTACCGCCGTGCCTTATGCGCTGGTTACCGTAGCGCTGTTCCAAGTGCCGCAGTGGAGCGAGGGGGCGCAGCTTGCCTATGCCTTCGTCACGTTCAAGGCGTTGGGCATATTGATGTCGTTGCAGGCCATTCCGTTCACCGCGCTGATGCCGATGATGACACGCGATACGGGCGAGCGGCTGAAGCTTTCGGGCATGCGGTCGGTCGGCACGTCGATGTCGGTGGTGCTGGGCACGGCGGCGGTCCTGCCGCTGGTGGGACTGTTTGGCGGAGATGACCAGCAACGCGGGTTCCAGTCGGTCGCCGCGCTGTTTGCCGTCATCGGCCTCGTCTGCACAATGGCGCTTTATCGCAATTGCCGCGAACGGTTTGAGGATAAAGCCGCACCAGACTTTGCCATCATGCCCGCCGTGCGCGAGATGTTGCGCAACCGGGCGTGGCTGGTGGTGTTTGCATGCTGCCTGCTCTACTTCATCCGCTTTGGCGTGATGATGTCGTCCACCGCCTATTTCGCTATCGAAGTGTTGGGCAAGCCGTGGATGATTTCGGTGATGCTACCTGCGGTATCGGGCATGCTGCTGCTGTCATCGTTCGTCGCACCGCCGTTTCTGGCGCGGATGGGCATTCGCCGGGGCAGCGTGATAGTGCTGGCATTGTCAGCCGTGCTGTTTGCGGTGCTGCCGCTGGCCGAAAGCAGCGTTCCGGCATTTCTGGCGATCTATATTGCCGCCTGCCTTGCCACGTCGTTCACCATCACCGCCGCCTTCGCCATGATTGCCGAAACGGTGGACTATCACGAATGGAAGTTCGGCAGCCGCCGTGAAGGGCTGCTGTCCGCCGGGATCAGCCTTTCGACCAAGCTGGGCATGGCGCTGGGCACGGCAGGGTTTGCTTTCATGCTGGGCGCGGTGGGATATGCGCCCGATGCGGTGACCGATGCCGCGCGCGGGGCGATCCGGTGGAGCTGGTATGGCAGCGCGGTAGTGCTGCTGGCGATCCAGACCGGGGTGACGCTGCTGTGGCCGATGGACGCCCTGCATGGGCGCATCCGCGAAGAGATGGCGGCGCGCAATCTGGCGCCGGCTGAATAATCACAAAGGGGAACGAGTGATGAAAAAGGTTGTGGTCGCGCTGATGGCAGCATGTATGGGCGTGCCTGCGGCGGCGCAAGTGATCGTCACCATCGATTACCGCCCGCCCGAAACGGTGCAGCGCGTGGCGATCCCGGTGAACCCGGCAGAAAAACGGCTGCAGGTGCTGATTATTTCGGGCCGCAATTCCTATGAGCATGACTGGACCGGCGTGAACAACATGCTGCGCACCATGATGCACGACACCAAACGCTTTGACGTGCGCGTGACCGAAGATTTCGACAACGGCACGCTGGACACGCTGAAAGCCTATGACGTGGTGTTGCTGAACTATTCCAGCCGCTGGAACTATGCCGACAAGGACCAGAAAGTGTGGTCGGACGGGGCATTCAAGGCGCTGTATCAATATGTGCGCGAAGGCGGCGGGCTGGTCGCCTATCATTCGTCGTTCACATGGGGGCGCGATATTCCTGAATACAAGCGGCTGATCGGTGCGGTGATGGAGCCGGGATCGAGCCGCCGTTCGCCACCCGGCGCGTTTCCGGTGCATATCGTGGACCGCACCCACCCGATTACCGCAGGTATGCGCGAATTCGTGTGGACTTATAACGACGACATGTACACCAACATGGCAATGGACCCGGATGCAAAGATCCATGTGCTGGCCACCGCGCGCGACAGTGCCGCCAGCTATGACCCGAAGCTGACCGGGCCGAAATATCCGGTGACGGCCTATACGCCGGAAAAGCTGAAAGCCATGAAGGGCATCGATGCCGACCATCCGCAAGTGTGGACTGCCGATTATGGCAGGGGCCGCGTATTCTCGGTCACGCTGGGGCATGACGAGGTTTCGCTGCACTTCCAGCCCTTGCAAACACTGATCCTGCGCGGCACGGAATGGGCGGCAACCGGCGCGGTAACGCTGCCGGTGCTGGAAGAGGCAAAGGATTACCCGACCAAGTGATGACACGACCAGACCGGCGCAGCGTTCTTGCAGGCATGGCAAGCGGGGTTGCGGCCAGCGCCTTGCCCGCCGCGATATGGCCCGATCCGGCATTTGCCCAGCCATGGATACCACAGCGCGCCTCGGCCCGCGTGATCGTGGACAACGATTTTGAAGGCGATCCCGATGGGCTGGTGGCGCTGGCGCACCAGTTGCTGGCGGAAAAGACGCGCACGGTGCTGGTCACGGTATCGCTGGTGGACCCCAAGCTGTCGACGTATCCCGAAGGGACCGCGACGGCTGAGGGTGCCAAACTGGCAGCCGAGCTTATGGCGCAAATCCCGGCAGCCAAGGGCATTGCGATAAAGGCCGGGCGCGATGGCGCGCGCGAAGGACCGCCATCCGATGCGGCAAAGGCCATCGTGGCCGAAGCGATGCGGGATGATCCGCTGCCGCTGATCTTCACTTGCGGCGGCCCGTTGAGTAATCTGGCCGATGCGCTGGAACTGGAACCACGCATTGCGGGGCGCATTGCATCGGTGGTGTGGATCGGCGGGGGCAACTGGCCCGACGGCGGCTGGGAATACAACCTTGCCACCGATATCGAAGCGGCGCGGCACGTCATCGAACGCACGCAGATTCCGTTCTGGCAGGTACCGCAGGGCGCCTATCGCCAGATGCAGATGTCGGTGGCCGAACTGGCGGCGGACATGCGCGCCGCATCGCCGCTGGGCCGGTGGATCTATGACAAGTTCACCACACCGCCCGCTTTTGTCGACCTTGGCGGCACATGGCCGATGGGCGACAGCCCGCTTACGCTGCTGACCGCGCTGACCACCGAAAGCAGCAAGGCGGTGGACCGACTTGCGCGCCGCATCAAACCCGACTGCACTTATGGCGAGGAAATCGCCGGGCGGCAGATCAAGGTGTTCGAACAGATCGACGCGCGGCTGACATGGGCCGACTTTGTGGCGCGGTTAAAGCTGGCAGCGTAAAAGCAGGCTGGCGAGCGACTGCCGCGCCAGCCCTGCCCTTCAATATTCAAACGTCTCGCTGAACGTGCGATAAGGTTCGGGTGGACGCGCCTCAAGCTTTTGCGAGGTATCGGTGCGGTAGGTGTTGGAAAGCACCGTGGCCGGGCCATCGACCTTGGGCATGAACACCGGTTTGCCGTCATCACCCACATACATCAGATCGACATTGAAGGCATCATCCTGCGCGGCGGCGGCGAAGGGAATCCAGCCCATGCCATAGGGCGCACGGGCCACTTCAAAACAGTGGAAGTGCCAGATCTTCCACTGACCATCCTGCTTGATGAAGTCGATGCCGTATTTGAGATAGACGTTGTGCATCCAGACCTTCTTGCCTTGCACAAGATCCTTTTCGAACATCCATGCCGGCATATTTTTTGCGTGCTCCGGCTCTACCAGGCCGGATTCAAGCCCGTTGACGATCCACAGCCCCTTGGCTGTCTGCCCATCGGCGGCAACTTCGATCATGGGCGTGGTGATATAGTGGAACACCAGCTTGCTAACCGGAGCCGGGCGACCCTGATGATAGGACATGATCTTGTCCCAGTCGGTATAGACGCCAAGGTTGCTGTATTGCGATCGGACGCCGGGGGTGCCCTTCTTGGCCCATAACGGGATGATGTCGGTATCGCGGAAAGCGTTGTGCAGATACATGTACCTGGAGAACAGGTTCTCCACAGCAGCGTGATCCTGCGTGGACTGCGCGACCTGCCGAAGCTGGGCCATTTCAGCCTTGAGCGCGGCGATCTGCGTGGCGCTGTCGTCCTTTGCAGATGCCGGATTGGAAAATGCCAGTGTGGCGACCACGACCATAAAGCCCGCGTGAACAGGTTTGCGTATCATTTACCTCTCCCGAAATTTACTGTGGTTCCGGCGTTTTTCGCCGTGCTGCGCCCTTCGGTATTGAATGAGTATGTTGATTCTAAAACGTGTTCAAGCGCCATTCGCATGATCCCTTGACGCGACTCGCTGAATAGTGGAATATAAATTCCAATAGAGGGCATCAGACCCCAGGGGAGAGCCACGAAGGCCCACACTCCGCCCGTAAACTCGGCACTGTTCATTCATGCGGCTTGTGCCCGGCCACAGACGACCATCCGCCAAGAGGTGAAGTGTGACCAGCGCAATCAAACGGGGCGTCAGCCTCTATTCCTATCAGAACGAGACGTTTCAGGGCAAAATGAGCCTTGAAGACTGCATCCGCACCAGTGCCGAACTGGGCGCGCACGGCATCGAGATCATCGGTGAACAGACCTTCTGGGGCTGGCCCGAATGCGGCGTGGCGCAGGACGACGTGGACAATTGGCATCGCCTGATCGCCAAGTATGACTGCACGGCCGTCAGCCACGATTTCATGCTGGACTACAAGCGTTACAAGGGCCGCGAAATGGCCTTTGACGAACAGGTGGCCAGCGTGAAGAACGACATCGATTTCGGTGCGCGTCTGGGCATGAAGTATATCCGCGCGCTGGTTTCGATCGCGCCCGAAGTGCTTGTGGCCGCAGCGCCTTATGCCGAAGAAAAGAACATCAAGATCCTGATCGAAGTGCACGCACCGCTGCACTTTGACCATCCGTGGATCATCCGCCACGCCGAAGCCTTTGAAAAATCCGGTTCCGACGCGCTGGGCTTTCTGCCCGACATGGGCATGTTCCTGTTCGCCTTCCCGCCCGTGTGGAAGGAAAAGTTCATGCGCATTGGCGTGCCCCAGCACATCGCGGACTATGTTGAAAAGGCATACGAGGACCGCGTTTTGTCCGAATACGTCATCCTGAACGTGCAGCAGATGGGCGGCACCGGCCCCGCCATTGCCATGGCCGAAACCATGCGCCACAACGCCGCGTTCGAACCCAAGCGGATGCTGGATTACATGCACCGCATCCACAACATCCACGGCAAGTTCTACCAGATGACGGAAGACTACGTGGAACCGTCGATCCCCTATGACCAGATCGTCAAAGTGCTGCAGCAGGGCGGCTATCAGGGCTACATCTGTTCGGAATACGAAGGGAACCGGTGGATCGAGGATGCCGAAGAGCCGGATTCGGTGGAACAGGTGCGCCGCCAGCAAGTGATGCTGGCCAAGCTGCTGGGCGAGGCCGAAGTGCCCGCGCTCAAGACGCTCGCGACGGCATAAGGAGAATTTGCCATGATGGACAACAAGATGATCGTCGAAGGCAGCCTTGCCAGTGTCGAGGGCGGCTTTTCGTTCCTGGGGCGTCTGCCCTATTACCGTGGCCTTGGCCTGTCGATGATCGAGGACATTGTCGTTTCGGTCGACGGCGAAACCCTTCCGCGCGAAGCCATCCGCTTTTCGGTACGTGGCAAGACCTATACGCTGGATGAAATGGAAACGGTCTATGACGACCGCTGGAACTTTGGCGAAAAGGCCACGATCATTGCGCTGAACGGCGGACTTTCCGCCGGCACGCACACGATCACCTTTGCCGTCCGCAACCGCGTATCCTACCTGCCCTTCGTGCCGACCACGAAGGACACCAAGGAACTGGCGCTGGCGGCCTGATTCCCAAGAACATCTACCGCACGGGGCGTTTGCCCGCAAACGTCCTGTGCGGGAAATAAAAGTGGGAGCAATAGATGCTGACCCGCCGCACAGCACTGCAATCCATCGGCGCGGTATCGAGCGCCGCGCTGTTCCCCCGGTTGGCGCTGGCCGCCAGCAAGGCAGAGGTTCTTCCCTCTCCATGGCAACCGTTGTTCAACGGTCGCGATCTTGATGGCTGGACCCTGTTTGAACAGGGCGAAGGCAATGCCGATCCACATGGCGCGATCAGCATTGAAAGGGGTGTGCTGCACCTGCTTGGCCCGAAGTTTACCGGGCCGGACAAGGCCAGCTTTGGCCATATCGCCACAACACGCGAATATGCCAATTTCCATCTGCGGATGGATTTCCGCTTTGGCGAACGCCGCTTTGCCCCGCGCCTGCTTCAGCGCCGCAACTCAGGCCTGCTGTATCATATGGCGCCGGAACTTGACCGGCTGTTCCCCGATTGCGTCGAATTCCAGTTCGAAGAAGGCGATATTGGTGATGCGATCATGGTCAACACCAAGGCGCTGCAAGGCCCACAACTTGGCGGAACACCGCTTTGGCCAAGCTATTTCCCTGGCCTGCCTACAGACTATGTTGCGCCACTGCAGGCGGGTGAAATTGCCCGCCAGTGGCATCGCCACAACGGCCAGTATGAACGGCTGGACGACTGGAACACCATCGATCTTTATGCCTTTGACGATCAGGCCGCGCACCTTGTCAACGGACGCATCGTCAACACGCTTTTCCGCATGGTCGGCCGCAGCGGCGCGCCGTTGACCATGGGCCGCATCGCGCTGGAATTCGAAGCGGCCGAAGTGTTCATGCGCAATGTGAAGATCCGCGATTTGTCTGCTGCCGAAATCGCAGAAATCCGCGCAGGTCGCTGATCGGCAAGGCAACCTGAAAAAAGAGGGACGGTGCGCAATGGCACCGCCCCTTTTGAAGTTAAAGAACTTTGCATCTGCAAAGCCCTTCGGGTCGCAGGGGTGCAATAGCACCACAATGACTGGAAAAATGTGTGCTGGTTCACACCTTGGCGCATGATGCGAAATTTATGCTAGGCAGCAGAAATGCCTGATCTTTCCTGCCTGTGCGGCGCAGTGCGCATGACGCCTGCCAAACTCCCCGATTTTGTCCATGCCTGCAACTGCGCGCTGTGCCGCAAGTCCGGCGCGCACTGGGGATATTTCCACCCCGACCAAGTGACCGTCGGCGGTGAAACCCGCCACTTCACCCGCACCGACAAGGCAGACCCTGCCGCCCAAGTGCATTTCTGCCCCACCTGCGGCGCGACCACGCATTTTACCTTGACGTCCTGGGCCGCCGAAAAGTTCGGCAACACCATGATGGGCGTGAACATGCGGCTGGCGGATGAGGCCGACCTTGCCGGAATCGAGCTGCGCTTCCCCGATGGCGCGAGTTGGCAGGGCGCAGGCGAATTTTCCTATTTGCGTGAAGCGTGGGTTTACGGGGAGTGAGGTAAAGGCGCCGCGCCGAAAAAAAGGGCGGGAAAGCCATAACTTCCCGCCCTTGCTTGAACTTCATATCCGGCCAGATCAACCGCCAGCGAAGATCCGCTTGCACATGGCCTGATGGCGCCGGACCTGTTCGAAGGCGTCGCGCGTGTCATAGGCGTGGCCTTCCCATTCACTGACCAGCGTGCCCGTGAACCCGCCATCGCGGAACAGGGGAAGGATCGTTTCGTAATCGATCGCTTCTTCGACGCCATTGTCGTCCACGCCATAGAATTTGCCATGGATGTGGATGGTCCGGTCCACCAGCGCAGCCCAGCTTTTGGGATCGTTGTTGGACAGGATGAAGAAGGCAAGGCATGCGGCCTGAATGTGCAGGGGCGCGTGGCCATTGGCGAGGCCCCATTCACGCAGGCGCCCTGCCTTTTCATGGCTCATGCCCTGTTCCAGCCAGACTTCCTTCAGCTTGTCGAGCAGGCTTTCCGAAGCGCCGGTCTTGCGCGCGGCATTCAGCATCGATTCCGGAATACGGCTGGCCGTGCCGCCAAAATCGGGAATCCAGCCCAGAACCGGCGTGTTCAGCTTGTCATACATCTCGCCATAGGCCTGCACGGCGGGGTGGCCCGCCCACATCGGAGCGTGGACTTCAACGCCCATGCGGATGTCGAGTTCTTCAGCATAGGGCGCAATTTCGGGCAGCAGGTGAACCGGCAGCGCGAACTGGTAACGCACCAGGCTGAAGCCCATCTTCTTGGCCGAACGAAGCTGGCGCTTGTGGTATTCCACCAGCGCAGCATCGTCGATCGGCTGCTGACCGGGCTTGAGAAAGCGGTCTGAATTGATCGCGCAGGACACCGGGTTCAGGCCGGTTTGCGCGATCATTTCCTTGAATTTTTCGGCATAGGCATCAGAAACATCAGGGAATTCCTTGAAGTTCTGGAAGCCGATGATTTCGATGTTCGGCCCAAGCCCACGCTTGGCGACTTCGGCCAGCAGACTGTCGAGTTCGAACTGGCGCGTCAGCCATTCGTTTGTGAAGGAATAGAGGGTGACGCCGACTTGCGGCCCGGTTGCGGTGGTCATGGTAATGTGATCCTCTTTCAAGCCGCGACGGCAACCGGCAGCGTTTGCGTCTGCGGATTGGTGCGCTTCATGCCGGGGATGTAGGGCGGGCTGACGAAGAGGTTCAGCGCCACTTCGTGTTCGCTGCCCGCGTCGAACGAAAGACCCGGCAGAATCAGGAACGCGCTGTCACGCACGAACCAGAAGGTGTCCACCTTCTCTCCGTTTTCGCAAAGCGGCCAGGTTTCGCCGTCATATTCCACCAGCGCGGTGGACAGTTCCACAGCCTGACCATCGATGGCAAGGCTGCCCACTTCGACCGTGGAGAACGGCAGCGAACGATACCACGGCAGGCGCATGGCCAGTTTCAACCCTCCGTCCACAGCGGCAAGGCCTTCTTCCCCGATAACCCGTTCGACTGGCAGCACGATATGCTCTCCCACAACATCAATTAGAATTTGACTTCTAATTGCCGCTTGACACGAGGTCAAGGCCTGTGCTGATAAAAAGCGAACAAGAGTTTCATTCTAATTTCCGAACGGATGCGAAGGCAAGATGGCCGAATTCGATTATATCATCGTGGGTGCAGGTTCAGCCGGATGCGTGCTGGCCAACCGCCTGAGCGCCGATCCGAAGAACCGCGTGCTGTTGATCGAGGATGGGGGCGATAACCAGCACCCCTTCATCAAGATGGCCGGCGGCTTTGTTAAGATCATGGGCAACCCGGCCTATTTCCGCGTCTTCCCGCTGAAGCCGCGCGAAGGGATGCGCGGCGGCATCCATACTTATGGGCGCGGCCTTGGCGGATCATCGGCCATCAACGGCACATGGTATCTTACTGGAATGCCCAGCGATTTCGATGGCTGGGTGGAACGCGGCCTGCCCGGCTGGGGCTGGGACGAAATCGCCCGCTGTTATGGCAAGGTCGAAAGCTACCGCGAACCGGGCGCTCATCAGGGGCGCGGGCGTGATGGCGAACTGCAAGTCACCGCCTCCACCTATAAATCCCCGGTGTTCGATGCACTGGCGCAGGGCTTTGGCACGCAAGGGATGCCTTGGCTGGACGATATCACCACGCCGGGCGCGCATGGCGTGGGCCGCAGCCAATATACGGTTGACCGCAAGGGCGTGCGCGAATCGACCTACAAGGCCTTCGTGAAGCCGATAGAGAACCGCCATAACCTGACCATTGCCACTTATACGGCGGTCAAGCGCGTGGTGATCGAGAATGGCCGCGCCGCCGGAGTCGTCTGCGAAGCGCATGGGGCCGAAACGGTCCACACCGCCAAGGCCGAAGTCATCGTTTCGGCAGGCGTCTATGGTTCGCCGCAATTGCTACAGCTTTCAGGCGTTGGTCCCGGCGCCGTGCTTCAGGCGCTGGGCATTCCGGTTATCAAGGAACTGGCGGCGGTGGGGCAGAACCTTGCCGATCATCAAAAGTTCGGTGTGTCGTTCGATCTGAACAACCATCCCGGCACCAACCGCGAATTCTTTGGCTGGCGGCTTTATCGCAATGCCCTGCAATATTTCGCCACCGGGACCGGGCACCTGGCGCGCGTAGGCATGCCGCTGACCGGGTTGATCGCCAGCGAAGGCGTAGACCCTGCCTGGCCCGATTTTCAGGTGGCCGCCGCGCCGTTTGCCATGCGCACGGTCAATGAAATGGCGGCAAGGCCCGGCAGTCCGCTGACCCCCAATCCGGGTCTGACCTTCTCCGGCTATCACCTGCGCCCGCGCAGCCGGGGTTCGGTCATGCTGACGTCGCCCAATTTCCGTGACGCTCCGATCATCGACGCCGCGATCTGGGCCGATCCTTATGACAGGGCCAAAGCGGTGGAACTGTTCAAGCTGTTCCGCGCCATCGCCACGTCCGATCCGCTGAAGCCGTTTATCGGCACCGAACGCATGCCCGGCCCGTCGGTGCAGGACGATGACGCCATCGCCGCCGAACTGGCCAAGATGGTCGAAGGCGGCTTGCACGGCACCGGCACCTGTTCGATGGGCACCAGCGAAACAGATTCGGTGACCGATGCCCGTGCCCGCGTTCACGGCATTGCCGGTTTGCGCGTGGTGGACTGTTCCATCATGCCCACGCCGGTTTCGGGCAACACCAATGGCCCCGCCATTGCAGTGGCCGAACGGGCGGCCGAATTGATCCTTCAGGACGCGAAAGTGTAAGGATAAGGCCCGAAGTTGCATTTTGGCAATTTCGGGCCTAAGGGCGGCGGCGCTGACGTCGCCGAGACGGATAACGAATCTCAAGATCGCTGTCCCGACATGCTGCCCCGGCAGGCCCGCCGCCTGTCGGGTTTATTCCGTTCAAGATGAATCGAACCGCCAATATGCCTTTCCCCACCCTCCCCGCCCCCATCGCACAAGCCCTTGAGGCGCAAGGCTATGCCGAACCGACGCCGGTTCAGGCTGCTGTTGTCGCACCAGAAGCAGAAGGGCGCGATCTGCTGGTTTCGGCGCAGACCGGGTCGGGCAAGACGGTAGCATTCGGCATTGCCATGGCTGACCGGATGCTGGCGGAAGGCAAGGGCCACTTTCTGCCCGCCCCGCTGGCGCTGGTAATTGCGCCCACGCGCGAACTGGCACTGCAGGTCAGCCGCGAACTGGCATGGCTGTATGGCAAGACCGGAATGCGCATTGCAACCTGCGTCGGCGGGATGGACCCTTCGCGCGAACGCCGCACCCTGCAACAGGGCGCGCAGATTGTGGTTGGCACGCCGGGTCGTTTGCGCGACCATCTGGAACGCGGCGCGCTTGACCTGTCGGCGCTGGCGCATGTGGTGCTGGATGAAGCGGACGAAATGCTCGACATGGGCTTCCGCGAAGATCTGGAAGAAATCCTCGACGCATCGCCCGCCGAACGCCGCACCCTGCTGTTCTCGGCCACGATGCCAAAGCCGATCGAAGCTCTGGCCAAGCGCTATCAGCGCGATGCCCTGCGCATTTCCACGGTCAGCGACACGCGCGGCCATGGCGACATCTCGTATGAAGCGGTGGCCGTGGCCCCTGCCGATATCGAAGGCGCGGTCATCAACCTGCTGCGCTTCCATGAAGCGGAGACCGCCATCCTGTTCTGCGCCACGCGCGACAGCGTGCGCCGCCTGCATTCCTCGCTGGTGGAACGCGGCTTCGCCGCCGTCGCACTTTCGGGCGAACACAGCCAGAGCGAGCGCAACAACGCGCTGCAGGCCCTGCGCGATGGCCGCGCGCGCATCTGCGTTGCCACCGACGTTGCCGCACGCGGCATCGACGTGCCCTCACTCAGCCTGGTTATTCACGTAGAACTGCCGCGCGATGCCGAAGTGTTGCAGCACCGTTCGGGCCGCACCGGGCGCGCCGGGCGCAAGGGTATTGCCGCGCTGATCGTGCCCTATCCGCGCCGTCGCCGCGTGGAAGGCCTGCTGCGCGTCGCCCGCGTCAACGTGCAGTGGATCGAAGTGCCGACCGCCGAAGTCATCCGCGAACGCGACCGCGCGCGCCTGCTGGAAGCGCTGCAGGCACCCGTGGAAGCGACCGACGGTGAGCGCGAAACCGCCGAGCAGCTGGTTGCCACGATGGACCCGATGGCCATGGCGCTGGCACTGGTTCAGGCACAGAAGAAGGGCATCCCCGAACCCGAAGAACTGATTTCGCAGTCGCCGGCCGATGCACGCACGCAGTCTGGCCATCGCGAAGGGTTTGAAGATACCGTGTGGTTCCATATGGATATCGGCCGCCGCCAGAACGCCGATCCGCGCTGGCTGCTGCCGTTGATCTGCCGCCGGGGCCACATCACCCGCAACGAAATCGGCGCGATCCGCATTGCGGCCACCGAAACCTTCTTCCAGATTCCGCGCGCCATCGCCGACCGCTTTGCCGAAGCGCTGCGCCGCACGGGTCAGGCAGGCGCAGAAGATGAAACCGGCATCACCATTCAGGCATCGACGGAAAGCCCGCGCGAAATGGCGCGCGAACGTCGTCCCGCCCGTGGTGGTTATGAAGGCCGTCACGGCAATGGACCGCGTGGGAACGACGGCGAACAGCGCCCGCCCCATCGCGGCAAGCCCGGCTTCAAGCCCAAGCCAAAGGGCCGCACGGAGCGCCGCCCTTCCTGAGGGCGGCATACAGCCTGAAATGCCAAAAGGGCCGCCTTTGCCGGGCGGCCCTTTTTTGCGATTGTCAGACCCCGGCGGCCAGATCTCTGAACCAAGCCAGCGCCTCTGCCGTTGGCCCTGTGGGGGTGCATTCCACGCCAATGAGGCCAGTATAGCCGACGGATTTGAGCAGGCCGAGCATGGCAGGCCAATCGACCTTGCCCGATCCCGGCTCACCCCGGCCCGGCGCATCGGCCACCTGGATATGTTCGATCAGTGGGGCAACGCGCGGCAGGATTTGCGCCGGATCTTCGCCTTCGACGATGGAATGGTAGATATCGTAGAGCAGGCGCACGGTGGGGCTTCCGATGCCTTCGATCACCGCCAGCGCATCTTCGGTCTGGCTAAACAATACACCGGGATGATCGACGCGGGTATTCACGGGTTCGATCATCATCGTCAGGCCATGCGCCTGCGCCACTGGCACCACGCTGGCAATCGCTTCGGTCACGATCTTCAACTGCACCGCGCGCTTCATGTAAGGCACTGCGGGGCCAGACCCGACCACGATGCGCGGGCAACCCAGCGCCTGCGCATCGGCAGCGGCCTGCGCAAACATTGCGCGGAAGCCGTCGTGGGTTTTGACATCGACAAGCTGAATACGCGGATCGGCGACAACGCCGACCAGTTGCAGCCCGTTGGCATCCAGCGCAGCCTTCAGCGCCGGAACATCACGCCCGCCGGTGGTGAACAGTTCAACCTTGGAATATCCCGCCGCCGCCGCCGCCGCCATCCGATCCTCGATCCGATCGCCTGCTTCGTGGAACATATATTCAAGGTTTACCGAAAGTTCGAACGCCATTGCAGCCTCTCCGCTTTGCTTCGGAGATTTATTAGAATTTATATTCTATAATTGCAAGTTTTGTATTGCGCCTGCGTCCACCGGATGCGGGCGTCAGGCATCCGGCAATCCGATCCAGTCGAACCATTCAGCATAAGGGTGGCACCATGCGACAATCGCCGCCGCGCCGTCGTGCGCACCGCCATTCCATTGGCGCACGCGCAGTTCCACCGCCTTGCGATCCCCACTCCATTCAAGGCCGACAGCCACCAGTGGACGTTGCGGCGTGGCGGCGGCACCGGCGCGGGCCAGCGTGCGGCGCAGGGCAATGCGCTCAGCTTCAGGCATGTATTGCACCACCATCGAATGGAACACCACGCGGCGCACACTTTCACGCTGCGGGCTGGCCAGTTGAGCGTCAAGCCACGCCGTCGCAGTGCCCCGGTCGACCCGTGGCGGATGGCGTCGGGCAATAGCGATGGCGGCGCTCAACCGTTGGTCGCGCGCGGTTTCACAGGGCCAGACATAAGCGTGCAACCGTTCGCGGTGGCGTGCCTTGGCAACATCCAGCGGATGCAGATCGACCCCGCGCGTCGCCGCGATGGGCACGGGCGCAGACGGCATCTTGCGCCCTGTCCAGCGGGGCGCAATCCGAACCCGACTGCGCGGATTGCCCGCCACGGTATCGAACACATTGCAGGCATAGCGATCAAGATTGAGATTCAATCCGGCGCTGGACCCCAGTTCCAGAATTTCCGACGGCATTACCGTGCGCGCATTCAATTCCATCAGCACTGCCGCCAGCCCGGCAATACGCCCCACTTCGTTGGTTTGCGTCGGGCGCGCAATGTAACCGCCAAGATCCGCCTCGCCTTCGGCCAGTGCAAGCGCGATGGCAAGATCAAGTTGAGCGGCGTCGGGTACCAGACCGTTACCTGCCGCTGCATAAATCCGCTGCAATTGCGGGTGCCTGCCAGACCGCGCCAGCGCGTGAAGCCCGGCGTTCAGGCGGAATATCACCCCGGCGGGGGCCAGATCGCCCGGCCAGTCTTCGACCATGTGCAACAGTGAAGGAACCACCGGCAAGACCCGCTCCAGCGATTCCAGAACGGCAGCGACAAACGGTTTGCCGAAGCCGTGCGCCTTGTCTGCTTCGACGCGCAATTGCGCCATGGTGCGGCTGCCCGGCTCTGCGGGTTCTGCCCGATAATGCGGTGCCGGGTCGATTGGGGCAAGAATGGACAAAGTCATTATCTTTCAGGGCACTGCAACAAGGCCTGATTGTTAAAGAGTCATGCTTTCGGCCTTGGTAATGGCATCCTAGGGGGTTTCCCTGATGCCGCGCCCAGACGTCACCTAAAGACACCTGACGACACCGTGAAACTACATAATGGGCTTCGCGGACATGGTTAAAGCCACCGGACTATCTCCATTCCTCGAATCATTGTGACGAGGATCTGATGCGCTTTACCCTTCTTCTTGCTTCCACCGCCCTTGCCTGCACCGGTGCGGCCCTGGGCGCATCACCTGCCATGGCGACTGAGGGAAAAGGCGATCCAGCTGCTGATCCTGCAACTGCCCCTGCCCCGGCCCGCAAGGCCTTCAGCACCGGGGTCGCCAAAGGGCGCGACCTTTTGGACACTGCCATTTCGGCCAGCGTGATCGACGAGGCCGATCTGGGCAAGATTTCGGCCAGTTCGGTTGCCGGGATCATGCAGAACATTCCGGGTATCCGTGCCGAAACCTCTGACATCGATGGCTTTTCGTCAATCACCGTGCGCGGACTTCCGCTGGCGGCGGATGGATCGAAGTTCCTGCAAATTCAGGAAGATGGCCTGCCTGTTCTGGAATTTGGCGATCTGCACTTTGCTTCTGCCGACCAGTTCATCCGCGCCGACCTTTCACTGTCGCAGGTTCAGGCCATTCGCGGCGGATCGGCATCGACATTTGCGTCGAATTCGCCCGGCGGTGTGGTCAACCTTATTTCCAAGACCGGCGAAACCGCAGGCGGCACGGTGCAGGTATCCAGCGGCCTCGGCCATGATCTGAAGCGCATCGATTTTGAATATGGCAGCCCGCTGGGCGATGGCTGGCGCTTTCACGTTGGCGGCTTTTACCGGCAAGGCGAAGGCCCGCGCGAAATCGGTTATGACGGTTTCCGTGGTGGGCAGATCAAGTTGAATGTCACGCGCCAGTTCGCCAATGGCTTCATCCGCTTTTATGGCAAGTATCTGGATGATCGCCAGCCCAACTATTCGCTGGCACCGGTGCAGCTTACCGGCACGGATAACGCCCCTGTGCTGACCGATATTGCCGGCAACAGCATGCGCGGCGATGCGTATGAATCGCAAAATACGGCGCGCTATATCGGGCTGGACCAGAACAACAATCGCACCTCTATCGACGCGCGCAACGGATTGCGCGGGGTGACCAAATCGATCGGCTTCGAAGCCCAGTTCGATGTTGCAGGCTGGAGCGTGACCAACAAGTTCCGTTTTGCCGATATCAGCGGCGAATACAACGAAGCCATCTCGATGGTCACCGCGCCGGGCGCGGCCATCGCCGCCTTGTTCGGCGGGCCGGGTGCGACGCTTTCCTATGCGTCCGGAGCCAAGGCGGGGCAGGCGATTTCATCACCCGCGACGTTGAACGGCAATGGTTTGCTGGCCTTTTCCATCCGCATCAACGGCAAGACCAGTTCTCTGGACAATGCCACCAATGACCTTCGCGCAAGCCGTGTGTGGAATGTTGGTGATGGGCGACTGACCACCACGGCGGGCATTTACTCTGCATCGCAAGCGGTGGACATGTATTGGAATTTCACCAACAGCATCAATGATCTTGCAGGTGGCGGCAACAACGCACTGGTCAACCTGACATCGGCCGGTGGCACGCCGCTGACCGAAAACGGCATCTATTCCTATGGCTTTGGCTTTGGCGTGCCGCTGGCGGAATATCACAACCGCTATGACCTGAATTATCGCATTCTCGCGCCCTATGGTTCGCTCAACTACCAGGTGGGCAAGATCGCCATCGGGGGCAGTCTGCGGTACGATCGCGGATCGGTTTCGGGCAACGTCTTTTCAGGCAGTTATGGCGGCGGGCGCATCAGCAGCGCGATCATCGACGTGAATGGCGACGGCGCGGTTTCAGTCCCGGAAACCAAAGTCGCCATCCTGCCACTGACCCAGCCCGCCGTGGTTGACTATGACTATGACTACCTGTCCTATTCCGCTGGCGTAAACTACCGCGTGGCCGAACCGCTTTCGGTTTTTGCCCGATACAGCCGGGGTGGCCGCGCCAATGCCGAACGCATTCTGGGCGCAGCTTCGCTTAACCCCGCGTCGGGCGCGCTGATCGATCCTTCTACCGCGTTCGGATATGTCAAACAGGCCGAAGCCGGGCTGAAATATCGCAAGGATGGCTTGACCGCCTATGTCACCGGATTCTGGGCATCGACCGGAGAGCGCAATTATCAGATTGGCGCAGATGCCACGGGCCAGGTCATCGTCATCCCGATTGACCGCACGTATAGCGCGCGCGGCGTGGAATTTGAAGGCGAGGTGCGCCATGGGCCGTTTGCGCTGACACTGGGCGCAACATGGACCAAGGCGTCGATCGACAAGGACCGCACCGATCCCGCGCTGGAAGGCAACCACCCGCGCCACATCCCGTCACTGTCGTTTCAGGCCCGCCCACAGGTTGAACTCGCCCGCGTCACGCTGGGCGCGGTGGTCAACGGCACGACCAGCAGTTTTGCGCAGGATACCAATATCCTGAAACAGCCCGGCTATGTGCTGGTCAGCCCGTTCGTCCAGTTCCGCCCGGTCGACCGGGTGCAGATTGGCATCAACGCCTTCAACGTGTTCAACAAACTGGCAATCGTCCAGATCGCGTCTGCCGCCATTCCGGCATCCGGGCTGGCCAATGCGCAAGTGATGAATGGCCGCACCGTTACCGGCTCGCTCCGCTTCTCGTTCTGACCCCCCCCCCGCGGCCCATCCTGCCCGGATGGGCCGCACCCCAAGATCCGCCCCGTTTTTCGCAAGGAACCGCAACCGTGTTCGACCGCATGAACATCCCCCGCAGGCTTGGCCTCTCCTTCGTCGCTGTCAACGTATCGGCAGCCGTGATGATGGTGGTGTTCGGAGCCAGTCTGGCGATGGTGTCCAGCATCACCGTCAGCAACACTGAAGCCCAGGCAATCCTTGCCGATGCGCTTTCGCTGGAAACGGCGCTGCTGCGGCAGAACAGCCAGATGCGCGGGTTCCTTGTCACGGCAGACCCGACTTATCTGAAATCCTATTACGAAGGGCGTGACGATTACGACAAGACTTCGGCTGCGCTGGAAACCCGGCTGACCGACCCTGCCATGCAGGAACGTGTCCGGCAATCGCGCGCCGAAACCCTCAAATGGCGCGAAAACTGGGGCGACAAATATATTGATGTCGTAAAATCAGGTCAGCGTGATGCCGCGCAGGAAGCGATCCGCGCCGCTGGCAAGGCTGTGCTGGTCAGCGATGCAGTGCTGCCCTTGCGTGAAGTGCGCGATGCACAGACCGCGTTGATCGCGTCTGACACGGCCACACAGGAAAACGCCATCCTGTTCGCGTGGATTGCGCTGGCGCTGGGCGGGGCCACGATGATCGGCCTGACGCTGCTGCTGTCGCGCAAGCTTTCACACGCCATTGCCACGCCGATTACCGAGCTGACCGCCACGATGTCGGCGCTTGCCGATGGCCAGAGCGATGCGCCGATTCCCGGCACCGACCGCGCGGACGAACTGGGCGCGATGGCGCAGGCGGTAATGATATTCCGCAATGCCGCGCTTGAACGCGCCCGCGCCGTGGCAGACCGCGAACAGGCCATGGCCAAGATCGGATCGCACCTGCATGCGGTGGCCAACGCCAACCTTGCGGTGCGCCTGTCCGATGTGCCGCCCGCGTTCCAAGCCGTGGCCAGCGATTTCAACGACGCGATGGAACGGCTCTGTCAGGCCATGGGGCTAGTGCAGGACAGCATCGTGGCCATCAACCTGACCTCCACCGAAATCCAGCAGGCCACCACCGACCTTGCCAACCGCAGCGAGCAGCAGGCCGCCAGCCTTCAGGCGTCGTCATCGGCCATGGACCACCTGACCATCCAGATCGAAGACTATGCCAAGATCGCGGCCGAAGTCAGCGGATCGATGGTCGAGGCGCGCGGCGAGGCCGAAAACGGCGGGCTGGTCGTCAGCAAGGCGATCGAGGCGATGGACAACGTGGAACGCGCCAGCGCAGAAATTTCGCAGATCACCACGATGATCGATGGCATTGCCTTCCAGACCAACCTGCTGGCATTGAACGCCGGGGTGGAAGCTGCCCGCGCGGGTGAGGCGGGCAAGGGCTTTGCCGTGGTTGCATCCGAAGTGCGCGCATTGGCCCAGCGTGCAACCGAAGCCGCCAACGCCATCAAACAGCGCGTCGACGCCGTTACCAGCCATGTCCGTTCGGGCGTATCGCTGGTCAACGAAACAGGATCGGCGCTGGAAACCATCATTGGCCGCGTCGGTGCGGTGACCGCATCGATCTCTACCATTGCCGAAACGGCGGGCGAGCAAAGCCTTGCCCTGCGCAAGATCAACGAAGCCATCGGCGCGATGGACCAGATGACCCAGCAGAACGCTGCCATGGTGGAAGAAACCAACGCCGCGACCAAGAATCTGACGCAGGAAGCCACGCAGCTTTCGAAAGCTTTCGCCAGCTTCCGCATCAGCGACCGGCCCGACGGCGGACGCGGTGCCCTGGGGTATGCCCCCATGGCGCCAGCACCTGCTCCGACGCCAGTCTATAACCCGGCCCCGGCCCAGCGCCTGCCCGCCCCGCGCAGCGTCCCTGCGATCAGCGGCAATCTGGCGATGGAGGAAGACTGGTCGGATTTCTGACCGCCGACAGTTTTCCAGCCCATGGGCGGGCGTGCATAGCGCCAGCGATCCGCGCCCGCCAAAACACCAGCTTTCAACCGCGTGCGCCTGCGCGATAACCCATCTTCATAATAACCAGATGGGAGAATGCTGATGTCTGTTGCCGCCGGACTTACCGCGCGCATGATCGTGCTGTTTTTCATCGGTGCCGCAGGGCAAGTGGGCGGAAGCCTGCTGCTGGGCCGCACCGATGCCTTCCGCAATCCGGGCTGGAGCGTGGCCTGCCTTGCCATTTACATGGTGTCATTCTGGGCGCTGGCCACGATGTTGCGCGAAGGTGGGCCGCTCAGCCTTATCATGCCCGCGCTGGCCGCGATCGTGCCGATCGTGACCATCATGGTCGCCGTATTCGTGATGGGGGAAGCGGCAACATGGACCCGTCTGGGCCTGTTGACCCTTGCCTGTCTGATTATCGGTTATGCCGGCACCGTATAACCCGAAATAGCCTGCGCGCGCCTGCCTGCAAAGGCCTGTCCAAACGATCAGTAGGCAGGCGCACGAGTTCCCGTCGATAAAACCGGCAGCATCGCCGGTTATTTCCGATTCGATGCCCACGTTGGGGTGACCGCGATCAACAGCGGCGCATTGGGAGGGAACGACATGAGGAATCCACACGCACATCTTCTGCTGGCCGGGCTTTCGGCCATTGCCGTGGCAGCAGTTCCGGCTGCGGCACAGACGGCAGCGCCGCAGGCCGAAGACGCCGTCAGCACCGGCGGCATTACCGAAATCATCGTGACCGCACAGAAGAAGGCTGAAAAGCTTCAGGACGTGCCCATTTCCATCGCCGCTCTGGGCGGTGATGCGGTGGAAGCGATGAACGCGGTCAACCTTCAGGCACTGCAGGGGGCGGTCCCCAACGTCGAAATCGGCACGTTTTCCAATACGCCCAACAACGCGGTGTTCACCATTCGCGGCATCGGCGTGATCGAACCCGATCCTTATGCCGGCAACACCGTGGGCATCGTCAACGATGGCGTGCCGCAGTTTTTTTCGATGGGCGCGCTGCTGGACCTGTTCGATGTGGAGCGCATCGAAATCTTGCGCGGGCCGCAGGGCACGCTGTTTGGCGCGAACACCACCGGTGGCGTGGTCAACGTGGTCAACCGCCAGCCTGAACTGGACAAGCTGGGCGGCAAGGTGAACCTGAGCTATGGCAATTATGACCACCTGACCGCCAGCGGGGTCATCAACGCCCCGCTGGGCGAAGGGCTGGCCGTGCGCCTTGGCGTGAACCATGACCGCCGCGATGGTTATGTGACCAACGTGGTTGACGGATCGGACATGGGCCGTCGCAACGTGACGATCTTCCGTGGCGCGCTGCGCTATGAATCGGGCAATTTCGATGCCACGATTTCGGGCGAATATGCCCGCGCGCGCAACGGATCGCCCATCGTGGTGGCGGGCAATCTGCCGGGCGAGGCCGAATTCGTGCCCGAAGGCTTTCTTGGCATGTATCGTTCGCCCTGCGCGCCCGCAGGATCGGTGTGCAAGGCACCCGACACGTATTTTTCTGCGCAGGATGGCGGGATCAACGGCGATCTGCCCGACCTGTCGAACATGGACACCTATCGCGGCAGCCTGACGATGAGCCTGTCCGAAACCGCGCTGGGCGATCTGACATCGATTACCGCCTACAAACACCTGAAGCTGTTTGAATTTACCGATCAGGACGGCGCCCCGATTCCGCTGATCGATACCAAGCGCGGCACTAAAGGCTGGCAGTTCAGCCAGGAATTGCGCAGCGATATCGACATTGGCGATGTGGGCAACGCCACGCTGGGCGCGTTCTACCTGAAGACGCATTACGACCACTATCAGAACCTGCGCATCAACTTTGCCGGTGGCGCGTTCTACAACACCGCCGCGCAGACTTATGTGCTGGGCCTGCCGGGGCTGTATCAGCAGAACCTGCAGGATCAGGACAACCATTCGATCTCGGCCTTTGCGCAGACCTATTTCGACCTGACCGACAAGCTGCGCCTGCAAGCGGGCGTGCGTTACACCCACGAGGAAACCAGCATGCTGGCGTCTACAGAAACGCGGCTGGCCACGGCGACGGCCAACTGGCTGGCAGCGCTGGGCGCGGGTGCGGCAAATCCGGGCACGCCCGGCTTTGCCGATCTTGACGGCACCAACACCGTGCCATTCGGCGGCGGTCTGGTGGCCCCGCCGCGCGGCACGAAAAGCTGGGACAACGTGGGCTGGAAGCTGGGCCTTGATTACAAGGTCAACGATGACGTGATGCTTTATGGCTATTGGGCGCGCGGCTTCAAATCGGGCGGTTATACCGGGCGGATCGGCATTGCGGACGACCTTGGCCCTTATGGCCCGGAAAAGGTCGACACGTTCGAAGCCGGGATCAAGAGCGAGTTTCTGGACCGCCATGTCCGCCTGAACGTATCGGGCTTCTATACCAATTATCGCGACATGCAGTTGGCGCAGATCTACTTCAAGGGCAGCGGTGCCAATCTGGTGCAGGGCAACACCATTCTCAACGCCGCGAAATCGACCATCAAGGGCTTTGAAACCGAACTCACCGTGGTTCCGGTGGAAGGCATGACGCTGAACGCATCGGTTGCCTACCTCGATGCCAAGTACAAGACGTTCGACTTCCTGCTGCCCAGCGGCGCGACGCTCGACCTTTCGGGCCAGCGTTTGCAAAACGCGCCGAAGTGGGCCAGCTCGCTTGGCACGACCTATGAATTTGCCATGGGCGGTGATCTGCGCGGGCGGTTCTCGGCCACCTACAACTACACCGGTGAAAAGCTGCTGACGTCGATCATCGATACACCGCGCGCCACCATCCGCGCGCAGCACATCGTCAACGCCAACTTCGATGTGAAGGTGGGCGAACGCTATACGGTGGGGGTCTGGGCAACCAATCTGCTCGACAGCCGCTACATCAACTCTGTGTTCGACAGCCCCGGCACGCTGGGCCTGACCAACTATGCCCAGCCGCGTCTGTGGGGCGTTTCGCTGAAAGCGGAATACTGACCTGATCCTCCCTGCCCCCGGCCATGTCACCAAGTGGCCGGGGGATTTTTTTGGAAAAGCGAGGACCATGATCGCCAGGGAAGAATTCATTGCCCGCCACGCCATTGCCAATGTGCTGGCGCTGCACAGCAGAGGCGTGGACCGGGCTGACGCCCATCTGCTGGGCGCGGCGTATCACCCCGATGCCACCGTCGATTACGGCTTCTTTGCCGGGCCTGCGACAACGCTGGTCGGCATTCTGGCCGATGCGCAAAAAGGATCGCTACCCACCGCACACCGCACGTCCAACTGCTGGATCAGGGTGAATGGCAACGCCGCCACGTCGGAATCCTATGTCATCGCCTATGTCGAAGAGGCCGACCTGCAACGCTGGGTCTATGGCCGATACCTTGACCGGCACGAATGCCGCGATGGGGAATGGCGCATTGCCCACCGTGCCTATGTGATGGATGGCAACAGCAACCGTCCGTCCACCGCCGCGCGCACCGATCCGCCGGTCGCGTTCGACCATTATGTGCCCGAAGGCGGCAAAGGTGCCGCCGACGCAGGCCGCGCTCTGCTGGCCTTCCATGCCGCCGCTGCCAAGGGAACCCCGCCGATGACTGCAGTTGCAACTGACCGTGAAGCCGCGCTGGACGCTGCGCTTTCTCGCGCCGAAATCCATGACTTGTGCATGGCCTATGCGCGCGGGGTGGACCGTGCAGACGAAAGCCTGCTCGCCTCGATCTTTACTGAAGATTCGACCGTGATTTCAGGCGTGGTCAACGGCAGCGGCAAGGATTTTGCCCGCGATATCTGCGCGTTTGTATCGGCCAATCTGGAGATGTGTTTCCATTCAGTCGCCAACGAATGGATCGACGTGCGCGGCGATGAAGCCGTGGGCGAACACTATGCGCTGGCGCAGATGGTGCAGGCCGGAACCGAAGTGCTGACTGGGGGCCGCTATATCGACCGCTATGTGCGGCGCGATGGCAAGTGGCTGATTCTGAGCCGGACTTTCGTGGCCGACTGGAACCATTCGCACCCTTCAACCATGCAGCGCGACGGCTTTTACGAAGCGCTAAGCGTGCGCGGGTGTTTCGGGCGCGAAGACCCGATCTACGCGCATTGGGGATAGAATTTGGGGGGATAGAATTTGGGGAGATAGGAAAAAGGGCCGCCTTTGCAGGTGGCCCTGATTCATTTCAGCCCTCGGCGTCGGCCTGTTTGTCGGGCGCGGCGTCGATGAAGGCTGGCAGTTTCATGCATTCCGCCTCAACCGCGGCAATCCGCCCGAAACCGAACTTTGCGCCAAAGCGGCGGGCATTGCCAAGCTGGGGCACCAATACGATATCGGCCAGCGTTACCTGATTGCCGAAGCAATAGGGGCCGTCATTGCCTTCGATCAGCTTTGCAAAAGCAGAAAGGCCGCTTTCGATCACTTCTGCGGCCCATGCATTTGCTGCAGCTTCATCCAGCCCGCGTTTGCGCAGCATTTTCAGAACTTTCAGGTTCTGCACCGGATGAATGTCGCAGGCGATGACTTGCGCCGCGGCGCGCACTTTGGCGCGGGCCAGCGCATCTGCGGGCAGCAGGGCGGGTTCGGGGTGAACATCGTCCAGATATTCGCAGATCGCCATGCTTTGCGTCAGCACATCATCGCCCACGACCAGCGCCGGAACGAAACCTTGCGGGTTCAGCGCAAGATATTTCGGCGCGTTCTGTTCACCCAGGCGCAGGTGATGCGCAACGCCCGTCCACGCCAGCCCTTTCAGGCCCAGCGCAATACGCACGCGCCACGACGCGGTTGAGCGCCAGAAGCCGTGGAGGACGAGTGCGTCAGTCATGGGCAAGATCGCCAATGGTGACGACCGTATCGGTCAGCCCTGCGATGGAAACCACCACTTCGTCACCCGGCTTTACCGCGCCAACGCCAGCGGGCGTGCCGGTATAGATCAGGTCACCCGGTTCAAGGCGATAGCCGCGTGAGATGAAAGCGATCACTTCGGGGACCGAGTGGATCAGATCGGCAAGGTCGGCGTCCTGCTTCACTTCACCGTTCACGGTCAGGCGGATCGAACCGGTGGCCATGGCGCCGGTTTCGGCAATGGGGTGAACAAGGCCCAGCGGCGAGGATTCTTCAAAGTTCTTGCCGGTGTCCCACGGACGCCCCTTGGCGCGGGCGTCAAGCTGAAGGTCACGGCGGGTCATATCAAGGCCGGTGGCAAACCCCATGACGTGATCCAGCGCGTCTTCCACCGCGATATTGCGCCCGCCCTTGGCAATGGCAATTACCAGTTCGGCTTCGTAGTGGTAGTTCGCGGTCATCGGCGGATAGGCAATGGTCGCCCCCGACGGCATGATCGTTTCGGCCCATTTGGTGAAGTAGAACGGCGCTTCGCGGTCGACCTCAACGCCCATTTCCTTGGCATGGTCGGCATAATTGCGGCCGATGCAGAACAGGCGGCGGACCGGGAATTCCTGGCCGTCGCTGGTCTTGGCAATGGTGGCAGGCTGGGGATCGAACATCAGGGTCAAAGCAGTTGCTCCCGGTAGAGATCGAGCTTCTGTTGCGAAGCCTTGTCGGAATAGGCGAACAATACGGTGTCGTGCCGCGCGTGAAAACGGTGTGGAACCCACGACGGGACTACCACGATATCGCGCGGGTTGAGCGGGATTTCCTTGTCACCCAGCAGCAGGGTGCCTTCGCCTTCGACCACCACGAACACGGTGCCGTCGGTCGACTGGCGCGCGCGGGTTTCAAACCCTGCGGGCAGCAGGCGGACATGGGCCGAAATGGTGGACAGCACCGCCCCGCCGTCCGCCGGGTTGAGGAATTCCAGCGCGTGGCCGACATGCGGGTCAATGTCGGCGCTGGCTGCCAGTGCATCAAGCGCGGGACGCCAATCGGCATAACGATAGTGGAACAGCGGGCGATTGGCCGGGCGACGATCTGCCGCGCTGCCCCGCAGCGGGCGCAGGTTGTGGCCGTAGCGCGCCAGCGTGTCGCCCGGAGGCGCGGTTTCAGGGTGGGCGGCCACGTCAAGCCGTTCGGCAAAGCTTGCGTCGAACAGGCGCACGGTGGGAATGTCGAGACCATCGAGCCAGATCATCGGCTGGTCGGTCTGGTTGCCGTGGTCGTGCCACTGGCCCGAAGGCGTCAGCACCAGATCGAACGGTTCCATCACCGCCTTTTCGCCATCAAGCGCGGTAAACGCCCCGCTGCCTTCCATGACAAAGCGCAGCGCATTCTGTGTGTGGCGATGGCAAGGGGCGACTTCGCCCGGCAGGATCAACTGAAGCCCGGCATAAAGGCTGGGCGTGATGGCGGACTGGCCCGGAATGCCGGGATTTTCCATGATGAGCACACGGCGTTCGGCCTGTTCGGCACTGATGATATCGCCCGCGCGCATCAGGAAATCGCGCACCTCGCCAAATGACCAGCGCCACGGCACGGCGGGCGACACCGGCTCTGGCGTGACCAGCGCGTGCAGGCTTTCCCACAACGGGGTCAGGCTTTTGGGAGCCATCTGTTCGTACAGCGTTTCAAGCTGGGCGCGCTGATCGTTGGGCTGACTGGTCATGCCATCAGATCCTTCAGTAACGAAGCTGTTCGGTGCCGCAGAACGCATCGACCGGGCTTTTGCCGGTGATCGGCGCATTGCCGGTCAGGCGACTGACCATTTCGGTCTGCACCGGGGCGATGGAGCTGTAGGCATTGACGCAAGTGGCCATCTGCGGGGCATCATACAAGTAATAGGGCTGACCGAACGACAGGAGCGCGGTGGGGATTTCGCGCGGATACTGGTTCATCGCCTTGCGCATGCCGCCGTGCAGCTTCACGAAATCAAGGTAGATGCGTGATGCGCTGGGCGTGGCTTCCTGTCCGACAAGGTAGAGCACCAGATCGGTGTCATCGCGCGTGGGCGGAGCGTCGGTATCATAAGGGCGCATGTCGAACCCGCGTTCGCGCATACCCTGAATGAACGGGTCATAGCTGCGCGCCAGCGCGCCATCCCAGAAGCTGTAGCCTTCTTCGGCAAAATAGACGACGCGGCGGTGTTTGGCCGGGTTCAGCGGCAACAGGCTTTGCACATCCTTGACCAGCGTGATCGACTGGCCGCAGGCATCCTGCGCAGTGTCCGCGTGCACAGGCGTTTGCAGCCGTTCGCGCATTTCATCCAGCGGGGCAAGGCGCGCTTCGGGTGCGCGGGTGTGCAGGCCCAGCTTGGCTTTGAGCGAGAGGATGCGCGTGACCGCTTCATACAGGCGCGCTTCAGACAGTTTGCCGCTACGCAGGCCATCGAGCATGAAGTTGTAGTCGCGTTCGGGCGCGCGGCTGAACAGGAACATGTCGCAGCCGTTTTCGATGACCGCAGGCACGGTTTCGGACCGTTCCATCCATCCGGTCAGCCCGCCCATGCCGGTGGCATCGGACACGACAAGGCCACGGAAGCCCAGTTCGTCGCGCAGCAGATCCTTGTTGAGCAGGCGCGACACGGTGGCAGGCTGGAACGCTTCACGCCCCGCATCGGGCATGCGCGCGCGGATATAGGCGGGCAGCGCGATGTGCGCAGACATCACTGTCATCACCCCATCGTCGATCACGCGGCGATAGATGCGGCCGAACAGTTCGTGCCATTCATCCACCGACAGCGGGTTGACGCTGGTGACAAGGTGCTGGTCGCGGTCATCAAAACCATCGCCGGGCCAATGCTTTACGCAAGCCGCGACGCCTTCTTCCTGAAGCACGCGGATATAGGTACGGGCCTGCGCAATCACCGTTTCGGGATCGGACCCGAATGAGCGGGTGCCGACGATGGCGCTGCGGAAGGCCTTGTTGATATCGACCACCGGGCCAAACGACCAGTCATAGCCCAGCACGCGGCTTTCACGCGCGACAAGGCGGGCGATGGCTTCGGTCGTGGCCAGATCATCGCACGCGGCAAGGCCCATCAGGTTGGGGACGGCGGTGGCGAAGGGATAGCTGATCGTGCCGCCTTCGATATCGCCGGTGAAGATCGGCGGCACAGCGCTTTGCGTGACCGCGTGCATCGTGGCGTGGCGAAACGCGGCAAGATCGAGCGTGGGGAAACGGTTGATCCCGCCGGGCTTCAAAGCCAGCAGCGGGGCCAGTTCTTCTTCGCTATCAAGCGAGGTGGAGAAGATGAAAAGCTGACCGACCAGTTCCTCGACACTCATCGCATCGCGGGTCTTCGCAACCCAGTTAGCGCTATCATCGTCAAGCGCGAGCGGATCGTTCAAGAGGGTTTCGCAGTCAGCCACAATCGGTGCTCCGGAATGTTCAAACCTGTACTGCCATGCGCCGCGTGCCGGACGTGGGAGACTCGCCCGGCATAGTGTCGGCATGGAGGAGCCGGTGCAAGGCGCATGGCAGCAGGGTATCGCCCGCCGCCGTGCGGCAGGCAATGTGGCGGGCAGAACCGGATGGCTCTGCCCGCCTGTTCATCAGAAACGAACGCCGATGGTTGCGCCGAAGTAACGGCTGGCGTCCTTGTTGTAGGTGCCGACCAGATCGAACGGGTTGGCCGTCGTCGACATCAGCGAGTTGTGGCCGATGCTGGTCAGGTAGTTGGTGTCGAACAGGTTCTTGGCGAACACGGTCAGGCTGTAACGGTTGTCCGGCGTCGAAATGCCGACCGTTGCATCGACCAGCGTATAGGCAGGCTGCACCGTCAGCGGATCGAGTTCCGCGGTGAAGTTCTGCGCGCTGGTGAAGTTGACCGCAACCTGTGCGAAGGCATTCAGGCTGTCACCTTCATAGTCGTAACGCGGGCTGACGTTGATACGCCAATCCGGGCTGGCCTGAAGTGCGCGGTTGCGCAGGTTCTGCATCGGCGTGGCACCAGCGGCGGTGCGATAGCAGATGTTGACCGGAGTGCCAGTCAGCACTGGCGCTGCCGCCTGCTGCTGGATCGGGCAGTTCAGACCGTTAATGTTGATCCGCGACTGGGCATAGGTAACCGCAGCGTTGATCGAGAACCCGTCCGTCGGGCGCAGCGTGGCTTCGATTTCGAAACCGCGCGAACGCGACGAACCGGCGTTGGTGGTCACGAACTGGATGACGCCCGTGGTCGGGTCAGACCGGTTGGCCTGGACCTGCAGGTTCGAATAGTCCGACTGGAACAGCGCGGCAGCAATGGTCAGGCTGCGGTCGGCAGTGCTGCCCTTGAAGCCGATTTCATAGGCGTTCACCCATTCCGGCTGCACGGCGGTCTGGTTGGCCAGATCAGCCGAGATTTCCATCTCGTAACCCAGACCCTTGTAGCCGCGGGTATAGGTTGCATAGACCTGTGCGTTGCGGTTGAATTCGTACTGCAGACCAGCCTTGCCGGTTACCGCCGTATCGCTGGCCGTGAACGTGCCGCTGACCGGGGGATTGCCGGGGAAGATGTTGTCGCCAGCAACGATCGGCGCGATACGGGCGCCGCTGTTGGTGCCCTTTTCGTACTGAACGCGCACGCCGCCGATGGCGCGCAGGCCGCCGGTGATGAGGTAATCAGCCTGGGCAAAGGCAGCGATGCTGTCCTGCTTCAGGCGAATGCTGCTGGCCGACGACTGCCACACCACGTTGGCGGTCGCGCAGGGCTGGCCCACGGTGCCGGCGGTGCAACGCGCGCGGCGACGGTCGAACGGACGCAGGATGTCGCTGTGCATGTAGAACACACCGACGACATAGTTCAGATCGTTCTTGCCGTTGCTCGACAGGCGCAGTTCCTGGCTGATCGCGTCGATATCCACGATGCCGTGGTTCTGGGTCCAGTAAGTGTAGGGCGCAAACGCAGCCGTGCCGAGGTAGATCGGCGAGGTCGAATTGATGCGGTCGATCGGCTGGTTCACTTCAAGGAAGTACTTCTGGTACGCGGTCAGCGACGTGAGTGTCGCCGGGCCGAGATCCCAGTCAGCCTGCAGCGAATAGGTTTGCGCCTTGCTGTTGGCGTAAGTGTTGGTGTCTTCGTTGACCGTGCGGTTTTCACGGCTGGCTTCGATCGGGCCGACGACCTGCTGCAGCAGCGGGTTCACGATCGAGATGAGCGTGGATGCACAGCAGTCCGAGTTCATCTTGCGATATTCGCCGGTCAGCAGGATGTTGAGGTTATCAGCCGCATCCCATTCCAGCTTGCCGCGAACGCCCCAGCTCTGCGTGCCGTTGACCCAATCCTGAGTGCCAAGGTTGTAGGTCACGCCCTTGACGTCGTTATAGAAGCCCGAAACGCGGGCGCGAACCGTGTCGGTCAGCGGTGCCGACAGCGTGGCGCGAGCGCGATATTCATCGTGTTCGGCAACGGTCACGTCGCCCTTGAATTCCAGATCATCGGAAGGACGCGCGGTGGTGACGCTGATGACACCGGCCGACGCGTTCTTGCCGAACAGGGTGCCCTGGGGACCGCGCAGCACTTCGACGCGCTCGATATCAGCAAGGTCAGAAAAGCCCTGCGCCGAACGCACGGCAACAACGCCATCGACCACGACCGAAACCGACGATTCAACGCCCTGACCAAACAGCGCGGTGCCGATGCCGCGAACGCGGAAGCTGGTGTTGGTGGGGTTGGCGCCCTGCTGATACGACAGCGACGGAATGGCCTGAACCAGCGAGTTGGTGTCGTTGATCTGGCGCTTTGCCAGCGCGTCCGACGTAACGGCGGTCACGGCCAGCGGCACGTCCTGAAGACGTTCTGCACGCTTTTGCGCGGTGACGACGATTTCGCCAGGTGCCACATCTTCGACCACTGCTGCGGCAGCATCGTCAGTCTGCGGCGCTGCGTCCTGCGCAAAGGCAGGCGTGGCGACAGCCGTTGCGACGCCGAGCGCGAGCACGGACGCAAAAGAGGCACGGAAAATCACTTTCACGGGTATCACTCCCCCATAAAGCGGCTGCGGCGGTTTTGGTAACCGGGCCTGCAACCAAGGCCCCATCCACCGTGGACGGGGTTCGAATCGATTTGCATTTACCGCTAAACCAGATTCGCAAGCTCACCGTCAATCGGATAGGTTTAGCGCTATTCCGCAATTGGCGGATGTCGTGGCATTTGCGCCACACCCCTATATTTGCGCTTGACTAACACCGTGTTTGCAGGATTTTTAGCGTTAAACCTGTGGTGCGCCGAATCCGTACCGGGCATATGCTTACGCCGGGGAGAGGCGCACATGACGGCTAGAATTGAAGATCAGGCGGCTGCGCAAGTGTGGCCATCTCCGCGTCAGGCATGGTTTGCCGCAGGCATGCTGGCCCTTGCCAACACCCTTGCCTTTGTTGACCGGCAAGCGCTGGCCCTGCTGGTGCAGCCGATCAAGGACGACCTTGGCGTCAGCGACACGGCGATGAGCCTGCTTTACGGCCTCAGCTTCACCATGTTCTATGTGCTGGTCGGCATTCCGGTGGCGCGTCTGGCCGATCGGGCCAACCGTCGCAATATTGTGGCGGGCGCAATCTTTATCTGGAGCGTGGCCACCGCATTGTGCGGCGTGGCGCGCAGCTTCACCACCCTGTTCATCGCGCGCATCGGCGTGGGTGCGGGCGAAGGCGGGCTTGGCCCGGCGGCTTATTCGATCCTGTCGGATTATTTCCCCAAGGACCGCCTGCCCGCCGCGATGGGCGTTTATCAGATGGGCATCTACGCCGGCGGGGCATCGGCTCTTCTGCTGGGCGGGCTGCTGTCCACCGTGGTTCCGCCGTCCAGCGATGTCGTTCTGCCGCTTTTGGGCGCGGTGCGCGGCTGGCAACTGGTGTTCCTGATGCTGGGCCTGCCCGGCATGCTGTTGTCCATCGCCATGCTGCTGGTCAAGGAACCGGTGCGCATGGGTGCGCGCGCGGCAGAACCCAGCCCCGCGCTGGCCGATCTGTTCGCCCATGTGCGCCGCCACTGGCAGGCCTATTTCGGCATCGGCATCGGCTTTTCGCTGATGATCCTGGTCGGCAATGCCACCGGTGCATGGATTCCGGCCTTCCTTCAGCGCAAATATGGCCTGACCACGGCGGAAATCGGCGGCCTTTATGGCACGATTACCGCCATCTGCGGGATCAGCGGCACGCTGGCTGGCGGGTTTATCGCATCGGCCCTGCGCAAGCGCGGTTATGACAAAGCCAACCTGCTGGTCGCGCTGTTCGGTTTTACCGCGCTGATTCCGGTCACCTCCACGTTCACCCAGATGGGCGACTACCGCGTTGCGCTGGGCATGATCGGGGTAATGAATTTCCTTGCCGGGTTCAACTTCGGCGGCGGCCTTGCCGCACTGCAGGAAATCACCCCCAACCGTATGCGCGCATCGGTTTCGGCGGGATATATGCTGCTAATCAACATGATCGGCGCGGCAGGCGGGCCAGTGGCCATCGCGCTGGTCACCGACTACTGGTTTGCCGATCCGCAAGCCCTGCCCGATGCCATCAGCATCGTGTGCATGATCGCATCGCCGCTGTCGGTTGTGGCGCTGCTGGTGGGCCTGCGCGGTTATGCCCGCGCCATTGCGCCCGGTTCGGATGCATCGGCGGGGTAACGGCTATTGCCGGATGAAAATCATTGCCGGATGAAAGTCAGGGCATAAGCACGATGCAACGGGGGGCGGATTTGCCCGGCATGGGGAAAGAACAGGCGAATGGCGCGGGGTGCGCGTAAGAAAAGCCAGTCGATCACGATAGAAACCGTCGCCCGCCTTGCCGGGGTTTCGGCCATGACCGTTTCGAACGTGCTGAACAATTCCAAACCCGTGCGCGAAGCCACGCGCGAGGCGGTAATGCGCGCCGTGGCGGAGCTGAACTATACCCCCAACCTTGCGGCAAAATCGCTGGCCAGCGCCGATACCACGCGCATTGGCCTGCTGATAAGCCGGGATGAATTTTCGTTCATTTCATCGGTTCTGGGCGGTGCGGTTGAAGCCACGACCGCCACCGGCGCACAACTTTTGCTGCAACGGCTGGACGTGCAGACGCCCGCAGCAATTCTTGCCGCGGTTGACAGCCTTGTTGCATCGGGCGCGCATGCCATCGTGCTGCCGGGCCTTTATGCAGGCTTGATCCTATCAGCCATCAAGGATGACCGTGTGCCGGTTCCTGTGGTCGCAGCATCGCCGGGCAAAGCGCTGGAAGGGGTCACATCGGTCCGCATCGATGACGAAGAAGCCGCGCGCGAAATGACCGCCTATCTGATCGGCCTTGGCCACAGGCGCCTTGGTTTCCTGCGCGCGGTGCCCACGCACCTGATCCACCATTCGCGCTATGACGGATTCGTCCGCGCGCTGGCCGATGCAGGGTTGCCGCTGGACCACAGCCTTGTCATCACATCCGCCCTGTCGTTCGATGGCGGGATGGAAGCAGCCGCCGCGTTCCTTGACCGGGATGACCGACCCACCGCCATTTTCGCCAGCAATGACGATACCGCGTCAGCCATTGTCGCCATGGCGCACAAGCGCGGCATCCGCGTGCCCGAAGACCTGTCGGTGGCAGGGTTCGACGATAGCCCGCTGGCAAAACGCATGTGGCCAAGGCTGACCACGGTGCGCCAACCGATTGCCGAAATCGCCCGGCGCGCCACCGAACTGGCCGTGGCGCTGGCCCGAAGTGGCGCGAACGGCACCGAAACAGCACCACAATGCCTTGAACACCAGATCGTCGCGCGCGAAACCACGGCGCGCCCTGCCTCCACCTGCCGGCGTCCTCCTGATTGCCAAGTTGATATCGATTGATATGGTTGACGGCGGAAGGACGCACGACAGGCAGATGGCAGGCAAAGTAGCAACCATTCAGGACGTTGCCTTGCGCGCCGACGTTTCGCTGAAAACGGTGTCCCGCTTCATCAATGGTGAAACCAATATCCGCCCCGCCCTGCGCGAACGGATTGCCGCCGCCGTGCGCGAACTTGGCTATCAGCCCAAGCTGGCCGCGCGGCAGCTTGCCGGCAATCGCAGCTATGTCATCGCGCTGATCGCGCTGGCACGGGCGGGCAGCTATAACGCGCGGATGATGATTGCTATCGGGTCTGCCGCGCGCGCAGTGGGTTATCATCTGGTGACAGAACTGATCGACCCGGCAGACATTCCTGCCAATGGCGATTTCCACATCCAGCTTTCGCTGCGCCCGGACAGCGCCATTCTGATCCCGCCCTTCCCCGATAACGGCGCGATCCTGGACTTTCTGGAACGTCAGGGCATTCCCACCGTGCGAGTGGCGGCGGTGCATGAAGGTTACGGCACGCCCATCCGCGTGCACGATGAAACCATCACCGCAGACCTGATCCGCCACCTGATTGCGCTAGGCCATCGCCGCATCGGCATTGTTGCCCCACCCTTGCCAGAAAAAGCGTCGGAAACGCGCATCGCAGGATATCACCGCGCGCTGGATGAGGCAGGAATTCCCGTTGATCCGCTGTTGATGGTGCGCGGCACGTTCACCTTTTCATCAGGCGTCGACGCTGCAAACAGGCTGCTGGCCCTGCCGCAGCGCCCCACCGCCATTTTCGCCACCAGCGATGAAATGGCCATGGGCGTGATGGCCCGTGCGCAGCAGATGGGATACCGCATCCCGCAGGATCTGGCTGTGGCCGGATTTGACGATTTCCCCGAAAGCCGCTTGTCCTATCCGCCGCTGACAACGGTGCGTCAGCCGATCGACGCCATCGCCCGTGCCGCCGTGTTTGCCGCGACCGGACGCGGTGGCCCCGTGCCAGAACTGCGCCACGAACTGCTGGTCAGGGGATCGACCAGCGGTGATGGCGCGTTGTGTCTGGAAGCGGAAGAAGAGTCCCTGTTCTGGGCGCCGCACGCCCATCTTTGATCCGGCAACATGCCCTTAACCGCCCAAAAAAACGGGCCGGGGTGCGGCCCGGCCCGTCGAGGGAGGATTGAGTGGTTTTGCCTGCTTTCAGGTCAGAACTTGTAGCCTACCGATGCGCCGAAATAGCGGAAGGCCCCCTTGGGCAGGAAGCCGGTCAGGTTGTTCGGCGTCAGCGTCTGCGAGGTTAGCGACGATGCGTGGCCCATGCTGGTGTAGAAGCGTTCACCCGTCAGGTTACGCACGAAGACCGAGGCGCTGAAGCCGCTGTCGATCGGGCGAATGCCGATGGTCGCATCGATGGTGGTATAGCCACGCTGAACCAGCAGAGGGTCTTGTTCCAGCGCAAAGCCCACCTCGCTTTGATAGGCCAGCGATGCCGTGGCATAGGCCACCTGGCTGTCACTGATTTCGGTTTCGTAACGCGGGCTGAGGTTCAGGCGCCATTCCGGTGTGTTGGGCAGGATACCGCCGCGCACGTCCTGAATACGGCCGGAGAGCGTGCCGTTCTGCGCCCGCTGGCGATAGCAGGTGTTGACCGGCGTGGTCCCACCGAATGCCACGGTCACCGCTGCTGCCTGAAGCTGCAACGGGCAACCGATGCCATCGGCATCAAACCGCGCATGGGTATAGGCAAAGCCGAAGGTCATCGAGAAGTGGTCGTCCGGGCGCACCGTGGCTTCCACTTCGACGCCCTTGGTGCGCGCCTTGCCCGCGTTGGTCGTCACGAACAGGAAGTTGCCGGTGGACTGGTCCGAACGGTTGGCCTGCACCTGAAGGTTGGAATAGTCCGCCAGATAGGCCGCGACGGACACCGACAGCGTGCGATCGGCGTTGCTGCCCTTGAAGCCGATTTCGTAGGCATTCACCGTTTCGGGCGCGACAACCGGGTTATTGTTGAACGTCTGGTTGAATTCGGTGCCAAGGCTCTGTCCCTTATACCCACGGGTATAAGTGCCATAGAACTGGGCATTGCGGCTGATTTCATACTGAAGCCCAGCCTTGCCGGTCACCGCATCGTCGCTGCCGCTGGTGGTGCCGCTGGTCAGCGTAGCGCCAGAGAACATCGGCACATCACCGGCGAACGGCGCCGCCGCATCCTGACGGCCATAGACCTTGACGCTTTCATGCTGCACGCGAATGCCCGCAATCGCCTTAAGCCCGCCGAACAACTGATAATCCACCTGCCCGAACGCGGCATAGTTTTCGTTGTCGAGATGGGCAAAGTGGCTGCCCGATGATGCCACCTGATTGGCGGTGGGGCAAGCCGCACCCAGCGTCAGCGCATTGGTGTTGCAAGTGACGATGCGGCGCACAAAAGCACGGTCAAGGTTGAGGTTCGAATAATACAACCCGAACACATAGTTCAGCCGGTTCTTGCCATTCGACGCCACACGCAGTTCCTGCGAGAACTGGTTCAGCGTGATCGGCCCGCCGTTGACATCGAACTGCGCGTAAAAGGGCGCAGCCGTGCCGCCGGAATAGATCGGCACTGCAGTATTCAGCCCGTCCACGTCGACCTGATTGTCGAAGGCATACTTCTGATAAGCGGTGATCGACGTGATTGTCGCGCCGCCAAGGTCATAGTTGCCTTCCAGCGAATAGGTTTCCTGTGAGGTAATGCTGGTGGAACCGCCGTTGGTGGCGACCTGGGTATTGTTTGGCCCAGCCACGACCGGGAACTGCAAGGCTGCCAGTTGCGGATTGTCGGTGCGGATCGGCACGGACAGGCAGCAGTCGGCGTCGTTCTTGCTGTATTCACCGGTCGCCAGAAGGTTCAACGGGCCAAGATCAAATTCCAGCTTGCCGCGCAGGCCCCAAGATGCATACCCGTTGGTCTTGCGGCCAAGGGTGACGTTCTGGATATATCCGTCATCCTTGTTGTAGAACCCGCTGACGCGCACGCCAATCGTGTCACTGACCGGGGCAGAGACGGTGCCGTTGAGGTGGTATTCACCCATTTCGGCAACCGAGGCAGTTACCTTGCCGCTCAATTCCTTCGTCGGGCGCGCGGTGACGATGCTGATGACGCCGCCGGTGGCATTCTTGCCAAACAGCGTGCCCTGCGGTCCGCGAAGCACTTCGATGCGTTCGATATCAGCCAGATCAGCAAAGCCCTGTGCCTGACGCGCCAGCACCACGCCATCCATCACCACCGAAACCGAAGCTTCCCCACCCTGCCCGAAGACCTGCGTGCCGATGCCGCGAATGCGGAAGGTGGAATTCGACGGGTTGTTACCCTGCGTATAGGTCAGCGATGGCGAAACCTGCGCAAGGTTTTTGGTATCGGTGATGCCCTTGGCTTCCAGCGCGGCCGCATTCACCGCCGTAACCGCCAACGGCACATCCTGAAGACGTTCGGCGCGGCGTTGCGCTGTGACAACGATTTCTCCTGGCGCCAATCCGGCATCGTCAGCGCCGGTCGATTCGGCCTGCTGTGCCATGGCGGGATTTGCTCCCAGCGTCAGCGCAGTTCCGCACAAAAGGCTAAAAATCAGTGTCTTTTTCACGGCACTCTCCCTGTTCAAGCCCACATCATGCGTGTGGCGGACTTTTGCCTACCTCCAAAAAACAGCGCTGTCATTCCAAAATTGACAGCCTTGTCCGTTTTGATAGAAAGCCGCCAACAACACGCACGGCCCAACCGGCCCATGCGCATGCGAATCCAAACGTGGACTGGAGAGGAAAACAGTGTCGCGCCTTTCAAAGCTCAGAGCCTGTGCCCTGCCCCTTTTCGCCACCACGTTTGTTGCAGCACCCGCGCTGGCAAAGGCTCCGGCACAGCAACCCAATATCGTGGTCATCGTGCTGGACGATGTCGGCTTTTCCGACATCGGCAGCTTCGGTTCGGAAATCCGCACTCCGGCTATCGACGCGCTGGCGGCGGGCGGACTGCGGTTCAATCGCTTTGATACCAAGGCGGTCTGTTCGCCCACCCGCGCCGCTCTGCTGACCGGGCGCAACCCGCAGACCGTGCGCATGGCTGATCTGCCCGCGCGCAAGGTGAACCCGGCCGACCTGACGCGCGACCGGGGCGAACTGGCCCCCAATGCGCAGACCATTGCGCAAGTGCTGCACACTTCAGGCTATCAGACGCTGGGCCTAGGCAAATGGCACCTTGCCCCCGAAGATCAGGACGGCACGCCGGGTAAGAACGGATCATGGCCGCTGCAACGCGGGTTTGACAGTTTCTATGGCTTTTTCCTGGGCTGGACCGATCAGTATCACCCCAAACTGATCGAAGGAAACCGTCGAATCCCCTCACCCGACACGCCGGGCTATCACTTCTCGGTCGACATTACCGACCGTGCGATTGCCGCGCTGCCCGCCCCCGTTACCGGCGCAAAAACCCAGCCAAAGTTCATCTATCTGGCCTATGGCGCAGGCCATTCGCCCATTCAGGTACCGCGCGAATGGATAGATTCCTACAAGGGCGTCTATGAAAAGGGCTGGGACGCCATGCGCGAAGACCGGCTGGCCCGGCAAAAGGCGCTGGGCATCATGCCTGCGCAAACCACCCTTCCACCGCGCAACCCCGGTGACCGCGCTTGGGCCGATCTGACGCCTACCGAAAAGACGGTTTATGCCCGCTTCATGGCCACTTACGCAGGCTTCATCAGCCATACAGACGCGCAGATTGGCCGTCTGGTACAGCATTTGAAAGATACCGGTCAGTTCGACAACACGCTGATCGTGGTGATGAGCGACAATGGCGCCGCGTCCGAAGCGGGGCAGAAGGGCAATTTCGAACGGCTCTATGCCCCCAATACACTAACGCCCGAACAGATGCTGGCGCGGCTGGATGAACTGGGCACCGACAAGACGCAGGCCGAATATCCTCGCCCGTGGGCCATGCTCGGCTCCACCCCGTTCCGCCGTTACAAGATCTGGCCCCAGCTTGGCGGCGTGCGCACCCCGCTGGTTGTTTCATGGCCGCGCACAGTGAAGGACGGCGGCGCCATCCGCCATCAATATGTCGATGTGGTGGACATTGCCCCCACGCTGGCCGACGCCGCAGGCACACGCTTCCCTGCAAAAGTCGGCAAAGTAGCCGAACTGCCGGTGGCGGGTCAGTCCTTCAAAACAACGCTGTCTTCTGCAAAGGCACCGGGCCGCCCTGTCCAGTATTTCGAACTGCGCGGCAACCGTGCCATCACCAGCGGCAAATGGCGCGCGTTGACCATTCACAAGCAGATGACCGATTTCGAAAGCGACGTCTGGCAACTTTACGATGTCGAAGCCGACCCTTCGGAAAGCACCGATCTTGCCGCGAAGTATCCGGCAAAGGTGGTTGAACTGAAGAAGCTGTGGTGGGAGCAAGCACGCAAGTATTCCACCCCCGCGCTGGCCGAAGCGCCGGAGGAATTCCGCCGCCGCGAAAGCTTTGACGACAGTGGTGACCGCCAGCGCCTGCCCGAACACCTGCGCCCCGCCGATCCCAACGCGCCCACTCCGGAGCACGGCCAATGACCATGAACACCCGCCGCACTTTCCTGAAAGGCAGCCTTGCCGGGGCCGCTGCAGCAGCCGCTGCGCCTGCGATCAGCGCCGCACCTGCGGGCCGCCCCAACATCGTGTGGATCGTCAGCGAGGACAACAATCCCTTCATCGGCGCCTATGGCGACAAACTGGCCCGCACCCCCAACATCGACGCCATGGCCAAGGCGGGCGTGCTCTATCGCAATGCCTATTCCAACGCGCCGGTCTGCGCTCCGTCGCGCTTTGGCATTCTGACTGGCGTACTGCCTGAATCCAATGCGCCCGCCAACCACATGCGCGCCGATGCAAAGACTGCGGGCATTCTGCCGACCTATCCCGACCTGATGCGCAAGGCGGGCTATTACGTCACCAACAACGTGAAGACCGACTATAACTGCGACGTCGATCCCAAGGCCATCTGGGACGACAGCAGCACCAAGGCCCATTGGAAGAACCGCCCTGCAGACAAGCCATTCATGGCCGTGTTCAACCTGATGACCACGCATGAATCGCAGAACTTCAAGCCCACCCCCGGCGCGGTCACGCCCGATCAGGTGCGCGTGCCCGCCTATATGCCCGACACGCCGGTGATCCGGGCCGACATTGCAGGCTATTACAACCGCATGGCCATCATGGATGGGCAAGTGGGCAAACTACTGGCCGAACTGGACGCGGCGGGCCTGTCTGAAGACACCATCGTCTTCTATTATTCCGACAATGGTGGCGTGCTGCCCCGGTCAAAGCGCTATTGCTATGACGAAGGGCTGCGTTGCGCGCTGGTCGCGCGGGTTCCCGCCAAATGGGCACACCTTTCCCCGGCAAAGGCCGGCAGCGAAGTGCGCAGCCCGGTCAGCTTTATCGACCTTGCCCCCACTGTGCTGTCGCTGGCGGGCGCGGCTATTCCCAAAGTCATGCAGGGCAAGGCGCTGATGGGCCGGGCGGCGACAACCCGTGAAAAATACGCCTTCGGTATGCGCAACCGCATGGATGAACGCTATGATTTCGTCCGCACCGTATCTGACGGGCGCTGGCGCTATATCCGCAATTACCTGCCGCACCTGCCGCTGGTGCAAAATCAGGCCTTCGCCTGGCTGGCCAAGGGCTATCAGGAAATCGACCGGCTGCGGTTGCAGGGCAAACTTTCGCCGGTGCAGCAGCGCATGTTCGAACCGCGCGTGTTTGAAGAACTCTACGATACGCAGGCCGACGTGGACGAGGTGAACAACCTTGCCGACAGTCCGGCACAGGCAGGCCGCATGGCCGAACTGCGCCGCGCGCTGGACACGCACATGCTGGCCGTCAATGACAACGGCTTCATCCCCGAAGGTTCGCGTATCGAAGGGTATGTCCCTTCCCGCGTCGCCGGAGCATACCCCCTGCGCCGCCTGATGGCGCTGGCACAGGCCGCCGCGCGCGGTGACCGGCGCAAGGCAGGCGTACTGCGCGCCGCCCTTGGCGATGCGAACGAAGTGGTCCGCTTCTGGGGCGCAACCGGCTTTGCCGTGCAGGGCGCGTTCGATACGGACCTTGATCGGCTGGCCAAGCTCGCCACGTCAGACCCTGTCCCGCAAGTGCGCGTTGCCGCTTGTGCGGCGCTGGCACGCAGCGGTCAGGCAGAACAGGCCTGCCCGCTTCTGGCTGCGTTGACCGGGGCGGGCCAGTCTCGCTGGGTGCGGCTTCAGGCGCTGAATGTCCTGACCAACATGGGCGAAGCCGCGCGCCCCGCCCTGCCGCAGATTCACGCGCTGACCACCGTGAGCGACGAATACCTGCCCAATGCCGCGCGTTACCTCGAACAGGTTCTGAACGGCACCTACGATCCGGCCAAGCCCGTTTACGATCTGGAAGCACTGCTTAGCCGGGGTAGCACCAACGGCCCCAACCCCAAGGACTGATCGCACCCCGTCCGGCAAACCTATCCGACCTGCGGATGGCCCGGCGGGGCATCTGTCCATTGGCGCTGTAACACTGTTCGTTGGCTGTCATGGCAGCAGGGAGGAATAGCGTGCAGACGGCTTCGGGCGTGAATGAATTCAGCCGGGGCTGGCGCATCCTGCTCGCCTCCTTGCTGGGCATCGGTTGCGGGCTGGCCGCCATCCCGTTCTACACCGCAGGCGTGTTCGCACCGCATCTGGCGCGCGAATTCGGCTGGTCGATGGGCGAAATCATGGCCGGGCTGACCCTGACCACGGTGATGGTCATCTTTGCCGCGCCTGCTGCCGGCGTGTTGTGCGACAAGTTCGGCACGCGCATCGTGGCGCTCATTTCGCTGGCGTGTTTCGGTCTTGCCTATCTGTCGCTGGCGACGTTGGGCAATTCGCTGACGCAGTTTTACCTGACGTGGGCGGTCATGGCGACGCTGGGCGCGGGCACACTGCCGATCACGTTTACCCGCACGGTTAACCGCTGGTTCGACAAGCACCGCGGACTGGCGCTGGGCTTTGCCATGACCGGGACCGGCCTTTTCGGGGTGCTGTGCAAGCCGTTTCTGGCGTGGGTGATTGCCGATTACGGCTGGCGCGCGGGATACTTCTCGTTGGGCCTGCTGCCGCTGTGCCTTGCCATTCCCGCCGCGTTGGTGCTGTTCCGTGAACCCAGCCAAGCCACCACAGAAACCCTATCCGAAACCGCGGTGCAGGAACCGCTGCCGGGCATGACCAAGGCACAGGCGCTGCGCCATTGGCGGTTCTGGCTGATTGCCGCCGTGCTGGTGCCCATATCGTTCGCGCTGGCAGGGGCCGTGCCCAACCTTGAACCAATCCTGCTGGACCGGGGCATTGATTCTGCCACGATCCTGACCTTGACACCGCTGGTCGGGCTTTCGTCCATCGGCGGGCGGTTGATTGGCGGATGGTTGCTGGACCGGTTCTGGGCGCCTGCGGTGGCGTTCGTGCTGTTGGGCATGCCTGCGATATCATGCATGATTCTGGCAGGCGGGCAGCTTGACCCAGATATGGCACGGGTCGCCATCGTGCTGATCGGCTTTGCGCTGGGCATCGAATACGATGTCGTGGCCTATCTTACCTCGCGCTACTTCGGAATGCGGTCCTATGCGGCCATCTACAGCGTGTTCTATGTCTGCTTCTCCACCGGCGCCGGTTTCGGCCCGCTGGTTTTCGGGTTGATTCGCGATTTCACCCAAGATTTCGCCCCGGCGTTGCAGATTTCTGCAGCAATCCTCCCCCTTTGTTCGGCCGGCTTCCTGTTTTTGGGTAAATATCCTGTTTTATCAGAGCGATACCGCAATCCGTCATTCAATTGACATATCATTATATCATTATAACAATACGGGCGGCCCACAGGCCACACATGAGGGGTATATCATGACCAGCCACCGCCTGCTTCTAACCTCGATGCTTGTTCCGCTCGCGCTTGCCGCGATGCCGGCGCACGCTCAGGATTCCGCCGCCGACGCCGTTCCTGAAACCAAGGGACTGGAAGAAATCGTCGTCACGTCGCAGCGCCGCGCCGAAAAGCTGCAATCCGTGCCAGTCACGGTTTCGGCCTTCAGCGAAGCGATGCTTGAACGCCTTGCCGTGGTTGACACGATCAGCACGTCGAAGTTCGTGCCCGGCATGGTTTCGCAGCATAACGCAGGCCTGGCTTCGGCCAACGCCTACTTCCTGCGCGGCCTTGGCAATTCGCAGTCGACGGCCACGTTCGACGCGCCTGTCACCACGTATGTCGATGACGTTTATATCGCGCGCCAGAACGCGAATAACTACGCCTTCTTCGACACCGAGCGCGTGGAAGTGCTGCGCGGTCCGCAGGGCACCCTGTTTGGCCGCAACACTACCGGCGGCGCGATCAACGTCATCATGCGCAAGCCTTCGGACACCGCCGGCATGAAGCTGGAAATGTCTGCAGGTTCGTATGAACGGTACACGGTCAAGGCCACTGCCGACCTGCCGATCAGCGACACCGTGCGCACCAAGATTTCGGGTTTTGTCGTGCAGGATCGCGGCTACCTGAAGAACATCACCACCAAGGAATGGCTGAACGGCGAAAAGAGCTATGGCATTCGCGGCGATGTGCGCTTCCTGCCCACCGACGCGCTGACCATTGACCTTTCGGCTGAATTCACCAGCAATTCCAGCACGTACACCGGCCTGCGCAACATTCCGGGCAAGAACCCGTATGTAAAGACCCAGACCACCCAGCCGGTGTTCTATGAAAGCGCCGCAGGTCTTGCCCAGACCAGCTGTTCGGACAACAACGTCAACACACTGCTGAGCACCGGACAGGGCAATTGCAACCTGTCTGACAATTTCGCCATCGGCGGCAACATCAACTATGATCTGGAAAACGGGTCGATCACCTACATCGGTGGGTATCGCAAGCTCGATCAGGGTTACATCAACGAATACAATGCCTCGGCGGTCAACAAGTACGCCGGGTTCATCCTGGTCGACAACGCCGTACACGAACAGCACAGCCACGAACTGAAGCTGAACTATTCGTTTGGCGACAAGCTGGACCTGGTTACCGGCCTGTTCTACCTGAAGGAAACTTCGGATGACCGACAGACCAGCTTCTCTGGCGGTACCACCGCGTTCCGCCCGATTCAGGACGCGCTTTACAAGCACAAGGTTGAAACCGCTGCCTATTATGCGCAGGCAGATTACCATGCGACCGAAAAGCTGACGCTGACACTGGGTGGCCGCTACACCTGGGAAAAGAAGAACCTGAACTTCATCCAGTCCACCCAGTTCCCGACACTGTCCTATCCCGATTCGGCAGTGACTGCGTTCGGCATTCCGTTGCAGCAGACGGTCAAGCGGTTCACCCCGCGCATCGCGGTTGACTACAAGTTCAACCCCGATGTCATGGTGTTCGCATCGGCCACCAATGGCTTCAAGTCGGGCGGCTGGAACGGCACGGCAGCAGCACCGCAGAACGCGGTGACGTTCAACCCGGAAAAGACCTGGTCGTATGAAGCGGGTCTGAAATCGGAACTGTTTGATCGCAAGTTGCGCTTCAACCTGACCGGTTATTACGCCCGGACCAAGGACTTGCAGGTGACTGCAGGTGTGCCCAATTCGCTGGGCGTGATCGCCAGCCTGCCGTTCAATGCGGGCACGCTGGACGTCTATGGCGTGGAAGTGGAAGCCACGGCAAAGTTCGGCAACCTCAGCCTGTTTGCCAACCCGTCCTACATGCATGGCGAATACGTCTATATCTCGCCACTGGCGACGACGCTCTCCACCGCGCTGACCCCGGTTCGCGTGCCCAAGTTCCAGATGAGCAGCGGCGCGTCTTATGAAATCCCGGCAAGCGCACTGGGCGGTTACTTCACCACCAGCGCGACGTGGCGGCACAATTCGCCCTACTGGGTGGCAGTGCTGAACACCACGACGACGACGACCGAAGATTTTGTCGATGCCGCGATCAGCTTCACCGCTGAAGACGACAGCTTCAAGATCTCGCTCGAAGTTTCCAACCTGACCGACCAGAAGACGGTGACGGCGAACTTCCTGTCGCTGTTCCCCGGCGATCCGCGCCGTTACACCGGCCGGATCAAGTTCAAGATCTGATCGGCATTACAAATACCTGTGGCGGGGCAGCTCCCCCTGATCCGCCACAGAACCACACATGCAGATGCCCGCAAGGATGCGAAAAGCGCCCCTGCGGGCATTCGCGACCGCAGGTATGAGGTAGAATGGACATGAGCATCGTGGGCACGAAAATGATCTGTGAGGACAAGACCGCACGGCAGATTTTCGAAGAAGTGATGGCCAACCCGGCGCGCACGAAATTTGGCTTTGGCGAAAAGCTGGCCATCGTGAACGTCGATTTCCAGAACGCCTATACCCGGATCGACCGTTACAAGACGGCCTACGAAACCGACCCGCGCCAGATCGAACATACCAACACCATTTCGCGGCTTGCGCGCGAAAAGGGTATGCCGGTGATCTGGACGCATGTTGCCTATGCCGAGGATGCCAGCGACGCGGGCGTGTGGGGCACGCGCACCAACACGCCGGATTCATTGCAGAACATCAAATACGATTCCGACCGCCACGCCTTTGATGACCGGTGCGAGATCGACCCTGCCGACATGGTCTATACCAAGCGGATGCCGTCAGCGTTCTTCGAAACGCCGCTGCAAAGCCTGCTGGTGTGGCACAAGGTCGATACCGTGGTCATTACCGGCGGATCGACATCGGGCTGCATCCGCGCAACGGCAGTGGACAGCCTGAGCCGGGGATACCGCACCATCGTTCCGATCGAAACGTGCGCGGACAAGCACGAGAGCTATCACTTCGCCAACCTGACCGACCTGCAACTGAAGTATGCCGATGTTGAACCGGTGCAGACTGTGATCGACTGGCTGGAGGCACGCTGATGCAGGAAGGCGCTTCTGATCCCGGTCTTTATGACTTCGCGCCCTATCGCGGGCGCAAGCCGATTGTCTGGCCGGGCGGCAAGAAAGTGGCGGTGTGGGTTTCGCCCAATCTTGAATATTACGAGATTGACCCGCCCGCGAACCCGCATCGCAAATCCTGGGGCCGGCCGCACCCCGATGTCGTAGGCTATTCCCACCGTGACCATGCCAACCGCGTGGGCCACTGGCGCATGGCCGATGTGATGACCCGCCACGGCTTTCCCGGCTCGGTCAGCCTGTCGGTGGCGCTGTGCCAGCACCACCCCGATGTGGTGGCCGATGCCAATGCACGCGGGTGGGAGTTCTTCAGCCACGGCATTTACAACACCCGCTATTCCTACGGCATGGACGAGCGCCAAGAACGCGCGATCATCGAGGATTCGATCCGCACCGTGCGCGATGCCACTGGGCAGACCATTCGCGGCTGGCTGGCCCCTGCGCTGACGCATACCCCGCGCACGCTGGACCTGATTGCCGAATACGGGCTGGATTACACCTGCGACCTATATCACGACGATCAGCCGCAGCGGGTGAAGACCGCCAGTGGCGACCTGATCTCGATGCCTTACAGCCTTGAGGTCAACGACCATTATGGCTTCTTCATCTACAACATGTCGCCGCGCGAATATGCGCAGACTTTGATCCGCCAGTTTGAACGGCTGGCCGGTGAACAGTCCGGCACGGTTATGTGCATTCCGCTGCATTCCTATCTGATCGGCCAGCCGCACCGCATCGGCGCGTTTGAGGAAGTGCTGCGCCACATTGCCGCCGATGGCCGGGCATGGATAACGCGGGCGGGAGACATTGCCGATGCGTGGAGAGCAGCACAGACGGGAGACGACGCATGAGCCTTGATCCCGGTTATCTTGAATATCCGCGCCGCCGGGCCGGGTATGACCACGACCTTTACCCCTATTCCGCGCTGCCCACGCGCAAACCGATTTCGTGGCCGGATGGCAAAGGTGTGGCGACGTGGATCGTCGTGAGCCTGGAATGGTTTCCGATCACGCCTTCGGACACGCCTTTCCGTGCGCCCGGCCACATGCAGACGGCATACCCGGATTATCGCCATTACACCGCGCGTGAATATGGCACCCGCATCGGGTTTTACCGCTTGCTGGATGCCTTTGCGAAGGCGGGCGTAAACGTATCAGTGGCGGCCAACGGCGCGATTGCGCAGCGGTATCCATCGGTGATCCGCGATATTGTGGACGCAGGGCACGAGATCATCGCCCATTCAACCGACATGAACGGCACTATCGCATCAACCCTGCCGGTGGATGCGGAACGCGCGCTGATCCGCGACAGCATTGCCGCGTTATCCGATGTGGCAGGTGCCGCACCGCGCGGGTGGCATTCCATCGCGCGGTCGCAGAGCTTCGCCACCACTGACCTGCTGGTCGAAGCGGGCATCGAATATTGCTGTGACTGGGCCAATGACGAAGTGCCGTGGGCGTTCAACAACGGCCTTATCAACCTGCCGCTGAACCATGAACTGTCCGACCGGCAGATCCTGAACGTGCAGCAGCAGTCGGTCGACAGCTATGCCGAGCAGATGCTGGACGCGCATGACTGGCTGGCGGGTGAAGCCGATAGCCATGGCGGGCGGATGCTGCCGCTGCATCTGACGCCTTATATTATCGGCCTGCCTTACCGCATGGATGCGTTCGAGCGTCTGCTGGCCGAGCTTACCCAAAGACCCGCGACATGGTTTGCCCGCGGGTGCGATATCCTTGATTCCTACAGGAGCCAGATGTGAAAGCCTATGAACTCGGCCCCCAGAACGGGCTTGAATCGTTGACCCAGACCACCCGCCCCGATCCGGTGGCGGGGCCGGGTGAAGCGGTTCTGAAAGTCCGCTATGTGTGCCTGAACAACCGCGACATCCAGATTCTGGAAGGCCGCTATGGCGCGAAGAAGGCTGAAGACCGCGTGCCCTTTTCCGAAGGCGTGGGCGAAGTGGTGGCCGTGGGCGATGGCGTTGCAGGCATTGCCGTGGGCGACCGCGCGGTGCTGGCGCACTTCGTTACGTGGATCGACGGTCCGTTCGAAATGCGCCACTTCGGCGCCGATCTTGGCACCAGCCTTGATGGGTGGATGGCCGAATATGTGAAGGTGCCAGCAGCCGCGCTGGTGAAAATCCCCGCCGCCATCACCGACGAACAGGCCGCCCCGCTGGCCGCAGCAACGCTGACCGCGTGGCATGCTGTGGTCGAAGTGGGCCAGGTGCGCGCGGGCGATCTGGTGGTGGCACTGGGCACCGGCGGCGTTGCCATGGCCGCACTGCAAATTGCCAAGGCCAATGGCGCGTTCGTGGCGATCACGTCATCCAGCGATGAAAAGCTGGAACAGGCACGCAAGCTGGGCGCGGACTATACCGTCAACTATGCCACGCACCCTGATTGGGCCGCGGAACTGCAGCGCCAGACCGGCGGACGCGGGGCCGATATCGTGGTGGAAACCGGTGGCCAGCACACCCTGCCCCAGTCGATCAACGCCTGCGGCGTGAATGCGCGCATCGTCATCATTGGCGTCGGCGCGGCGGATGGCCCGCTGCCTAACTATGGCGGGATCATCGGCAAGAACATTACGCTGAAGGGCATTGCCGAAGGCAGCCGGGCCATGCTGGCGCGTCTTGTCCGCGCAATGGAAGCCAATGGCTTTGCCCCGGTTGTGGACCGCGTGTTCGGCTTTGACGAAGCGGTCGATGCTTGCCGTTACCTGAAGTCGGGTTCGCACATCGGCAAGGTGCTTATCAAGGTAGACTGATCGGTTGATGCCCCGACTGCTGCACACTGGCAGCGGCCGGGGCAGCAGCCGGGCCAATACCCCGCGCCAGATCGTGAGCAATGGCAGCCGCAGTGGATTGCAACTGCGGCAGATATTGCGGCAACGCCCTTGCCACAGACAGGTGGCGGGTGGTGAATGTCATCGTCAGCGCAGCCACAAAGCCGCCTTTCACAAACACCGGCACTGCGATGGACGACGTGCTACGCGGGTTCAATCCATAGCCATTGCGATCTTCCGCCAGATGGCCACCGGAGCGCATGGTGCCAGCGCCGCATGCCAACGCAAGACGGCCCGGAACGCTGCTGGCCACGGCTTGCGTGAAACCGGGAAAGCAGCGTTCGTTCAGCAGGATGGCGCTGGCATGGGTGCTGACCCGCATCATCATGTCGCCCGCAATGGGAATGGAAACCGATACCGGCCAGCCAGATTCACGGGTAAAATCTGACAGCAGCGGACGCGATATCCGCACCAGATCGTCTTCATGCGCAAACCCCGAAACAAGGTGCTGAACCAGCGCGGTGGGGCGATAGTGATTGCGCGAAGGTTCGCGCACGATCAACCCTTCGACCACCAGCGTCTGCACAATGCGGCATGCGGTGACATAGGGGACATCAACCTCTTTGGCGATGTCACCCAGCGTAATCCTGCCATATCGGTTAATCACTTTCAGCGCATCAAGCGACCGCGACACCGCCCGAATGGGAACGTCCCGGCTCATCACTTGCGCTCCGGGGGCGTGGTGGTGATCTTCAGTTTGTTGGCGACGCATTGGCCCGCGCTCATTCCTTCCGGGCACGCGCTCAGCTTCGGCGCGAAGCTGTTCTTCGCAGGCAGGCGCACGGTCAGGATGCGCAAGGGTTCTGTGCCGATGGTACGCGATGTGTGGCCGCGCCCGGTCACATCGTTTGCCAGCACGATATCCCCCTTTGACAGGATGTGCTTCGATCCATCACCCAACCCCACTTCCAGTTGGCCCGCCAGAACTATCAGCAGGCGAGGCGTTGAAACACCGTGGAAGTCGATGAAGTCGCCCGGCAGGGTATCGCCGATTTCAACATCGGTGGCATAGAGCCGGGTCTGCACGCTGCGGCCTGGTGTGCCGCCAGTGCGGGGCAGATCCTTGATTTCAAGGTGCGATTCCCCGTCTTCCCCGCCATAAAGATGCAGGATCTTGAAGGCTTCGGCGCCGGGTGACAGCGGCGATACCGCTGCGGGATCGTGTGCAAGTGCCGGGGCCGAAAGGCCCAATGCGGCAAGGGACCAAAGCAGCGAAGCACGCATGGGCGAATATCGTCCTTTCATGTCAGGCGTTTTGCAGCACACGGTCATGCTGCGCGGCCATTTGGCGCAGCGCGGGAATGAGTTCGCGGCCGTGCAGCGCAATATCGCCATACAGGTCGAACCCGCGAATGAGGAAGCCGGTGATACCCATGCGGTAATAATCCATCATCGCATCGGCCACCTGATCCGCCGTGCCCACCAGCGCGGGCGGCAGCATCGGCGTGGAGAATTCCACCGACGCGCGCGTGATCCCGTTCCAAAGGCGCTTGTCCACCAGTTCGGCCCCGGCTGCGATGGCTTCCAGTTCATCGCGGCCTGACCCGCCCTTGGTCGTGGAGAGTTTGGGATCAAGCCGCATAGCGGTGCTGACGGCTTCACCTGTACCTGCAATCTGACGCTTTTGTTCAAGGCCCTTCTCGCGCAAGGCCTCTACCACATCGCGCGCGGCGGCCCAGGCCTGTTCTTCGGTATCGCCCAGAATAACCCGAACTGATGTTTGCAGGCGGACAGATCGCCCCGCCTGTGCCCACGCCTGCTGAATCTGCGACACTGTGCCCCGCATCTGCGCGAGCGGCTTCAACCCGCCAATGGCATAGACATCGGCCACTTGTGCGCCCATTTCCAGCGCCAGCGGCGACGATCCGCCCCAATAGACCGGGATCGCGCCGTGGACAGGCTTCAATTCGGACAGCGCACTGTTGAAACGATACCAGTCGCCTGCATGGTCCACCGGTTTGTCCGATTCCCAGATGGCGCGCATCACCTGCACATATTCGGCGCTGCGGCGATAGCGTTCCTCCTTGGTGTGGAAATCGCCATCGCACTGCAATTCGTGGTCGTTGGCGCCGGTGATGACATGCACCCCGGCGCGGCCATGGCTGAGATGGTCAAGCGTGGCGAACATGCGCGCGGCCATGGTCGGCGCGATAAAGCCGGGGCGGTGCGCGACCATGAAGGCCAGCCTTTGCGTGATGGCGCTGACATGGGCGGCAATGGCAAAGGGATCGGGCGCAAAGGAGTTTTGCAGGATCAGCACGCGATCAAAGCCGTTGTCATCGAACGCGCGGGCCATCTGGCCGATCATCTGCATATCGAAGGACGGGCCGCCATCTGCAGGGGTAATCTCGGACGCATTGCGGTGAAGCAGAACACCGAGAATTTCCAATGCCATGGCGGCGCGTTCCTTTGATTTGTGAAATGGGCCGACGGTTGCCAGCACACAAAACCTGCCACCGGGCCATCCGCCAGGTAACCAAAGAAATCTATTGGAGTGCGCAAGTAACTTGATCGCTCATGTTGCGGCCAGCCAACGGGATAGGGTTACCCGCAAGGGCGGCCGCAAAAGGACTGCATATGAATATCGCCAAGCTGGAACGCCTGATTGCGGTTTATGAAGCGGGCAGTTTCCGAAAAGCGGCCAAGACGTTCGGCATATCCCAACCCGCGCTGACGTGGAGCATCCGCCAGCTGGAGGAAAGCCTGAACCTGCCGCTGTTCGTGCGCGGGCCGCGCGGCATCAAACCTACCGAACCGTGCGAAAGGCTGATCGTGCGCGCCCGCCTGATTGTCAGCGAACAGGCGCGGCTGCTGGCAGAAGTGGAACGCAGCAACCGGGTGCAGACGCTGGAACTGGGTGTGCATCCCATTCTGGTCACGCCCGCATTCGCCCGCGCACTGGCGCAATTCCGCGCGGCGCACGACGATGTGACGATCCAGATCGTCGATGGATATAGCGCGCAATTGCAGGAACGGCTGCGACAGGGCGGGCTGGATCTTGCCATCTGCGCCACCGCCGCACAAACCGAACACGAGGCCGAATTCGATTTCGAGCCGCTGCTGCGTCAATCCTATTCGGTCTATGCCGCAGCAGACCATCCGATCTTTGCCGAAATTGCCGCGGGCATCCCTCTCAGCCCGCGTGGCTGGGCACAAGTGGCCGTGCCCAACGTACCGGTACAACAGACCGGAAGTGAAGACATTCTACATATGTTGCAAGGTGTTGGCATGACCCCTGCGAAAGCCATGATCCGATCACCATCAATGCAGCTGATCCGCACGCTGGTGGAACATGGCGATGTGCTGGGGATGCTGCCGGACGATTTCATTCAAGGCGAACTGGCATCGGGCGCGATACGGCTTGTGGAAGGCACGCAAATGGATGCTCCGCCGCTGGGCCTGCTGACCGTGGCAGGCAGTTATCAAAGCCGCGCCCTGCGCCGCCTCATGTCAATCCTGCGCCAGACGTTCCGCAGCCCTTCGTTCAAATAGGGCGGCCACCCGATACAGGTGATCCCCCTTTTTCGCCGGAGCGATCAATAAGCTTTATCGCCTTTCAGAATTACCGCGCTATTCAAGATAGCCCGTCAAAGTCACTTTGCTGCAATACAACAAGGTGGCCGTCGCAAGGCATTGTCGATGCGACCGCTGATGGGGAATGAATCGACATCCGGCAAGGGCGCGTCGCAGCCTTTGTGCATGGCAGGTCCATCTTCAAGCAGCAACGGACCACCGGTTTGCCCGATTGCTATTGCTGAGGACGCACGCCCGATGAACACCCATCCGCTGAACCCGATCACGCAGGAGCATATCGACGATTATGCGCGCGATGGCGTGGTCTGCCTGCGCCAGATGTTTGATGCCGAATGGATTGCCCGGTTGCAGCAGGCCGCCAGCGCGGTGCAAGCCGACCCTAAGGCCTATGGGTCTGCCGGGCCTTCGCACGGCGCGATGCTGTCGATTTCGCACCTGTTCCGCAATCCCGGCACGTTCCGCGACTTTGCACTGAATTCTCCGGCCGGAGAAATCGTCGGGCGGGTCATCGGCGCAGATCGGGTGCAGATGTTCCATGACCACCTGTTTCTGAAGCCACCACTTTCGCCTTCGATCATGCAGTGGCACGCCGACCACCTGTGGCCGTTTACTGGCACGATGATCCCCAACCTGTGGGTCGCGCTGTCGCCGGTAAACAAGGAAAACGGGCGGATCGAATTTGTGGCCGGATATCACAAGTTCTGCATGGAAACCGGCTCCCGCTTTGGTCCGGCAGGCGATGGCACATTCCGCTTTCCCGACTTTGAACAGGAACGTGATAACCCCGATTTTCCGTTTACGTTCAAGACGTGGGATCTGGAACCGGGCGATGCCGTGCTGTTCCATGTGGACATTCCGCACTATTCGAAAGGCAACGATTCCGCCGAACTTTCGCGCACTGGGCTGGCCATGCGGATGATCGGGGATGACGCATACTGGTGCCCGCGCGAAGGGCTGATGCCGGTGCAGGGCGTGGACCTGCTGACCCAGACCGAAGGCGAACATCCTGCCCCCTGCCCCGAGCTGCCCGTCATCTGGACTCGCCCCGACCATGAACCGCGCGCCTTTGTGCGACGTGAAGCGCAGGCGGCATGACGGCGATGACTGAGCACAGCAAACGCGATTTCCTGATCGGCAGCGGCGGATTGATGGCCGCGCTGGCCGCCGCATCACGCGCGCAGGCCGCAGACGGGACTAAGGAAGTGCGCGCCGTCCAAGGCCCGGTCTTCCCGATGGAATTTGAACCCACTGGCGATGCCATGCCGTGGATCAAGCGTGTGTTCCACCTGTATAGCGGGCCTGACGGGCTGACGCGGGCCGAACAACTTACCGTCATTGAACCCAAGGGCCGCAAGATTGCCACGCTGCTGCGCCGCAATGCCGAACGGGTAACCGTGGGCGCATCGCAAGCGGGTGCGGGCTTTGGCTTTCACGTCGCCAACAACCCCACCTTCCTGATCCCCATTTTCGGGTCTATGATTATCGGGCTGCACGATGGCACCGAATACGAACTGCGCCACGGAGATCTGGCCTTTGCCGAAGACTGCACGGGCAAGGGCCACATTTCGCGGTCCGGCCCTGAAGGATCGATGATGGTTTCGGTGCAGCTTCCCAAGGACGGCTGCCCCAAAGTCGGCAGTTCCGACCTTTCCAAAGTGTGGAGCGAATAGCGCCACTGCCGACTTTTTGCCCGTTTATTCCAAGAAGGCCCGTGCATGAACAAAAGCGCATATTTCGGCTGGACGATAGGGTCGTTCACATCATCGGCGCTGGTCAGCGCGGTGGGCCTTCTGCACTTGCGCTTCATGACGGATTCGCTGGGCATCGCGATTACCATTGCGGGCGCGTTGACCGTGTTTGCCAAGGTTTATGATGCCTTTGCCGACCTGCTGATGGGCTATGTCAGCGATCGCACGCGCACCCGTTTCGGGCAGTTCCGGCCTTATCTGCTGGCGGGCGGATTGCTGGCGGCGCTGTCCATGGCGCTGCTGTTCAACGTGCCTGGCAGCCTTAGCGGATCGGCGCTGTGGCTTTATGTCGGGCTGACGCTGCTGATCTATTCCACCGCCTATACCATGTTCCGCATCCCCTATCTGGCCATCGGGCGGACGCTGACCGATGACTTCCACGCCCGGTCACGGCTGATGACGTTCAGCGTCTATGGATCTTCGCTGGGCAGCTTTGCCGCCACGTCCGCCGCGCCGTTCCTGCTGGGACAGATCGGCAGCGACCGGGCGGGGCACGGGCTGGTGGCAATGATCCTGGCCTGCGCCATTGCCTTGGGCGGGGTGCTGTCCTTCACCCTGTTGAAAGAGCCACCCGCGGCCAAACGGAACGAGCATGAACCGCGCAAACCTGCCGCATCATTCGGCGCCACCTTTACAGCCTTGCGCGCCAACCGCCCGTTCCTGTGCCTGATGGGGTTCAAGCTGGTGCTGTTTGCAGGCTTTGCCGTCCACATTTCGGCCATCCCCTATTACACCCGGCACGTGCTGGGCGTGTCTGACAGCGTGCTGGGCACGATCTTTGCCGTGCAGACCGGCATGATGGTGCTTTCGCAAATGGCGTGGGTGCGACTGGCGGCGCGGATGGGGCGGCGCAATGCGCTGGTGCTGTCTGGCGTGGTCTGCACATTCGCTTATCTGACCTGGGCGCTAATCCCATCGGACGCAGCGATCCCGATGGTGTTCATCGCCGCTGCCATGTCCGGCGCGGGAACCGGTGGGGTGTTCCTTGGCCTTTACACCGTGCTGACCGACACCATGGATTATTCCAAACGGACGCAGGGCGAAGACCGCGCCGGAATGCTGGCGGGCGTGTTCGTCATGGTCGAAAAGGGCACATCGGCGTTGGGCACCTTTGCCTTCAGCATGATTATGGCGTGGGTGGGATTTCAGTCCGCCATCGGCAGTGGCCCCGTGGCGCAGCCCGAAGGCGTACACACTGGCATTCTTGCCAGTGTGGCCATCGTGCCCGCCCTTGGCGCAATAATCGCGACGCTGATTATGACGCGATACCACTTGCCCGCCGCCACGCCCCAAGCATCGGAAGTCAGCACAGCGCCAGAACCGCTATCCACCTGACGAACACAACCAACAACAAAACGTCAAATCATTACAAATAAAACACAACAATAATCACCTAATATTCGAATCGATTCACGAATATTAGGCAGAAACTTCGATAATAAAATCATATTTATGGGAAATTCAATTTTGGATGCGATTTAGTTCGTTTCCATGATTGGTGGCACTTTGCCAAATCATCGGGGGAATCATGATGAAATCACGCTTCAATTCCATGTGTTCGCTTGGCGCTCTTGTCGCCAGTATTGCCGCGCCGGTTGCCATACCGCAGACCGCCCAAGCACAGACTGTCGAAGAAGGCACCACTGACACCAGCGGCAGCATTGTCGTCACCGCGCGCCGCCGCGAAGAAAAGCTGCTGGAAACACCCATCGCCATTTCCGCCTTCACCGAAGAAGCGCTGGCCGAACGCGGCATTGCCAACCTGCAGGATCTGGGCAGCTTCGTCCCGGGCCTGAACATCGTGGGACAGGCCACCGGCGGCGGCGCACGTGCCGACCGTTCGTTCGTTGGCGTCATCCTGCGCGGGATGACACCTTCCACATCGGCTGCGCAAACCACGTCGATGTTCATCGATGGCGTGCCCGTAGGACAGGCTACCGCCATGCAGGTGCTGACCAATCCGGCCCGCGTCGAAGTGCTTAAAGGCCCGCAATCGGCCACCTTTGGCCGCCAGACCTTTGCCGGCGCAATCAACGTGGTGACCAAAGCTCCCAGCGAAACGCTGACCGGCTCGCTGGGCGGCATGTATGGCACGCGCAACAACTATGATGCGTCGGCCGAACTCAGCGGCCCGCTGATCGGTGATGTGTTGGGCTTCCGTGCCACCGCACGCGCGTTTGGCAAGGACGGTTCGTATAAAAACGCATCGGTGCCAGGGCAAACGCTGGGCGACCAGTCATCCAAGGCGGCATCGCTGGCACTGACCTTCAAACCAACCCCATCGCTGACGATGAAGGCATTCGGCCTCTATTCACGTCTGGAAGACGGCCCGGCAGCCAGCGGATATCTGAGTGCCTATGAACTGAAAGACCGTGCAGGCAACGTGATCCGCCCGGATCAGTCAAACTGCAACGTCAAGGGATCAAACGGCGTCACCACCCGCTTTTTCTGCGGCGTGGCACCGGCACTTTCTGCACTTTCACCATCGGTCGACACGGCCAACACCGCGTTCATTACCAACTTCCTTGCCAACCCGACAGGGCGCGTGACCGATCTGGGCCTCAACGGCTATGGATTGATCAACGAATTCTATCACATCCACCTCGATAACTCGTGGGAGATTGGCGACACCGGGCTGGTGCTGCGTTCGCTGACCGGGTGGAACCGCGAGGAAAAGGCCGAAATCGCCGATCTGGACAACTATAACGGATCGGGCGTGACCGGCACCGGGGTGTTTTATCCCAATGGCACTTATAACTTCGTCTTCCTTGTCGAAGCGCGTGCCCGCGATTTTTCGCAGGAAGTCCGTCTGTCCTATGACAAGGGCGGCGCACTTCAGGCCACCATCGGCGCCAGCTACCTCAATTCCTGGGCCATCAGCGCCAGCGGATCTCCGAACCTGACCGGCGTGACATGGAACGGGCCATCGCAATCGAAGACCAAGGGCATTTTCGGCAGCATGACCTATGCCTTCACGCCCGAATTTTCGTTGAGCGCGGACGCCCGCCTGCAATGGGACACGCTGCACGCCTTTGCCGGGCGCGGCGGCATCAAGTCCAGCGGAGCAACAATTCCGGCAGGTATTTACCCGGAACTGTCGCTGATCGCCAAGAAGACGTTCAAGAACTTCATCCCGCGCGTTATTGCCAACTACAAGTTCGACGATAACATGGTCTATGCGTCCTATTCCAAGGGCGTGAACCCCGGCGCGTTCAACACCAGCTTCATCACCGCCACGGTTCCGGCCGTCATCGCGGCTGCCGAAGCCTTCGGTTACCGCGTTGAAGTTGCCCCTGAAAAGATCACCAATTATGAAATTGGCCTGAAAGGCCAGTTGTTCGACCGCGCCTTCACTTATGACGTGGCCGCATTCTATGCCAAGTGGACCGATCAGATTCAGGCCCAGTCCACACAGATCAACATCGACACCGATGGCAACGGCGAAACCGAACCCTATCAGGTTGTCGGATCGACCAATTCGGGCATCGTTGAAGTAAAGGGTGTGGAAGCGAACTTCTCCGCCCGCGTGACAACCGGGCTGACGTTCGATCTTTCGGGCGCGCTGATCGACAGCAAGATTGTGCGTGCATCGAACACCGGCACCACCGCACTCACGGGCATCCGCGACTTCAAGGGCAACCAAAGCCCGTTCGTCTCGAAATGGTCGGGCACGGCGGCGGTCAGCTATGAAACCGCCATTTCCGACAAGCTGGACGGGTTTGGCCGCGCCGACTTCGTATACAAGTCGGGCAGCTATTCGGATGTTTCGAACATTGTGCGCTCGCCCGACATGACGCAGGTGAACCTGCGTGCCGGGGTGCGCAACAAGACCTGGAGCCTTGAGGCATTCGTCACCAACCTGTTCAACGACAAGAACTATTACAGCGTGTCGAACAACAGCCTGATCGTCCACGCCAACCCTTCGCCCAACCCGGCGGTGGTCGGCGGCCTTGTCGCCCAGTTGCGTGAACTGCGAACCGCAGGCCTGCGTGGCACGTTCAACTTCTGATGTAGTGCAAAAAGTCCGGGCAGCCTGTGCTGCCCGGACCATTACTTTTCCATTTTGCCGAAAGTGCAGATAAAAAGATCAGCGAAGCCGGGCGCGCATTTCGCGTTCGGTGTCTTCCCCAAGGCCCATCCCGATGACCATGGTATCGCCTTCACCTTGCGGCCATGAGCGGTGGCCCTGTCCGGTGGTGTCAAGCATAACCAGAACATCGCCCGGACCCAACGCGCGCCGGGTGCCGTCACTGGCCTCAATCTCCCACGTCCCGCGCAAGGTAATGGACAGGCCCGCCTGACCGCAAGTGTGCCATTCGTGGTGCGAGGCCGAACTGGCACTGCCGGCAAGCCCCCAATGCGTGGCCGCTGCCACCCCTTCCCAATGCGATGCGCCATCCGGCCCGGTAACCTTGCGCGTAACCGGCAGGTCGATGTCGATCAGGCGCGATTGCCCATCGGGCAGAGCATAGATGCACAGGGCGGGCCATGTGGTCATGGTCAAAACACCTCAGGCCGCGCGCGGGCTTCGGGGTGGGTTTCGTAAAAGTTGTCCGGCACCGCCAGCCCCAGATTTTCACGCAGGGTCACGCCTTCATAAGCAGTGCGGAAATGCCCGCGCTGCTGAAGGATGGGGACCACCTGATCGACGAAATCTTCCAGCCCGGCGGGCAGGAACGGCGGCGAAATGACAAAGCCATCCGCTGCACCCTGCAACTCCCAGTCGATCAGCGTCTGCGCCACATCCTGCGCGGTGCCGACAACGGTGTGGCTGGTGCGCCCCGCCGCCACCTGACGGGCCAGCGCGCGGATGGACAGGCCCTGACGGCCCGATAGTTCCAGCACGCGGTCGCGGGTAGAGTTTTGGCCCGCCAGCGCCGCGTCCGGCAGCGGGGGCAGCGGACCGTCGGGATCATGCCCCGACAGGTCGATATTGCCCAACAGCGCTTCCAGTTTGGACACCGCGATGCGCGTGGGGATCAATCCGTCAAGTTCACGTTGCAGAACCTGCGCCGCTTCGCGCGTTTTCCCGATGATCGGGGTGATCGCGGGCATGACCTTCAAGCTGGCGGGCGCACGGCCAAACTCCGCCAGTTGCGCATGCATGGCCGCGCGGAATGCCTTGGCCGTTTCGATTGTAGGGTGCGAGGTGAAGATGACTTCGGCATTGGCAGCAGCAAAGCGCTGCCCGGTGGCCGAAGCGCCCGCCTGCACCAGCACCGGATGCCCCTGCGGCGGGCGCGGCACGGTCAGCGGTCCGGCAATGCGGAAATGGTCGCCCGCGTGGTTGACCGCACTGATGCGCGAAGGATCGGTGTAATGCCCACTGGCCTTGTCGGCCAGAACCGCACCCGATTGCCAGCTGTCCCAAAGACGGCGCGCCACGCCGACAAATTCATCCGCACAGGCATAGCGTTCGGAATGGCCAAGGTGGGCATCGCGGCCATAATTATGCGCTTCGTTCTCCATGGTGGACGTAACGATGTTCCACCCGGCACGCCCCCGGCTAAGGTGATCGAGCGAGGCGAACCTGCGCGCCAGATCATAAGGATGCGAATATGTAGTCGATGCCGTGCCGATCAGGCCCAGATGGCTGGTCGCCGCCGCAATGGTGGACAGCACCGCCAGCGGATCAAGCTTGGGCGTTTCCATGCCCGCAAAGATGTCTGCGCCCTGCACCGGATGATAACCGACATAATCGGCCAGAAACACGCCATCGAACAGCCCGCGTTCCGCCACTTGGCCAAGCCTTCGGAAATAATCGATATCACATAATGCGTTATCCGCAGCGCGCTGATGCCGCCAACCCGCGATATGGCCACCGGTCTGCATCATGAAGGCGAGCAATTTCATCGTGGCGTCCGGGCTGTGAGAAGGGAATGCCCCTTTTCCAAGCACGCGGCGCGGCACAGCGCCAATCAGGATTCCATCAAGGCGATAAGCCAATTTGATTATGGTCGGGGTACCCGGCTTGTTAGCAATGTCATCGATCCCAGCCTGCTACAAAGGGCCTGACACCAAGCATGACGGCCCCGCCCCCTTCTCCTTTGGCCTATCCCCCTTTGCGCAAGACACTGTGGCCCATGCTGCTGCTGTTTCTGGCAGCCAATTTCTACAGCATCGACAAGGCCATCGTCGGCGTTCTGGCCGAACCGATCAAGGCAGACCTTGGCATCGACGATATCCGCATGGGCCTGTTGATGGGGCTGGCCTATTCCGCGCTCAGCGGCATTTGCGGGCTGTGGCTGGGCACGCTGATTGACCGCAATGTGCGCAAGAAAGTGCTGGGCTGGGCAATTATCGTGTGGAGCCTGTCCACCGCGCTTGGCGGCCTTGCGCCTGATTTCGCCACATTTTTCGTGCTGCGCGCGATTGTGGGCGTGGGCGAAGCTGCTGTGGCCCCGGCAGCGCTTTCGCTTATCGCGGACATGTTCCCCCCGGCGCGGCGTGGGCGGGCGATCAGCGCCTATCTGATTGGCGCGTCGATTGGCACCGCGCTGTCCGCCGTGATACCCGGCATGATCGTGGCGGCGGACCTGAATGTGGTGCTGCCCGGCTTTGGCCAGGTTGCATCATGGCGCACCGCGTTTCTGATGTGTGGGCTGGCCGGACCGCTGGTGGGCCTGCTGTTCTTCACCATGGACGAACCTGCCCGGCGCAGCCCTGCCCCTGCAGCAACCGGGCCATCGCGCACGGCGCAAAAGCTGGCCTATCTGTGGCGGCAGCGCGCCGTGGTGGCGCCCCTGTTTGGCGGGTTCTGCCTGTATTACGTGGCCTTTGTGGGCGTAACCGCGTGGACCGCGCCGCTGCTGATGCGCACTTTCGCGCTGACCCTGCCGCAAATCGCCAATGCCTTGGGCCTTGGCATGTTGGTGGCAGGCGTCAGCGGGTATTTTCTGGGTGGGATGCTGGCGGATTCACCGCTGGGCACCCGCGCAGGCGGACGCCTGATGGTCATGGCCATCCTGCCGCTGCTGGCGCTGCCCGCAGGGATGGCGGGACTTGCACCGGGGTTGATTGCGGCCATCGCCTGCCTTGCCACGATCAGCCTGACCACGCCGATGCTGAACGTGGCCATGAACGCCACGGTGCAGGAAATCGTGCCCGGCGACATGCGCGGGTTCACTTATGCCTTCCTCAGCGTGGTCGCCGCGCTGCCCGCAGGCGCGGGCGGACCACTGGTGATAGCGTGGGTTTCGCAACATGTGCTGGGCGATGAGGCGCGCATTGCGCAATCGTTCGTCATTGTGGTGCTGCCCTGCCTTGTCGCCGCGGCCGCATGTTTCCTTGCCGCCCTTCGCGCCTATCGCGCTGCCGACCCGCAAGGGGAACTGGCAGGCGTGATCCGGTCCAGCCATTCCTGATATTTCGGAGCGAATTTCCATGCCTTCTGACGGCACAAAGATGATCCTTGCCACTTTCATCCATAACAGCGGCGCACACCCCGGCGGGTGGCGCTGGCCCGGTGCGCCAGTGGCCGACCTGCACGATTTCGCGCATTACGCCCACCTTGCCCAGGTGGCCGAACGCGGCAAAATGCACTGCTACTTCTCTGGCGATTCCGTGGGGTTCCCCAGCATTTCCGGGCGAGATGCCTTTGCCGCCACCGATTATGCCGGAAAGCTTGAGCCGACCACGCTGCTCGCCGCGCTGGCGATGGTGACCAGCCACATCGGCCTGATCGCCACGGCATCGACCACCTATAACGAACCCTATAACATCGCGCGGCGCTATGCCTCGCTCGACCATCTGACCAAGGGCCGCGCGGGGTGGAACGTCGTCACATCGGCCAGCGATGGCGAAGCGCGCAATTTTGGCCGCGATGTGAACATGGACCACGCCGACCGTTACGACCGCGCCGAAGAGTTCGTCGATGTGGTCAAAGCACTGTGGGATAGCTGGGAAGACGGCGCGATCATCCGCGACCGCGACGCCGCGCGATACTTTGATCCTGCCAAAGTGCATGAGCTGGACCACCATGGCAAACACTTCAAGGTGGCAGGCCCGCTGAACGTCGCCCGCCCACCACAGGGGCACCCGATCATCGTGCAGGCCGGCGGATCGGACGCAGGTCGGGCATTGGCCGCGCGCACAGCAGACCTGATCTTTACCGCTGCCCGGTCCTTGGACGTGGGGCAGGAATTTTATGCCGACATGAAAGCACGCGCCGCCGCCCTTGGCCGCAATCCCGACCATATAAAGGTCATCCCGTCGATGCAGCTTATGGTGCGCGGGACCGAGGAAGAAGCGCGGCGGGCCGAGGCCGAACTGCTGGAACTGGTGCCCGAAGCACTGGCATTGCGCACGCTGCAATTGCAACTGGGTGCCGACCTTTCGCACCTGTCGCCCGATGACAAGCTGCCCGACCTGCCAGAAACCAACGGTGGCAAATGGGTGCAGCAGCAGATCATCCGTATGGCGCGCGAAAAGGATTTGTCCATCGGCGCACTGGCACGGCATGTGGTGGTATCGCGCGCCAGCTTTTCGTTTGCAGGCACGCCCGAACAGGTGGCCGATTTGTGCGAAAACTGGTTCCGCAACGGTGCGGCAGACGGGTTTTCACTATCGCCCAATTACCAGCCCGGCGGGCTTGAGGATTTTGTCGATCAGGTGATTCCGATCCTGCAAAAGCGCGGACTGTTCCGCAGCGAATACGAAGGCGGCACCTTGCGCGAAAATCTGGGCCTGCCGGTGCCGGAAAACGCCTTTGCAGCAAACCCGGCTCTGGGCCGCGAACCAAGGATGTGGGCATGAACGAAAACGACAGGACTGCCATGATGAACCGCCGGACTTTGGGCAAAGGACTGATCGCGGCCAGCGCGGCGATTGCCGGAGCCGTGGCGACATCGGCCTGCGCGGCCAGCCCGGCAAAGCCCATCGGCACGCCATTGCCCGGCCCATGGACCACCACAGGCACGTTGCGGCGCGCGGGCGGAGTGCTGCATTACGCCACGATCGGTGCGGCCAATCCCGCCGTGCCGCCGGTGGTGCTGCTGCACAAGCTGGGCGGGTGGCTGTCGGACTGGCGCCATGTCGCCCCACTGCTGGCGCAGGGACGGCAAGTGATCGCCTTTGACCTGCCCGGCCATGGCGCATCGCGCTGGGATGGCCCTGCCCCCTACATTCTGACGCTGGGCGAAATTGCCGCGCTGCTGGTGGGCGCGCTGGATGAAATGGGCATCGACAAGGTCCACCTTTTCGGCACATCGCTGGGCGGGTGCGCCGCCGTGTCGCTGGCCGCATTCTGGCCCGAACGTATTGAATCGCTGGCGATCATTTCCAGCGCGCTGGGCGGGCGGCGTACGCTGGCGCAGATCAAGGCATTGGTCGATGAAAAGCAGACCAATCTGTTTGACAAGAACGGCGACCCGCTGCCCACCACGGCAGATCAGTTGCGCCAGACCTTCGGAATCATCAACGCAGATCCGATCAGCGCCGAAGGCAACCAGAGCCGCCTTGCCGCAGGGCGCTGGACCCAGCCTTGCGAACGCGGCGTGGCAATCACCGACATTGCCGGAAACATCCCGCGCATTCAGGCCCGCACGCTGCTGGTCTATGGCGAATTCGACAAGGCCTACCACAAGTTCCGCGCCACTGTTGAACCCACGTTGCGCAACGGACAGACCGTTGTGGTCAAAAACGCCGGTGCCTTTGTGATGCAGGACAATCCGGCGCAAACCGCGCAAGTGCTCAACGCATTTCTGGACGCAGGCCTATAGGTTTCAGCCCAGCACTGCGCGGGCGATCAGATCACGCTGGATTTCGTTGGACCCGGCATAGATGCTGGCCGCGCGGTCGTTCAGATAGCGCGGCACCGCGCTGGCAAGGCTGGCCGGGGTCTGTCCATCGGGCACGGCCCATGCTGCCATGCCTTCCACGTCGCAGGCCAGGCCATCGATCCGCTGCATGGCCTGCGTGCCCAGCACTTTAAGGACCGAGGCGTAAAGCGCGGGGCTGCCCCCTTCCCCGCGCATCGCCTTCATTTCCAATGCCTGCAACGCGCGCAGCGACACCGCTTCGCGCGCCAGCCGGGCCGCCAGCACGGGGTCATGCCCGTCACGCTCGCGCAGGACATTCAGCCGCCCGATCAGCGGCGGGGCATATTTGCCGCCGCGTTCAAACGTCAGCAGGTGCTTGGCCACGGTCCACCCGGCGTTTTCATCGCCCAGCCGGTTCGCCTGCGGCACGCGCACATCGTCAAAGAACACCTGGTTGAATTCGTGGTCGCCCGCCAGCGTGCGGATGGGCTTTACCGTGATGCCGGGGCTGGCCATGTCGAGCAGCAGGAACGTGATGCCCGCCTGCGGTTTGCCTTCGCCCGATGTGCGCACAAGGCAGAACATGCGGTTGGCGAAATGCGCGTGCGTGGTCCAGATCTTCGACCCGTTCAGCACATAGTCCGCGCCATCCCGGTCCGCGCGCATCTGCAACGCGGCAAGGTCTGACCCGGCACCGGGTTCGGAAAAGCCCTGACACCAGTAATCCTCGCCCGAAAGGATGCGCGGCAGGTACTGCGCCTGCTGATCGGGCGTGCCATAATGCATGATGACCGGGGCCACCATCTTAAGCCCCATCGGCGCCAGCGACGGTGCGCCCGCTGCCGCGCATTCTGCCGCAAAGACATAGCGCTGCATATCGTCCCAGCCGGGACCGCCGAACTGTGCGGGCCAATCGGGCGCGGCCCACCCCCGCTCGTGCAGGATGGCCTGCCATTTCAGCGTGACGGCAGGATCGATGAACACGCTGGTAGCGCGGGCCGTGGCATCGCGCAGATCAGGCGTCAGTTCCGCGTTCAGAAAAGCGCGCACTTGCGCACGGAAAGCTGCGGTGGCGGTATCGTCGGTCATGGTCATGCCCCTGATGGTGCCGTTAAGCGTTGCGCGGAAAAAGCTGATGGATGCGTCAGGATGCGCCGACGAAGCCCAGCCCCGCCGCAAGCTGGATAGATTGCGCCCGGCCCGTCGCGCCCAGCTTTGCCGCTGCATTGCGCAAATGGAACCGCACGGTGGAGTGCGACAGGTCAAGGATAATCCCGATTTCGCTGTCGGTCTTGCCCGCCGCCGCCCAGCGCAGGCACTGCACTTCGCGCCGGGTCAGCTTTTGCGGGATGGTGGCATTGCGCGGGCGTCCGCGCGCTTCGTTGTGGGTGGCGACAAGGCGCAGAGCGACCGCCTGCATATGTTCGGCATGGGCGGCAAAGGCGTCAGCCACGCCCACCACCTCGCGCGCGCACCATACCACCGCGCCCACAATGCCGCGCGGGAGATGCACCGGCGCGACAATGGCTTCTCCGGTAAAGGTCTTTGCCACCACGCGGCAATCCACCCCGTCCAGCAGGCTACTGTTCCGCCATGTGCCCAGCCGCCCCGCGCTGTAGAAGAACGGTTCAGCCACCAGCCGCGCCGCTGTCAGAAACGGCACCTGCAAGGCCAGCTTGCGGTCACGCCAATAGGCATGGGCGGGATCGATCCAGCGGAACGCGGTTTCGGCATAAGGCCGTCCCGCCTCGTCCGACATCGGTTCAGGATCGCCAAGATCGGCCTGCGCGGCAATGAACGGCAGGCCCGCGGCATCGCCCGCCGCCTGCACTGCGGCAACCAGATCGGGCATGGCGGCCCAGCATTGATGGCTCTCGTCGGCCACGCGCATCCTCTCTCGTCAAAGCCCTGATCGGTCAAAACCTGACGGCGATGACAGCTTGTTGGCGGACGGTGAAAATCGTCCTCTCAACCCAACCTTGGCGCAAGGCTGGCACAAAGACCGGTCTGCCGACAAGGCCCGAAACACGGGATGAGAGGATCGGACATGAAGGGATTTCGCAAGACACTCCTGATCGGCACGGCGCTGTGCGCGCTGCCGGTTTCCCCGGCGCTGGCCGCCGATGCAGCTGCCCCACCCCAGCCGGCCAGCCCGGATGAAATCATCGTCACGGCACAGCGCCGCGCGGAATCGTTGAACGATGTCGGCATGGCCATTCAGGCCGTCACCGCCGACACGCTGCAAGCCCTGCGCGTAACCGATGTGCGCGATCTGACCGCCGTGGCCCCCAGCTTTACCGTATCGCAAAGCTATCAGGGCGTGCCGACCTATACCCTGCGCGGCATCGGCTTCAACACCATCAACCTTTCGTCGACGTCCACCGTCGGCACGTATGTAGATGAAGTGGCCTATGCCTATCCCATCATGAACACCGGCCCGGTGATGGACCTTGAACGGGTAGAAGTGCTGAAAGGCCCGCAGGGCACGCTCTATGGCCGCAACACCACGGCAGGCCTCATCAACTTCATCACGGCAAAGCCCACCGACACGTTCGAAGGCAGCGTCAGCGCAGACGTTGGCAATTACAAGACATGGAACCTTGGCGGCCATATCTCAGGCCCTCTGGCCGAAGGGATTGCCGCGCGCATCGCGGTGCGGTCCGAACAGTCTGACAAGGGCTGGCAGGTCAGCAATACGCGCGGCGAACGGCTGGGCAAAATCGACAAGCTTGGCATTCGCGGCGCGCTGGCGATTGACCCCACGGACAAGACCCACATCGACCTGTCCGCCTTCTGGTGGCGCAACCGGTCTGACACCGTGGCGGGACAGGGCGTGGGCTTTACCCCTGCGACAGACCCGGTAACGGGCACCAGTAATTCGCGCTTTTTCAATACGCCGGGCCTTGCCAATTACATCGCCAATAATTTCCCAACCAGCGCCACGCAGGCCGATTGGGCACCCGAAGCGGCCCGCAGCGCCGATGTCGGCACCGGGCTTGGTCTTGATGGGCCATTGCGCGAAAACAACCGGTTCTGGGGCCTGAAGCTGCGCTGGGATCAGTATATCGGCGACACGATGAAGTTCGTTTCGCTGACCAGCTATAACGATTTCAAACGCAACGCCCTGTCTGACTGGAGCGGCGCGCCTTATGAAGTGCTGTTGCAGAACACCGTGGGCCGGATCAAATCCTTCGCGCAGGAAGCGCACCTTGAAGGCGAAACCGAAACGGTGAACTGGCTGGTCGGCGGCTACTACGCCAATGACCGCATCATCGATTCCAACCGCACCCTGCTGGGCCAGAACGCCAATGTCGGACTGATCCGCGCGGCGGGCGCAGGGCTTCTGGCCACGCCGTTCAATTCGGGCGGTTATACCCTGGCGCAAATATCGCAGGCGTTCCGCACGTATGAAGACTTTGGCCGGATCAACACCCGCACATGGAGCGTGTTCGCCAATGCCGACTGGCAGTTTACCCGGACGCTGAAGCTGACCACCGGCATCCGCTACACAGAAGATCGGCAGCGCTACAACGGCTGTTCGCGCGACTTCAATGGCAACATGTTGCCCAACGTCAACGTGGTGAACCGCGCGCTGTATTTCCAATCCTATGGCGTGTTTGCCGCGCCGATCACGCAGGGGCAGTGCAACACGTTCGATCCGGTCACCGGCAAATTTGGCGAAGTGCGTTCAACCCTGTCGGAAAACAACGTGGCATGGCGGGTGGCGCTGGACTGGTCGCCCAATGACGATACGCTGGCCTATACCTCGGTTTCGCGCGGCTATAAATCGGGCACCACGCCCATCAACGCCGCCAACCTTGCCCGCCAGAACGCGCCCGTCACGCAGGAAAAGCTGACCGCCTATGAACTGGGCATAAAGGCCAGCCTTGCCGACCGCCGCGTGCAGGCCAACCTTTCAGCCTTCTATTACGATTACCGCGACAAGCAGATCAGCACCTATTTTGCTGACCCCATCTATACCGCACTGTCACGGCTGGACAACGTGCCCGACAGCGAAGCCTATGGCGTGGAAGGCGAACTGACCGTGCGCCCCGCGCAGGGGGTAAGCCTCACCGGCAACGCGCTGTGGCTGAAAACGCGGATCAGCAATTACAACGGCACCAATGCGGCAGGCCAGCCGCAGAACTTCGACGGAGCCGAATTCATCTACAGCCCGCGTTTTCAGGGCAGCGCCACGCTGGCCTATGATACGCCCATAGGCGGCGGCCTTTCGTTCAATGGTGCGATGAGTGTGCGCTATCAATCGAAGTCGAACACCATTTTCGAAGACCTCGCGCTCTACAAGATCGACGCCTTCACCGTGGTCAACGGCAGCATCGGAGTAAAAAGCGAAAGCGGCTGGTCGGCATCAATCTGGGCCAAGAACCTGTTCGACAAATATTACTGGTCAGCCGTGGCCAGCAACGCCAACGTCGTGGTCCGCTTCCCCAACCCGCCGCGCACCTTCGGCCTGACTTTGGGGTATGATTTCTGATGGTGGACCCAACCGCAATGGCCGACAATTACATGGGCACGCGGATCGATTTCGCCGCGCCCATGGGCGAACCTGCCCTGCTGCCGCCCGATTCCGTGCAGTGGCGCGTTTACAAGAACCAGATCGCGCTGGGCGTGGGCGGTATCGCGGCGGTGCTGCTGGAATTTGCCGATCCGCGCATTCGCAGCGGGGTGTGGGACCATTCCACCTACAAGGCCGATCCCATTGGCCGGTCGCGCCGCACCGGGGTAGTCGCCATGCTGGCCTGTTATGGCCCGGCCAGCACCGCGCGCAACGTGATCGGCATGGTCAACCGGATGCATGGCAAAGTAGTGGGAGAAACCCCGGCGGGCGAAAAGTACCGGGCGATGGACCCAGCCCTGCTCGACTGGGTGGCCGCCACTGCATCCTATGGCTTCCTCACCGCCTATGACCGTTTCGTCTCTCCGGTCACCCCTGCCGACAAGGACCGCTTCATGCGCGATGGCGATGCCATTGGCCGGCAGTTTGGCGCGCGCCGCACCCCACAATCGGTGGCCGATTTCATGGGCATGATGGACGAACTGGCACCCCGGTTCGAACCGCACCAGATCATCTTTGAATTTCTGGAAATCATCGAATCCGGCCGCGCCGCCCCCAGCATCCCCAAGTTCCTGCACCGCGCGGTGGCGCGCGCCGCCGTATCGCTCCTGCCCGAATGGTTGCAGGACCGGCTTGAATTGCGCCAGCGCTATCGCCTTGGCCGGTTCGATGCCGTGGCCCTGCGCATGGCAGGCAAACTGGCCGATGCCCGCCCCGTGCCATCATCGGCCCCCTGTCAGGCCAGCGTGCGGCTCGGCCTGCCCGCCAACTTCCTCTACCGTCCCGCCGCCGAACGCGCGCGGCTATTGCAGGGACTGGGCTGAAACCGGCGCTACTGTTAAGATTGTCCACACATTTGTACTTGGCCCGCTACCGTCAATACTTGGATAGTTGGCTGGTTAAGTCCATGTTCCTCCCTCAGAATTGGGGGGTGCTTGATGAACGTAAGGGCTGTTCTGGCAGCAGGGGTTGCCTGTGCCGTGTTGCAATCCGTGCCAGCGGCCGGCCAAACCGCAGCAGTTCAGGCCATCCGCGACGCCATGATCGTCGACGTGCCGCTGGTACTCGACAAGGTGGAACCGGGCGATGGCGAAGGCCTGCTGTGGGTCAGGGGCGATGCACCAGCGGATCGCACATTTACCCGCTTTTACGTAAAGCCCATGCAGGTCGCCATGCTCGAAGTGAACGGCGCCCAAACGCTGTTGTGGCGCGCCTTTCCCGGCGGGCTGGTGTCGGCCATGCGGTCTGGCCAGCTCGATCTGGTGCGCGCGCCGCGCTATTTCTGTCAGGCCGCGTCTGACCGCGCGCCTGCGGCCTGTCTGGTGGATGAAAACGCCGACGGCCAGTTTGACCATGCGGCAGAAGCCATCGCCGAACGCGGGACCAAACCCTATCACCTGACCGTGATGAAGGCGTCGCGCAAACTGGATCAACCCTTGCCCTATCGTATCGCGCCCGATGACCAGCGCCCGGCAGTGACCATCGATCTTGAAAACTGCGCGCGTGACCATGACCGCCCCCGGTTTGCAGCACGCTCCATTGACGACAGCAACGCAGAACGGTTTCAGCCTTTCGGCTGGATGGAAAAGGACAGCTCCCTGTCCTCGTGCCGCCGCAGCCGCAGGCTGGACAGCGTTCCGGCAGGGGCCACCCCACCGCCGCCCGGTGGCTTTGTCGCGCAGCTTGGCCCGTTTGCCTTCACCATTGGCGAAAAGAAGAACCCGCGCTTTGCACTGGCAGGCCCGGTAGATCCACAAGCGCTCTACCGCATCGAAGGCAATTCGCTGGTGGAATTGAGCGTGGGCTTCACCCCGGATCAGGCCAGGCTGGTTGCGCTGAAGAAATTTCCCTACCCCATCATGATGGCCGACGATGGCGCCACCATCGCATCAGGCACTGTGGCAAAGGGCGCGGCCATCGCCAGCGTGCCATTCCACCACGCCTATCACGGACGGTTGACGCAGGACGTCATGGTTTCAAACCTTTTCGGCAAACGCTCGGTCGCTGCGGGAACCGTGGTCTATGGCTTCCCGGCCAAGTCATCGCTGACCTTTACCCGTAACGGTATCCCCAGCCTGCCCAATCTGGGCGACGAAGATTTCCGCCAGATCGACCTTGAACTGACATGGTGTACCGCCGTCCACCGCGAAACCGGGCCAAAGGACAAACCCGATCCGGTTGGCCGCAATGGCTGGTCGGCGGCCTGCCTGCCGTACAGCAAGCTGGGCAACCACACCGTCCTGACCGATCTGCAACCCGCCTTCGGCATTTCCGGCGTATCCTACAACGCCAGCACATCATCAAACGACGGCGCGCCGCCGGTTGAACGCGATGACGAACGCGGCTTTGATAAGCCCCTGCGACTGGAATACGTGTTCGAAGCGCGCGAGGGCGAATTCATTGCGCTGCGCGAGGAAATCCGTTTCGGCGATGAAGTGACCAGCAGCAAGCCGCAGAAAATCTATGCGCCGCAAGGCACCGCCGCGATCACCATCGCAGGCGCAACGATGGCACTGGCGGTTGACGAAACGGGCAACCTGTCGGTCACGCCCGCCGGTGCAACCGTCCCCGGCACCGATCCCAAACTGCAATGGGACGAGCGCGCCTGGATGCGCAAGCAAATGGAAAAGATGGGCCTGCGCATGGTCGAAGAACCTGCGCCGAACGCCGCGGTAGAAGCCCCGTAAATGGCGGTCATGCTGGTCTTGGCATAATCACCAGACAAAAAGCGATTTGGGCGCGTGGACAAATTCGATCATGGCGGGAGAGTCAGCTATCCACAATAGCGGCCCGTCCCTTCAGGACGAAATTTCGCCACGCGTCTCAAGGGTTAGAGCTGGCGTTGGCGTCAGGGTTCCGCTTACCGCCGCCCCCTGCCCCATGCTTTCACCCGCACAACCGCATTGGCGCGGATATCTTCATAGAACAGCGCAACGTCTTCATAGTGCAGTGATCCTCCCGGCAGTTCTTTCAGGTCCAGCCCAGGCATGGCATATGTCATCGCCATGCCGCGCTGACATTGCACGGCCACCGCCTTTGCCCGCAAGGGCAGCATCGGCCCCGTGCCGGGATCGCCGGGGACTGCGCCCTTGGCTTCGTCAGTGGTTGCAGCAGGGCGGCGCGCGTCGAACGTGACGGGATTGATGCACAGCATCTGCTGGCCCGGGACTTGGCCGTAAACGTCGGTAAAGCTCTTTTCAAATGCGCCTGCCACCATCGGCAGATTGGCCCCTGCGGCCAGCGCATTCCATTGCAGCACGCAGCCGGTTTGCGCAGGAGTGTTGCACGGCCCGGTCTGCTTGAAGCGGCGGCCAAACTCACCCTCGGCAATGTTGATGCCGATAATATAGGCGGCAACCATGCGCTTGCGCAGCGGCGTGCCTTCGACCCGCTTTTCCAGCAAATCGCCCACATGCTTTGCACCCTGGCTGTGCCCGGCGATGATGAACGGACGGCCCTTGCTGACATTCTTCAGGAACCAGTCGAACGCGCGCTCCACATCGGTATAGGCCAGCGCATAGGCCGCGTCGCGGTGCGCGGCGCTGCCCAAAGCCTTGTACGTGGCAGCGCGATAGCGCGGTGCATAGATTGCGCAGCACGCGCTGAACACGCTAGCCTGCCGCGCAATGGTGCTTTCATCCACCCAGCGATTGGACGCCGCATCGCGCGTGTCCTGATTCCACAACGTGGGCGAACGGTCGGTCGTGGGGTGCAGATAGAACACATCGGCAGGCGAATTGACCGCCGCTGCCGATGCCCCGGCAGGCAACGCTGCCGCAGCGCCTGGCCCTGCTGGCCCTGCGGCCCAGTTGGCGGCATCTGCATAATCGGGCGCTGGCGGCGCCATGGCCGCGATTTCGGCGGGTTGCGCCAATGCCACGCCAGCAGGCAGCATCCCGCACAAAACCGCAGCGAGAACGGAAAAGACCTTACCTTTGGCCATGCCAATACTACCTCATCACCTGTGCCTGCCAAACCTATCGCAGCGCAGTGCATGCCGAAAGCCAAGCGGGGCCACAGCCCTTGTCGTCTGGTGGAGAAACAGGGCGGCATAGACTGGGCTACAGACTGGGCCACAACCCTTGATGCCGCTTACGCTTCGGCATGCCATTGCACCGGCAATAACAATAGCACAACCGGCGCAATCTAAACTGCATTTAGCTTGACATTGCTTCTACAATCATCTGTTTTTCAAACATGATTATAGAGGCAGCGCAAACCCTCATCTCGGCCTATGGCGATGCCCGCGCCGCGCTGTCTGCCGCGCAGGAACGGCTTGCCCTGTTCCCGGAACCTGACGTGCTTCTGGCACGGGTGCGCCTTGCCGAACAGGACGGCCTTGCCTGGCTTGAGGGCGAGGATTTCATGCCCGATCAGCTTGCCACCGACTATGGCTTTTCGCGGCGCGCGTGGCGGCAATGGCCCTTCGCGTTCGTGCGGGCGTTTGAACGCCCCCTGCCCGCCAGCCTGCAACCTCCCGGTGCTGCCACAGTCACTCAATGGCTCGACGGTGCTGACCGCTCCCCCGTCGCTACTCCGGCGGATCAGGCGCTGCCGCTGGCATCTGATCGGTTGACCGCGTGGGAACGGCGCACGCGCGCCCCTGCCCGCACCCTCCCCCCTCTGGTTGCCGCTGCCGATCTGGCCGCAGAATTCGTCCGCACCGCGCCGCTTGTGGCAGGCAATCCGGTAATCGGGGTCATGCTGGCCGAACGCCATGCGCTGGGCGACAGCAACCTTAGCGCAGGGGGTATTGTCGCCATCGGCATGAAACAGCGCCAGACGCCGTGGCTGCGCCTGTGTGCGGGCACCGGGCCTGATGATGCAGGCTTTGGGGATGACGATGCCCACGACCTGTCTGAAAGTGGGCGCGCCGTCCGTTGCCGTCTGGCGTGGCTGAATGCCGCCAGCACCGGTGCTGCAACCGTGGTGCGGTTGGACAAGAGATTACGGCTGTGGCTATCGGGCTTGGACGCGGCCTGTGTCGGCACCCGGCGGAACTCCCATCTGCGCAAAGTTGCCTTGCTCGCCGCACGCGGCCCCTCGCTTACCGCCACCCGCGCCGCGCAGGAACTGGGCCTTTCACGGCAGGCCGCCACCTTGCTCATCGCGCAAGGCTGCGAACGGCGGCTGCTGCGCGAGATTACGCACGGCAATGCCTTCCGCCGATATGTCATAGCGCTGTGACCTCGGGACATGCCCTGCCCTGCCCCCCCATGCGCCCTTCCCCCATTCTCCCAAACAACCAGTCTTCCTGCCGGTTAGATGGGTTTAATCAGAGTTAGACAGGTTAAGGTCTGCGCCACCCGCGCCGAATCGCCGGAACACGCCGAGTCGGAACAAGCCCGTGTTCCCGGTGTGTCGAGAGATTGTTCCTGATGGATCGAAACCCCGTTCCCGATAGGTCGTCCCTGCGTTCCCGATAGGTCGATGTCTGGGGTCAGGCCGTTCCTGATGGATCGATGGACCGGTTCAGGCGCGGGTTCGCCTGTGGACATTGAATCACTTTCCAACACATCGCACCTGTAGACGTTCAAATTCTGTGGAGAAGCCGGGCTGGCTGAAATCGCGCTGTAACAAGCCAGGGCATGGCCCGACACTTCGGGAACGGACAGCAAGCATGAGCGGCGGGTATGGACCTTGGACCACGTGCGTTTGCCAGATGATGCCGGATGAATGCTGGTAGCGCACGTTCCGTGACGTATTCCGGGCGAGCATTTCAGGTGGGGCAGAACGGGCCGTTTGCAACGCATCGCAGGCGTTGGTGGCGGCAGTCACGGACGCTCAACGGCGCAGAGTGTGCCCGTGCTTCTGGTCATGGCGCTTTACCCAGCCGATGAAGGCCTTCTGCCAATTTGCCGGCAGGCGGGTCGCATCGGCGTTTACCCAGCGTTCGAATTCGGCATGAAGCGCGTGCAGATCCCATCCGGGGCAGGTTTCGCGCAAGTGGGTAAAGGTTTCATCGGCGATGAAGCCGCGCGTGGCAGCGTCGCTTATCCCGGAAATCGCGCTGCGGATCAGGGCGCTGGCGTCAACGGTGTCGCTGTCTTGGCGTGACCGGGCACCCGTTGCCGGGGTGGTGGTAGAACCGCTTTGCCGAAAAGGCGCCGAAGTCGATGGGCCAGAAGAACGATCAGCGTGTTTCCCTGGGAAAACATCGGGCCGTTCCATGACTGCAGTCTGCGCAGTGTCGCCTTCCACGGCGGCCCCCTCCCCTACCCCGGCAAAGGTTGAGACAGGCGATTCCGACCGCTGATTCTGATGTGGCGCGGGCGTGCTGGCCTGGACGGTGTCGGGCAGGGGGCGATCTGCGCCATCCTTGCCGTCAATCCGCCGCATCCGCAGCAAAGGTTCGCCGCTGGCCTTGGCCGTTTCCACCGACAGGGCATAACCGGGCAGGGCGTCCTTTTCGGCCAGCTTCAATATCTCGAACTTGAAGCGGCGATATTCGCCTTCGGCGCCCGATTTCTCGAACAGCACCGGCATGGAAATGGCAAAGCCTTCTTCGCCCGCGCCCCCTGCGTGTTTGCGCGCCACCTTGTAAAGCCAGCGTTCGCGGCCGCCGGTAATGTCGAAGTAGGCGCGGTCGATCGACAGCACGCCGCCTTTCATCATCACCCCTTCCCAGAACCAGTTGGACAGCTCGATAGTCATCCCGCGCGAACGCTCAGTCTTTTCATCGACAAGCTGCGTCCAGCCATCCAGCCATGAGAACGTGGCCTCGCGCCTGTTCTCAGCACGGATATTGGTCTTGATCGTGGTGGCGACCAGTCGGTCCAGCGCTTGCCCCAGCAGCTCATAGGCGCGGCCCGTGGTGGGACGGCCAATCGCACGCAGCAGGTCATAGGGCATCAGGTGCAACTTGCGCGGCACGTCATTGGCCCCGCGCCGCGCCATGTCGGCCAGCACGCTGGCGCAATAGATCAGGATGTCGGCATCCCAGATCGTCGCCATGCCATAATCGGGGCTGGCCGATACATGCACCCACAGCTTGCCGTCGGGGCTGGTGTAATCGATCGGCTTTACCCGCTTGGACTTGGCCAGACTGAAGAACGGGCGTTCCATCATCTCGCGCTGATCGCGCATCGGCATGTCCGCCACATAGGGCAGGAACATGTCGAATTGTTCGCCGCCCGAAACCTGCGGGCGTGAATGCGATGTGCGGGAAGGGGGGCGTTTACCGATCATCGTGCCATCGCTTGTCCATGGCAGGCGCGTTTCCCTGGGGAAACAGGAGGCAGGGCAGGGGGGCTGGATGGGCACAACCGGGCGCGTGTTTCCCCAGGGAAACGCTGCGCCAAAACCCTTGTGCCCCAATTCGGCCCATCAGCGCTGCAGCCCCCGGCCTTCTTCGTCGAGGTTCAGTAGCGCGTTGCGAACCAGTTCGATCATGCGTTCACGCTCGATCCCTGCGCCTGCGTGCAGGCGAAGGGTCACGCCCTGACGGTTGGCCGATTGCACGCTTACGGCAACGCGGCCATCGCGCCCGTGATAGACCAGCGGACGGGGCTTGGCTTCGCCCACCTTGGGCGCGGCCAGCAACCGGGCAATCACTTCGCTGGCAGGCAGGGCAGGGTCACCAGCCTTGCGCCGTTCATCCTGCAATCGGGCCAGCACTTTTGCTTCGCGCAGAATGGCAGGCGACGCCGTGCGATCATCTACCGCCTGCGCCAGCGGATAGGCGGGCTTAAGCTGCACATCGGCCGGACTGGCAAAGGCATCCAGCACGGCATCAGGCAGGCCAGCCACTTTCAGCATCTTGGAAAGCCAGCCTTTTGAAAGCTTTAGGCGTTCTGCCATGCGGGTCAGGTGATTGCCGTAGTGGTCCTTCAGCGCCTGGGCATAGTTGCGCGCGCGTTCCAGATCGGACACGTCCTTGCGCGCGCGGTTTTCCAGATCGGCCAGCCGGAACGCGGCTTCATCGTCCAGTTGGACAACTTGCGCCACAAATTTGAGATCGGGGTACGAGTTGCGCCGCAACCACGAAATCGACCAGTGCCGCCGCGTGCCCGCAATCACTTCATAGTCGTAATCCGGATCGCCTTCGACCCGGCGCACCACTGCAGGCACCTTCTGCCCGCCTTCGGCCACGATCGAATCGATCAGTTCCTGGCACGATTCGGCAGACAGGTGTTCATAGGACCGGGCATTGCCCGCCCAGACCCGCACCCGCGCCGGATCGAGCAGAAGCTGCGTCACCTGCCGCACTTCCCCGGTGGCAACCCGCGCCAGCGCGCTTTCGCGGCCCAGCAATGTGGTGCCGCGCAACCGTTCGCTGCGGTGGGGCAGGGCGGTTTCGACCAGCGGTTCGGGCATGGGCGATGTTGCGGCAAGCGGGGCGGGCGCAGCGGTTTCAACCGTCGTTGCCATTTCGGGCGCGGCGGATTTGGTTTCGATGGTCGCTTCGTCGGCCAGAAGGGCGGCCAGATAATCGGACTGCTTACGCGCCATGGGTCACCTCGTTCGCAAAGGTGCGGGACATATGGTGAACATTGCCTTGTAGGAAAGCATGATGTGCGGTTTGCGGACGTTCATGCATGGATCACGTCCTCTTCGCGTGCAGGGGCCACGCGGCCCCATCCGGCGCGCACCAATTGTTCGATCTGGCCCATCGCTTCGTCCAGATTGGCGCGGCAGCGTTTGTGCGTGCGCGGCGTGCCAATGGGCTTTTCCAGTTCGTACACGGTCATCATGCGCAATGCGGCATGGCTGATTTCGGCGCTTTCCAGAATCGGCACCGGCAACAGCGCGGGGCCGAACGTCTGCTCCATGATCGTGCGCACCATTTCATGGCTGGGATCGCCCCCGTCGAATTTGGAGCACATCAGCCGCACGAACGAATAATCGACCGCAATGCCTGCTTCGATCAGCTGGGCGATCACCTGATCCATCATCGACAGGAACTGCACGGTGGAACAGAAATCGGGCGTGGTGGCGGCCAGCGGCACCAGCAGCGCATTCGCGGCCTGCATCACGGCCAGCGAAATGGTGCCAAGGGCAGGCGGCGGATCGAGGATCACCACGTCGTAATCGCGGGCCATGTCCATCAGCCCGGCTTTCAGCTTGCGGAACCGCGCGGCCAGCACCGATTGTCCGTCCGCGCCGGCAGCGGCCAGTTCGTATTCCACATCGAACAGTTCAAGGTTCGACGGGATCAGATCGACATTGGGCCACGGCGTGCGCTTGACCGCATAGAGCAGGTCGGTTTGCGTCGGGTCGATGGACAGATAGGGGTAAAGCGTTTCATCGCGGGTAATGTTGAAATGCGGGTTGAAGCCGAACAGCGTGGTGGTGGTCGCCTGGCTGTCGCAATCCACCACCAGCACGCGGTATCCCTGCACCCCGAAATAGTGGGCAAGGTGGGTGGTGACGGTGGATTTTCCCACGCCGCCCTTGAAGTTCTGCACCGCGATGATCGCGGGCACATCCATTGGCGCGCGTGCAGGCGATGCGCCCAGCACTTCGCGCATATGCATCAGCTCTTCCATCGAATAGCCCAGCCTGCGCCCGTTTTCGCCTGCAGGTGGCGGGGGCAGGCGGCCATCGTCTTCGGCCATGCGGATGCGGTTGGTAGAACAGCCCAGCAATTGTGCGGCTTCGGCAATGCCGATGCGGACATTGAGTCCCTTGCGACTATCGGGCAGAAACGCCTTGCGGCGCAGACGCTCGATCATCCGCTCTCCGGCAGAAGCAAGATCGCCGATCTGGCTGACGATTGAAACTGGTTCGGCCATGCTACGCCTTCTTGAAGATATTTGGCCGAACTATTAGCCAAATTCCTTCAGTCACGCAATTCTCATGCGAAATAGGCTTCCTTGCCCCTGATCTGGTGCAATGGGGTTCTTTAAGGCCCCATATCTTGTGAACACCTGCTGAAACAAAGCCGCCTTGTGCAGCAAAATGGGGCCACGTGTGATTCTCGCTGTCCGTTGGAAACGTCACCAGCCTGCAACATCTTAATTTTGCTGACGCCAAACTGCCCCGCGACTGTAGCTTTGCCTCCCTAGCGGACCCTGCAACGGCCAGACGGCTGAACATCAGGGGGTCCATAATGCTGCATCAACTTCTTGCCGAGTCTGCCCGCGCGACCATCGTCATCGCCACGCTTGCTATCGCCGCCGCGCCCGCATTGGCGCAGGATGCGCCGCAGCCCGCCACCGAACTGGCACCCGAAGAGGCTGCGGGCGATGCCATCGTCGTCACCGGCATGATCGCCGAGGCGCAGGCCGCATCGATCCGTGAAAAGCGCCTTGCGCCCAACCTTGTCGATGTGGCCGCCGCCGATGCCGTGGGCCGTTTCCCCGATCAGAACAGCGCCGCTGCTCTTTCGCGTCTGCCAGCCGTGGCGGTGCAGCGCGATCAGGGTCAGGAACGCTATATCCAGATCCGCGGTGCGCCCAACCGCTGGACGTCGGTGATGATCGACGGCGTGCCGATGATCGGCGTCGATGAAGGTGGCGATACCCGCGCCTTCCGTTTCGATGCGGTGCCTGCGGTGCTGCTGTCATCCATGGTCATCAACAAATCGCTGACGCCCGAAATCCCGGCGGACGCCATCGTCGCCAATGTCGATCTGCGCACGTGGTCCCCGCTGGAACGCAAGGGCCTGCATGTTGTGGGTGACCTGGGCTATGGCTTCATGGATCTGGGCAAGGGCGAACAGCGGCAGGGGTCGCTGCGGGTAAGCTGGGCGAACGACAGCTTCGGTATCGTCCTTGGTGGTTCGCACTATCGCCGCAAGCAGTTGACCGATAACCGCGAAGTGGGCGCCTATGATGCGCCGTCCAGCGCTACCGACACCACGTTCGGCCCGACCGAATTCGATATCCGTCAGTATGAGATCGAACGCTGGAACAACGGCCTGTTCGGCGGCATCGAATATGAACCGGTTGCCGGACAGCGCATCTGGGCCAAGGCGATCTTCACCGAATTCAACGATGATGAACAGCGTAACCAGTACGAACTGCGGCTCGACCGCGCGGCCAGCGGCACGCGCAATCTGGACAGCGGCAGTCTGGTGGGCGTGCCCATGCGCGGCACCTTCAACTATGGCGAATATCGCAACCGCAATTATATCGGGGCGATTGGTGGTGATTACAGCACCGACAGCGGGCTTACTGCCAATGTCCGCCTGAACTATGCCCGCACCGATAACACCAGCTATCTGCCGCTGGTGCAGTCGAGCACGTCGGGCACCAATTCGCCCTCGCTCACCTATGACCGGTCGAACCCGCTTTATCCCATCGTCACGCTGTATAACACGGTGCTGAACGGCGCGGCGCTGGCGCGCGGGACCACGCAGCTTTCCTCGTTCAATCAGACCACGCTGAACAATGCCGGCACGATCTATATCGCCGCGCGTCAGCGCACCGTATCGGACAGCTATACCGTCAAGGCCGATATCAGCCAGAAGTTTGACCGGCTGACCCTTTCGGCAGGCGGCATGTATGCCGACCGCACGATTGCGGGGAACAACTTCTCCACCGCCAATGTCGCCGCCGTGGGCGCGCTGGGCGCTACGGTGGGCCAGCCGTTCAACGTCAACAGCTTCGTCACCGATACCCCTTGGGATACCGGCATGCCGCTGGGTTTTACGCTGAACTATGTCGACAATCGCGCCATGCGCGCCGCGCTGGATACGCTGCTGCCCAAGCTGACCGCTGCCGGGCTTTACAATCCGGCCAACGACGTTCCCCTGACGGACCGCTACAACCAGCGCGAAAAGACGCTGGCCGGCTATGTCATGGTCAGCGCGGATATGGACAACCTGCTGCTGACCGGCGGCGTGCGTGTGGAACATTACCGTCTGAACAACAGCGGCACCGTGGTTTCAGCGGGCATCGCCACCCCGCTTTCGGCCAGCCGCAGCACCACCGATCTGTTCCCCAGCATCAACGCCCGCTTCACCGCCAGCGATGATCTGGTGCTGCGCCTTTCGGGCCAGCGCGGCGTTTCACGGCCGGCCTATGGCGCGATCCGCGTGGGTGCATCGATCAACGATACCAATTCGCCCGGCACCATCACGGGCGGCAATCCCGGCCTTGCCCCCGAATATACCTGGGGCGTGGATGGCAGCGTGGAATACTATCTGCCCGGCAACGGCCTGATCTCGATCGCGGCGTTCCATCGCTGGGTCGACAACGTGTTCTACCAGAACGCGCAAGTCGTGGGTTCCGATGTGTTCGACGTGCCCGGCATTGATCGGTCGGGCTATCTGCTCACCTCCACCTTCAACGGCCAGAACGGGCGGCTTTATGGTGTGGAACTGGCGCTGCAACAGCAGTTCACGTTCCTGCCCGGCCCGCTTGACGGCCTTGGTTTCCAGGGCAACATCACCTTCCTTGACGGCCAGTTCGATACCCAGGTCATCAATGGCGTGCAGAACAAGGGCGTTGCCTTCCAGGGCATGTCCGACACCATCTGGAACGCCTCGCTCTATTACGAAAAGCACGGCCTTTCGGCGCGCGTCAGCTATCAGTGGCGGTCTGACTGGCTTGATAGCCTTGGCGGTTTTGGCAGCGGGGAATCGCGCAAGTCCTATGGCAATCTGGATGTGTCGCTGCGCTATGCGGTGAACGATACCTTCACCCTGTTTGCCGATGCGGCCAATCTCACCAATGAAACCTACGTCGCCTATCAGGACACGCTGGCCCAGCCGACCGAGGTGGAACAGATCGGTTCGCGCTACATGTTCGGCGTGCGCTTCAACTTCTGATCGAACGGGAAAGGATCACTTCCATGCGCAAGATATTCGCGCTCGCCGCTTCGCTTGCCGTCATTGCCGCGACCAGCCCTGCCGCAGCAATCGAGAACGCGGTCGTCACCCGTATCGATGCCGCCCATGTTGCGGTGGAATGGCAAGATGCCGACGCGGTCACCGTGGGCGTATCTGCCAATCCCGAAAGCCCGCTGAAAAAGGCGGACATCGTGGCCAAGGCTGACCGTTCGGGCCGGGTGGTGGTTTCTGCTGCGCCGGCAGATCGCCGCTATTTCATCCTGCGCGATCATGGCGACGGGTCGGTGCTCCGCGTGGCCGAACGGGTGCTGCCGCTGGAACAGGGGTCCAACTTCCGCGATGTCGGCGGCTATGCCGCGGCAGATGGCAAGCATGTGGGCTGGGGCCGCATCTTCCGTTCAGGCGCCATGCCAATGCTGACCGAAGCTGACTATGCCACGCTGTTGGCGCTGAAAATCGGCACCATTGTCGATCTGCGGTCCACCGACGAACGCATGATCGCGCCCGACATGCTGGATGACCGCACCGGTGCGCTGTTCGTGTCGAACGACTATTCGCTCAAACCCCTGATGGCCAATTACGGAAAGGGCGATGGCGAATATGCCTATACCGGCATGGACAAGCTGCTGACCCCGCAGTTGAAGGCGGTGTTCCGGTCCTTGCTGAAAGCCGAAGCGCCGGTGATGTATCACTGCTCTGCCGGGCAGGACCGCACCGGTATCACCACCGGACTGATCCTGTCGGCGCTGGGCGTGGACCGCAAAACCATCCTTGCCGACTATCACCTGTCCACCCAGCTGCGCCGCCCGCAGTTTGAAATGCCGCCACTTGATCCTGCTGACTGGCCGGGCAACCCGATCGTGCCCTATTACGTGGCCGCCATGAAAAAGCCCGGCGGTCCGACGGCGGAACCGCTGTTCACGCCCAAGGGCAATTCGCACCTTGCCCAGTTTCTGGAAACGGTGGACCGCGATTATGGCAGCGTGAACGCCTATCTGGAAAAGGAACTGGGCGTCGGCCCGGCTGACGTGGCCCGCCTGCGCCAGCTTTACCTCGACTGACATTCCACAGGGCAGGGATGACAGGACGGATGTGATGGACTATATTTGGTCCATATTCAGTCCGGAGTCATCCCATGGGTCTTGAAAGCCGCATCAAGCCGATCAGTTACCTGAAAGCCAACAGCGCCGAGGTGATCCGTGAATTGAACGAAGGCGCGCCCCCACTCATCATAACCCAGAACGGCGAAGCCAAGGCGGTGCTGCAGGACGCGGCCAGCTATTACCAGATGCAGGAAACCATGGCCCTGTTGAAGCTGCTGGCCATGGCGCAGGAAAACATCGACGCGGGAAAGGTTCGCCCGATTGAAGGGTTGGCCGACCGCATCCGCGCAAAGGCGGCTGGAAGCCGGACGGACGGATGAAAGTCTTCATCGAAGACGAGGCCGAAGACGATCTTGCGCTGCTATATCGGACTCGTCTGGCCCAGCGCGGGAATGAAGGGCCAGACGGGGCAGAGGCCCTGTTGGGCGGTCTGTTGGCTACCATCGCCAGCCTTGCCGAATACCCTGAACGTGGCCCGGTCCCGCCAGAACTGGAAGCGCTGGGCGAACGCAAGTGGCGGCAGGTTTCGCATCCGCCCTATCGTGTGATCTACAGGCTGGACGACAATGCCGTCACCGTCGCGCTGGTGGCCGACAGCCGCCGCGACTTTGCCCATGTGCTGCAACGCCGCCTGCTTTCGCGCTGAAGTCCGCTTGCATTTAACCGACCAGTTAATTACCCCTGTGTCAATAAGCGCAGATAGGCGCAGGGGATGGGCATGGCAGGGCAAACGGCGGACGCATTCGACTATATCGTGATCGGTGGCGGCAGTGCCGGTGCGGTCATGGCCGCGCGGCTTTCCGAAGATCCGCAGACTTCTGTTCTTCTGCTGGAAGCGGGCGGGCCAAACACGTCGCTGCTAGTGCGGATGCCGGCGGGCGTGGGCACGCTTATCAAACAGAAAAGCAAGCACAACTGGGGGTTCTGGAGCGAACCGGAGCCGCATATGAACAACCGCCGCATGTGGCATCCGCGCGGGCGGGGGCTGGGCGGATCGTCCGCGATCAACGGCATGGTCTATGTCCGGGGCCATGCGCGCGATTATGACCAGTGGCGGCAGATGGGGCTGGAAGGCTGGTCCCACGCCGATGTCCTGCCCTATTTCCGCCGGGCCGAGGACAATTGCGATGGGGCAAGCGAACACCACGGCGCGGGCGGCCCGCTGAAAGTCAATTGGGGCGAAAAATCCGACCATCCGCTTTATCGCGGCGTGATTGAAGCGGGACGGCAGGCCGGGCACAAAGTCACGCCTGATTTCAATGGTTTCGATCAGGAAGGCTTCGGACGCTACCAGTTGACCATCAACGACGGCCAGCGGTGGAGCGCGGCGCGCGGTTATATCGCGCCGATCGCCGGAACCCGCGACAACCTTACCATAATTACCAGCGCGCGGGTGCATCGGGTGGTGGTGGAAAATGGCCGGGCGACCGGGGTGGAATACAGCCTTGGCCGGGGCAAGCCGGTACGCGCCGTCCGTGCCACGCGCGAAGTGCTGGTCTGTGCGGGCGCGCTGCAATCGCCCCAGATCCTGCAACTTTCCGGCATTGGCGATCCTGAACAGTTGCGCGCCCATGGCATTGCGCCGGTTCATGCGCTGCCCGGTGTTGGGGCCAATCTTCAGGATCATCTTGATGTCACGCTGAACTGGGGCTGCACCCAGCCGATCACGCTCTATAACGAAATCAGGGGTTTGCGGCAGTTGAAGGTGGGTCTGCAATATCTGCTGACGGGCAGGGGGACCGGGCGGCAGAACGGGCTGGAAGCAGGGGCCTTCCTCAAATCCCGGCCCGATCTGGACCGGCCCGACCTGCAGGTCCATTTCGTGCTGGCGATCATGCAGGAACACGGCAAAGTACAGTCAAAGCGGGATGGCTTTACCATCCACGTCTGCCAGCTTCGCCCGGAAAGCCGGGGCAGGGTGGGGCTGACATCGGCGGATCCCTATGCCGATCCGTCGATCCTGACCAATTTCTATGCCGCCGAAGAAGACCGGCGCGTGGTGCGCGAAGGCATTCGCATTGCCCGCAATGTTGCCGCGCAGCCCGCGCTAACCCCCTATCGTGGCGAAGAAATCTGGCCGGGAACTGACGTGCAGAGCGATGATGAAATCGACGCATGGGTTCGCGCGCGGGGCGAAACCATCTATCACCCGGTCGGCACCTGCAAGATGGGCCTGCCCGCTGATCCGCTGGCCGTTGTCGACAAGGACTGCCGGGTCATCGGCCTTGAAGGCCTGCGGGTGATCGATGCGTCGGTCATGCCCGGCCTGATCGGCGGCAATACCAACGCGCCGACCATCATGATTGCCGAAAAGATTTCGGACGTAATCCGGGGGCGTGCTCCTTTGCCGCAGGAACACGCCGCCGTGGCGTGATGGGCAGGCGGTCAGCCCGCCTGCTTTTCCATGAACACCTTGGCGCGGTCTGCCGCCCAGTTGTTCAGCGCTTCGGTGCGGGCGCGGGCGCCTTCGGGGTCGGCTTCCAGCGGGAGGACGGATTCCACGATGCGGTCAAAGTGCTGGCGCAGGCCGTCCTTCGCTTCGGGATAAGGGATGATATACAGCTCATTAGCTTCAATCCCCGCCTTCACATGCTGGGCCAGTTCCACCGGGTCCATGCCGTGCTGGTGGATGGAATGCAGCGATGCGATGGAGTCTTCGTTCTCCACATAACCGCTCTGCCCGAACTGGGCTGGGCGCAGTTTGCTGGCTTCGGCAATGTTCGATTTGATGTTGGCGGGGCACAGGACCGATACGCCGATCTGGTGCTTGGCCAGACCCAGCTGGTACGATTCCATCAGGTTGACCACGGCGGCTTTCGCGGCGGAATACGGTGCGGCAAGGGCACTGCCCATCAGCCCGCCGAGCGATGATGTGGTGACGATGTGGCCGGGCTTTCCGCTGGCGATCATGCGCGGGACAAATGTAACCATGCCATTGATAACGCCGCCCAAATTGACGCCGATGATCCAGTCGAAATCGTCATAACTGGTGTCTTCGACCGGGCCGAAGCTGTTGACGCCTGCGGTGTTGAACAGCAGCGTCGGCGCCGCGCCGAACACCTGTTCCACCTCGTCCGCAGCGCGAGCATAGGCGGCGCGGTCCATGATATCGAGCACGATACCATGGGCGGTGATGCCTTCGGCCTGAAGGTCTGCCACGGCTTTGGCCACGGCATCGGCGCGAATGTCGGCCACGACGATGCGGGCACCTGCGCGGCCAAACACCTGCGCCTGTCCAAACCCTGCGCCAGATGCGCCGCCGGTGATAAATGCGATTGCGTTTTCAAAGCTCTGCATGGCTGGCTCCTCTGCCCATAACGATAAATATTGTTAGTGTTGCTTACGAAATTCAAGGCGCCGGAGCAAGCGTTTCGCAGCATGTCCTGAACGACACCTAAACCGACACAAAGCACCGCAAGCGTCGCAAAATGCGTTCCAAAGCGTTGCAGCGCGCACCTGATGCGAATGTCTGTTGAATGCATCGCGCACTTCGGGGAAAGGAGCCTGATGAACGATGCCGAACTCGCCGCCCACCTTGCACAAACCGCTGGCCAACTGCTGCTGACCGTCCGCGACAGCGGCATGTTGTCCGACAAGGCACTGGGCAAGGCGGGCGATGCCACCGCCAACCAGTTTCTGGTCCACGCCCTGCGCGAACAGCGGCCCGATGATGGCCTGCTGTCCGAAGAGGAAAAGGACAATCTTGACCGGCTGGCCTTTGCCCGGACGTGGATTGTCGATCCGGTGGACGGCACTCGCGAATATGGTGAGGCGCGGGCCGACTGGGCGGTGCATGTGGGACTTGCGGTAGATGGCGTGGCCAGTGTTGGCGCGGTGGCGCTGCCCGGTGCCAATGACGGGGCGGGGATCGTGCTGCGCACCGACCGGCCGGTGACCGTGCCGCCCGCGCCGCCGGTGTTGCGCATGGTGGTCAGCCGCACGCGCCCGGCCAGGGAGGCGGTTGCCGTGGCACAAAAGCTGGGCGCCGAACTGGTGCCGATGGGCAGCGCAGGTGCCAAGGCCATGGCGGTGATTCTGGGCGATGCCGATATCTATCTGCATTCCGGCGGCCAGTTTGAATGGGATTCCTGCGCGCCGGTGGCTGTGGCGCTGGCCCATGGCCTGCACTGTTCGCGGATCGATGGCAGCGCGCTGGTTTATAATCAGGCCGAAACATACATGCCCGACCTGCTGATCTGCCGGAAGGAACATGCAGAACAGGTGCTGGACCTGATCGCCGCCCTGGATTGACCAAGGTGGACTGACCAAGATGGACTGAATTGTCCGATTGCGCCGTCGCCCAATAGCGGGCACCATGGTTGCGCTGCACCATGGGGGCTTTGCGTGCGATTGAAATCCGGGCTTTTTCTGCCAGTTCTGCTGACGACCACCGCGCCTGTTCTGGCGGGGGACAACGTGTTGTATGGCCCGCCGCCTGCATGGGTGGAGGTGACCGACAATGCCCGCATCGACACTGCCAAACCCACCGCGCTGGCCCTGCTGGACATTCAGGAGCGGATCGACGGGCAGACGCTGACCATTCATGTCGACCAGGCTTATAAACTGGATAGCCCCGAAGCGCTGACTCAGGGCGGAACCAGCACGGCAAGCTGGTTGCCCGACAAGGGTGACCTGACCGTGCACCGCGTGGAAATCCTGCGGGGCAAGGCGGTGATCGACGTGTTGAAAGGCGGCGCGAAGTTTCAGGTGCTGCGCCGCGAAGCCGGGCTGGAACGGCGGCAGTTGAACGGCCAGCTTACCGCCACGCTGGCGATTCCGGGGTTGCAGGTGGGCGATGTGCTGCGCATCGCCTATAGCCAGACCCTGCGCGATCAGGCGTTGCAGGGCAAAGTGCAGTTGGATACCCCGCTGCTGGCCCTGCCTGCCGAAGCCGGGCAGGCGCGCACCGTGGTTTCGTGGCGTGACGGCGCGCCGGTGAAATGGCAGGTGGGACCGGGCGCGGATGGCAGTGCCACCGAAACCGTGCGCGATGGCTGGCGTCAGGTGAGCGTGGCGGTGCCGCTGCCCAAACGCGAAGACATGCCGGCATCGGCACCGGGCCGGTTCAAACGCAACCCCGCGATCGAGGCGACCGATTTTGCCGGATGGGAAGAAGTGTCGCGCGTGTTTGCGCCGCTTTACGCCACCAAGGGAACCATTGCGCCGGGCAGTCCGCTGGCCGCCGAAGTGGACCGGATCGCCAAGGTCAGCCCCGATCCTTTGACCCGTGCCACATTGGCGACGCGGCTGGTGCAGGACCAGATCAGTTATCTGATGAACGGCATGGCGGGCGGCAACTATGTGCCGCAAGCCCCGGCAGAGACGTGGGCGCAGCGCTATGGCGATTGCAAGGCCAAGTCGTTGCTGCTGCTGTCGCTGCTGGAAGCACTGGGGATCAAGGCCGAAGTCGTGGCGGTGAGCGCCAATGCAGGTGACGCGGTGGCAGATTCGCTGCCCATGCCTGCTGCGTTCGACCATGTGATCGTGCGGGCAGAGATTGCGGGCAAGGAATATTGGCTGGACGGCACGGCCACAGGCACCCGCGCGGCCAATATTGCCGATGTGCCGCCGTTCCGCCATGCCCTGCCGATCCGCGCCGAAGGCAGCGCCCTGATGGCCATGACCCCGCGTGTGCCCGAAGCGCCGACGATAACCGTGGACATGGTGATCGACCAGCGCGGCGGGGTGGACATGCCCGCGCTGTTTACGGTGAAGACGCGGTTCGGCGGATATCTGGGGAGCAACATGGGGGCGGCCATCCGTCAGGCCAGCCCAGAACAGATGCGCAAGATGGTGGACGGGTTTGCCGCCACGGTGTTCCGTGAAGTGACCAGCGATCTGGCATTGGTGACCGACGGGAAGATGGCGTTCGATGCCGATGGCGCCATTGCAGACGTTTCGGTCAGCGGGATTGTGGATGGCCAGTTCTGGACCAAGGACGGCGCATTGCGCATGAACCTTTCGGCCATGCCGGGCGATGATATCGCGTTTGACCATGATCGCACCAAGACCGCGTGGAAGGGCATTCCGGTCGATCTGGGCGGGGCGGGTTGGACCACTGCGAAAATTGAAGTGCTGCTGCCTGAAAACGAACCGGGATACCGCATGGGGGGCAGGGCGGATTACGATGCGACCTTTGCCGGCAACACGCTGCACCGCACCGGCGCGCTGAATGGCGATACGCTGACGTTGAGCGAGGAGATAAAATCGCTGGGCGGCGAATTGCCTGCGGCGGAAATTCCGGTGGAACGGGCCAAGGCGCTGCGCGCGAAAAACACCATGCCATTCATCATGGCCCCTGCCGATGCGGCGCGGGCATGGAGTTATGGCAAGCCGCAGATGAAGGCGCGCATTGCAGCGCTGGAAGCGGCCTATGCCAAGGCCATCGCGCGCGATCCCAAAGAGGCGGCAGGATATCTTTCGCGGGCGTCGTTCCGTGCCAGTGTCATGGATTTCGCCTTTGCGATTGCCGACATGGACAAAGTGATCGCCTATGCCCCCGATGCCGATAACCACATTCAGCGCGGGCGTTACCACCGCGCATTGGGGCAGACGCAGGCGGCGGTGGATGATTTCCGCACCGCGCTGGAACTGTCGCCATCGCCATCGACCGCAGTCGTGCTGGCCGATGCGCTGGGCATTGCCGGAAAGACCGACGAAGCGCTGAAGCTGCTGACCGAATATGACGACATGGGCGATGAACATGCCGCCATGGTGCAGGTGCGCGCCGATGTGCTGGCTCTGGCAGGGCGCGCCGACGAAGGGCTGGCCGAAATCGACGCGCTGATCGATGAAAAGCCCGGCGATACCAGCCTGCTCAATGCATCGTGCTGGTATCGCGCGCGATTCCGCACCGGCACCGATGGCATGATGGATGTGTGCAACCAGGCGGTGGAACGTGCCGCCAATGCCGCGCAAGTGCTGGATAGCCGCGCGCTGGCATGGCTGGCATCCGGCAAGATCGACATGGCGCTGGCCGATGCCGAAGCCGCGTTGAAACTGGCCCCGCAACAGGGGGCGACGCAATATCTGCGTGCCTTTGCCGCCAATGCGCTGGGCCAGCCGCAGGGAAAAGAAGACCTCGCCTATTTCCGCAAGGTGTGGCCGGGGCTGGTGGGCGATTATGCCCGTTATGGCCTGAAGAACTGACGCCGGGACAACTGGAGACAGGAGAACCGAAACCGGGGGCAGGGCGGGGCCATTGGGTTTCGCGCCACGGGTAGCCCGATCGGGTTATGCGCAAGGGCGGTGCGGGGCGTAGCTTGGGCAGCGGAACAAGCGCACGCCCGGCAACAGGGCGGCCGCCCGGAGAGCCTCATGAAATTCTCGATCATCTATGAAGCGCAAATGGTGGACACCAGCCGCGAAAACGAACGCGCGGTATTCCTGCAGATCGTCGAGCAGGCAAAACATGCCGAAGCGCATGGCTTTGACTGCATCTGGTGTGTGGAACATACCGCGCTGACGCAATATGCGCACATGTCGGCCCCCGAAACGGTGCTGGCGTTCATTGCGGGCGCAACCAGCCGCATCCACATTGGCCACGGCGTGGTCTGCCTGCCGCCTGCAATGAACCATCCGGTGAAAGTGGCCGAACGCATCGCCACGCTGGACATCCTGTCGCAAGGGCGGCTGCACTTTGGCGTGGGCAAGGGCGGCACCCAGCAGGAAGCGGGGACGTTTGGTTATGACCTGAACGAATTGCAGCCGATGATCGACGAGGCGATGTATCTGATCCCCAGGATCATGGTGCAGGACGAAATCGAACACGACGGCCAGTTCATCAAGATCCCCAAGCGCCCGATCCATCCCAAGCCGTGGCAAGACCCGCATCCGCCGATGTATATGGCCTGCACGCGCGAAAATACGCTGCTGGCAGCAGGCGCGCGGGGCATCGGCGCGCTGGTGCTGGGCTTTTCCGGCCCGGACGAGATTGCCAAGAAGAACGCGGTCTATCGCGAAGCATTTCGCAATCGCAAGGCAGCCGATCAAGTGGGTTTCCGCCCGACCGAACACCTTGCCGCATTGTGCGCCGCCACCGTGCTGAAAGACCGCGATGAAGCACGACGTATTGGCCTGCGCGGGCAGCGCTTCTTTGCCGAAAGCATCGCCTACTGGTATCAGGGCGGGCCGAAACCGACGGTGGATGACAACCTGACCGCCGAGGATCACGCCAAAGTGCTGGAAAGCGGCAAGCAGGCCACCATCGCCTATCTTTCGGAAGAGGCGATCCCGGTGGGGGACGAACACCTTTCGAACTATACCGTGGCGCAGGACGCCTATGGCACCCCGGACGATTGCATCCGTTATGTCCAGCGGCTGAAGGATGCAGGCGCGGACGAGATCCTGTTCATCTTCCAGATGGGCGGCATTCCGCACGATGTCATCATGGAGACGATCCGCAATATCGGTGAAAAGGTGATCCCGCATTTCCGGGCTATCGAGGCAGCACAGGCGCAGGAGACGGAAGCGGCTGAATAGGGCCGGTCAGCCCCAAAGCCGGAGCCGCGAAAGGGTGCCGTATTGGCACCCTTTCTTTTTGGCGTCAGAATGAGAAGCTGGCTTCGATGCCATAAGTGCGGCCGCGTTCATAGCTGCCGGTGAACAGCAGAACCGGTGCGCCAAAGCTGATGTAGCGTTTGTCGAACAGGTTGTCTCCGAAGGCGGCGATGGACAGGCGGGAGCCGCCAAGTGGCATGTCGGCAAGGCCGATCCTGCCGTTGACCAGCCAATAGGCGGGCTGGCGGTTGCGGTCTTCCAGCACGTCTTGTCCCGCCAGATTGCGCAACGGGGTTGAGGTGAGGAAATAGGCGCTGCGATAGCGTGCTTCGAGCAGCGCGGTAACATGCCCGCCCTGATTGGTGAGGTCGGGCGAATTGTAGGTGGCCGCGGCGCGCCCGGTCCAGTTGGAAAAGTAGGTGGGCCGGGCAAAGGCGGCGACGTCCTGACCGTTGAGGACGAAAGTGTCGTAGTCGAAATCGGTATAGCCGACGCTGGCCGACAGATTCAGGCCCGAAGCTGGCACAACGTCGAGTTCCGCTTCGAAGCCCTTGATCTTGGCTTTGCCCGCGTTGTCGAAGAACTGGCGGCCATTGATGAAGTTCTGCGTCTGCAGATCCTTGTAATCGTTGTAATAGGCAGAAACGTTCAGCCGCACGCGATTGTCGAGGAACTGGGTCTTGGCACCTACTTCGTAACTGGTCAGGTTTTCTGGCCGATAGGGGATGCCGCTGAGAATGCCGCCGGAGACATAGCCGGTGGCGATCTTGGCGAAGATCGTGCTCTGATCGTTGGGCCGCCATGTGGCGATGCCGGTATAGGTCAGCTTCTTGTAGGTCTGCTTGTAGGTGCCCACGCCAAGCGAGCCGCCCTGCGCGCCGGAAATGGCGGCAATCTGCAGTTCGCGGTCGTCAATCGTGCCGCGCAGGCCGCCGGTGATATCAAAGCTGTCAGACAGGTGGACGGTCAACTGGGCATAGCCTGCCATGGAATCGTTGACCCCCACGGTGCGGGTAATGCCGCTGCCGAACACCGCATCCAGCGGGCTGGGCACGATGGTGGCCGAAGGCGTGGGCGACAGGATGCCGAGCACTTCGGTACCGGGCGAGTTTTCGTGGAAGTAGAACAGGCCAGCGGTCAACTGGTAGGCATCGTTGCTGAGCTGGAACTGCAGTTCCTGACTGAACTGCTTTTGCCGGGTGGCGCGGGCGGACAGCAGGGGGAAGAAATAGTCGTTGGCCCCCGGCACATTGGCCGGATTGAACAGCGCAGCCTGAATCTGCTGCGGCGTCAGCCCCGGCGTAATCAGCGCGCCCAACTGGCCAAAGGTAAAGCGCATTCCGCCTGCTGACCCCAGATCGAATATCACCGGATCCTGGCGGAACTTGCGATAGGCGGTGATCGATTTAACGGTGAAGGTGTCGCTGGCGTCCAGCGTCAGCGTGAGGCTGTGGCCTTGGGTGACGGTGTGTTCTTCGCTGGTGGCCGCAGCGACCGAGGAAAGCGGGCCGTTCAGCCCTTCGTTGGTGGTGCCGCCAAACAAGGGTTGCAGCGCCACGATGGGGGCGAGCAACTGGCCCGATGCATCGGGGATCACGCCAAGGCTTTGCATCGCGCGGCCCGATGCGCGGGTGTCGGTATAGTCGAAGCGATAATCGGCGGTCAGCGCGCCAAATTCACCGCGCACGGCAACCTGCCCGCCATCGACATTGCGGTAGCCCAGCTTCTTCACAAAGCGCTGCGTGCCGAATTCGGGCGCACGCAGGGCGATGTTCAGGCCCTTGCCCGCCATCGTGTTGGTCACATCGCCATCGATCTGGTCATGCAGATAGGACAGGCGGACAGAGAACGGGCCGATCTGCGGCAGATCGAGCGAAACCTTGCCGCGCCACGCATCGTAATTGCCGTAGGAGCCGGTCGCGCGCACGCCCCATTCGCCCTTGGGTGCGGCGGTGACGATGCTGATCGCGCCTGATGTGGCATTGCGCCCGAACAGCGTGCCCTGCGGCCCGCGCAGCACTTCGACGCGCTGGATATCGCTGAAATCCAGCAGTGAGCCAACCGCGCGCCCGATATAGACGCCATCGATATAGATACCGACCTTGGGATCGACCGAATTGCTGGATGCGCCAGATGCGACGCCGCGAATGATGATGGTCGGGTTCGATTGCTGGCCTTGCGCGTTGAATTGCAGGCTGGGGGCCAGCCCGGCAAGGTTGCGGACGCTGGTGACGCGCAGGGCGGCAAGCTGTTCGGTGCCGATGGCGGTGACGGCGACGGGCACCTTTTGCAGGCTTTCTTCGCGGCGCTGCGCCGTGACGATGATTTCCTGCACGGATGCCTGATTGCCGGTGGTTGCGGCCTGCGGTTCGGGCGCCTGTTCCTCTGCGTGGGCGGCGCTTGTCAGGGCAAAGGCCCCTGCTGCCAGCATTGAACCGTGCAAAAGCCTTGTGCGGATATACCGTGCTTTCATCATCATTCTCCCTCCGTCGTTGTTATTGTTATTCGGCAGACCGGCGTTTGCACCGTGACGCCGTGCGGGCGGCAAAACGCATCTGCGTCGGGCCGCCCAGACATTTCAGATCATGCTTTTGATGACCGGATCGGCCGTCATTCTGCCGCTTCCATCAAGGGTTCGCCGTAATGGGGATCGTCTTCGTTGCAGAGGCGGTTGGTAAGATCCCAGCGATTGTCGATGATCGGCGTGATGCCCAGTTCGCGGCGGATATCGTCGATCTGCACATCGGCATATTCGCGCCAGTCGACCAGCATGAGCGGATACTTCCAGTTGCGGCCCTGCTGCGCGCCGAGGTATTCGGCCTCAAGGTTCACCACCATCGCTTCGGGATAGAACAGGCCGTCCTTCATCACCGTCTTGGCCTTCAGGTAGAAGGCGATGCGGCTGAAGAAGTTGCTGAGTTCCGGGTGGAAGTAGAGCGACTTGGCGTGCATGTTGGCCGAAAGCAGCGCCACTTCGCCGCCGTGGTTGGGACCAAAGCCGCTGACCATATGTTCGATATCGTGCGAAAGCGCGGTCTGGCGCAGGTAATAGGTGAAATCGTTCACCACCTGGATTTCCTGAAAGAACAGGTCGAGCTGGTAGCCCGAATTGGCCATGAAATTATAAATCGCCGCGCCCAACGTGCCCGGTGCGCAGTCCTTGGTTTCGGCCAGCGTAAAGTTCGAAAGGCTGCGGCGTTCCAGCCAGCGCTTGAACAGCGGCAGGCGGGCCTTTTCCATTTCGAACAGTTCGATGATCCGCGGCATGTCTTCCAGATCGTGCAGGATCTGCGCGACTTCGGGGATATAGGCGGTGTTGGGCAGATCTGGCCCGTTACGGCGCAGCATTTCCTGCGCGATCAGGGTGCGCAAGCCAGCGTGGTTGAGGTATTTCGACGAGCTGACGAGGACCGAGCTTTCGGTTTCGATTTTGCGGATTGCACCGTTGAAATAGGCGCGGTCGGCTTCACCGATCTTGGCTTCGCTCATGGTTCGGCATCCTTTTCGTGGTCTGTTTTTTTTACGGGAATGCACAAGCGGGGGCGCCCGGAGGGATGGGCGCCCCCTTCGAGGAAGCTGGTCAGGGCTTCCTCAATTTCGTTGCTGACCGGATCATTCGGCAGCTTGTGCCATTGCGCCCACATCGTTGGCGGGTGACAGGAACTGACCCGGCATCGCGCCGGTGAACGCACCGTTTTCAAACGTCGGCACACCATTTACCAGCGTAATGCGGGTGGGCATGGCCTGACGGGTAAAGCGCCATGTTGTGCCACCCCGGCCATCGGGCACGTCGAACGCCTTTTCCATTTCGCGGCGCTGGATTTCGTCCATGTTGAATACCGCGATATCGGCGCGTTTGCCCACGGCGATCACGCCGCGATCGTTCAGGTTGAAGTGCCCTGCCAGCTTGCCGGTCATCACGTGGATGGCCTGTTCCAGTGTCAGCTTCTGCTCTTCGCGCACATATTGCGTAAGAAGCAGCGCATTTTCGCCCCCGCCGCACAGCATCTGCAGGTGCGCGCCAGCGTCCGAGATATTTCCGACGGTGCGCGGGTCGTTCATCAGTTCCAGCGTCAGCGCCTCATCCTTGGGGAAGGGGGCCATGTGGACGGTCGAACGGGTGCCGTTCTTGATGATCCAATCGGCCATCGCATCGCTGCGGTGTAGGCCAAGGCTATCGGCATATTCCTTCAGCGTGATACCCACCGGACCAGTTCCGTTTTCGCTGTCGAGCAGGAACAGTTCCTGCGGGTTCTTCAGCGGCGAATGATCCCAGGCGTTCTTGTCCCAGCTTTCGCGGGCGCGGGCGCGCCAGTCGGCATCGGCTAGCAACGCGGCTTTCTTGTGGTGGTCGTCCTCAAGCACGACTTCGTGCCAGACATAATCGTTGGACTGCGCAAAGATCAGCGATTTAACGAGGCTGAGCGTGGACGTGGGCGATACGTGGGCATAGCCCGGCCATACATCAACGCCCGCTTCGCGCATCTTGCGGACCGATTCCTGCATGGCGGGCAGGATGCCCTTCTGGAATTCCAGCGTGGGCACGGCCCCGGCGATCTGCACCTTGATCTTGCGGCCAGCCAGCAGCTTTGACAGGCGTTCAAGGTTGGCAGGGCCGGTCATCCGCATGAACGTATCGACGATCACCTGATAGCAGCAGCCGGGATAGCGCTCCATCACCGCGAACAGCGCTTCGAATTCGGCGTCGTTGGCCTTCAGCGTGGGCACGGGGCGGTCCTGCCCGTCGTGGTCGTGCATATTGTCTGACATGCCCAGCGCGCCTGCGGCCAGTGCATCGTCCAGCAGGTCGGCCATTCTGGCGATTTCTTCCGGCGTCGCTTCGCGGTCCCACGCCTCAACGCCCATGGCGGCAAGGCGGATGGCGATGTGGCCGACATAAGCGGCGTAGTTGAGCGGCACCTTGACGTTGCGTTCCACCGACGCGCGATATTCGCTCCAAGTGTTCCAGTCCCACGGCAGGTTATCCATGAACGGGCCTTCGGGAATGTCTTCGAAGAAGCTGAAAATGCCGATCATCTCGCGCTGGGCGGGCATGTATTTGTGCAGCGGGGCAGGCGAGAAACCGCAGTTGCCCATAATCATCGTGGTGGCGCCATAGCCGGGCAGCGGATCAAGATCGGCCTGCCACCACATCGTGCCGTCATAATGAGTGTGGCTTTCGATAAAGCCGGGGGTGACATGGCAGTCGCTGGCGTCGAACACCCGTTCACCATTGGCGGCAAGGTTTTCGCCCACTTCGGCGATGACGCCATTCCTTACGCGCACGTCTGCTGCAAAAGCAGGTGCGCCGGTTCCGTCCACGACGGTGCCGTTCTTGATGAGAATGTCTGACATGATTTTCTCCCGATCTTCCGAACCATCCGGTCGTTCATGTTGCAATTTGTGCAGGCAGCCGGTGGGCGGGTTGGGTGCAGCATATGCTGGTGTTTGAGTCGGTCGAAGGAGAGGGTTGCCAAAGGGATCGTTTCGTTATCTGATGCAGATCATGACACGATACGAATCCAGCTCATCTGCAATGATTTCCGTTTTGCGTCGGCATTTGCGCAAAGATGGATGGACAATTTTGCGCCTTTCGCGGGAGTTGGGCGTGGGCGAGGCTACCGTGAAACGCTGGCTGGCGGGCAAGGGGCTGACTATCGACCGGCTGGAGGCAATGGCGCGGCTGTGCGGGCTGGTGCTGGGCGATCTTGCGCGCGAAGCCGAAGACGCCCCCGGCGAACTGGCGCACGAACTGACGCTGGCGCAGGAAAAGGCGCTGTCCAGCAACATCTTCCTGTCATTCCTGTTCATGACCATCGTGAACGGCGTGCAGCCCGCTGAAACCGCTGCCGATTTTGCAGTGCCGCCACGCACGATGGAAGCCGCGCTGGCCCGGCTGGAGCGATTGGCGCTGATCGACCGGTTGCGCAGCGGACGGGTGCGTGCGCTGGTGGACCGCACAATGGTGTTCCGCAAGCTGCCGCTGCGGTCGCTGTTCGAACAGCACATGAAGCGCGTGTTCTTTGAACTGGATTACAGTGCGCCGGAAACGACCTATATTTCCGAAATGGTGAAGCTGTCGCGCACGGGCGAAGCGCAACTGGCCGAACTGATGGAGCAGTTTCGCGGGCAGGTTCAGGCCTTGGCCGACCGAGATGCGCAAAGCTTTGCATTGGAGCGCGAATGGATTGGGATGTTGAGCGTGATGCGCCAGTTGGACCTTTCCCCCATCCGTGAGGCGCAAGGGGATTTTTCCTGAAGATCTACGCAAAGTGACATATCAAGTTATTTAAGACAGATAATTGCGTAATATTGTTGACTTGATGTCCATGCCTTCTGACAGTTGCGATGCAAAATCTGTACAGCGCAGCGAAAAGGAGAGATCATGGAGGCCAACTTCCCCACAGGCACGACAATGGTGTTCGGCGGCAGCGGCGGTATCGGACGCGGCGTGGCGCTGGAATTTGCGCGCGAAGGCAGCGATGTGGCGGTGGTCTATCGGTCCAAGGCCGATGTGGCCGAGGCGGTTGCGGCAGAAATCCGCGCGATGGGCCGCAAGGCATCGATCCACAAGGCTGACGTGCGCGACCGTCCGCAAGTGGCGGCTGCATTTGCGCAAGCCGTGGCGCAGCATGGCCGGGTGCATACCGTGGTATGGGGTGCCGGGCCAGTGGTGCCGCAAGTGCCGATAGCGGACTGGACCGAACAGATGTTCCGCGATTCGATGGAGATTGAGGCGTTCGGCTTCAACAATGCCGTCCACACCGCGCTGCCGCACATGCGCGCCAATGGCGGGGGCAGCTTCGTGCATCTCGGCTCTGCCGGGCATGACTGGTGGCCCAAGCTCGATGGTCTTTCCGTCGCGCCCAAGGCCTGCAACGAAGCGCTGGTCAAAGGCATTGCCAAGGAAGAGGGTAGCCACGAAATCCGCGCCAATTCGATCCTTGTCGGGGTGATCGATGCGGGCCAGTTCAAGATCGGGCAGGAAGCGGGCACGTTCACGCCCGAATGGGAGGCGGCGGTGAAGGCAATGCTGCCGCTGAAACGCTGGGGCACACCGCAGGACATCGGGCAGGCGGCGGTCTATTTCGCCTCGCGCCGGGGCAACTATGTAACCGGGCAGACCATTTCGGTCGGCGGTGGCTTTGGTGTCTGACCTGCATTTGCTTGAACCGCGGGCCATCGGGCCAGACGACCTGGTGGCGCGCGAAAGCCTGCGCCACCTTGTTGCGGCCTATGGCCATGCGATCGACCGGCGTGACTGGCACCTGCTGCGCACGCTTTATCACGATGACGGGATTGACGATCACACGCCCTATTACTGCGGGCCGGTGGATGGGTTTGTGGCGTGGCTGCCAGGCATGATGGCGAACTGGCGGGCGACGATGCACACTGCGATGTCCTGCCTTTTCGCCATCGATGGCGACATGGCGCAGGGTGAGATTGCCGCGCGGGCATGGCATCTGACGCTGGATGGCACGCGCCAGTTCGTGGCGTGGGGCCGCTATGCCGATCATTACGCACGGGTCGATGGCGTGTGGCGCTTTGCCCGGCGCTCATTCGTCCTTGATTTTACAGAAGATCTGCCGGTCGCATCGGGTGATGACTTCGGTAGCAAGGGCGTGGGCACCGGGGCTGCCGGGGCGGACGATCCGGTTTACACGCGGCTGTCGCTGTTTGGCAGGGGGTAACGCTCAGGCGGCGGCAAGGTTGGCCTTGTCCCGCTCAAGCGACCGCACCGCGCGCCATGAGGCCCAGACGCCGATATAGCCGGTGGGGATCGCCACGCTGAGGCCGAAGCGCAGGCCATGCGGGCCGGACCCTGCGATCCAGTCGCTCAACTGCCCGGCCAGCACAGGACCAAGCACGGTTGCGAACATGCTGGAGATCAGCAGGACCAGCGCGGTGCCGGTGGCGCGGTGGGCGTTGGGCAGCATATATTGCAGGCCCGCCAGCACGCCCACCGACCAGCCTCCGCCCATCAGCCCGGCAGGCACGGCAAGAAGCCGCGCCAGGGTCAGGCTTTCGCTCCACGTAACCAGCAGGATCGCGGTTGTCGCGCCGCCCAGTGCCAGCGCGGTCAGCCGAAGCTGCACGGTGGCATCGCCCTTGCCCAGACGGTCGGCCAGAAAGCCGAAGCCGAGCACGCCCAGCAGGCCGGGCATCCCGAACGACAGTGCAAAGGTGGCTCCGGCAGCCTGCGTGGAAAGGCCATAGGCGCGTTCGAACAATGCCGGTCCCCACATGCCGAAAGTGACACCCGAAAGCGAGCCGAGCGCCATGACCGTGGCCAGCAGCCGCACCGAAGGCGTGCCGATGAGCAGGCGCATTGTCGGTCCCAGTGGCAGGACGGGGGCAGCGTGGGCTACGGGATCGCGGGCCGGTTCGCGCACCACCAGCCACGTTGCCAGCGCCACGATGATGCCGATCATGCCCAGAACGTGAAATGCGGTCTGCCAGGTGCTGGCAGCGGCAATGGCCGGGCCACCGGCAAGGCCGCCCATCTGCCCGATGTAGATCGCCGTGCCCATCAGCGCAAAAGCCCGACCACGTTCTGCCGCCGGGAAATAGGCCGCAATCAGTGCGGCGGCCGGCGCCTGATAGGCGGCCTCGCCAATGCCCACGCCCACGCGGGCAAGGGCCAGCATGGTGGGTGTTGTGGCCATGCCGGACAACAGGGTGAAGAAGCTCCAGAACGCACAGCCCCCGGCGATGATCGCAATGCGCGAGCGGCGGTCGGCCATCCGCGCAATGGGCAGCGTGAACAGGCTGTAGAGCAACGCAAAGGCCGGCCCCATCAACAGGCCCATCATGGTATCGCTGATCGCGAAGTGGGCCTTGATCGGCTGGGCCAGGCCGGGGATGAGGAAGCGATCCGCATAATTGAGGATGGCAACCAGCACCAGCAGGCTGAGCGCGACCCAGCGATTGGTCAGCGGGCGTCCACTTGCGGTCATGGTTGCGACGAAGGGGAGAGGAGGCGATCCGGCAGCAGAAGGCGCGGGCGCGGCCATGCCACCGCCGTCGGGATGGTTCATCTAATCTCTCCCAAATTCGATATTTGCGTATTATAATACGGTTTGTATTATGCAAATTACATGTTTGAAAGATAAATTTTCATGTAATCGGAATTTCTGGCTATCCAGCCTTATTGAAAATCGGAAACGAATCATTCGGGAGAGCAGAATGGCCGCCACACTTGAAGATATCAGCGCCCGCCTTGCCATGCTGGAGGACAAGGAGGCGATCCGCGCGCTTAAGGCGCGGTATCTGCGCGCTTGCGATCTGAAGCAGCCCGATGTGGTGCACGATTGCTTTGCGCCGGGTGCGATCCGCATCGCCTATCAGAACTTCCCCGAATTTTCCGATCGCGACGCTTTTGTCGAAATCTATCGCCAGATGGGTTGCCAGCCCGGTGTCTATGACATTCACCACGCCACCAACTGGGAAATCGACCTGACCGGCACAGACCGCGCAACCGGCAAATGGTCGCTCAATTTCCGCACGATCCTGACCGGGCCGCGTCAGGTCGTGCGGCTGGCGGTGGAATATGATGACGTTTATGCCAAGCGCGATGGCCGCTGGTGGATCGTCGAAACGGTCAGCCGCGTCACGTCGATGCTGACCGAACAGGTGGCCGAGGATGGCAGCGTGACGGTTGTGGCGCTGGCCGAACCGCCCGCTGTCTGAAATCAGGCCGGCTCTGGTGCAACCGGTGCCCGCTGCATTCCCCGCACCACTTTGCCGGGGCGCTGCGGTGTGGGCAGATCATTGCGCCGGATCACCTGTCCGCTGACCACGGTGGCGACATAGCCGGTGGCGGTCTGGTCCAGCCGTCGCCCGCCGCCGGGCAGGTCATGCCGCACCACGGGCGCGTGCAGGGCAAGCGCGGCCATGTCGATCACGTTGACATCGGCCTTGTATCCGGCGCGCAACAGCCCGCGATCTTTCAGCCCGACGACGCGCGCGGGCCGTTCGGCCAGCAAATGCACGGTTTCTGCGAGGCTGAGCCGTTCGCCCGCCCGGTCACGCACCCAATAGGTCAGCATGAACGTGGGATAGCTGGCATCGCAGATCGCGGCATAATGCGCGCCCCCATCGCCAAGGCCGATCACCGTGTCCTTGCGGCGCACCATGTCCAGCAGGGCATCCAGCTTGCCTTCATGGAAATTGCCCAGTGTGTTCAGGATCATGCCGTTGCCGTCACGCTCCATCAGCACATCATAGGCGACGTGTTCTGGTGCGCGGCCCTGCGCACGGGCCAGCGCGCCGATGCTGTGGTCGGCGGAAGGTTCATATTGCGGCGGATCGCCAAACGGGAACATCCAGTCCCAGTTGCGCGTCAGCATGGCCAGCGGATGGCCGGGTTGCGGCATTTCTCCGATCAGCTTTGCCCGCACGGCAGGATCGCGCAACAGCGGCAGTTGCTGTTCAAGCGACAGGTTGGCCAGCGGCTGATAGGATGGGCACAGGCAGAAGGGGTGCGTGGACAGTGCCCAGCCCGAAACCATGCCAATCGGGCGCGGCAGCACTTGCGGCCAGATTTCAAGACCGCGCGCACGCGCATCATCGACCATGCGCAAGGGCGCGTCCCATGTGTTGGGGCCGCTGTTGGCCAAGGCCAGCGTGAAGGTTGCCGGGCGGCCCGAAGCCTCTGCAATGGCGATCAGGCGGGTGAGTTCATCTTCCCACGTTTCGAACGGTGCATCCAGCACGGCCTGAAAAATTCCGGTGTCAGCATCGGCCAGCGCACCGCATATGGCGATCAGTTCGCGCGTGTCGGCGCCATAGGTGGGGATCAGTTCGCCTGCCTTGGTGCGGTGGATATTCAGGCGCGACGTGGCAAAGCCAATGGCGCCTGCATCCAGCGCTTCGCGGGCAAGGGCGCGCATCTGCGCCAGATCGTCATCCGTCGCCGCTTCGCGTGCAATCGCCCGTTCACCCATCACCCAGACGCGCAAGGGGCTGTGCGGCAGCAGGCAGGCAACGTCGATGTCACGCGGGCGGCCGGCCAAGGCATCCAGATATTGCGGGAACGTCTCCCAGTCCCAGGGCAGACCTTCGGCCATGACGACGCCGGGAATGTCTTCCACCCCTTCCATCAGCCGGATCAGGGCGCCGTGATCTGCCATGCGGCAGGGCGCGAACCCTACGCCGCAATTGCCCAGCACGGCCGTCGTCACGCCATGCGACGAACTGGGCGAAAGCGTGTCAGACCACACGGCCTGCCCATCGTAATGGGTATGGATATCGACAAAGCCCGGCGTGACGATGCAGCCTGTTGCATCGATGGTTTGCGCAGCCGCGCCGGAATAGTTTGTGCCGACAAAGGCGATGGTATCGCCGCACAAGGCCACATCGCCAATGAACGGTTCGCTGCCCGATCCATCGACGATCGTGCCGCCCGTGATGAGAAGATCTGCGCCAAGGCCCTGTCCGGTCATCGTCTCTCTCTCCGCTGTTTGATTGAACGGTACTGCATCGTTCGGTTGGGGGCAAGCGGAATGCCGGGTGGCATTGTGTCAAAAATTCGCATAAAGCTTATATTGAACGTAGTTCATCACGCTTTGCGTTATATGATGCGGTTCACAATACGAATAGACGGAGAGGATTCGCGGAAATGATCGATTATGGCCTTCATGGCAAAGTGGCGCTTGTCACTGGCGCAAGCGGTGGCATCGGGCGCGCCGCAGCGCTGGTTTTTGCGCGATCGGGTGCCAGCGTCCTTGTCAGCGATGTGAACGAGACGGGCGGGGCCGAGACGGTGGCCCTGATCGAAGCGGCTGGCGGCAAGGCCGCGTTTCAACGCTGCGATGTGTCGAAGTCTGACGAAGTGAAGGCCATGGTCGCCGCTGCCGTTTCGACATTCGGCGGGCTGGATTGCGCGTTCAACAATGCCGGGATCAATCGGCTGGGCGATGACGAATATGACGACGCGATCTGGGAACGCAACATGGGCATCAACCTGTCGGGCGTGATGCGCTGCATGCGCGAAGAAGCCGAAGTCATGGTGGTGCGCGGTGGTGGGGCCATCGTCAACACCGCTTCCATCAACGGGATCGTCGGCAATGGCGGCCAACCTGCCTATGTCGCGGCCAAACACGGTGTGGTCGGCCTTGCCCGACACGGCGCGCTGCGCTGGGCACAGGCCGGCATCCGCGTGAATGCCGTATGCCCCGGCGTGATCGAAACGCCGATGACCGCGCCATTGGTCGCCAGCCCGGAAATGAAGAAGGTGATCGATGCAATGACGCCGATGGGCCGCATGGGCACGGCCGATGAAATTGCGGAAGCGGTAGTATGGCTGTGCTCGCCCGCGGCCAGCTTCGTGACAGGCCACGCAATGGTGATTGACGGCGGCGCGACAGCAGTTTGATCCCATGCCGGGCAGCCTCATGCGGGGCTGCCCGGTTTGAAGTATGGTCAGGCCAGCGCTGCTTTCAGCCTTGCGCCTGCCCGTTCGATAAACGGCATGGCATCGGGCACCGCTTCGAACATTGAAAAGAAGCCGTGGATCATCCCCGGTGCTTCCTCGCGCTCCACAGCAACCCCCGCCGCTGCCAATGCATCGGCATAGGCCAGCCCTTCATCGCGCAAGGGGTCATACTGCGCGACCAACACCGTTGCGGGCGGCAGTCCTGCAAGATTTTCATGGCGCAACACCGCCGCGTGGCTGTGCGGCGCGTCAACATCGTCCACATAGTGCGCCCAGAACCACTGCATCATAGCGGTGGACAGGAAATAGGCCCCGCCGCCGTTTGCGGTGTAGGAATCCCGCTCGAAATCGGCATCGGCCACCGGGTAGATCAGCAACTGGTGCGCCAGATTTGGCCCGCCTTCATCGCGCGCCCGGATCGCCACCGCAGCGGCAAGGTTGCCGCCCGCGCTGTCGCCTGCCACCGCCAGCTTTGCCGGATCAATGCCAAGATCGCTGGCATGGGCCACCGCCCACAGTAGCGCGTCATAGCAATCGTCCAGCGGGCCGGGGAACTTGGTTTCGGGCGAAAGCCGGTAATCGACGGACAGCACAGCCGCCCCGCTGGCCCGTGCCAGTGCCCGCGCGGTGGCATCGTGTGATTCCAGATCGCCGATCACCCAGCCGCCGCCGTGATAGAACAGCACCAGCGCCGGATTTTCACCCGCACCTTCGGGAACATAGAGCCGCGCGCCAATCGTGCGCCCTGGCAGATCCAGCGACAGGTCGCGCACTTGCGCCACCGCAGGCGGCGGTCCCATCTGCATCGGGCGGTTTGCCTCGCGCAGCGCTGCCGGGGTGATCGTGGCATAATCGACCGGCGGCATCTGCGCAAAGAAGCCCAGCAGAGCCTCTACCTGAGGGTTAAGCGTCATCTCGTCTCTCTCCCGGTTCAGCCAAATTGCGCGGCAATTTCTGCTACGGCCGCCGCCACATTGCCGCGACGATAGCCGAGCAGCGCGGTTTCGCCAGCGTCGGGTTCATAACGGATCGTGTTGCCACGCCCTTGCGGGATGGCCACATCGGGAAGGAGCGGCAATTCCTCGTCGCGCTCTTCCAGCACCACGTCGCTGCCAACTGCGTCAAAGAACAACTGGAAGTATTGGCGGAAGGTCAGGTTTTCGTCCCCCACCAGATAGGCCTTGCCCGGTTCCCCCCGCAGCAACGCCCCTTCGATCGCTTCGGACAAGGACCGGAACGACATGAAGTTGGTGCCGCCCGTAGGAGCAAAGAACGGGATCGGAATGTTGCTCTTGGCCCACTGCACATAAGGATCGAAGATCGCGCTGGGCAGGCCGGGCACAGTGCCGACCATGAAGGGCGCATTCACGCTCACCACGTCAAAGCCGGGGCGCCCCTGTGCCCGCGCGCCTTCGCACGCGGCTTGGCGTGACTGGATATAGACATTGCCTGCCACAAGGTCTGGTGCGGCTTGCGGATAAAAGCTGCCAAGCTGCACTGCGCGCGCCACGCCTGCTTCCCGCGCGGCGGCAAACAGCGCGGGAACGGCCACATGGTTGGCCTTGTGCAGCCATGCGCCAAAGTCCTCGCCCTGCGGCACATGGCGCGGATCGTTGCCTGCGGCAAACACCAGCCAGTCGAACCCCCGCAACCGGTCTGGCGTGAAATCGCCCGCCACATAATCGCCCTGCAAAAAACCAAGCGACGTCAGCGGCGTGCCTTTCGGCGCGCCGGTCCCGCGCCCGGTGATGGTAACATCATGGCCTTGCGCAGCCAGATGCAGGGCGGCATGTCCGCCCAGCGCGCCAGTGCCGCCAATTACCAGAATTTTCATGCAATTTTTCCCTTCAAGGGCCGCAACTCTTCCCAATCCACGATCAGGGCGCGGCGTGTGAATTTCCAGCTATCGCCGATGCGTCGCCATTGGTCCTGATAGCGGATGGCCCAGACCAGCAGCATGTCGCCTTCAGGTGTTGTAAGGTGGTGTTCGGCAGTGGAGCGGGTTTCGCCCTCGGCGCTATCGCCATCCACGCGCACATCCATGTCGTGAACGATGTGCCGGGTGACTGTGAACGCCTGCGCAAGGTGATCGATCGAGCCGAGATTGGCCTCAAGCCCGCTGATGGCAAAGCCGGGACCGGTGATCTCCACGTCATCGGCCAGCACTTCGCGCCATAGCGCCTTGTCGCGCCGGTCTGCGCCCTGGGCATAGCGTTCTGCCGTGCCGCGCAGGGCGTCAAGGTCGCTCATGCCACGGTGCCGGGAATGACCATACCGTTGCCCGAGATCAGCGGTACGTTGGTCCATTCCCCCTGCGGCGTGCGATACCATCCGCCCGCTGCCAGCGCACCGCCATCGACATTGATGGACGTGCCGGTTACCCACGCCGCCAGCGGGCTGGCCAGATAGAGCGCCGCGCCCGCGCAATCGGATGGCTGGCCAAACCGACCCAGCGGTATCCAGCGCTCCTCGTGCGCGCGGTTTTGCGGCGGGATCATGTAATCCAGCGCCACCTGCGGCGTATCGGTTGTCTCTGGCGCGATGGTGTTCACGCGGATGCCTTCCGGCCCCAGTTCCAGCGCAAGGCTTTTGGTAAAGCCGGTGACGGCCCATTTTGCGGCGGCATAGACGCTGCAATAGGGGATGCCGCGATGCGCTTCGATAGAGGTGACGTTGATGATGCTGGACCCCGCACCGCCCTTGCGCAGCAGCGGGATCATTGCCCGCGTCATGCGCAGCAACTGGCCAAGGTTGGTGTCGACAATCTCGTCGGCTTCCTCGTCCTCCAGCATGGCAAAGGGCCGCGCGTGGACGAAGTGGCCGACATTGTTGACCAACACGTCCAGCTTGCCCGTTTCGGCCGCAATCCGCTCCGCCAGCATCGCGCCAACGCCGCGCTGGCGCACATCGCAGCGGATCACCCGCGCACCGGGCATGGCGGCTTCGGCCTGATCGGCGCGGGCCGGATCAATCTCGGCAATCACCACATGTGCGCCCGCGCTGGCAAAGGCTTCGGCAATGGCGCGCCCGATGCCGACACCGCCGCCGGTCACCAGAACGGTCTTCCCGGTAAAATCCAGCGCTTGCGCAAAATGCGAAGGCTGCCCGTTCGCAGTCATGGGGTGGATTCCTCTCTTCGCCAATTATGCAGCGATTATCTTATAAATAACCTACGCATATTGGTGGCGATGAAAGGGGCTGTCAACAGGATGCGCAGAGAACTTGCTGCGGTTTTGCTATATCCCTGGTTGCTCTGCCGGAATGTGGACCATCAGCCCGTCCAGTTCCTCGCCCAGTTGCACCTGGCACGAAAGGCGACTGTTCGGGCGCACCTCCACCCCCTCGATCAAGCGCAGCATTTCCAGCTCATCCTGGTGTGCCGGCCCGGTACGATCCAGCCATTCAGGATCGATATAGCAGTGGCACGTTACGCACTGCATCATCCCGCCGCACAGCGCGTCGATGCCGTCCACCAGATTGCCGACCGCCAGTTGCATCAGGGTCATGCCCTCGAAATTCACGCAGGAACGCGCCGTCCCGTCGGGCTGGATGAAGGTTACTTTGGCCATTCAGCGGACCTCACGCATGGGCAGGGCACCCCGCCGCTCTGGCCAGCGCAGCCCCATCGACCGCTGCTGCCACGCCGCTGCCAGTGCGCCGTTTGTAACGCACGCGGCAAGGCTGGGCGGGCCAGTAGGTCGATGCACCGGCCACCGGCTTCACCTCGTCGATCAGTTCCATATCGAAGTTCTGCAGCAGGATCGCCACCAGCGCTTTCATCTCCATCCGCGCAAAGTTCACGCCCGCACAACGATGCACCCCGCCGCCAAAGCCGATCAGCGAATTGCTGGTGGTCTGGGCATCGGGGTTGGCCGGATTGAAGCGTTCGGGATCATAGGCATCGGGATTGCGGAATGTTTCCTCCATGCGATGGCTGACAGACGGGGCCAGCAGCACGAATTCGCCCTTGCGGATTGTGTAACCCTCGCGCTCGATATCGGCGTTGGCCTTGCGCGACAGCATGTAGGCCACCGGATGCAGCCGCTCCGTCTCGCGCAGGGCAAGGTCCATTTTCTCCATCGCGATGGCGTGTTCCCAGGTCAGGTTTCCGCCATTGCCACCGCCCAGTAAGCCGCTGATTTCATCGCGCAGCACTTGCGCATAACCGGGATTTTGCAGCAGATCGGCCAAGGCCCAGCTAACCTGCCCGGCAGTCGTTTCGTGCCCCGCCCAGACCAGCAACAGGATCAGGTGCCGAATGATCTCGTCCGGCACGGGCCTGCCATCGGGATACTTTGTCGCGATCATCGTCTGGAAAAAGTCCGGCGGATCAAGCGGCACGGCGCGGCGCTTGTCGATCCACGATTGCAGGATGGCGTGCAGCTTCTTCTTGGCGCGCTGCGATTTCACCATTTTGGGTGTAGGCAACCATAACGGCAGCACGAATTCCATCCCGCCCGAAAAATCGCGGAACAGATCAAAAAATTCGTGCCCCAGCTTCTCGTGGAACTCGCGGCCCATGAAACTGTGTGCGGCAATGTCCATCACCACCGGTCCCAGTGTAGGGATCAGATCAAACTCGCCCTCGTTGCCCAATCGCTCCACCAGATTAAGCGATTCCTCCACCATCACCGGCACGTATTGCTTCATCGATGCCGCCTTGAACCGGGGCATGATGATGGCGCGCTGGCGCAAGTATTCGTCCATTTCCGCGAAGGAATAGAAATCGGGCGAAAACATCTTGAGGAAGAACGGCATGGATTCCCGGATGGACAGCAGCTTGTCCGTCTCTTCAAAGAAGAAGCGGTTGTGCTCCGGCCCCAGCATCACGTTCATGCGCTGGCCCATGAAGTTCATGGCGAACATCCGGCCCCGCGATGCGTAGCCGCGTTTCAGCACCGAAACCGGATCGCGGAAAAACTGCGCCAGATGCCCAAGGAACGGCGCGCCGCCATCAAGCAGGGGAAGACCGCCAGCGGCACTTGCAGCACTTGCCATGCCATTTCTCCCGTCAGCGCCGGTTGGTCCGGCTTGAAGGCGGGAGAGTATGCTTGACCGATCAGTCCGTCACGCTTCGTCGCATGAATGGTATCATCCGGTGACCCACAATGGATCGCCGGATGAACTGCAATTAGTACACCGCCGCCGGGTTCTTCGGGCGCGGGCTGCCCAGCATCTCACGGTGCGAAGGCCGCTCGTTCCCGCGATCGGTTACGCCCAGTTCCTTCGCGATCTCCGAAACGATCAGCGTTTGCCCTGAAAGCTCGTCGCGGTTCGCGGCCTTGTCGATGGCGTCGATGACATGGGCGGAAAATTCCGGGTTTTCGGCCATCGCCAGAAAGCCTTCGTACTGTTCAGGATTGGTCTTGACCGCGATCTGCGAACGCTCGGTCACTTGCGGGCCAAGCCAGAGCGAGATGGCGGCAACGCCCGTGCCCCGGAAATCATGCTCCATGTCATGCGCCAGCTTGTCCAGCCCGGCCTTCTGCGCGCCGTAGGCGGGACCGTGCATATAGCAGCTTGCGCCGAAAGAAGACGTCATGGCGATGATGCCGGACCCTTGGGGAACCATGATCCGCGCGGCGTGCCAACTGGCGACGTAGGCGCTGCGCAGGCCCACATCGAGGATCTTCTGCGCGTCCAGTTCCTTTTCCCAGAACGGCATCTTTTCAATCAACTGGCGGTGCATATAGGCCGCATTGTTGACCAGCACATCCAGCCTGCCCTGTTCGTCCATGACCTGTGCGAACAGCCGCGCGACAGATGCATCGTCGGCATGGTCGCACACCACGGGAATGCCCTTGCCGCCGTTCTGCGTTACCCGCTGCGCCGTTTCGGCCACGGTGCCGGGCAGGACCGTACCATCCCAGCCTTTGGCATCGCCCGGCGTCACTGTGCGGCCCGTGACATAGACGGTATAGCCCATCTCGCCAAAGCCGCGCGCGATGCCTGCGCCTGCGCCACGGCTGGCCCCGGTAACGATAGCGACCTTTTGCTGGGTCATGGGGTGATCCTCTCTCTAAGTGTTGCCTGCCTGCACGAAGACTGGCGGAATGCCAGCGGTGTCTGGCCGGTGGTGCGCCGGAAAGCGCGCGTGAAGCTGTTGGGATGGGAAAAACCGCAGGCCTGCGCCACGGCCTTGATCGGCTGTGCGCCGCGTTCCAGCAAGGTCTTGGCCTGTTCGATCCGCGTCGTTTCAATGTAGTCTGCCACGGTCTTGCCGGTCAGCGCGTGGAACTGCCGGTGTAGGTGGCGCGGGCTGATGCCGCAGAGCATGGCGAGTTCGGCCACGGGCGGGGGCGGGCCGGGGCGGTCAATCCGTTCGCGGATGCGGCGAAACTGCCACGGCGCAAGGCGCGCCGATATTGAAGCGGTGGCTTCGCGCAGGATCACGCGCTCCATCTCGACCGCCACCAATTCCATCAGCGCGGCAATGGCGGCTTCGGAACAGTCAGTCGTGTGTTGCAATTCGCGCTTGATAAGCCCCAGCAGCGTCCGCAGGGTTTCGTTGCCCAATGACAGCATGGCCTGCAGGAATCCAAGGTCAGGTGCGGGGCGCAGCGACATCAGCCGGGCGGCATGGTCAGGCCCGAACACGCAGCGCACCACGCGGATATGCCCCGCTTCTGCCCGCCCGGACACGAGCACGCCCGGCCAGCGCGTGAACAACGTGCCCATGAAGCAGCGGCGCTTTTCGTTCAGTTCGGGAAAACAGGCCGAAGCGTCTGCCGATGCTGGCGGCACCGACATTTCCACCATCAGTTCGCCTTCGCGCCGGATGAAATCGAACATGGCAGGCCAGCGCCATTCCACGATCTCGGCCCGGCCAAGTGGTGTTTCAACGCGGGCAAGCATGGTGGGTGGGTAATCGGTCATGCCGGGATCAGTCATTTCGGGGCGCTCAGGCAAAATCGAACTGTGATGTGGGGATGATGTCGATCCGGGTGAAGTCGATGAAGCCGTTGCAGCTTTCCATCATTGCGGCAGTATTGGCGGCGAACTTTTCAGGCTGGCCGGCTGCATCGAAAAACACTTCCGGCTGGGTCAGCGCTTCCAATGGGAAGCATTCCTCGACGAAAGCGTCATAGGCGGGCGCGTTTTCCGTCAGTGGGCGAACGATCAGGTTCTGCACATATTCGAAGTTCGATTGCGTTTCGATTGCGACACGGGTGTGGTGTGAATGCCAGTGCGCGATGGCCTCGGCCCGCGTCATGTCGGCGCGGAAAGAGATGAAGCTGGCCTGGCTCCAGCCCCATGTCCTTGACGCCGCTGGACTGGCGGAAGGTTTCCCTTGGGAAACAGCATTTGGCGCAGGCGCATGGTCAGTATTGGCGATGATCGTGGATTCACACACCAGCCATGCCGCAAAGCGGGCGCTGTGTGCGGCCAGTGCGCTATCCACCGCGCCCCGGAAGCGCGCGTTGGCCGATGGCATCCAGAACTGCGCGATGGCAGCCTGCTGCGGTGCTTGCCAGCGCTGCACCAGTGCATCGCCTGCGGCAACCGCCGCATCGCACAGGTTCAGCCGGATGTTCTGCGCGCCTGCCCCCGCCAGCGCGGACGGCAGGTTTGCCAGAACGTGCGTGCCATATTCGGCGTGGTTTTGGTCTTCGGGTGCCCACAGCGCAGCGATGACTTTTTCCATGACCGTGCGCCTTTAATCGAAGTTGGCTTGGCCGCCGTCCAGCGGGATCGTCGCGCCTGTCAGATAGGCAAGATCCTGCCCGGAAAGTGCCACCAGCGCGCGGCCAATGTCACCTTCCAGCGATCCGACGCGGCCCAGCGGGATCGTGCGGAAGAACGCCTTGGCCTCTTCCGGGTTGTTTTCGATCCACCACTTCAGGCCGGGCGATTCAGCATGAGGGGCGATGGTCAGCACGCGGATGCCTTCGCCGCCCCATTCGGCAGCGGCGGCGCGGGTGAGTGAGCGGATCGCCTGCTTGACCGCGCCGTAGGCGCCATAACCGGTCATGTCCCAGCGGATGCCGGCAGACGAACAGAAGTTGAAGATCGTGCCGCCGCCGCGCGCTGCCATGTGCGGGCGGGCGAGCTTCATCAGGCGCATCGTGGCCAGCGGGCCGGATTCAAAGCCTGCGGTAAAGGCCTCGTCCGTCACGTCATCCAGCGTTCCCAGCGGCACTTCCTGTGCGTTGTTGACAAGGATGTCCAGCCTGCCGAACTCTGCCATCGTGGCATTCACTGCTGCGGCCAGATCATCGGCGGATTTCACGTCGCAGGCCAAGGCCAGTGCCTTGCCGCCCCGCTCGCGCACCATCTGCGCGGTGGTCTCTACCTTGGAAAGCGTGCGCCCGGTCACCGCCACGGCAACGCCTGCGCCTGCCATGGCCAGCGCCACGCCCTGCCCAATGCCTTGTCCGGCACCGGTAATCAGCGCCACTTTGCCCGAAAGATCGGTCATTGTTGTGTCCTTTGTCTGGCGGGTCAGCGGATGTAGCGCGCGCGATAGGATGCGAAGGCTTCACGCACATCGGCCTCGTTCAGGCCGAACCGTTCCAGCGAATAATCGTGCATCGGGCGCTGTTCGCGCTTGTTGCCTGCCATGAACTCGGTCAGCGCGGCCTCGATCGCACCATCCAGCGGCACGCCGATATGGGCCAGCACACGTTGGGCCTGCTTGAGCGGTTCCTTGGCCACTTCGCGGTAATCGATATCGATGAAGCGGTCTTCACCAATGCGGGCGCGCGCTTCTTCAAAGCGTTTCATCCAGCCGGCAAGGCGCGGGAACCAGAAGCCGCCCACCGCCTCATCCGAATGGACCGAGTTCAGCTTATACAGGGCCGCTTCCATGCTGACGTAGCTGGGCACCACTTCCAAAGGATCGCGGTGGGTCATCACCAGTACGGCCTGCGGAAAGGCATTGGCGATCACGTCGGTATAGGGCAGGTTCTGCGGGCTTTTCAGCACCCACTTCTTGCCGCGCCGGGTGGGGTCTTGCCATTGCAGGTACTTCAGGATCGTCTTGAGATCCTCATACCCCTTGGACTGGTCGTAATCGTCGAGCCACCGGGCGAAGGAGGGGATGAAAGTCATCGCCTCGACCATCGTGGTGATGAACAACTGGCCCAGAATGATGATTTCCTCGTCCGGGGCTTCGGGATCGAGCGGGTGGATCGATGCCAGTTCGGGCGACAGGTTCAGCCAGCCCTCGATCATCGCTTCGGCATAGGCGCGGCGGGCTACTGGATTGCCGGGTTTGTCGCCGGGCAGCGGGGCATAATTCTGCGCTTCGTACCAGCGGATCGCGGTCATCCCCGGCGCAGAGGCTAGCAGGCGATGGAAGATCGTGCTGCCGGTGCGCGGCAGGCCAAGGATGATTGCGGCGACTTCGACCTTTTCATCAAGGATTTCGGGGTGGCGCCTGATATCGTCAACCATGCGCAACCGGCTGGCGAGGCCTTTGACGATCGATTCGGTCTGTCCGCCAAAACCGGCTTCGGTCAGTTTCCCCTCGGCATTGGCGGCAGCGATGTACTGGTCCATCGGTTCGAAGAACCAGGTATCGCCGAAATCGGAAAGCCCGGTGCGTTCGCGCGCGGCGTTCAGCAGGGTTTCGCGGTCAAAAACCTGTGCGGCTGTGGCGGCGGAGGTGGTGTTGGCGATGCTTGCCATGACGGTGGTGTCTCTCCCAAAGACCAAAAATGCCGCCATGCGTAATTGATGGCGATGTTATGTTCGCAATTTGCGGTATTTTGTCACCATCACACGATGTTTGCAAATATAATTCCGCAAATCGTCATCAATTTGAAAAGGCCACCACGGTTCGCAGCGATTCCCCGCGTTTCATCAGCGCAAAACCTTCATTGACTGCGGCCATCGGCAGGCGATGGGTAACCAGATCATCAAGGTTCAGGCGTCCTGCCGCATAATGATCGAGCAGGCCGGGCAATTGGCTGCGGCCTTTGATGTTGCCCATGAACGATCCTTGCACCGTGCGGCCAAGCTGGAGCTGGAAAGGCACGAGTTGCATGGCATTGCCATCTGGCGGCACGCCGAGCACGACCGTTTTACCCCAGCCGATGCGGGTGGATTCAAACGCCTGGGCCATCAGCCTGACATTGCCCGCGCATTCAAAGGCATAGTCCGCGCCGCCGCCGGTCATGGCCTGAATGGTGGCTACGGCATCAACCTCGGCGCCGTTGATGAAGTCTGTCAGCCCGAAGCGTTTGCCCTGTTCGTGGCGCAAGGGGTTGATATCCACGCCGATCACGCGCGAGGCCCCGGCAAGGCGCGCGCCCTGCACGACGTTGAGGCCAATGCCGCCCAGGCCGAAGACCGCCACGATCGCGCCACTTTCGACATGGGCGGTATTCATCACCGCGCCCACCCCAGTCGCCACGCAGCAGCCCGCCGTGCAGGCAACGTGGAAAGCCACGTCCTTGCGGATCACCGCCACGTTGCGCTCTGCCATGACCACAAACTGCGCGAGCGAGCCGACGCCGGAATAGGCTGACACCGGCTTGCCATTCAGCGAGAAGGGGGTGGGCTGGGTTGTGATGTCGGCAAGGAAGGCTTCGCACAGGTTTGTCTTTTCCGACAGGCAGTTGCGGCATGTGCCGCATTCGCCGATGCCCAGCGGAATGACGTGATCGCCCAGCGCAATGGAGGACACGCCCGGCCCCACTTCGCGCACGATCCCTGCGCCTTCATGGCCTACGACGATGGGGAAGGGATAGGGCGCGGCGACGCCTTCCAACTGGCTGAGATCGGTGTGGCAAAGGCCGCTGGCCATGATTTCTATCAGGACTTCGCCGGCTCCGGGCGGGGCAAGATCAAGCCATTCCTCGACCAGCGGAGCGCCGGGGGCGTGGCAGACCATAGCTCTGGTTTTCATGGTGTCAGCCTTTCAGCAGGATCAGGTCGGCGGCCTTTTCGGCAATCATTGCCACGGGAATTGCGGTATTGCCGCCGGGCAGGTGCGGCATGATCGAGGCATCGACCACGCGCAGCGAATGCAACCCGTGAACGCGCAGGCGATCGTCCACCACGGCCATCGGATCGGCCCCCATGCGCGCGGTGCTGGTGGAATGGTAATCAGCCTCGGCATGGGCGCGGATATAGGCGTCGATTTCGTCGTCGGTCTGGGCCTGCGGACCGGGCGCCAATTCTTCGCCGCGCATTTCATCAAAGGCAGGTTGCGCAAAGATACGGCGCGCGATGCGTATGCCTTCGCGCATCACGCGCCTGTCGTTTTCGGTGGCGTTGTAGTTCTGGTCGATCACCGGTGGCACATCGGGATCAGCACTGGCGAGCGTGATGCTGCCGCGCGATTGCGGGCGTGCCACGTTGATGTGGGCATAAAAGCCGTGCATCGGCACCATCTTACGTCCGTTCTTGCCGAACAGGGCCGAAACCAGCAGCATCTTGATATCGGGTTCGTCCAGTGCAGGATGAGAACGCACCGTGCAGGCCACCGACATGCCAGGATCGGCCAGCGGCCCTTTGCGCAGGGCCAAGTATTGCACCATTGCCAGCGCGGCACGGACGGGATTGAGGAAACGCAGCATCGACCACGGCTTGGTCGAGCGGTATTTTACATGGGCGGCAAGATGGTCCTGCAATCCTTGCCCCACGCCGGGAAGATCGTGGACCAGCGCTATGCCATGTTCGGCAAGATGCGCCGCAGCGCCTACGCCGGACAGCATCAGCAGTTGCGGGGTGTTGATCGTGCCTGCCGAAAGGATCACTTCGCGCGCAGCAGATGCCAGCGTTTCGGTGCCATCCTTGCGAAAGACGACGCCGGTGGCACGGATGCCATCGAACATGATGCGGCGGCTGTGCGCCTGCGTCAGCACGATAAGGTTCGCGCGTTTCAGGACCGGGCGCAAATAGGCGGACGAGGCGCTTGAGCGACGCCCTCGCCCGACCGTAAGGTCAACCGCACCGAAACCATCGCGCGTTTCGCCGTTGAGATCATCGGTGACGGGATATCCCGCCTGCGCGCCCGCTGCAATGAAGGCGCGGGCGAAGGGATGATCCTGCCCGGCACGGGTGACCTGAATGGGTCCGTCTGTCCCATGCCATGCGTTGCGGACCGGGCCAAAGCTTTCCAGTTTGCGGAAATAGGGCAGGACATCGGCAAACGACCAGCCCCGGTTGCCCGCTTGCGCCCAGCGATCATAGTCCGAATGAAAGCCGCGATCATAGGTCATGCCGTTGATCGACGAACCGCCGCCCAGAACCTTGCCGCGCGGCAGATAGAGCGAGCGGCCATCAAGGTGCGCCTGCGGCGCGGACATATAAGGCCATGCATGCGCGCCTGACATCATCATGGGCAGCAGCCCGCCCGGCGCGGCGATCAGGGGACTGCGATCATCACCGCCCGCTTCCAGCAGCAGCACGCGCGTTCCAGGATCGGCAGAAAGGCGGTTGGCAAGGATGCATCCCGCCACGCCGCCGCCGACGATCACATAGTCGAATTCGAGCCTTTCCATGCTCTCCCGTTCGTTCTTGGTCTTGTTGTCCGGCATGGTGCCCACCGTCCGTCTTGCCCGCAACCTGCGCGAGGCGGGCGCAAGACATTGATGGCGCAATCTGTTTGGTCCGGCGCGCATGGCTTGGTCGATCCGCTTGGGTTCACCAGCCCTGCCGGTTTAGCTGGACGGGAGAGGAGGCTGCATAATGCGAGTCATAGCCAACCATACGTTGTGCCAGGGCCATGCCCGATGCGAAGACCTGTGCCCCGAAGTGTTCGCGACCGATGCCGTGGAAGGCAAAGTGGTGATCGTGCAGGAAGACGTGCCTGCCGGGCTGGAAGACAAGGTGCGGCTTGCCGTGCGCAACTGCCCCGAAGGCGCCCTGCGCGTGGCGCGGTCTGAAGACCGTCAGGTGGAAGGGGCAGAGGCATGACGCTGCTGTTTCAGCCATCGCCACCCGGTCACGTTCCGGCCGACCGGATGGTCGATTTCGACATGTTCCACATTCCCGAAGGCGTTTCCGACCCGGCCGAGATCTGGCATGATCTGGTGCGCCGGGGCGTGCCGAATATCTTCTATACCCCGCACAATGGCGGGCATTGGGTGTTTCTGGGATACGAAGATATCGTCGAAGCCTATCGCGACCATGCGATCTTTTCGACCTATCAGACGCCGGTGCCGCCGATTGAACCGTTCCCGGTGGTTCAGCCGCAGGGCGTTGACCCGCCAGCGCACAACGTGTTCCGCCGCCTGCTGGCACCGATGTTTACGCCGACAGCCGTGCGCGGGATGATAGGGGAATTGGAGCGCCGTGCGGCAGTGTTGATCGATGGTTTTGCAACGCGGGGCGAATGCGATTTCATCACCGAATTTGCCGAGCGTTATCCCACGGCCACGTTCCTGTATCTGTTCGGTCTGCCAGAAGCGCGGCTGGACGAGTTTCTGTCGCTTGCCAACGTGTTCTTCCGCAGCACCGACCCTGCGGCGCGGGCGCAGAACATCACCGAAATCTACGCCGAACTGGACACGCTGTTCCGCGAAAAGGAGCGCAATCCGGGTAATGATATCGCCACGCAGATCGTGGCGGCGCGCGATGAAAGCGGGAAGCAGCATTCGTGGGAGGATATCCTCAACTGCGGGTTCCTGCTGTTCGTGGCCGGCCTGGATACGGTGACCAACACGATGGCCTATGTCTGGCGCTATCTGGCGACCACGCCGGCTGCGCAGAAGCACTTCCGTGACCGGCTGGACGATCCCGATGCGTTTCTGCGCGCGATCGAGGAACTGATGCGGATCAATGCCGTGTCCAACCTGTTCCGCCGGGTGACGCACGATTGCGAATACAAGGGGCTGCAATTGCGCCGCAATGATCGCGTGGTGCTGCCCAACACCGTCGCCAATCGCGACCCGCGCGTGTTCAAAGACCCGCAAATGATCGATCTGAACCGTGAGGTGAACGTCCACCTGACATTCGGCGTGGGTCCGCACCGGTGCATCGGATCGGTGCTGGCCAAGCGCGAGATCATGGTTTCGCTGCAGCAATGGCTGCGCCGGATTCCCGCATTCACGCTGGCGGACGATCAGCCTGCGGGATCAGTTTTCGGCGGTTCCGTGATGGGCTTTACTGCGCTGCGTTTGCAGTGGAACGTAGCGGCGAAGCGGGCGGTGGCCTGATGCTGAAAGGTTCTGCGCCATCATTGCGGCGCAGAACCTTTTAACCGCAGATCAAAGTTCGACCACCGACAGAATGTGGCTGTGCCTGTCAGGGAACACGTAGTCGAATTCGAAATACATGTTTTCACCCAACTGGCCCGCGCGGACCAGATCGGTTTCGACAAAGACCTGAACCCCGGCGCTGCCATAGGCATAGCGTGTGGCCTTGCCGAACACGGGTGAGGCATCGAGCCGCGCATCGACAGCATCATCGCCACGGCGGGCGCGGTTGATGCCGATGTTGAGGCGTCCTTTGAAGGCCGGATCATTTTCGGCAAGATCCCACAGCTTCAGGACCATCTGTTCCAGTTCTTCAAGCGATGCGACAAGGAAACCGAAGTGGAAGCTGGCTTCGAAATCCTGCGCCATCATCGCGCGATAGGCAGTGACCGTTTCGTGTTCTTCATCGGTGCCCACGCGCAGCGCCGTGTGGATGGCCGCGATCAGCTTTTGCTGGGGTTCTGGCAGGCAAGAAAGATAGACGATGCCATCGCCGCGCCCGAAGTGCTCCTTGGCCACCACGAAGCGATAGAAGTTGCCATTGGGCAGGGGCAGCATCTGCGTTTCGGTCAAGCCCGTGATCTGGAGCAGGCGCGCAGCGGCGGGGCCATCTTCGGGCGCGCCATAATGCAGCGCCAGATGGCCCATCGACAAGCCTCCGTCGGTGATCCGGGAGGTTTCGATTTCCGGTGCGGTGGTTGCCATTTGCAAGCCTGTCCTCTTCAAAGCTGCTTTGGCGAGCAGCGCATTATGGGCCGGAGCATACCAGTGGGTAGAGCGTTTCGCAACAATTGTAAGCGAATGCTTGCAATGAATTGCGTATAAATCATAGCAATGTGGTTCGTATGATGGCAGTGTTTTGCGAAATTCACCAAAACTATGCGTATTAAAATGATGGAATGCAGTTCGCAGACGGGTTAGGCGCTACCTCATGCAACGTATCGCACTCGATCACATTACCGCCATCGACACGACGCCGATCCAGCTTGCGCAAGCGGCGCGGGCGGCCGGATGCGATGGTGTGTGCCTGTTCATGGAACCGATGGACGTGCTGCCGCTGATGCCGAAGTTCGACATCTACGCCGACAGAGCAGCGCGGAAGGAAGTGCGCGCGGTAATGGGTGATCTGGGCGTGGCGCTCGACCTTGCCTATCCATTCACACTGGCCGGGCGCACGGATGTTGCTGCATTTGCAACCGCGATGGAATGTGCCGCAGAACTGGGGGCAGGGCTAATCAATGCGCTGCTTTATGATCGCGATCCGGCGCGGCAACTGGATCGGTTCGGGCAATTTTGCGACATGGCGGCGCGGTTCGATCTGCGGGTTGGCGTGGAGTTCTATCCGCCAAGCCAGGTGCCTTCGCTGGCAGCGGCGCTGGACCTTGTGGGCCAGATCGGGCGGCCCGGTAAAGTGGGGGTCAATGTCGATCTGTTGCATCTGATGCGATCAGGCGGGTCTGTGGCGGAACTGGCGGCCGCGCCTGCGGGATATGTCCTCTATGGGCAGATTGCCGATGGCCCCGCCCAGGCGCCGGAACACCTGGATTTCGAAGCTTCGTCACATCGGCTGCTGTGCGGGGAAGGGGCGTTTGATGTGGCGGGTTTCGTCAGGGCCTTGCCGATGGATTGTCCGCTAAGCGTGGAGATTCCGCGCAATCATGCGGTCGGCACCGAGACGACGGCCGAGCGGGTGCGCCGTGCGATGGATAGCGTGCGTAGTGCTTTGGCGTAAAGCGAGGCCCACCCCGCTGCATTGCAGCGGAGTGGGCAATCGGTCAGGCGTTGCGCAGGGCTGAAAGGTCTTCCGCCGTCAGCGTCAGCGCATCGGCTTTGGCGCTATGGGCCACCTGTTCGGGCGAGGAGCCGCCGAAGATGGCAATGGTCTGGCTGGGCTGGCTGAGCAGATAGGACAGCGCGATTTCGTTGATCGAAACGCCATATTTTGCGGCCAGCGATTGCACCACTGCAAGGCGGCGCGTGTTGGCGGGATTGGCATATCGCGCGGCAAGCTGTTCACCCACCGAACCTGTCGCCAGCTTGGTAAAATAGCCGCCTGACTGCGCGGCATAGGCCACGACCGGTAGCCCGGCAGCGTGAAGGTCTTCGTATTCGCCTTCGTAATAATGGACATAGCCTTGCTGCGCCGCCGCACCAGCATCTGGCACGGCAAGGCCCCAGAAGGTTTCCGAGGCGACAAAGCCCTGCTTGCCCAGCGATGCGGCATAGGCATTGGCGGCGGCGATCCGGTCAGCGGCCCAGTTCGACGCGGCGAAGTGGCGGATACGGCCGGCTTCGCGATGCGCGATCAACGCATCGATGATGGGTTCAACCGGGCTTTCCGGGTTGTCCATGTGCAGGAAATAGAGATCGATGGAATCAACACCGAGGTGATCGAGGCTTTGCGCAAGGTCGGCGGTGACGTCTTCGGGCGTTACGCGATTGCGATAATCGCCCACGCGCATGTCGAAGAAGCCGCCCTTGGTGGCGATGACGCAATTTTCGCGCTTTTGGGTTTTCAGCCACGCACCCACGGCACGTTCGCTGGCACCGATGGGGGCATCGGGCATCCAGTCGCCATAGCTGCGTGCGGTGTCGATGAAGTTGCCGCCAAGGTCAGCGAAGGTATCGAGAATGGCGTTCGATTTGCCCTGATCGAGCATCCAGCCAAGCATGTTTGTGCCATAGCACAGGCGGCTGACGGTCAGGTCGGTGTCGTTCAGGTCTACTTTGGTGAGCATCAGAAGTCCTTTGTGAACAGTGGGGTCAGGCCGCGGCGCAACGTCCGGCCTTACGTCCGAAAAAGGTGCAATCGGCAAGGCTTAGGCCGGATGAATAGCCGTGGCCCCATGCGGGCAACCCCGATGTGCAGCGCCCTGCGGCAAAAAGGCCGGGAATGGCCGCACCCGAACGATCAAGCACTTCGCCATCGGCCGAGGTCTTGAGGCCGCCCAGCGTGAAGAAGCTGAAGTAGCTCGTTTCGAAATTGCATTCGAGCGCGACGAAGGGCGACTGGTCCAGCGGTTTCAGGATCGGCTGCTGCTTGTCGAACAGCGGATCGCGGCCTTCGCGGGCGTGGGTGTTATAAAAGTGCATCGTGGCTGAAAGGGTGCCTGCGGGCATTTCCAGCTCGGCTTCGACTTCCTCCCACGTTTCGCCTGTGCCGGCGATGGTTATCCCGGCAAGGTCGAGCGGCTGATCGAAATGCGCGCTGTCGAGCAGGAGGTAGACCTTGCCGCCTGGCTGATCCACCGCGCAACGGCTGACGCGCCCGTGGTAGCAATCTTCGTTGATGAAGCGCTGCCCGGCGACGTTGACGAAGACACCGTGCGCCTGCTCGGCCGGGATCGTCCACGGGCAGGTGGTGAAGAACTGGTCCATGTGGATCGGATCGCCGCCGACGGACACGCCCAGTTCGATGCCAATGCCATCGTCCTTGTCACCAATCGGGCTGTTTACGCGGAAGGTTTCGGGCGCATATTTGCGGCGCATGGCTTCGTTGAACACGAAGCCGCCTGTGGCCAGCACCACACCGCGATGCGCGCGGACGAAGCGGTCCTGGTTGTCGATGCGCACCACGGCACCTGCAACGCGGTCCTCATCGACTATCAGCGCCACGGCGCGGGCGTCGACGTGGATTTCCGTGCCAAGATCGCGGGCGCGCGCTTCCAGAATGTCGATCAGCGGACGTCCGCCGCCCCACCCCACGTGCTGAATGACATGGCCGCGCGGCGCGGGCTTTGCGTGTTTGTAGAACGGCGCGGCGGCTTCGCTGCCTGACCAGATCAGGGTGGAATCGTCGGTCGGTTCGATCACCTTGCCGGGAAGGTAGTTGCCGCGATAGGGCACGCCCTGATCCTTGAGCCATTGGTAATGCGACAGCGCTTCGCGGCCATAAAGTTCGCACTTGGCATCATCGGCGCAGGGGCCGCCCGCCAGCTTCAGATAGGCGGTGAAGTCTTCGACTGTATCGTCAAAGCCTGCGGCCTGCTGGGCATCGGTGCCACCGCCAATATAGATCTCTCCGCCCGAAAGCGCCGATGCGCCGCCGCTGCCCGAACTGCGTTCAAACAGCATGGTGCGCGCGCCTGCAACCCGCGCCTCTATCGCTGCGCAGGCACCGGTTGCGCCGAAGCCGATGATCGCGACGTCCGTTTCGAAATCCCACTGCGGCACCTGCGTAATCGGCATGGCCTTGTATTGCGAATATCCGGTCATCCTAGCGTTTCGCTCCCAAGCCTTTGCGCAGGTCGTTGCTGCCTGCGCTGACAACGGCGGCCTTTGCGGGTCCCACCGACTCATTTTGCGCATTTCTGCACTGCATTCGTAATTTACGATTGCATTAGATACGCAAATCGTCAATTGAAAACCCAATCGCCTTTCGATATTGGCGATTTCGAATCTGGCGTGGCGGGTTTTCGCCAACGTCGGCAAGGTAAGGGAGAGCGCCCCGGTGCAGGGCACGGATCACATAGACCTGACCGGAAAGGTCGCTATCGTCACCGGCGGCACGCGCGGTCTTGGGCGGCATATTGCGCAAGCCTTGTTGCGCGCAGGCGCTGCGGTGACGGTGTGTGGGCGGACTGAACCTGCCGACTTGCCCGCCAAAAATCTTCCAGGGGGCCTGATCTTTCGTGCAGCCGACATCCGCGATCCCGATCAGGCGCAGGCGCTGGTCGACGCGGTGGCGGCGCAGCATGGGCGCCTTGATATTCTCGTCAACAATGCGGGCGGTTCGCCGCAGGCTCCGGCGACGGCAAGCCCACGCTTTTTCGATGCCATCGTGAAGCTGAACCTGCATTCGGCGATGTACATGTCGCAATATGCCTATGCCCACATGCAGGAAGCAGGCGGCGGCAGCATCATCAACATCGCCAGCGTATCCGGCATCCGCCCTTCGCCTATGACATCGGCTTATGGTGCGGCGAAGGCGGGGTTGCTGAGCCTGACGCAAAGCCTTGCGCAGGAATGGGGACCGGACGGCGTGCGCGTGAACGCGATCATCGTCGGGCTGATGCAGACCGAGACTTCGGAAGAAACATATGGCGATGCAGCCGCGCAGGCTGCCGTCGCCAAATCGCTGCCGCTGCAACGCATGGGCACCGGAATGGACATTGCAGGCGCGGTGCTGTGGCTGAGTTCAAGCCTTGCCTCATGGGTCAGCGGCGCACGCATCAACGTCGATGGAGGGGGTGAGCGGCCCTTTTTCCTCGACCTCGTGAAAGGGAGTTGACCGCCGTGGGCATAAAGGCGCTGGGCTATGTCAGGATCGAAACCGCGAAGGCTGAGGCCTGGGATCATTTCATGACGCAGGTGGTCGGCGTGATGCGCGCCGTTTCCCCGTGTGATGGCGTGGCGGCCTATCGTATCGACGAACGCCCGTTCCGCTTCTGGGTGGAGCGGGGCGACAATGACCGGCTGGTCGCCGCCGCCTATGAAGTGGGCGATGCAGGCGAACTGGCCGCGCTGCGCGAAACGATTGCCGGGCTTGGCCGCGAAATCGTGGAGGGCGATGCCGATGGTGCCAGGGCGCGCGGCGTGGCGGAATTCTTTGCTACCAGCGATCCTTCAGGCAATGGTCTGGAGTTCTTCTGGGGCGATGCACGCGACGATGTGGCGTTCGTTTCCCCTGCTGGCGTGAGTGGTTTCGTGACCGGCGACATGGGTATGGGCCATGCCGTGCTGGCCACACCCAACTTTGATGAAGCGCACGCCTTCTACAAGGCCGTCGGCTTTGGCGACACCGATATTCCGCGCTTCCGCTTTTCGGATGATCCGGGTGATCCGGGCATGGGCTTTGCCTTCATGCACGCTGCCAACGGACGCCATCATTCGGTGGCGATTGCCGAAATGCCGGTGCCGCCATCGGCCTGCATCCACCTGATGCTGGAGATGAAAACGCAAAGCGACGTGGGCAAATGCCACGACCGGATGCGCGCACACAAAGTGCCGGAAAGCGCAACCATCGGCAGGCACATCAACGACCAGACGTTTGGTTTCTACATGCAGACGCCATCGGGTTTCGACATCGAAATCGGGGCCGATCCGCTGGTGATCGACCCGGCAAACTGGACGCCGACCGCGCATCTCGTCCCCAGCGAATGGGGCCATGTCTGGGCATGGCAGAAGGCGCTTGAAGATTCAAAGGGAGAACAGGCGTGAGCCTTGCCGGCAAGACACTGGACAAGCGGATGAGCGCGGCAGAGATCGTCGCGCAACTGTCCGACGGGATGACACTGGGCATCGGCGGATGGGGCCCGCGCCGCAAGCCGATGGCGCTGGTGCGCGAAATTCTGCGGTCCGACCTCAAAGACCTGACTGTGGTTGCCTATGGCGGGGCAGACGTGGGGATGCTGTGCGCGGCAGGCAAAGTGCGCAAGTTGGTGTTTGCCTTCGTCAGCCTTGATGCCATTCCGCTGGAGCCGTGGTTCCGCAAGGCCCGCGAAAGCGGCGCGCTGCAAGTGCTGGAACTGGACGAAGGCATGTTCCAGTGGGGCCTGAAAGCTGCGGCTTTTGGCCTGCCGTTCCTGCCCACCCGCGTTGGTCTTGGCACCGATCTTGCCGAACTGGGCGGGCTGAAGACCGTGCAGTCCCCCTATGACGATGGCGAAACGCTGGTCGCCATGCCCGCGCTGAAGCTGGACGCTGCGCTGATCCATGTGAACCGCAGCGACTGGCGCGGCAACGTGCAGGTGTTCGGGCCGGACACCTATTACGATGAATGGTTCGCCAAGGCTGCTGCCAAGACTTACATCAGTTGCGAGGAACTGGTCGACCGGATGGAAGACCACTACCCCGAAAATGCGCAGGCCAACCTGTTTGAACGGTGCTTCGTTTCGGGCGTGGTCGAAATGCCCTGTGGCGCGCATCCCAGTTCGATGCCGCCGCACTATGGCTGGGATATGAAGGCGTTCAAGGCTTACGCCGACAGCGCGCGCGATCCCGGTGACTGGGCGCAGGTGCAGGACAGCTTCGTCGGCGCTTCGGAAGCCGAATACCTTGAAATGATTGGTGGAAAGGAGGCGGTGACGGGCTTGCCCTTGCCGATTTTCTGATGAGCGACATCACTCTTGTAGACTTGTGCATTTTCGCCTGTTCCGAGGCGTTCCGTGGCAATGGTGAAATCGTGGCCACGGGCGTTGGCCCGGTGCCGCGCGTTGCCGCTGGCCTTGCCAAGCTGACCCATACGCCCGAACTGATGATGAGCGATGGCGAGGCCTATCTGGTGGAACAGCCGGTGCCGTTGGGGCCGCGCCAGTACGACGATCGCAAGCCTGCCGGCTATCTGCCGTTCTCGCGCTTTTTCGACAGCGCGGTGTGGTCTGGCCGCAGGCATGCGATGGTCACGCCGACGCAGCTTGACCGCTTTGGCCAGATCAACCTGTCCTATATGGGCGGCACTTACGACAAGCCCAAGACGCAGATGCTGGGTGTGCGCGGTTTTCCGGGCAACACGATCTACCACCCCAATTCGTTCTTCTTCCCCGCGCATTCGCCCCGCGTCTTCGTGCCGCATGTCGATATGATTTCGGGCGTCGGATACAATCCGGCCAAGCGCGTGGCGGGCGGCAACTTTGGAGGCGTGGACCTGCGCCGGATCGTGACCAACCTGTGCGTCATGGACTTTGGCGGGCCGGAAAACGCCATCCGCGTGATCTCGCTGCATCCGGGCGTGACCTTTGACGAAGTGCAGGCCGCCACCGGCTTTGAACTGCACCGCACCGAAGACCTGCCTGAAACCGCGCTGCCCACCGCCGAAGCGCTGAGCGTGATTGCCAGCCTTGATCCGCACAACGTCCGCGCCAGCGTGCTGAAGGACAACCCGCCCGCCGTTCGCGCCGCCTGAGGGAGATGACAGCATGACCGATCTCGTCGAGCCGAAAACCGTCGACATCGTTTACGAGACGGAAGAACCCGTCCGTTACGAGGTAGACGGCGCCGTGGCCTGGATCACCATGAACCGGCCGCAGTTCAACAATGCCCAGAACGGGCAGATGACCTATGCGCTCGACGATGCGTTTGGCCGTGCGGTGAAAGACGATGCGGTGCGCTGCATCGTGCTGGCGGGCGAGGGCAAGCACTTCTCTGCCGGGCACGACATCGGTACGCCGGGGCGCGATCTGCACCACGAATTCGACAAGCGGCTGATGTTCCCGCCGCACACCAACAAACCGGGTGCCGAACTGCTCTATACCCGCGAGCAGGAGCAGTATCTGGGCATGTGCCGCCGCTGGCGCGACATTTCCAAGCCGACCATCGCCATGGTGCAGGGCGCGTGCGTTGCAGGCGGGCTGATGCTGGCATGGGTGTGCGATCTGATCGTGGCATCGGAAGATGCGTTCTTTCAGGACCCGGTGAACCCATTGATGGGCATTCCGGGCGTCGAATATTTCGCCCACGCCTATGAACTGCCGCCGCGCGTGGCCAAGGAATTCCTGCTGCTGGGCGAGCGGATGCCCGCGAGCCGTGCCTATGAATTTGGCATGGTCAACAAGGTGGTGCCCCGCGCCGAGCTGCGCGATGCGACGGCGGCATGGGCCACCAAGCTGGCAGGCCAGAACCGTCTGGGCAACTGGCTGACCAAGCAGGCGATCAACCATGTCGAGGAACTGCGCGGAAAGCGCGCGGCGATGGATGCGGTCTATCACATGCACCACTTCGCCCATGCGCAGAACGATCTCGTGACCGGCAATTCCATTGCGGGCGTCAGCGGCACATCGGCTGCGGCTGCGAATAAGAAAGATGCAGGCGAAGGCTGATGGCAGATGCGCTTCACACCGTCCTGACCGAGCGGCTTGGCTGCCGTGCGCCGATCATCCAGACCGCGATGGGCTGGGTGGCGGAACCCAGTCTGGTGATCGGCAGCAGCAATGCCGGGGCCTTTGGCTTTCTGGGCGCGGCGGTGATGACGCCTGATGAATGTCGCGAGAAGATTCTGGCGGTGCGCAAGGGCACGGACAAGCCCTTTGGCGTGAACTTCCATTCGTTTCAGCCGGGTGCAGACCAGATCGTCGACCTGATCCTTGCCAATGCCGAACAGGTGCGCGCCGTCAGCTTCGGGCGCGGGCCGAATGCGAAGATGATCGGACGGTTCAAGGACGCAGGTATCCTGTGCATCCCCACCGTGGGCGCGGTGAAGCACGCGCAGAAGATGGTGGAACTGGGCGTCGACATGGTCAGCGTGCAGGGCGGCGAAGGGGGCGGGCACACCGGATCGGTGCCGACAACCGTGCTGCTGCCGCAAGTGCTGGACGCGGTGAACGTGCCGGTGATCGCCAGCGGCGGCTTTGCCGATGGGCGCGGGCTGGCGGCGGCACTCGCTTATGGCGCGGTCGGGATTGCCATGGGCACGCGCTTTTTGCTGACGCGTGAAAGCCCGATGCCTGACACGGCCAAGGCCGCATACCTGAAGGCCACGACTGACCGGATTATCGTGACGACCAAGCTGGATGGCATTCCGCAGCGAATGATCCGCACCCGGCTGATGGATCGGATCGAAAAGTCCGGCTCGCTGGCCATGTGGCTGCGCGCGTTCGAAGCGGGCGCGGCGATGAAGCGTCAGACCGGTGCATCATGGCTGCATTTCATCAAGGCCGCGCGCGGTATGACCGGGCACGGCGATGTGCCGCTTCGCCAAGCGATGATGGCCGCGACCATGCCGATGCTGATCCAGAAAGCGGTGGTCGACGGCGATATCGAGAACGGCGTCATGGCCACCGGTATCGTCGGTGGGCGCATCGCTGAAATTCCGACCTGCGGCGAACTGGTTGACCGCATCATGGCCGAGGCACGCGCCCGGCTTGCCGCGCTTTGCGCTGGCTGATCGAGAAGGATACGAACCCCATGCCCATCACACTCACCGTCAAGGACCGCATCGCACAGATCGTGTTCGACGTGCCGCCGGTGAATGCGTTCGACAGCGAAACGTGGATGTCGCTGCCCGCGATCATCAAGGAAGCCGCTGTCAATCCCGAAGCCAACGTGATCCTGATCCGCGCAGCGGAGGAATCACGCGGCTTTTGCGGCGGGGTCGATATCAAGGAAATGCAGGCACACCCTGAACGTATAACCGTGCTCAATCGCGGCAATTTCCTGACGTTCAAGGCCATTCACGAGGCGGAGATTCCGGTGGTGGTCGCGGTGCACAAGTTCGTCATCGGCGGCGGCATCGGCATCTGCGGCGGATCGGACGTCATCATCGCCGCGGACGATGCGTTCTTTTCGCTGCCCGAAGTGGATCGCGGGGCAATGGGCGGCGCCAGCCACATGTCGCGCATGTTGCCGCTGCATAAAGTGCGCGCGGCGTTCTTCACCGGCGGCAACATCCCGGCGCAGGAAGCCTACCGGCTGGGCGCGGTGGAAAAGGTCGTGCCGCGCGCCGATCTGGTGACCGAAGCGCACGCATTCTGTTCGGTCATCGCGTCCAAGAGCCGCAAGGCGCTGGTCATCGCCAAGGAGGCGCTGAACGGGCTTGAAGCGCGCGACGTGGACCGCGGCTATCGCTGGGAGCAGGGCTTCACGCTGGAAATGTATATGCACGAAGACAGCCAGAAATCGCGCGATGCCTTCGTTGAAACCGGCAAGGCGGCGAAGTTCTGATGGACCTGACCTACACTCCCGAACAGCAGGCCTTCCGCGCCGAAGTGCGTAGCTGGCTGGCCGCGCATGTTCCCGCGCAACCGCTGGAACACTATGACGCCACGCGCGAAGGTTTTGAGGCGCATCGCCAGTGGGAAGCCACGCTGAAAAGCGGCGACTGGGGCATGGTGACATGGCCCAAGGAATATGGCGGGCGCGGGTTGGATCTTATCCAGTGGCTGATCTTCGAGGAGGAATATTACCGTTCTGGCGCACCGGGGCGCGTCAACCAGAACGGCATTTTCCTGCTTGGCCCGACGCTGATGGAATTTGGCACGCACGAACAGAAGCAGCGCTTTCTACCCCCGATGGCGAGCGGTGAAGAGATTTGGGCGCAGGCGTGGTCCGAACCGCAGGCTGGCAGCGATCTTGCGGGCGTTCGTGCCACTGCGGTTCGCGATGGCGACGAATATGTGCTGAATGGGCACAAGATCTGGTCAAGCCGCGCGGCGTTTGCCGACTGGGCATTTGGCCTGTTCCGTGAACCGGGCAGCGAGCGGCACAAGGGGATGAGCCTGATCTTCTTCCGGCTCGATCAGGAGGGGGTAACGCGCAACCCGATCCGCAAGATCAACGGCCACGTCGGCTTTGCCGAAATCTTCCTCGATAACGTGCGCGTGCCTGCCTTCAATCGGTTGGGCGACGAAGGGCAGGGCTGGCACATCTGCATGGCCACTGCTGGGTTCGAACGCGGGCTGATGCTGCGCAGCCCGGCCCGCTTTCAGGTTGCCGCCGCCGCGCTGGCCGCGCTGTGGCAGGCGCGCAAGGATCAGTGTGATTCCACTATCGAGGCCGATGTCATCCGCGCGCACATCAACGCCGATGCCTATGCTCTGTCGATCTACCAGACCGCATCGCGCCTGATGGCGGGGGCGAAGATCGGGCCGGAGGCTTCGACCAACAAGATCTTCTGGTCAGAGATGGACATCCACCTGCACGAGACTGCGCTGGCGATCCTTGGCGCGGAGGCAGAGTTGATCCCGCCAACAGGCGAGCACGAGTGGCTCGACGACTACATCTTCTCGCTCGCCGGGCCGATCTATGCCGGGTCGAACGAGATTCAGCGCAACATCATTGCCGAGCGTATGCTTGGCTTGCCGCGCTGAAGGAGGACGGACATGGACTTCACGCTCTCCGACGAACAGCAGATGTTTGCCGAAACCGCCCGCACCTTGCTGGGCGATACCTGCACGCCCGATCACTGGCGCAAAATGATGGAACAGGGCGTGGCGTTTGATGCTGCGCGCTGGCGCCAGATTGTCGAGAACGGCTTTACCCTGCTGCTGCTGCCCGAAGCGGCGGACGGCATGGGCCTTACCGAACTGGACTTTGCCCTGATCGCGCGCGAAGCGGGCTATGTCGCGCTGCCCGAACCGCTGGCGGAAAGCGCAGGTGTGGGTGCGCCGATGCTGGCCGCGATTGCGCCCGATCACACGGCACTGGCCGATCCGGCTGCGATCATTGCGGTGGCCCCGGCAATCAATCCGGTGGTCGCCAATGCCGACATTGCCGCCGCGATCCTGATCGAGAAAGACGGCCGCGCCTTTGTCACCACGCCTGACAAGGTGCGGCTGACTCCGGTGCAAACCATCGACCCCTTCCGCCGCTTGTTCCGCATCGAATGGGATGAAAGCCAGGCTGAAGACCTTGGCCCTGCCGACTGGTCGCTTGCGTTGGATCGCGCCAGTTTGTTCGCAGCCGCGCAAGGGCTTGGCCTTGCCCAGCGTTCGGTCGATCTGGCGGTTGCCTATGCGCAAGAACGCACCCAGTTCGGCAAGCCGATTGGGTCGTATCAGGCGGTCAAGCACCACCTTGCCAGCGCACAGGTGGCCATCGAATTTGCCCGGCCCGTGGTGCTGGCGGCGGCGGCAGAGATTGCCAGTGGCGATGTGCAATCGCGCGCTCGCGTGTCCGAAGCCAAGATCGTAGCACTGGAAGCCGCCGAAAAGGCCGCGCGCGCATCCATCCAGGTGCACGGCGCGATGGGCTATTCGTGGGAAGTGGACGTCCACCTGTTCCTGAAGCGCGCTCTGGCGCTGAAGCAGGCGTGGGGCACCCCGGCCTTCCACCGCAATCGCATCGCCACCCGTGTCTTCACCCAGCCCGTCGGGGCCGACCAGACTTTTGCCCGCCAAAGTGGCCAAGATGAGAACGAACATGCCTGAAGCCTATATCGTCGATGCTGTCCGGTCGCCTGTCGGGCGCAAGAAGGGCAGCCTTGCGCATCTTCACCCGGCAGATCTTGCCGCGCACCCGATCCGCGAACTGATGGCCCGGCACGACTTCGATTCCGCACTGGTGGAAGACGTGGTCTGGGGTTGCACCGAAACCATCGGCGGTCAGGCGGGCGACATTGGCCGCACCGCATGGCTGGCGGCGGGGTTGGCCGAAGACGTGCCCGGTGTGACCATCGACCGGCAGTGCGGATCGGCCCAGCAGGCCGTCCACTTCGCCGCGCAAGGCGTGATGAGCGGGACGCAGGACATTGTCGTGGCTGGCGGCAGTCAGGCCATGAACCGTATCCCGATCATGGCTGCGATGACGGCGGGCGCGGCCTACGGCTTTGAAAGCCCGTTCACCGGCGCGAAGGGTTGGGACGCGCGCTATGGCGGTGAAGAAGTGAACCAGATCCGTTCGGCGGAAATGATTGCCGAAAAGTGGCAGATCAGCCGCGAGGAGATGGACGCCTTCGCATTCGAAAGCCATCGCCGCGCGCAGCACGCCACCGAACAGGGCTGGTTCAAAAACGAAATCGTTGCATTGGAAGGGCTGGACCGTGATGAGACGATCCGCCCCGGCACCACGCTGGAAGGCCTCGCCAGCTTGAACCCCGTGCGCGAAGGCGGGCGGATTACGGCGGGCAACGCCAGCCAGAACAGTGATTGTGCCGCCGCGCTGCTGATCGTCAGCGAACGCGCGCTGAAGGACCATAATCTGAAGCCCCGCGCGCGCATTCACCACATGTCGGTCCGCGCCGACAACCCAGTGTGGATGCTGACCGGGCCGATCCCGGCCACGCGCTATGCCATGCAGAAATCGGGCATGAAGCTGTCCGACATCGACCTGTTCGAATGCAACGAGGCGTTCGCCTCCGTGCCGATGGCGTGGATGAAGGAACTGGGCATCCCGCATGAAAAGGTGAACGTGGCCGGCGGTGCGATTGCGCTGGGCCATCCCATCGGATCGACCGGGGCCAAGCTGATGACCACGCTGCTCAACGCGCTGGAACGCACCAGTGGGCGCTATGGCTTGCAAACCATGTGCGAAGGCGGCGGGCAGGCCAACGTCACCATCATCGAGCGGCTTTGACGCCATGGGTGCCGCCACCGCCATAACCAACCTGCTCTATCGCTACGCCGAACTGATGGACGCGGGCGAGCTTGAACAGGTGGCCGCGCTGTTTTCGCACGCGCGGGTCATGCTGGGCGGCGGGCACGTTGTCGAAGGCGCAGCGCCGATGCTGGCGCAGTGGCAGGCGTTCGTGCGGATTTACCCTTGCGGCACACCGCGCACGCGCCACGTCATTACCAACCCCATCGTCGAGGTAGACGAGGAAGCGGGCACAGCAACCTGCCGCTCGGTCTATACCGTGTTCCAGCAGACGCCCGACCTGCCGCTGCAAGCCATAGCGTCGGGCCGCTATCACGACAGTTTCGCGCGCGTTGACGGGGCATGGCGCTTTGCCACGCGCGATTATTCGATGCTCGATTTTACCGGCGACCTTTCGCAGCACCTGCTGCTGGCCGTCGGCTGACACTTTTTCATGGAGGCTCCCTTGGGCATTTGCGAAAATCGCACCGTCATCATTACCGGCGCCGCTGGCGGGCTTGGCCGCGCCTATGCGCTGGCGTTCGGTGCGGAAGGCGCGAACGTGGTGGTGAACGATATCGGCACGTCGCTGGGCGGTGATGGACGCGATACCAGTGCGGCTGACGCTGTTGTGGCAGAGATCGTCGCGGCAGGCGGCAAGGCTATCGCCAATTACGAGGATATCACCGATTGGGATGCGGCAGGGCGCATCGTAGAGGCCGCTCTGGCCGCGTTCGGTGACCTGCATGTCGTGGTCAACAACGCCGGCATCGTGCGTGACCGCATGTTCGTTTCGGCCACGGTCGAAGAGTGGGATGCCACCATGCACGTCCACTTGCGCGGCCACTTCTGCATCGCGCGCCACGCGGTCAATTACTGGCGGGCCAAGCAGAAGGACGGGCGAGATCCTGATGCGCGCATCATCAACACGTCATCAGGTGCGGGGCTGCAAGGCTCCATCGCGCAGGCCGCCTATTCCACCGCCAAGGGCGGCATCGCATCGCTGACGCTGGTGCAGGCGGCCGAACTGGGACGCTATGGCATTAACGCCAACGCGCTGGCGCCATCGGCCCGCACGCGGATGACCGAAGGGGCCTTTGCCGACAAGATGAAGGCGGTGGACGATGGGTTCGATGTGATGGACCCGGCCAACGTGGCCCCAGCCGTGGTCTGGCTGGGCAGCAGCGCCAGCGCCCACGTTTCAGGATGCGTGTTCGAACTGGAAGGCGGCAAAATCATGCTGGAAGACGGGTGGCGTGAAGGGCCGTTCGTCGATCAGCAGGCCCGCTGGGAACCGGGCGCTGTGGGCGCGGCAGTGGACCGCCTGCTGGCCGAACGGGTGCCGCCGCGCAAGGTCTGGGGCACCGCCTGACAACCAACTGCCTGAACCGGGACAAACGATATGGAATTTGCATTCACCGAAGAACAGGCGATGATCGCGGAAACCGCCCGCGCCTTTTTTGCCGAAAACGCCACCAGCGAACGCACGAGGGCGGCAATGGCTGCCGATGGCATCGACCGCGATCTGTGGGCTGCCTTCTGCACCGAACTCGGCCTTGCCGGAATAGGCGTGCCTGAAGAGATGGGCGGCGTCGGCCTTGGCATGGTGGAATTCGCACTGATTGCCGAAGCGGCGGGCGCCCAGGTTGCTGCGCTGCCCCTGCTGGGCAATGCCCGCGCGGCGCACGCGCTGGTGGCGGGCGGAACCGATGCCCAGCGCGCCCGCTGGTTGCCTGCGCTGGTGGCCGGGGAAAGCATCGCGACAAGTGCATGGTCCAATGACGCGGCGGCAGGCGACGGCACGCTGACCGGCACGTTCCGCTTTGCGCCGCACGGTGGCAGCGCTGATCTATTGGTGCTGACGACCGCGGATAAATGCTGGCTGGTTGAGGCTAATGCGCCGGGCGTGACGGTGACTGCGCATGTCACGATGGACCAGACCCGCCCGCTTGCCACGATCACGCTGAACAACGCGCCTGCCGAACCGTTCGCCGATCATGCCGCCGCGCTTCATGCGCTGCAGGTTACGGGCTGGCTATGCCTTGCGGCCGAGGCGCTGGGCGGGGCGCAGGCCGCGCTTGACCTGACAGTAGCCTATTCCAAGGAGCGCGTGCAGTTCGGGCGGCAGATCGGATCGTTTCAGGCCTACAAGCACCGTCTGGCCGACATGATGATCGAGATCGAACAGGCGCGTTCGGCGGTTTACTGGGCTGCCTGCGCAGTGGACGAAGGCAGCGACGAAGCCGGGCTGGCGCTTCATTCGGCCAAGGCGTTCTGTGCCGATACCTTCCATATGTGCGCGGGCAACATGATCCAGCTTCACGGCGGCATCGGCTTTACGTGGGAGCATGACGCCCACCTGTTCTTCAAGCGGGCGCGGTCGATCGGATCGATGCTGGGCGACAGCCAGTGGCACCGCGAACAGATTGCCGGGATGGTGCTGGGAGTGGCCGCATGAAACTGGGCTTTTCGGCTCAGGACGAGGCGTTCCGCGCCGAATGCGCCGGCTGGCTGCAGGCGCAGATGACCGGTCCCTTTGCCGATATCCGGGGCATTCCCAACCTGTGCGATGCCATCCCCCGGCGCAAGGAATGGGAACAGCAGCTTGCTGCCCACAAATGGTCGTGCATCGGTTGGCCCGTGCAGTGGGGCGGGCGTGACGCCACGCTGGCGCAGCAGGTGATCTTTGCCGAAGAATACGCCCGCGCAGGCGCGCCCAACCGCATCAACCACATCGGTGTGGAACTGGCCGGGCCGACTATCCTTGCCTTCGGCACCGAGGAGCAAAAGGCCCGCTATCTACCCGGCATCGCTGCGGGCACTCAGATCTGGTGTCAGGGCTATTCCGAACCCAATGCCGGGTCCGACCTTGCCAATGTGAAGACCAAGGCACGGCTTGAAGACGGGCAGTGGCCAAATGGACAATGGATCGTCAACGGCCAGAAGGTCTGGACCAGCCTGGCCCATTATTCCGACATGATCTTCGTCGTGGCGCGCAGCGAAGAAGGGTCGGTGGGGCCAAAGGGCCTGTCGTTCCTGCTGATGGACATGGACCAGCCGGGCATCGAGGTGCGCCCGATCCGCCAGATGAACGGCGAGGCAGAGTTCAACGAAACCTTCCTGACCGACGCACGCTGCGCTGCCGACGCGATGCTGGGCGCGCGGGGCGATGGCTGGAAAGTGGCGATGGCGCTGCTGGCGTTCGAACGCGGCGTTTCCACGTTGGGCCAGCAGATGCAGTTTCGCAACGAACTGGACGCGGTGATCGCAGCGGCGAAGGCCAGCGGCAAAGGCGGGGATCCGGTGATCCGCCAACGCATTGCCGCAGCGGAAATCGGACTGCGGCTGATGCGTTATGGCGCGCTGCGGATGCTCTCCAACACCGATCTTTCAGCCATTGATGGCGCAGCGCTGACCTACAAGATCCAGTGGGCCACCTGGCGGCGCGACCTTGGCGAACTGGCGATGGACGTGCTGGGGCAAGCAGGCGAACTGGCCGACGCCAGCGAATACGCATGGGGCGCGCTGCCCAACATGTATCTCTTCAGCCGATCCGACACGATTTACGGCGGCACCAACCAGATCCAGCGCAACCTGATCGCCGAACGCGGTCTAGGGCTACCGCGCGAACCACGAGGCCAAGCATGACTGTTCCCGTCCCTGCCTACCCCACGCCATTGGGAATGCTGAAAGGCAAGACCGTGGTGGTTACCGCTGCCGCTGGCACCGGCATCGGTTTTGCCGTGGCCAAGCGTGCGGCCGAAGAAGGCGCGCGCGTGCTTATCAGCGATTTTCACGAGCGTCGTCTGGGCGAAGCGGCAGACCGCATCGCCGCCGAAGTCGGTTGCGAACGCCCCGCCACGTTCGTCTGCGATGTGACCAGCGAAGAGGCGGTGCAGGGGTTGCGTGATGCTGCACTGGCGGCGCTGGGCAAGGTCGATGTCCTCATAAACAACGCTGGCCTTGGTGGCGAGGTGGATGTCGTGGACATGACCGACGATCAATGGAACCGCGTGATCGACGTCACGCTGACCAGCCTGTTTCGTATGACCCGCGCGTTCCTGCCCGCGATGTATGCGCAAAAGTCTGGCGTTATGGTCAACAACGCCTCCGTGCTCGGCTGGCGCGCACAAAAGGGGCAGGCCCACTATGCCGCTGCCAAGGCGGGCGTCATGGCCTTTACCCGCTGCGCTGCGCTGGAAGCGGCGGACCATGGCGTGCGCATCAACGCGGTTGCACCCAGCCTTGCCATGCACCCGTTTCTGGCCAAAGTGACGACCGAGAAACGCCTTGCCGAACTGGTCAAGACCGAAGCCTATGGCCGCCCCGCCGAAGTGTGGGAAGTGGCCAACGTCATGCTGTTTCTGGCCAGCGACCTGTCATCCTACATGACCGGCGAGATTGTGCCGGTATCGAGCCAGAGGGCCTGAGCGTGCCGGTTGTGTTCGAAAAGCCCGCCGACCTGATCGGCAAGGAGGGCACGAAGCTGGCGCCGACCGAGTGGCTGGCCATAGAGCAGGACCGCGTTGACGGCTTTGCGCAAGTGACCGGCGATCATCAGTGGATTCACGTCGATGTGGAACGCGCGAAAGCCGGGCCATTCGGCGGCACCATCGCGCACGGCTATCTGACGATGAGCCTCGTCAACTATTTCCTGCCGCAACTGATCGAAGTGCGCGGGTTCGCCCATGCGGTGAATGTGGGCGCAGATCGGCTGCGGTTCCTTTCACCCGTAAAAGTCGGCGCCCGCATTCGCGGCGCTGGCGATATCGTCTCGGTAGAAGAGGTAAAGGGCGCGATCCAGTCTGTCGTGCGCGTAACTATCGAGATCGAGGGACAGGACAGACCCGCTTGCGTGCTCGATACCATCAGCCGCTATTTTCCGGAGTGAATGCCATGCCCGATCCAAAAGCAATGGAAGCCGCCGTTCACGAATATGTCGCCGCGTTCGATGCAAATGCGCCCGAACGGGTGATCGCGCTTTTTGCCGAAAGTGCCAGCGTTGAAGACCCGGTGGGCAGCCCGCCGCATGTCGGCCACGATGCAATCCGCGCATTCTACACCGCATCGATGCAGACCGGCGCAAAGCTGAAGCTGGATGGGCCGGTGCGGATTGCAGGCGATTACGCCGCCTTCGCCTTCAACGTCCACCTGCACTGGGACGGAACCGACAAGCGCGTCGATGTGATCGACACGTTCCGGTTCGACGATGCGGGTAAGGTTATCGAAATGCGGGCCTATTTCGGCCCGACCAACATGCACGGATTTGCCTGAAATTTCAGGCCACGAGAGGATTTGACATGCGCGAAGCCGCCATCGTTTCCACCGCCCGCACTGGCGTCGGCAAAGCCTATCGCGGCGCCTTCAACGATACCGAAGCCCCGGTGCTTTCGGCCCATGTGGTCAATGCTGCGCTGGACCGTGCGGGCATCGATCCGGCGCGGGTGGATGACGTCTATCTTGGTGTCGGCAACCACTGGAACACGCAAAGCTACAACCTTGGCCGCCTGACGGTGCATGGATCGAAGCTGCCCGATACCACGGCGGGTTTCACGCTGGACCGCAAGTGTTCATCAGGCCTCAATGCCATCGCGCTCGCTGCGCGGGGCATCATCTGCAACGAAATCGACGTGGCCGTGGCGGGCGGCATGGAAAGCATTTCGCTGACCATCAACAAACACGCGCCGCAATTCCGCAACCGGTCGGAATTCATCAAGGCAGCAGACCCTTACGCCTATATGGCGATGATCGAGACGGCGGAGATCGTTGCCGAACGCTATGGCGTGAGCCGCGAGGCGCAGGACCGCTTTGCCGCGCTTTCACAAGAACGCGCCTCTGCCGCGCAGGCCGCAGGCAAGTTCGATGACGAGATCGTGCCAATCACGGTGACGAAGGCGCTGTTCGACAAGGAAGGCAACGAAACCGGCAAGGAGGAAGTGACTCTTGCCAAGGATGAAGGCGTGCGCGCTGGCACCACCTATGAAGCGCTGGCAGGGTTGAAGCCGGTGTTCAAAAACGGGCAGGTGATAGCCGAAGGCAAGCATGTGACTGCTGGCAATGCATCGCAGCTTTCCGATGGCGCATCGGCGCAAGTGCTGATGGATCTTGATACCGCGCGCGCCGAAGGCCGACCGGTGCTGGGCATCTATCGCGGGTTTCAGGTGGCGGGTTGCGGTGCGGATGAAATGGGCATCGGTCCGGTCTTCGCCATTCCCAAGCTGCTCGACCGGGCAGGGCTGAAGATCGACGATATCGGCCTGTTCGAAATCAACGAAGCCTTCGCCAGTCAGGCCGTCTATTGCCAGCAGAAGCTTGAGATCGACCCTGACAAGCTGAACGTCAACGGCGGCGGTATCGCCATCGGCCATCCCTTCGGGATGACAGGATCGCGGCTTGTCGGCCACGCACTGATCGAAGGCAAGCGGCGTGGTGTGAAATACGTGGTCGTTTCGATGTGCGTGGCGGGCGGCATGGGCGCTGCCGGCCTGTTCGAAGTCGCCTGAGCGGATAGAGAGGCTCCACCAGCATGACCGATGCGATGGGCGACTGGCCCCGCACGATTCCCGGCGCGGCCAAGGCTGCGGCGGAGCAATGGCCCGATGTGCCGGGATTGATCGTCGGGGATCGGACCTGGACCTTTGCCGAACTGTGGGCCGATGCCCGCAGTTCTGCGTCGGCCATGCTGGCCAGCGGCGTCGGCCACGGGGATCGAATTGCGATCTGGGCACCCAACACGCGTGAATGGATTCTCGCCGCGCTGGGTGCGCAGACGGTCGGTGCCACCATCGTGCCCATGAACACCCGCTTCAAGGGGCACGAGGCAGCAGACATCCTGCGCCGGGCGCGGGCGAAGTTGTTGTTTGCCCCGGCAGACTTTCTCAATCAGGACTATGCCACGCTGATTGCGGGCGAAGACCTGCCCGACCTTGCCGAAACGATCCATCTCGACCGCGATTTCGAGGCTTTCGTCGCGCGCGGAAAGGGGCCGGACGATCCCGCAGTGGATGCCGTTTTCGCGCAGGTCAGCCCGGACGATATCTGCGATATCATCTTCACATCCGGCACTACCGGGCGGCCCAAGGGCGCACTGACCGCGCATTGTCAGGCCACGCAGATCTTTGGCGACTGGGCGGTGCGCGTCGATCTGCGGCCCGGTGACCGCTACCTGATCGTCAATCCGTTCTTCCATACCTTCGGCTACAAGGCTGGCTGGTCTGCCTGCCTCGTGCGGGGTGCTACCATCGTGCCAATGGCGACGTTCGATGTGGGCGCGATGGTGCGCCAGATCGAAGAAAACCGCATCACCTTCATCCCCGGTCCGCCAACTATCTATCAATCGCTGTTGCAGGAACTGGCGGGCGACAAACCGCGCGACTTTTCCTCGTTGCGCGTTGCCGTGACCGGTGCAGCGCCCGTGCCACCGGTTCTGGTAGAGCGGATGCGGGCGGAACTTGGCATGTCGAACATCGTCAACGGATACGGCATGACCGAATGTGGCTGCATCGCCATGACCCGGCAGGGCGATAGTGCCGAAACCATTGCCAACACCTGCGGCTACCCGCTGCCCGGCACACAAGTGCGTTGCGTGGGCGAGGACGGGCAAGACATGCCGACAGGTGAGGCGGGCGAACTCTGGGTGCGTGGCCAAGGCGTGATGCGCGGCTACCTTGATGATCCTGCGGCCACGGCTGAGGCGATAGACGCCGAAGGCTGGCTGCACACCGGCGATATCGGCACGATCGATGCCAAAGGCTATCTCAAGATCACCGACCGCAAGAAAGACATGTTCATTTGCGGCGGCTTCAACGTCTATCCCGCTGAAATCGAAGCAATCCTTTCCAAGCATCCGGCGATTGCACAGGCTGCCGTCATCGGCATTCCCGACGAACGCATGGGCGAGCTGGGCAAGGCCTTCGTCGTACTGCGGGCAGGGTCCGAAGCGCCGAGCGAGGCAGACCTCATTGCGTGGTCGCGCGACAATATGGCCAATTACAAGGTGCCGCGCACCTTTGCGATCCTACCCGAACTGCCAAGGAACGCCGCGGGCAAAGTGCTGAAAACGGACCTGCGCTAACATACACTAACAGGAGAGAGCGATGCAGCGTTTCAATGGAAAAGTGGCGCTGGTCACCGGCGCGGCATCGGGCATTGGCCGCGCGGCGGCGATCCGCTTTGCACAAGAAGGCGCACGCGTGTTCTGCGCAGATCTCAACCTTGCGGGAGCCGAAGCGGTTGCGGCGGAGATCGGCAATGGCGCGGTTGCCGTGCAGGTGGACGTTGCCGACTACGCCAGCAATCAGGCGATGGTCGCCAAAGTCATGGCAGAGGCGGGCGCGCTGGACGTGGCGTTCCTCAACGCCGGGCTGTATGGCGCGGCAGAGGGATTGGACACTGTGGATGAGGCGCTGTTCGACCGGCTAATCGCGGTCAATCTGAAGGGTGCATTCAACGGGATCAAGGCGGTTCAACCGGTCATCGCGCAAGGCGGGGCCGTGGTGGTCACCGCGTCGGCGGCGGGCGTGGTCGGTCATCCCGGCAACCCCGCCTATGGCGCGGCAAAGCATGGCGTGGTGGGGCTGGTGAAGTCCTGCGTCGATGCCTTTGCAGCACGCGGCGCGCGGATCAACGCGCTGTGTCCGGGCGGTGTGGAAACACCCCTGATCGGCGCGCCCGATGTGGCGATGGTGGACCCGCAAAGTCTGTCGCGCGTGCCGTTGCGCGGCATGGGCAGCGCGCAACATGTAGCCGAAGTGGCGCTATGGCTGTGCAGCCCCGCCGCCGGTTTCATCACCGGACAGGCGCAGGTTCTGGACGCAGCGCTGCTGTCCACTTTCGCCCCGGTCATGCTGCCGGTTGGCCCCTGAGACATGAGCCGCGTTCCCACGCAAGCTGCGATGAAGGCCACGCTGCAGGCTTATGTCGACCGTATCAACGCGGGCGACGCTGCGGGGGTGACGGCGCTGTTTGCGCCCGATGCGGTTATTGAAGATCCCATCGGATCGGAACCCCGCACTGGGAAAGCCATTGCCGCATGGTTCGCAGACACCGTTGCCTACCAGACTCGCATTACCCCGGTTGCACCCCATCGCGGTTCGCATGGTGATGAAGCGCTAGTGGTGTTCGATGTCGACTTTACCCCGCCGGATGGACAGCGACTTCGCATCCGTTCTGCCGATGCCTGCAAATTTGATGCAGAAGGTCGAATTATCGGCCTGCGCGCATTCTGGGGACCGGATGACATTGGCCCCGTAGCTTGATCTTGCAGGCTATTGTGCAATGTTCGCTGATGAGCGCGAATCTGAAACCGTGGCGATAGGGGCAATGGCGGCGTTGTATTTCAACGTCTGCAGGACAAGCTCTGTCTCTACCTCGCGAATACCATCAAGCGCGATCACCTTGTCGGTCAGGTCGGCAGCTTCGCGCAAGTTGCCAAGGATACACACCGCAACCAGGCGCGGCGCGGCATTGGCATCATAAAGCGCGCTGACTTGCGGCAGGGCCAGCAGGCCGCGCCGCACCTGATCCAGTTTGCCGCTGGCGCACTTCACGGTAACGAACATCATGTGCTGGGTATGATCGCCACCCTGATCGCTGGTCCCTTCTTCACGCGCGCGATCAATGTCCAGAATGGGGATCAGTTTGAGCAGGCCGGCGTTCTGCAGGCGCTTTACGCGGCCGCGCACGGTGCCTTCGGTAACGCCGAGGTCTGCCGCAATCTTGCGGAAGGAAAGGCGCGCGTCCTCGGCCAGCATCCGCGCGATATCGCGGTCCAACTGGTCGGTGGCGGGAAATTCTGGCTGCTCGACCGGCATCGGCATATCCCTTCAGATTCCGAGCGGCCCGACAGCCGGGACATAACGATAGACGTTGTTGACAAGTTCGACGTCCACATCGTCAACCCCGGCAAGGTCTGCCGTGGCTTGCCGCACCGCCTCGATCATTTCGCGCGCGTTGCGGAAGGCATAAAGGCACGACACCGGGTAGCGGCCCGATGTGATGTGGACCGACAGCACATCTTCGCGCGCCGCCAGTTCGCGCGCCACGTCGGCCGGCGGACGCCCGCTGACCATCAGCCGAATGCGTGCGACCATGCGATAACCGTGGATGCGGAAGTCCGAAACGGCCACCACGCGCATCAGGCCGCCCGCATCCATCGCGCGTATGCGGTTGGCCACAAGGTTGCCCGAAAGGCCCAGTTCCTCGCCAATGGTCGTGCTCTGCGCACGGCCATCGCGGGCAAGCACTTCGATGATGCGGCGGTCGATATCGTCGAAGCCGGAGCCGCGCGGGCGGCGTTGCGGTTTGTCGTCGCTCAAATCCGGTCCCCTTCTTGAAATGAGGAGTAGATTACGCAAGCATGTGCCGCAATAGACGAAAATCCGTTATCCGCGTGGTTCGCGTGGTAGACCAAGGCCGCGTTCGGCAATCAGGTTGCGCTGGATCTGGTTGGTGCCGCCATAGATCGTGTCGGCCCGGCTGAACAGGAACAGGTTGGGCAGCATGTCCCATTCATAGGCATCGCCCGACGCGATTTCCCCCGCCTGTCCCAGCACGTCCATTGCCAGTTCGCCAAGGCTGCGCCGCCATGTCGCCCACTGGATCTTGTAGGTCAGCGCTGCGCCATCAATGCGCGAATGATCGGTGTTGGACAGCATCCGCAGCGCGCCATAGCGCATCAGCTGCAGGCCGATCTGTGCAGCGGCAATGCGCTGGCGGATGACCGGATCGTTCGCTTTGCCATTGGTTTTGGCAGCGGCAACAATCTCGTCCAGTTCATTGCGGAAGCCCATCTGCTGGCCCAACGTGGAAACCCCGCGTTCGAATGCCAGAAGGCCCATCGCGATCTTCCAGCCATCGCCGGGGGCGCCGATCAGGCTGTCTTCGGGGCAGCGTGCATCGGTAAAGAACGTCTCGTTGAATTCGGCATCGCCGTTGATCTGGCGAATGGGCCGCACGTCGATTCCGGGCTGGTCCATCGGCATCATCAGAAACGACAGGCCCTTTGGCCCGGTAGAGCCTTCCTGCGTGCGGGTGACGACGAAGATCCAGTCCGAGATGTGGGCAAGGCTGGTCCAGATTTTCTGGCCGTTGACCACCCAATGACCGTCTTCGATCCGCCCCTTGGTGCGCACGCTGGCAAGATCGGATCCGGCGTTGGGTTCGGAAAAGCCCTGGCAGAAGATGGTCCGCCCCGCCGCGATATCGGGCAGGAAGCGACGTTTCTGTTCATCGGTGCCGAACGTCAGGATGGTTGGCCCGGCCAGTTCCACGCCGATGTGGTTGATGCGGCCGGGCACGCCCGCGCGGGCATATTCCTCGGCAAAGATCACCTGCTGGGCAAGGCTGGCTCCGCGCCCGCCCCAAACCTCTGGCCAACCGATGCAGCCCCAGCGGTGCTCGCCAAGCTGCTGCTCCCACTCCTTGCGCCGCTCGGGCATGGCGGTAAGCTGCGTGACGCCGCGAATGTCGCGGAATTCGCCCGCCATCTGGCCCTGCAACCAGTCGGCGCATTCGGCGCGGAAAGCTTCGTCAGCGGCAGAAAATCCCAGCTTCATCGCGCGATCAGCCCGGCAGATAGAGTTGCGCGGCCTTGCCGCCATCCACCGGAAGCGCAGTGCCGGTGATATAGCTGGCCGCATCGGACAGCATGAAGACGATGGCTTCGGCCAGTTCTTCAGGATCGCCCCCGCGCTGCATCGGGATCGCCTTTGATGTCAGCGCGGCAAAATCGGGCGCGCGGCTTTCATAATCCTGCGTGGCGGCAGTCTGCACTTGCCCCGGCACGATGGCGTTCACGCGGATGCCCAGCGGGGCACCTTCCATCGCCGCGGCGGCGGTGAAGTGGACCATCGCTGCCTTGGATGCCGAATAACTTGCCATGTTGGGCGCAGCGCGAATGCCGCAAGTGGACGCGATGTTGACAATCGCGCCGCGCTGGCGGCCCTGCTGTTCCTGCGCGGCCATAACCTTCATCGCGGCCTTGGTGCCCACGAACACCGCATCGGCATTGACGGCAAAGTCCTTACGCCAGTGATCGAGGCGCAGATTAGCGATGGGGGCATAGTGGACCGACATGGCATTGTTGACCAGCATGTCGAGCCGACCGTGACGTGCCGCCACATCTTCCACCAGCGCGGTGAAGGCAGCTTCGTCTGACACGTCGAGCTTGTGCGCTTCGACCGTGCCGACTTGTGCGATATCGGCCCGCGCGGCCTCCAGCTTGTCCTCACGTCGGGCGCAGATGATGACGGTTGCGCCACGCCGTGCCAACAGGCGTGCGGTCGCAAGGCCGATACCATCGCTTCCGCCGGTGACGATGGCGACCTTTCCGGCCATGTCCTGATGGCTGATCTGAGACATCGCAACGCTTCTCCCGATTCCAATGCTTTCAACGCGAATGCGCCTGATTGGCAGATTGTGTCAAGCAAATGCGTAAAATATATTCATTCAATATCCGTATGTGTGGGAAAACGGTCAGGAGAACCACGCACCTCCATTGATATTGACCGTGCTGCCCGTCGCAAAGCTGGCATCGTTGCCTGCCAGGAACACCACCGCGCCTGCGATTTCGTCCGGCTGGGCAAGGCGCTTCATCACGCTGTCAGCGGCAACGGCGGCTTTCACCTCGTCGGGCAGCGGGGCATAGATCGGAGTCTCGGTCGCACCGGGGTTCACCGCGTTGACGCGGATGCCGCGCGGGGCCAACTCGCGCGCCATGGCCCGCGTCATGCCCAGCACTGCGGCCTTGGCTGTAACATAGGGCACTGGCCCATTGCCCGCGAGTGCGGCGGTAGACCCAATGTTGACGATTGCACCGCCGGTTCTCTGCGTCGCCATGATCCGCACTGCCGCGCGGCTGCAGCGAAACGCGCCGTCCAGCGTGACAGACAGCACGCGCGACCAGCCTTCATCGGTGCAGTGGATGGTCTGATCGGCATGCGCCTCCCCATCGCCGCCCGCCTGCGCAGCCTGGCCGGCGTAGTATTCGGCCATGCCGTCGCCTGGCGCACTTCCGATCCCGGCATTGTTGACCAGCACGTCCACCCGCCCCAGCCTTTGCGCCACTTTGGCAAAGGCGGCATCGACCGAGCCAGTGTCCGTCACATCGCACCCCACACCGATATGGGGCGCGGGTAGAAGCGCGGCGGCCTTGTCTTCGGAAAGATCAAGCACGGCCACAACCGCGCCCTCTGCCGCAAGCCTGTGCGCAATGGCCGCACCAATCCCTTGCGCGCCGCCGGTTACCACCGCGACGCGCCCTTCAAGCATGTTTGCCATCTGCGTCCTTTCAGCCCGAAACCGTCGGGTAATCGGTATAGCCCCGCGCATCGTCGCCCTGGCCGGTGTAGAAAGTGGTGCGGTCAGCCTTGGCCAGCGGCGCACCGGTGCGCAGGCGCTCCACCAGATCGGGGTTGCCGATAAAGGCATAGCCGAACGACACGGCATCGGCCTTGCCGTCGGCAATGACCTTGGTGGCGGTTTCGTTGGTAAGGCCGCAATTCTCGATCACCGAACCGGACCAGTTGGCGCGAACCAGATCAAGCGCGTCAAAACCCGCGTTGGGGATGTGGATGAGGTGGCAATAGGCCAAACCCATACCCTCCACCGCGCGCAGCAGCGTTGTGTAAGTTTCGGCCGGATCGGCATCGGCCATGCCGTTGAACGTCACGCCGGGGCAGATGCGAAAGCCCACGCGGTCTGATCCGATGGCAGCGGCCAGTGCGGCCAGTGTTTCCACCACAAAGCGCACGCGGTTTTCCGCCGACCCGCCATAGACATCGCTGCGCTGGTTTGAATTGGAGGAAAGGAATTGCATCGGCAGATACCCGCTGGCGCAGTGCAGTTCCACGCCATCCATCCCGGCGGCGCGGGCATTGCGCGCGGCGGCGACATATTCCGCGATCACGCCGGGAATTTCGTGAGCGGCAAGGGCGCGGGGCATTTCGGTGGGAACCGGCACGCCATCCGGCCCCGGAATGGGGTCGGGGCAGGCAATCGCGCTGGGGGCCACCGTTTGCGCATCCGCAGCCTTGTTGGCGCGCACGGCAGCGCGGCCGACGTGCATCAGTTGCATTACGATACGCCCGCCTTCGCCGTGGACGGCATCGGCCACCTTGCGCCAGCCTTCCACTTGGGCAGGCGAATGAATGCCCGGCGTGCGCCAGTATCCTTTGCCGTTTGGCGATGGCTGGGTGCCTTCGGTCACAATCAGGCCCGCACTGGCGCGCTGGCGGTAATATTCCACCATAAGGTCGGTCGGCACATCATCCGGCCCGGCGCGGTCGCGCGTCATCGGAGCCATGACCACGCGGTTGGCCAGATCCAGCGCGCCAAGGCGGACGGAGGAAAACAACAGGTCCGTCATCATCTCAACTCCGCACGCGGGGCTTGGGCAGCGGCGCGCCACGGCGCATCGCTTCGATGAAGCCTTCCAGCGGTGCAGGTGGCTCAACCGGCCCATCGTGGGGCTGGCCCTGCCTTTCCCAATAGGTCTTCCAGCTGGGGAACAGATCGTGGAAACTGCCGTGATAAGGCGCGACCCCCGGCCAGCGCATCTTGCGGTCGCCCACCGGCGGCTTGTTCAGATCGGCGGCATACCAGTAAAGCGGCAGGCGGCGGCGGAAGTACCAGCGGCCTTCGATGCGCTCGTACTGGTCGAAATACATCATCTGCATGATGACCCATTCGGGGCCGCATTCATGCTCGTTCTTGGAATAGACCACGCCCTGCGCGTGGTCGGGATCGTCGAAATCGATCACATGGCCGCCGATGTGGTGGCTGGTGCCATCGAACTGCATCGAATGGGTCTCGTCAAACCAGTCGCGCAGCGCCTTGCGCCCGCTTTTTCCGCCGCCCACGCGCACGTCTTCGGGGAACAGATTCACCCAGGCATCACCATCGCGCATGTCGAGCGCCAGCGAATACTTGGCCGGAAGCTGGCGGATCGCGTCCAGCGATTCCAGACGGTCGATACGGGCGAGAAGAGTTGCATCAGTCATCGCGCAGGCTTTCGGTTAAGCGGGGTGGGGCGGCACAATGCACCGTCGGCCCAACCCAGGATTTCGTCGCTGCCGGAACAGATCAGATCGTCCACTTCGCCCACCAGCAGGTCATGCGTGCCAAAGCTTACGCGCTGCTTGATGGTGCAAAAGATCGCTGCGGGTGCATCATCAATGAACCACACCCCTTCATGGGCAGAGTGGACGTGTTGCCGCCAGTCGCTTTGCCTGAACCGTTCGGCGCGTGCGGCGGGGTCGGCAAAGGGGGCGACGTGGCCGTCCTGACCGCCGTGCAGCAGGTTTATGCAAAAGCGGCCTGCGCGGATCATCGTGTCATGCGCGCTGCCGGAACGGTTAACGCAGATCGCCATTGAAGGCGGATCAAGACACACCGGCATCAGCGCGGACATGGCAAGGCCAACCGGCGTGCCATCGTCGGGGTCGAAGCTGGTGACGATACCCACGGGGGCGGGCATGAAACGCAGCACCCGCTTCAGCCGCGCATCAATGGGCAGCGCGCCGGGCGGCAGGGTTGCAGCAGTGTCTGGCACGAAATCTCCTCTCCACGCACCGGATCGTGATCGAATCCGAATGGGCATTGATGATTTGCGCTATTGCATAGATGCAATTTTACGCAAATGCAAAATGCCTGTGCGAGGAGTAGGGATCAATCGTCGTCCGAGACGACCGTCGGTTTGGTGATCTTGGCCATGCGCGCGTTGTACTTGATGGTCTTTACCGCAATCGATGTTTCGACGTGATGGACGCCATCCACGGCAAGAATCTTGTCGGACGCAAGTTCGACCAGCGCATCGAGTTCATCGATCAGGCACATCGCGGTGATGTTGAAATGGCCCATGGTGATGAGCACGGCATTCACGCTGGGAATGTCCGAAATGACCTGCGCCACTTCGCGCACGCGGTCGACTTCGGCCTGAATGTTGATGAAGGCGAGGCGCGCTCGCTGTTCGATCTGAAAGCCGGTGATCGCGGTGAAAGCGATCAACCCGTCCTGCTGCAAACGCTTGATGCGCCCGCGCACGGTGCCTTCGGTCACGCCGAGTTCTGCGGCGATGCGGCGGTTGGAAACGCGCGCATCGCGGCCAAGCATGTCGACCAGTTGCGTGTCGAGCGTGTCGAGCTGGGGGACTGCCACGGCGGTTATGCCTTTCCTTCAATCGGGGCGACGTCGAACTGGTACTTGATGATGTCGACAACGATGGCCGGGGTCAGCGTGCGGATGCCCTGAACGCCCGAAAGCTTGTCGAGCAGGAAGTCCGACAGGTCATCGAAATCGTGCAGCGCCACCAGCATGTCGATATCGTATCCGCCGGTCACCATGTGGGCTGCCACCACTTCGGGCAGCGCGGCCAGTTCGTTGGCGACGTCTGATGCCGGGCGACCATCGACCGACACCGAAATGCGCAACAGCACGTTGAAGCCATGCGCCGAAAAGTCGGACACGGCCACCACGCGCAACTGGTTGGCATCCTCCATCCGACGGATGCGCGTCGATACCGTCGTCGCCGTCAGCCCCAGCGTCTCGGCAATCTGCTGGTTATTCGCACGCCCGTTGGCCCGCAATTCACGGATAATCGCAACGTCCGTCGCGTCAAAGTTGAAAACCTGACTCATCCCACCTCGCAGCACCACAGGGCACAGACTGCCGATGCGTTGCCGGTTTGCGCAGCCCAAGCCGGGCAGTCAACCGCGTTCTGCGCCGTTTTCCGCAAGGGAAAGCCCGACTTTGCGTGAATTTCCACCGCGGATTGACCGGCTCAACGCGCAGCAGCCTTGTCGAAGATGTTATTATGCGTAGATATGGAAAATAATAAATTCGAATATTTGATATTTCTAGATAAATTGTGCAATTATCGCGTAAAATTATAATTGGAGGGATAATGTCTGATAGATTGTTCAACCGCGCCATCGTCGTCGTTGGCGCGGGCACGGGAATTGGTGCCGCCACTGTCGAGCGGCTTTGCGCAGAAGGCGCACGGGTTTGTGTGGCTGATGTCAATCTCGCCGCAGCACAAGCCGTAGCGGCGCGCATGGTCGATGCCGGGCACGAAGCCCATGCCATCGAAGTCGACATTACCGATGAAGCCGCGGTCAACGCCTGTTTTGCCGATGTTGCCGCCAAGCTGGGCGGGCTGGACGGCGCGCACATCAATGCCGCAGACCTGCGCACGATCTTCCTCGATTCCGATGCGCTTTCGCTGGATATGGCCACATTCGACCGGACCATTGCAGTCAACCTTCGCGGGCACCTGCTTTGCACCCGTGCTGCCTTGCCTTATCTGATGCAAAGCGATCACGGCGCAATCGTCTATACCAGTTCAGGTGCCTGTATTTCGGGCGAGCCCGAGCGCCCTTCCTATGCCGCATCAAAAGGTGGCCTTAACGCGCTGATGCGTCACGTTGCCAGCAAATGGGGCAAGCAGGGCATGACCGCAAACTGCGTGGCCCCCGGTTTTGTGATGACGCCTGAAATGATCGCAGGCGGCGCGGTTCCGCCCGAATGGATCGATCGCTGCATTGCTGGCACCCGCAGCACCCGATTGGGCAAGGTTGAGGATATCGCCGCAATGGTGGCGCTGCTGCTGTCTGATGATGGACGCTGGATCAATGGACAGGTCATCCATGTCAATGGCGGTGCGCTGCTGACCTGACCCTAACCCTTTCGGGTGATGTGGGGCATCCGCAGGGGTGAGATTGCAGTCTCATAACAACACCACCGGTAGAGGATCAACCATGACTGCAACCACCAATCGCCCCTTGCGCCACGCCGTAATCGGGGCCGGGATGGCGGGCATCCTTGCCGCGATAAAGTTGAAGCAGCGGGCTGAAGATTTCGTCGTTTACGAAAAGGCGGCAAAGATCGGCGGCACCTGGCGCGAAAACCGTTATCCCGGCCTGTCTTGCGATGTGCCCGCCCATGCCTATACCTACAGCTTCGAACCCTATCCCGAATGGCAGGCTTACTATGCCACCGGCAGCGAAGTGCAGGGCTATTTCGAACAGGTCGTGGCCAAGTACGGCCTTGCTGCGGATATCCGCTTCAACGCCGAAGTCACTGCGCTTGATTGGGATGCAGGCACAAGCCAGTGGACGGTCACGCTGGCCGATGGTTCGCGCGATGTGTTCGATGTGGTCATCGCCGCATCGGGCGTGCTGCACCACCCACGCCTGCCCGATATCGCAGGGCTGGAAAGCTTTGAAGGCCCTGCCTTTCACACTGCGCGCTGGGACGATACCGCGCCAATCGAAGGCGCAAAGGTCGGCCTTATCGGTTCTGGATCGACCGGCATCCAGATTGTCACCGCCATCAACAAGAAGGTGGAGCGACTGGTGCATTTCCAGCGTTCGCCGCAGTGGGTCATGCCCGTGCCGCAGTTCCAATACACCGAAGAGGAGCGCGAAGCCTTCCGCCGCGATCCTGCGCTGATCGACGCGATCCGCTTTGCCGATGAATATATCGGCAATATCAAACGCTTCACCGATGCTATCACCGACATTGATGGCCCGCAGATGATGATGATCGAGGATGTCTGCCGCCAGCACTTCGAATCGTCGATCCGCGACCCGGAACTCAAGGAAAAGCTGCGTCCGAACTATCGCGCCGCGTGCAAGCGCCTGATCTATTCATGGTGCTATTACGAAGAAGTGCAGCACCCGGCCGTGTTCGTGGAAACCGGCAAAGTCGCAAGTGTAGAACCCAAGGGCGTGCGCATGGCTGACGGCACTTTCCATGAACTCGATACCCTGATCCTTGCCACCGGCTTTCAGGCTGACAAGTTCATCCGCCCCGCAGGCGTGACCGGCGAAGATGGCATGACTCTGGATGCGTTCTGGGCCACCCGGCCCACCGCGCACTATGCGGTAACGCTGCCGCATTTCCCAAACCTGTTCATGCTGAACGGGCCGACCGGGCCTGTGGGCAACTTCTCGCTTATCGACATTGCAGAACGTCAGTGGGACTATATCGACCAGTTGATCGACCTGCTGCGCAAGGGTAAGGCTTCATCGGTAATGCCCACGGTGGATGCGCACAACGCCTATGAAGAACGGCGCATCGCTGCGGCCAAGACCACGATCTTCGGATCTGGTTGCACCAGTTGGTATCTTGATGCCACCGGTGTTCCGGCCAGTTGGCCGTGGTCCTACGATGCCTTTGCCGATGCGATGGCCAAGCCGGTGCTGTCCGAATATGCCATCAGGATGCCGGTCGCGGCCTGACCTGTCACGCCAGTCGCGGCATTAGTCGCGGCTGGCGAAGTATTTTGCAATGACATCCTCGGTCATGCCGATGCCCCGCAGGCAGAACCATGTGGCCTGCCGGACAAGGTCATCACCGTGCACGCCATAGGGGCGCGCGGCGGGCGGCAGTCCGCCGATGGCGGCAATCATCGTGCCGACATGTTCGATGAACATTGCCGCTGCCGGAACATCCAGCGGTTCGCCGGCAAGCCCGCCGTCTTCGCGCGCAGAGGCATAGGCTGCTTCCATCGAGGCAGCGTTGCGCCGCTGCGACCGGCGGTAGATCAGGCTGGCATAGGAACCGTCACCGGCAAGGCTGGCCAGCGTCATGCGATGCGTATCGAAGCGTGCCGGATCGCTGGCATCGGCCACGCTGGCGGCGATGAAGGCATGGATCGCTTCGGCCAGACCCAATGACCCTTCGGCCTGGATGCCCTGTTCGCGCCAGCGTTCATCCTGTTCCAGAAACACTTGCCGCAAGACTGCACGATAAAGCGCCAGCTTGCTGGGGAAGTGGCGATAGACCAGCGCTTCGGAAACTTTCGCCTCACGCGCAATCTGCAGCGTCTTGGCCCCGTCATAGCCATACTGCGAAAAGACCCGCCGCGCCGCTGCAACGATCTGGCTGCGGCGCTCGGTGCCGGGAATGCGCGTTCTTGCCATGAACACTCACTTACTTTTGCAGGGTCATGTGTCAACCGCGCAAAAGCAGGGCTGCGGCGGCTCGCCGTAACCTGCCTGCCACTTACTTGATGTCAGATCACTCAGCTGCAATCCGCTGTTCCAGGGCAGAGGCGGGAATGCGCTCTGCCCAGAAGGCCCCTTCCAGATCGGTATCGACATCAACCGCGCCGCGCACGCCCAGCGCCGCGCGCGCTTCATCCAGCGGCAGGTGGAAAACGGGCTCGAGCTTTTTCATGAACAAGGCGTCGCTGGCCTTGCCCACGGTCATTCCGCGCTGGATTGCATCAGTGCAGGTGTCCCAAACTTGCGGATAATGCAGCAGTGTTCGCACGGTATAGCGCAACGATCCGAATATCTGGATGACACTGAGTTCTGCGGCAAGTTCGGGGTTGCGGATGAACTTGAAAACGTTGGTCAGCCGATACCAATAGGGCACAAGTTCCCCCATGAAGTTGAACCCGCCACCGCACAGGATATGTTCGAAATCATGCGTCTGCCCTGATCGCAGGTTATAGAACTCCAACTGGCTTTTGGGTTCGCGCCACGGCGTAATCTGGATTTCATAGTTCCCTTGCGTGATCCACTGATAGAAAATGCCGCCCAGCGATCCGGGCGCATATTGGGCAAAATCCTCGATCGCGTAAGTCGAATAGAAGCCTTCGGATAACCATGCATCCAGTTCGGGATTTACCCGCCGTTCGGCGGTGAACATGTCTTCTATCGCAGCATGATCGCGCAGCTTATCAAGGATCGGCAGGAATTCATACATCTCCGCAGGCGGTGGCAGATCAGCGCCATTGCGCCGCAGCAGGATCATCGCCAGCCATTCGCGCAGGCGGGGATTGTTGAGGTATTTCGAAGACGAAACCAGCACGCTCGACGGCGTTTCCACGGGCATTACGCCACGCGCGAGATAGGGCGTGTCAGCCATCAATCTGTCCTTCCTGCGGGGCGGGCAAACGCCTCTGCCCCTTGCCATTTACCGAACGGTATCGAACCGTTCGGTAAATGGCAAGGGTGTGGATGGCCCTTCACGCAAGGGTGCATCGCGGCGGCAGGATGCTATAGCGATAGGAATGGATGGCCCGTTGATGACATATCCCGATGGGGCATCCCCCGCCGTGCCGCCGCGCGTGGCGCACCTGCTGAATGCCGCGCGGGCGGCGTTCGTGGCTGAAGGCTTTGATCGAGTCAGCATCGATGCCATTGCGCGCAAAGCTGGCGTCAGCAAGGAAACGATCTACCGCTATTATCCTGACAAGCAGGCGCTGTTCCGGGCCTCGCTGGAAGAAATGGCAAGCCGCTTCAAAGCGCGCGCACAGGCGCTGCAGCAGCGCGCCGAACTGGACGGCCTTGCGCAAGCGATTCTCGATGCGGCAATCGGTGGCGGCTTGCTCAGCCCGCTGTGGCTGGCCGCCGGACTTGGCGGGCGTATGCCCGATTTCGCCGCCGAACTGCAATTGGCACAAGCGACGCGGATGGAACCGGTGCGCGAAGCGATAGAAGCCATCGTCCGTGCGCGCGGGATATCGCGGCCTGTGCCCATCGACGATGCGCTCGATCTCGGATCGCTTGCGGTGGAAGGCTCGGCCCTGCTGATGGGCTTCAACCCACCACCGCCCGAAGAGCGCACCGCATTGGCGGCAAGAGTTGCGTCGCTGTTCGAACAGGGCGTTCTCGCCATGCCGCGCAGTCCCGCGCGCCCCAAGGCTGAGGCCGCAGCCCCGCACCCCGCCCGACCGATCCACCCGCCGCATTTGCGCCGCCTGCTTGATGTCGCTGCCGACCATTTCCTGCGCGATGGTTACGAGGCGGCAAGCCTTGGCGCTATCGGTGCCGAAGCCAAAGTGGGTCGCGGCACCTTGTATCGCCATTTCGCGCACAAGGCCGGTCTGTTCGATGCAGTATCGCGGGATTTGGCGGCGCAGGTGGCCAGCAGTGCGCAGCCACCCGCGCTGCCGATTGGCGGAGGTGTGGATGCAGTGGCCCGCTACTTTGCCGCTGCCACTGCGCATCTCACCAGCCCCGCCTCTATCGCTTTGCACCGCGCAGGCATTGCCGCCTCGCGCCGCGATCCGGCGCTGGCACGCGCGGTCCATGATGCGGTGCGCGCGCCGTGGACCGGTCCACTTGCACAATGGATCGCGCAAACCACCGGCCACACCGATGCGCCGTGGCTGGCGCAGCAGGGTATCGTGCTGGCAATGCAGGGTAACCGCGCCATCGCTGCAGGCCACGGTCCCGCACCCGAAGCGCTGGCAGGCCATGCGCGTCGCACCGCCAGCCTGTTTCTGCACGGCCTTTGCGGCTGATCGCAGCCTGACTGCTTCGGGTTCAGCCTGAAAGCGCACTGCCCTCGTTCGTGACTCTGCCCCTTTTGAGACACTGATTGCGCCCCGTCGCTGCAATGCGCTGATCTGCGCAGTCCGGTACCGGGCATCGCGGCAACGCACATAGGCATCCAAAGCGCAGATTAATTACGCAAAAAGCGCATGAAAAATACATATTGCACTTATTTTGCGTAGTTGTTACTCTCCATCCAACAAGAAATTGAATTCGGGATGAGGGTAATGCCTGCTTCGTGCGGGCAGTTCAGATGCGTCTGAAGCCGGAATGGCCAAACGATCCCCCCTCATCTCGTTGTCCACGAACCTGGTCAGGTCGTGTTGCAGGCTTGCAATTGGAGGGAGAAAATAATGTCTGAAGGGATTTATCGTAGATCGAGCCTGGCCCGCCGCAGCAGCGCTGTGCTGATGGCCAGCGTCGCGCTTGGGGTCGTGGCCTTGCCGCAGGCGGCTTTTGCTGCAGAAAATGCTGCAGCCGATCAGGCGAGCGAAAGCACCCCGCCAAGCAATTCCGAAATCATCGTCACCGCCAACCGCCGCGAAGAACGCGCGCAGGATGTGCCGATCTCGATCACCGCGATTAGCGCCGAAAGCATCCGCGAACGCGGCCTGACCCAGCTTCAGGATCTGCAAGCCTCGGTTCCGTCACTGGTCGTCGGCCCTAACGGCCAAGCCTCGCGCGAGGTGATGTCGCCATCGATTCGCGGCCAGAGCGCGTCGTTCCAGGGTTCGCCTGCCGTCGTCGTTTACATGAACGAAGTGCCGCTGGTGTCGGCCATCACCCTGTCGGGTCAGGGCGGTCCGGGCACCTTTGTCGATCTGCAGAACGTGCAGGTGCTGGCTGGCGCGCAGGGCACGCTGTTCGGTCGCAACACCACCGGCGGCGCCATCCTGCTCACCCCGTCAAAGCCCACCGACATGCTTGAAGGGTACGTTCAGGCAGGTTTCGGCAACTACAGCATGGTCGAAGTCGAAGCCGTGCTCAACGTGCCGATTTCCGACAAGGTACGCCTGCGTCTGGTCGGCGCATCGCGTGATCGTGATGGCTTCACCTATGACACCAACTGGAACAAGGATCGCGACGATCAGCATTGGCGCATGGCGCGTGCCGGTCTGTGGATCGAACCGGTCGAAGGCATCACCAACTATACGCTGGCCTATTATGGCAAGTCGCACAGCAATGGCACCGGCTCCATCGCCCGCAATTTCAACACCAATTACTTCACCGGAATTGCCCGTCGGCCTATCCCGGTTGGCGGCGGCGTATCCTTCCCGCTGGGGGCCATCGCACCCACGTTCAACTTCTGCGGAGCGGGCACCGGTGCTGCCAATTGCAGCTACTACACCAACCTGCTCAACCAGCAGGAGGCGCGCGGCAACCGCCAGACCGCGCATGGCATGGACAGCTTTGCCAAGCTGGAATCGTGGAGCATCAGCAACACCACCGATGTCGAACTTTCCAGCACGCTGAAACTCCGGAACATCTTCAGCTATTCCGAACTGAAATCGTTCTACGCCAACGATCAGGACGGCACGCTCGCGCCGATCTACGATACCGGCAACACCCTGCTCAGCCGCACGGCCCCGCGTGACTGGTACAAGCAGGTGACCGAAGAACTGCAATTTCAAGGCAGCGCGCTGGACGACAAGCTGACCTACACTGTCGGCGGTTTCTACTTCAAGCAAAGCCCGCGCGGGACGATGGTGTCCTATTCCACCAACGTCTGCGGGTTGCAGACCATCGCAGGCTGCCCCATCGGCCAGAGCGAAATCGCCATCACCAACGAATCCAAAGCGCTCTATGCGCAAGGCTCGCTTGATTTCGGCGCATTCTCGCCCTCGCTCGACCGGCTTCGGCTGACCGCTGGCTATCGCTACACCTGGGATACCGTGGGTGGCACCACTGCATCGTGGAACTACACGCCGCTGGCAAATGGCGGCCAGTTCGTCAGCGCCTGTTCGTGGAAATCCAACCCCAACCCGCAGCAGTCGATCGCCGATCCGCGCAGCACCTGCCTGTTCGGCGCGCAGCTCAAAAGCTCGTCGCCCAACTGGACCATCGGACTGGATTATCGCCCGAACGACAACATCATGGTCTATGGCAAGGTCACGCGCGGCTACAAGGCCGGTGGCTTCAACAGCTATGCCGTGTTCGAAACCACCCGCACCTTCGGGCCGGAAACGGTCACCGACTATGAAGCCGGCTTCAAGACCGATTTCAATGCGGGCGGAATGCGCGGTCGCTTCAACGTCAACGGCTTCTGGCTGGATTACAAGAATATCCAGCGCGCAGCGGGCGATTTCAACACGGCCACCGGCGGCAATGGTGCGGTCACGCTGAACAACGCCAGCGCCACGATCAAGGGCGTCGAGGTCGAAGCCATGATCCAGCCGACCCAGAACATTGAACTGGGCGGAAATTACAGCCACCTCAACGCCAAGTACAAGTCGTTCGTGTTCGACTCCAGCTCTGGCGTGTGGGATTGTAACGCACAGTCGATCACCTCGCCCAAGGCATTTGCCGGGGCCGACATGACCTGCCGTCCGTTGCAGTATCTCTCGCCCAATATCGTGTCGGTCTATGGCCGGTTCAGCGTGCCCATGTCGGAAGATGTCGGCAATCTCAGCCTGTTCCTCAGCTATAACTGGACCGACAAGCAGCCCACTGCGCCGTTCTCCACCGAACGATTCCCCGATGGCACGATCAACGAACCGGGCGTGCTGCTGCCCAGCTACGGGTTGCTCAACGCTACGATCGACTGGAAGGGCGTCATGGGCGCACCGGTCGATCTCAGCCTGTTTGCAACCAACATCACCAAGAAGAACTACATCATCTCGAACACCGGTATCTTCCAGACCATCGGTGCGCAAAGCGTGATCTACGGCGAACCGCGCATGTTCGGCATGCGTCTGCGCTACAGCTTCGGCAACTGACCGGATCCGAAGTGATCTGACAACGAAAGAGGCCGGGCGTCAAAACCCGGCCTCTTTTGATTTCGTGGGGAGAATGAAGGCGTGAGCAAGAGGCTTGAAGGGCGTGCCGCTGTCGTCACCGGCGGCGCGGACGGTATCGGACAGGGCATCGCCCGCCGCTTTGCGGTAGAAGGCGCCAGCGTGATCGTGGCCGATTACGATGCTGAACGTGGCCCGGCCGTGGCCGAAGAACTGCAAGCGCTGGGAGCAAAGGCCACCTTCATCCGCTGCGATGTCACGTCGCGCGAAGATGTTTTCGGCGCGGTCGATCTGTGCGTGCAGCAGTTCGGTTCGGTCGATATCCTCGTCAACAACGCCTATCGCGGCGAAGGCCCGGTGCGGATAGAGCGCAAGACTGACGAGCGTTTCGACGATGCCCTGAAGATGTGCCTTTTTGCCACGAAATGGGCAATGGAGCGCACCCTGCCGCATATGAAAGCGCGCGGGTGGGGGAGGATCATCAACATGGCCTCGCTCAACGGGGTCAACGCCCACATGGGCAGCGCGGATTACAACGCAGCCAAGGAAGCCGTCCGCGCCTATTCGCGCACAGCCGCGCGGGAATGGGCACCATACGGTATTTGCGTGAACGTGATCTGCCCTGCCGCCATTTCAGCTGCCTATCGCCGCTTTGCAGAAGTGGCCCCCGATGTTGCAGCCGCCACCGCCGCTGCAAACCCGATGGGCCGCATGGGCGATCCTGAAACCGACATCGGCGGCGTCGCGCTGTTTCTGGCCAGCGATGACGCCCGCTATCTCACTGGAAACACCCTGTTCGTGGATGGGGGCGGGCACATCAACGGTGTTCCGTGGGTGCCAGATTTCGGGCCGGATGAATAATGTTGGGAAAATACATAATTGATAATATTAGATAAAATTGATTTACCCCGGCGAAGGCCAGGGGCCATCCCTCAGAACAACCGCGATTGCCCCCCGTCAACCATCAGCGTCTGGCCGGTGATATAACCCGCCGCATCGCTGGCAAGGAACACCGCAGCCGCCCCGATATCGGTTTCGCAATCGCCGATGCGTCGCAGCGGAACCTTGGATATCTGCCCCGCATAGGCATCGGGAAAGTGCTGCCGCCACATCTCCACCCCCGGCGAATTGGCAAACGGGCAGATGATGTTCACGCGGATGCCCGATGGCCCCCATTCCACCGCAGCAGTCTTTGACAAGGACCGGATCGCTTCCTTGGCCGCGCCATAGGATGCCTGCGTCATCATCCCTTCGATGCCCGCGCCACTGCCGAAATTGATGATCGATCCCTTGTTTTGTACCAGATGCGGGTGCGCCGCCTGCATCAGCAGGAACGTGGCCCAGAACCCGGTGCCGAACGCCAGATCCATCGCCTCGGTCGTGGTATCCATCAGCAGCAGTTGCTGCGAAGCCTGCGCGGCGTTGACCAGGGTATCGAGCCTGCCGAACCGGCGCACCGCCTCATCGACGATGCCGGGCAGCGCGGCCCGGTCCATCAGGTCAACCGCCATGAACGCCACGTCGCCAAATGCGCCAAGCTCCTTGGCCGTCGCTTCTCCCAGATCCGCCTCGCGGTCCACGATCAGGACTTTCGCCCCGGCTTTGACAAAGGCTGTCGCCACCCCTTTGGCCACGCCGCGCGCACCTCCGGTGACGATGGCAACTTTTCCCGCGAGTTGCATGTGAGACTCTCCCGTTTTTATGGAATGCGATATTCTATGGGGATAAAAATCGTCATATGAAAGCGATAAATACGATTATAATATGCTTATGCGTAATTTAGATCGCGTAATTATCTGCGAATGTGGATCGTTCAGGCTAATGGCGCATCGCCCCAGATGATCGCTGCATCGCCGCTATGCGTTTGCCAAAGTGCATCGCGCCGGACGATGCGCCAGCCTTCCGCGCGCAAGGCCCACTGATCGACATATTCGCCATTGCTGTCGAACACCGCGCCGCCATGATCGCTGGCGCGCTGGTGGCGGGCCTGAACATAGGCCCGGCTGGTCGCGCTTGCGCCGTCCGCTGACACGTCGATCGATATGCTGCCGATCAGGTGCTGGCTTGGCCCGCACACATCAAGGAAGCGGCGCATGTTGGCCACCAGCGCCGACATTCCGGCCTGTTCGCCCATGCCGTAATCGAACGTGACGTCGTCGGCAAAAACATCGCCCAACTGGTCCCAGTGCTTCCCATCCAGCACGCGGGCAAAGCGGGCAAGGCCTTCGCGCACTGTCCTCTCGACCAGCAGTTCGTCCAGCATACGGGCCTGGGCGGCAAATGCGGCAGTGTCGTCAATCGCCTTGGTCATGTTACACCTTTTTGCAAATCCGGCCCGATATGGCCTTGGGAATCCTTGAAAATTCTCGCCATCCTGAACGGCACCTAAAAGCACCTAAAAGCACCGAACCGCATCTACGATGCACCACGCGGTCGAAATCGGGCCATGAAGCGGCGCCGGAAACCGGCCCGACGCACCACTTCTGCCATGGCGTTGCGGGCCAGCCGCCATACAGCCGCTTGAAAGCGCATATTTCGGCATTTTGCGTAACATGTTATCTAATAAATTACGGGTTATGCAAACATATTGCCATATGCCACGGAAAATCATATGGCTTTGGCAAGAAAGGAATACGCGAATGCGTTTCCACCCCCAGGAGAGGACATCATGAGAGATCTGCTTGCCGCCACGGCCCTGACCACGCTTGCCGCTTTCGCGTCACCCGCGCTTGCGCAAGATGCCGCGCAGGATGGGGGTAACGATTCGGGAATCGGCGAAATCGTCGTAACCGCGCAGAAGAGGTCGGAAAATATTCAGAACGTGCCCATCGCCATTTCTGCGCTGGGCAGTCAGTACCTTGAATCGCGCGGTATCACGTCGATCGACAATCTGGGCACGCTGGCCCCGAACGTGAAGTTCGAACGCGCGCCTTCCAGCAAGACGATTTCGCAGATCGCCATTCGCGGGTCGGTGACGATCAACCCGGCAATCACTTGGGAACCGGCGGTTGGACTTTATCTGAACGGCGTTTACATCGCCAAGGCGCAAGGGTCGATTTTTGACGTTGCCGATCTTGAGCGGGTGGAAATTCTGCGCGGGCCGCAGGGCACGCTTTACGGGCGCAATGCGTTGGCGGGTGCGGTCAACCTTATCCCCAAGGCGCCAAGCGGCGAAGCCGGTGGGCGGGCCGAAGTCAGTTATGGCAATTACAACGAACTGCGCCTGAAGGGCGTGGTCGATCTGCCGCGCATGGGCATCTTTTCGGCCAAGGTTTCCGGCCAGTACGTGCGCCGCGACGGGCTGGTGGATATCGTGCCGAACCCGGTTGCGGGCGTTGTGACCGCGCTGCCCAATGCGGTCAGCGAAACCGACACCGTGCGCAGCGGCAGCGTGATGGTGCAGATCCGCGCCGAACTTTCGGACGCGATTACCGCCGATTACACTTATGATTACAGCCGGCAGAACCAGACCCCACCGTTTGCGCAATTGCTGCGCGTAAACCGCAATGGCGATCCGCGCGATATCTTCGATCCCAATTCGCCCAGCTATCCCTTTGCGGGCGCAGTCTTTCCGCTGGACCGCTATACCAATCCGGATCGCGCAACGACGGCTTCGATCAACGAAGCGGTTTACGAAAAGTCACGCAGTTATGGCCATGCGCTGACGCTGGCGGCTGATCTTGGCGATGCGACGCTGAAATCGATCACCGCCTACCGCGATCTGGCATGGTCGGACGGGCTGGATCTTGACGGTTCGCCAACGCCGGTGGCCTTCACCCAGCGCATTACCGATTACTGGGCGTTCAGCCAGGAACTGCAACTGACCGGGCAGACCCTTTCGGACACGCTGAAATACGTGGTCGGCGCGTTCTATTTCAAGGAACGGGCGGAAACCAGCAATCCGCAGACCTACTTTGGCGGCGGCACCGATCTGGTATCGGACTATGGTTCGCGGACCGAGGCTTTCGCGCTTTATGCGCAGGCCGATTATAACGTCACCGATGCGTTCAAGCTGACGCTGGGTGCGCGTTACACGCATGAAAAGAAGGACATTCGCCGCTTCTTCAAGGTCAACTTCGATGCGCAGAACGGGGTGTTTGCGCCGACCGTGATTGCCGACCTGCCTTATGGCACGTTCCCCGATGCCAAATACAACGACTTCTCGCCCGCGATTACAGCGAGTTACGAAGTCAATTCCGACGTCAACGTCTATGCCCGCTTTGCACGCGGGTTCAAATCGGGCGGGTTCAACGGCGAAACCAACGTGTTCTTCGATCCTAACGCACCCGCCGGTTGCCCATCGGGCGCGACCGAGCTGTGCCAGCCCTATCGCCCGGAAAAGGTCGATAGCTACGAACTGGGGCTGAAGACCAAGATGCTGGGCGGAAAGGTGATTTTCAACGTCGCCGCATTCCGTGACGAGCACAAGGACATGCAGCTTTCGATCTTTACCGCAACGTCTGGCGCAGCATCGATCGTGCGCAATGCCGCCGGTGCGCGCATTCAGGGGCTGGAGTTTGAAACGGTGATCCGTCCGGTTGACGGGGTGACGCTGAACGGGTCGTTGGCGCTGCTGGATTCCAAGTACAAACGGTTCATCGAATTCGACGCGACGGCCAACAACGGGGCCGGTGCCAATGTCGATGTTTCGAACAACCGCGCGTTCCCCCATGCGCCCAAGGTTACGGCATCGGGCGGGTTCGACGTGCGCGTGGCGCGCGGTGACTGGGGCCGGTTCAACCTTTATGGCGATGTGAGCTATGTTTCGAGCTACTACACGTTCCCTTATGCGCTGAGCGTTGCCACGGCGTCTGACCAGAGCGCTGCAAACACCAAGTCGAAGGGCCGGACCGTGGTGAACCTGCGCGCTGCCGTGGCCGAAGTGCCGCTGGGTGGTGGCACCGCCGAAATCGCGCTGTGGGTGCGCAATCTGACCAAGGAAAGCGATCCTTCGAACTTTATCGACTTCGGTCCGGGGTTCGGCGGGCTGACGCTGGGCTATTTCCCCGATCCGCGTATGTACGGGCTAACCGTGGGAATGCGTTTCTGAACAGCAAGTGATTGAGAACGTATAGAAAAAACCGTCACCCTGAGCTTGTCACCGAGGCCATTTCCCTTCCAAAAACGCCAGTTTTGACTGGAAGATGGACCCCGGATCAAGTCCGGGGTGACGAAACAAGAGTGATGGTGCCGAACTGAATCATCGCAAAGCCGGGAGAGAAAACAATGCTGTTCGAAGGGAAAAAGGGCCTGATTACAGGCGCGGCATCCGGCATTGGCCGCGCCACGGCGATCAGGTTTGCTGCCGAAGGTGCGAGGCTTACCATCGGTGACCGCAATCTGGCAGGGCTTGAAGAAACCGCCGCGATGATGGCGATCAAGCCGGTGGTGCAGGCCTATGACGCGACGGACTATGCTTCGTGCCGGGCGCTGGTGGATGTGGCGGCGCGCGATGGGCTGGATATCCTGTGCAATATTGCCGGCCTGCTGAAATGGGGACCATCGGAGACGTTTTCTGTCGAAGACTTCGACCTGCTGATGACGGTGAACGCATCGAGCGTGTTCGTGATCTGCCAGGCGGCAATCCCGCATCTGCTGAAGACCAGGGGCGTGATCGTGAACACCGCTTCGACCGCGGCTTTGCAGGGGCAGCCCTACAACATCGGCTATTCGGCATCGAAGCACGCGGTGGCGGCAATCACCAAGGGGCTGGCCATTGAATATGCCGCGGCGGGCCTTCGGGTGAACGCGATCTGCCCCGGCCATGTGGTGACGCCGATGACCCAGAACACCGCGCCACCAGAAGGCGTGGACTGGGCGCTGATGATGCGCAACGCGCCCAAGCTGCTCGACGGATCGTGCGAGCCTGAAGACATTGCCGAGATGTTCGCGTTCCTTGCCAGCGACAAGGCGCGCAAGGCGACCGGAGCACTGTTTACCGTGGACGGGGGCCAGTTGGCGGGCTGACGGCCCGAACCATTTGCAAAAGGATAGTGCGATGACCGAACCCGGCAGCGAAGTGGGCCATCTGGACCATGTGTGGCGCAATTTCTGCGCGCAACTGGCAGAAGCGGGCGAGGTGCTGGCGCGGCCTTCCAGCCCGACCCATGCGCTCGATCAGGCGGAGGGATTGCGCTATCTTAGCCGATTGGCACGCACTGCGCTGAACATGCTGGTGGACAGTGCGGACCCCGATTTTCCGCGCCTGTTCATGCTGTGCGATGACAAGATCAAGATCGGGGCGGACAACCCGGACAATATCTATCAGCAATGCGTGGTGCGCGGCGATCAGGAATATCGCATCACCGGAAAGCGCAATTCGGTCCCCTATTTCTCCATCGGCAGCAAGGCCAACCGCTATGCCATTGATGGGACGATGGCATCGACGGGCGAGATCGAATTTGCCGACATGGTGTTCGGCCCGGATGGCTCGTTTGAAATCCACGTGAGCAAGGAGCGCAAGCCCGGAAACGGATCAGGTAACTGGCTGCCGCTGGCCGAGGATTCGACGCTGCTGATCGTGCGGCAGACCTTTGACGACAAGGCGACGCAAATGGCCGCCGATATCACGGTGGAGCGCGTGGGGGCGGGGCCTGCGGTGCCTGAGCTGTTGACGCCCGACGTGATCGAGCGGCAATTGCTGGCAGCGGCGGCGTGGACGCGCGGCACGGCCAATACGTTTGCCAACTGGTCTGAATGGTTCAAGTCCCATCCCAACCAGTTCTATGACGCGCCGCAGGAGATATTCTGGAAGGCGGGCGGCGATCCCAATATCTGGTACGGCCATTTCTATTACGATCTGCAACCGGGCGAAGCGCTGGTGATCGAAACGCCGATCCCGCAATGCCGCATGTGGAACCTGCAGATCGACAACTGGTGGATGGAATCGCTCGACCATGTTCACCAGAAGGTGTGGGTCAACAATTCGATGGCCCGATATGAGGCGGACGGCAGCGTGATGGTGGTTTGCGCCGACGCCGATCCGGGTTTCGGGCATTGGGTGGACCTTGCCGGGCACCGGTCTGGCACAGGCCTGTGGCGCTGGTTCAATGCCGCTGAACCGGTTGCGCCGAAGATGCGGGTGGTACGGCTCTGAGCGTAGTTCTTGCACCTGGCCAGCCCTTGCGCGATGAGGCGCAGGCATGGCGCGGAAGAAACGATATCTGACAGCAACGATGCCCGATGGTTATGTGAAGACCATCGGGCCGACTGCCGATGCCTTTACGCATTACTGGCGGATCGTAGCCGAGCTGGAGAACGGCAAGACCGAAGTGTTCTGGGGGCACGCACGGTCATTGGCCGAAGCCAAGCGCAAGCGCGCACCGGCGGACGACGCGGCCCGCCAGCGCGGATGGAAGCGCTTTGTCTTCGAGATTGCCGAACTGGAGGAAACCCCGGCCTGACCGGGAGTTTTTACGAATCCCAGCTAATCAGGTTGCTGATATCGGTGCGTTCTTCGGGCTTGCGACCGGTGGTGGCGAGGCGTTGCACGCTGAGGCGGCCGCCGGTCTGGCTGAACTTGTTCAGCACTTCGATCACGCGGTCGTAATAGGTGCTTTCGATGCGCCAGACCCCGCCTTCACGGCGGTAGGTGTCGGTATAAATTGCGGTGCCGAAGGTGTGATCGTCCTTTTCGACGTCGATGAACACGTCCTGCAGATACCAGATGCCGGTAGCGGTATTGTCACCGGTGATGGTGATTTCGGGCATGATGCCGATGTGCATGGCCGCCGCGCCCGAATGGAACGAGTTGGCGAGAAATTCGAGCATGGCCGCGCGGCCCTTGAGCGAGACCTTGTAGGTTCCGCCATTGTAGGTGCAGGCGACGTTTTCGCTAAACACATCGGCCAAGAGGGCCTGATCGGCGGTGTCGATGCCGCGGAAATAGCGGTGCTTGAGCACCTTGATTTCCTCGATATCGGAAAGCTGTTGCAGGGTGAAAGGCATTGCGGATCAGGCTTTCTGTTCTTGGGCGTAGAGTTCTTCGGCACGGGCTTTGAGCGCGCGGGCGGAATCATCGAAGGCCCGTTTTACCCACGGCCCGGCAAAGCGGAAGACGTGGATGCCGTTGGCGCCAAGGAAGGCGTCGGTGCTGAAATAGCGGCAGGATGCAGGGCCGGTCGGCTCGATTACCTGGTCGCGGCGGGCGGGGTAGGGCCAGGCGTCGCTATGGACCATTTCCCATGACAGCAGGCGTTCGGGATCATTGGCGCAGATATATTCACAATTGGGCACGATGCTGCCCGGAACGGCGTAGTTCATCAACTTCATGTTGACCGCCGCGCCCATTTCCAGCGTGGATTCCGCCTTTACGCAAAACGGGTTCCATTCGTTGTAGCGCGGCATATCGGTGAGCACCTGCCACACCACGCGAGCGGGCGCGGCGATATCCACCGTGTCGCTGACGGTGATGGCATCGGGATCAAGCCCCGATACCGGATCATCGGTGAGCGTGGGGTGGCTGTTCATCCAGTCGAGCAGCATGGCAGGCTTCCTTATGCTGCGACCCAATCGCCGCCGTTGACGTCGAGCATCGCGCCGGTCACTTCCGAGGCGTAGTCCGACAGCAGGAAGTAGACCGCCTTGGCGCAATCGGCATCGGGCGGGATGTGGCCCACAGGGATTTCGCTGGCGCGCTGGGTGCGGAAGGCTTCGGCACCTTCGCCAAGGCCTTGGATAAAGCTTTCGAGCGGTGCACCCATCATCCAGCCCATCAGCGCGGTGTTGACGCGGATGCCAGTGCCCGCAAACTCCACCGCGAGGTGGCGGGTCATGTGGTTGAGCGCGCCCTTGGCCATACCATAGCCGCCTTCGCCGGGCATGGGCTTGCGCGTGCAAAGCGTGGAGATGTTGACGATGGAGCCTGCGCCCTGCGCCTTCATCGTGGGGTAGACCGCCATTGCCATGCGCAACGCGCCTGCTGCGCCAACGTCGAACGCCTGCAAGACCTGATCCACATCATGTTCGATCAGCGGACCCCAATCGGGGTGGTAATAGGCGGAATTTACAAGGCCATCGATCCGGCCCCATTTGTCCACGGCGGCCTGTGCGGCGGCCTTGCACTGGTCCATGTTGGTCACATCGAGCAGGACGGCGATGGCTTCACCGCCAGCGGCGACGATTTCGTGCGCCACTTCCTCGATCGCCGCTTTCGAGCGGGCGGTGACGACGACTTTTGCGCCTTCGCGCGCGGCACCGCGACAGGCAGCCTGCCCCATGCCGGGGCCTGCGCCTGTGACGATGACGACCTTGTTCTTCAGGATCATCCGTTTTCTCCCGGTGTGGCTGGACTTTTGTCCGTTGGCCTGTGGTGGTTGAGGGTTTCAGCCCTCGCGTTGCTTGATGATGTCCAAGGCCACGTCGACGATCATGTCTTCCTGCCCGCCGACCATCTTGCGGCGGCCCAGTTCGACAAGGATCGTGCGGGTGTCGATGCCATAGGTTTCGGCGGCTTTTTCAGCATGGCGCAGGAAGCTGGAGTATACCCCGGCATAGCCGAGCGCGAGCGTTTCGCGGTCAACGCGGACGGGGCGATCCTGCATGGGGCGCACGATGTCTTCGGCGGCATCCATCAGCATGTTCACGTCGCAGCCGTGGTTCCAGCCCTTGCGGTCGGCAGCGGCGATGAACACTTCCAGCGGCGCATTGCCTGCGCCCGCGCCCATGCCGGTAAGGCTGGCGTCGATGCGCATTGCGCCGCATTGGGCCGCGACGATGGAGTTGGCCACGCCTAGCGAGAGGTTGTGATGGGCGTGGATGCCGCGCTGCGTTTCGGGCTTCAACACGCGGTCATAGGCTTCAAGGCGTGCCTTGACGCCATCCATGTCGAGCGCGCCGCCGCTGTCGGTGACATAGACGCATTGCGCACCATAGCTTTCCATCAACAGGGCCTGCTTTGCGAGCAGTTCCGGTTCGATCATGTGGCTCATCATCAGGAAGCCCGATACGTCCATGCCCAGATCGCGGGCGATCCCGATGTGCTGTCTGGAAACGTCAGCTTCGGTGCAGTGCGTGGCGACGCGGACCGAGCGGACGCCGATATCATAAGCGCGCCTGAGTTCTTCCACCGTGCCGACGCCGGGCAGGATCAGCGTGGTCAGCACGCATTTGTCGAGTACTTCGGCAACAGCTTCGAGCCATTCCCAATCGGTGTGCGCGCCAAAGCCATAGTTGAAGCTGGCGCCGGACAGGCCATCGCCGTGCGCCACTTCGATGGCGTCAACGCCTGCCTTGTCGATGGCCGAGGCAATCGCCTTGACCTGATCGATGCCATACATGTGGCGGATGGCGTGCATGCCATCGCGCAGGGTGACGTCCTGGATATAGAGCTTGTCGCCGGCATCGACGTTGAATGTGGCGGTCATTATGCGCTCTCCTTCGCCATGCGGCGCGCAGCCAGCAGTTCGCCGGTAGCCTTGGCGGCGGCGGTCATGATGTCGAGGTTGCCCGAATAGCTGGGCAGGTAATCGCCTGCGCCTTCGACTTCGAGCATAATCATGGATTTGACACCGCTGAATTCGCCTTGGCCCGGAATCTTCAGCTTGTTGTTGTCGCCAAAGCGTTCGAACTGGACTTCCTGCTTGAGGCGATAGCCCGGCACATATTTCTGCACTTGCGCCACCATGTCCTTTACAGACTGGCGGATCGCGTCTTCGTCTGCGCCTTCGGACAGGGTGAACACCGTATCGCGCATAATCATCGGTGGTTCGGCGGGGTTGAGGATGATGATCGCCTTGCCGCGCGTGGCCCCGCCGACTTCTTCAATGGCGCGGGCGGTGGTGCGGGTGAATTCATCGATATTGGCGCGGGTGCCGGGGCCTGCTGAGCGGGATGAGACGGACGCCACGATTTCGGCATAGTGGACTTTGCCCACTCGGGCGACGGCGGCGACCATCGGGATCGTCGCCTGACCGCCGCAAGTGACCATGTTGACATTGGACGCGCCAAGGTTGGCTTCCATGTTGACCGGCGGCACGATGAACGGGCCTATGGCGGCGGGCGTCAGGTCCACCACCTGAATGCCATCGGCGCGCAGCGCTTCGTCATGGACCTTGTGGGCATAGGCGCTGGTCGCGTCGAACGCGATGCCGATGTCCTTGTAGAGCGGATGGGCGCGCAGGCCTTCCAGCCCTTCGTGCGTGGTGGCGATGCCGTGCGCGCGCGCCATGGCGAGGCCTTCGGACTTTTCATCGATACCGACGACGATGGCCAGTTCCATGTTCTGCGGATATTTTATCATCTTCATCATCAGGTCTGTGCCGATATTGCCCGAACCGATGATTGCGGCCTTTATGCGTGCCATTGCCGTGGTCCTTAAACGAAGTTTGCAACGCAGGTGCCCAGCGGGCCGTCTGCATTGCTTAAGGTCATTTCGAAACGGTCGCCCTTCACCGCAGGGGCGAGGGGGACAAGGCTGCCGGACAGGATCACATCACCCGCATCGAGCGTGACGCCATAAGCGCCCAGCGTGTTGGCGAGCCATGCCACGGCCTGCGCCGGATCGCCCTGAACGGCATGACCATAGCCTTCGGACAGCGGTGCGCCGTTCTTGGTTACGGCGACGTGCAAGTTGGGAAGGTCGAGACCAGCGGGATCCAGCCGTTCCGTGCCGATGACATAGACGCCGCACGATGCGTTATCCGACACGGTATCGACGATCTGGATTTTCCAGTTGTCGATGCGGCTATCGACGATTTCGAAGCACGGGGCGATGCTTTCGGTCGCGGCCAGAACATCGGCGGCGGTCACACCGGGACCGTTGAGGCTGCTTTTCAGGATGAAGGCGATTTCCGCTTCGGCGCGCGGCGCGATCAGCGCCTTGGCATCGATATCGATATCGCCTTCGACGTGCATCCAGTCGGTCAGGAAGCCGAAATCGGGCTGGTGGACGCCCAGCATGTCCTGCACGGCCTTGCTGGTCACGCCGATCTTCTTGCCCACGACCTTTTCGCCATCGGCCACGCGGCGCGACAGGAAATCGAGGTTGATTGCATAGGCATCGTCAAGGGTGAGCGATGCGTCCTGTTCGATCAGCGGGGCAATGGTCTTGCGGGTGCGCAGTGCATCGTAGAGCGCGGCGCCATAGTGCCCAATCTTCTCGTTTGGGACGTTTTTATCGGCGGGCATTGAGGAACTCGATGGCATAGGCGTTGAATTCAGCCGCGCGTTCGACCTGCACCCAATGGCCGGTGCGGCCAAAGGTTATGCTGCGGACATCGGGACAGTTGTCGAGGAACAGGCGAGAATGCGCTTCGGGGCAGAATTCGTCGTTCAGGCCCCACAGCACGAAGATCGGCTGGGTTATTTCAGGCAGGCGCGGCGAAAGGTCGGGCGTGCGCATCCGCACGATCACGTCCTTGGGCTGGGTGCGGGCCACGGCGAAACGCTCTGCCACCAACTCGTCCGAAATATTGGGCGCAAAGTCCGGGTGGACGAGGTTGGAGACGAGGCGCTTCTGTTCGGCAAGGTTGAAGTCCGGCCCGCCGAAGTTCGACACCATCTTGGCAATGCCAGGCATTACGAAATAGCTTTCGCGCTCTGCCACGCAGCCCGGTGCCATCATCACAAGGTTGCGGGTGAATGCGGGGTGGTCCAGCGTCATCAGCAGGGCAATGCCGCCGCCCAGCGAATTGCCGACCATGCTGGCACTGGAAATGCCATGCGCGATCAGCGCTTCGTAAAGTGTGTCGGTGAACAGTTGCAGCGTGTAATCGATGCCTTCCGGCTTGGACGATGCGCCATAGCCGATCAGATCGGGCAGGATCACGCGGTAACCCGCGTCTACGAAAGCATCGATGTTCTGGCGAAAGTTGGACGCGCCCGATGCACCCGGACCGCTGCCGTGGATGAACACCACGGCAGGCGCAGATGGATCGCCCGCTTCGGCAATGTGGATATCGTAGCCGCCCGCAACGCGGTGGGTGGTGGTGGCAATATCGGCCATCGCAATCGCTCCGCTTAAAGGAAGGTGAAGCCGGGCGCCTGACCGCTCAACGCGCCGACGACATCGCCGGTGCGGTTGGCCGGATCGTTGGCCACATGCGCGCGGCCTGCGTGCAGATCGAGCCATGGCTGAAGGATCGGGCTGGAGGTGTAGATTGCGCGGCCGCCGAGCAGCTTGACCATATCGTCCACCAGATCGGCCATACGGCGCACCACGCTGGCCGAATTGTAGGCATAAAGCGTGCGCTTTTCCATCGGAATGGCCTCGCCCCGGTTGGCATAGCCCATCAGGTCTTCAAACGTGCAGCGCAAGGTCTGCTCCATCTCGGTTACTTCGGCATGGGCGCGGGCGATGGCGGCCATCAGGAACGGATCGTTCTTCGATGCCTTGCCGGTGTTGGTGGAAACGCGGGTTTCGGCAATATCGCGCGCGGCGCTGATTGCCGCGCGCGCGCCGCCGAACGCGGCGGTAGAGACTGAGCGCATGAACACTTGCGCCCACGGCAGGGTGTAAAGCGGGCCGGGATTGGTGGCCTGTCCGGGGTTGGTGCACAGGAAGCCATCGACCGAACGGTGGGTGCGATGTTCGGGCACGAACACATCGTCCACAATCACGTCATGGCTGCCGGTGCCTTGCAGGCCGAAGACGTGCCAGCTGTCGGTATCGATGGTGTAATCGGCGCGGGGCAGCAGGAACGCGCGCATATCGGGCGCGCCGCCGGGTTCGCGCGGCGGCACCAGCGCGCCCAGGACGACCCATTTGCAATGGACCGATCCCGTGGAAAAGCCCCAGCGACCCGATAGGCGGAACCCGCCTTCGACCGGGGTTACCTTACCCACGGGCTGATAGGACGATGATACCAGCGTCGAGGTATCCTCACCCCAGACTTCGGCCTGCGCTTCTTCATGGAACAGCGCGATTTCATAAGGGTGGCAGCCGACCACGCCATACATCCAGCCGGTGGACATGCAGCCTTCGGCCAAGGCCTTCTGCACATCGTAGAACACGTTCGGATGCATTTCATACCCGCCCCAGCGCCGGGGCTGAAGAATGCGGAAAAAGCCAGCTTCCTGCATTTCGGCGATGGATTGCGCCGGAACATCGCGCTCGGCCACACAGGCCTGTGCGCGTTCACGCAACGCGGGGATCATCGCGCGGGCGCGCGCAACCAGTTCATCCCCCTGCGGAATTGAGTCTGCCCGCGACATCGCGACTGCGCTGACCATGTTCCCGATCTCTCCCAAATCACTTGGCGGCTTGCCGACTCACATTTGGCCGGCGTTGCGCTGCATTCGTAATTTACGATGGCATCGGATACGCAAATCGTCAATTAAAAAGCCAAAATACTTTCGATATTGGCGAAATATCTCACTCGACATGGATATAGTGCGTAACCGCCCGCACTGCTGGCGACGCAGAGAGCGCAGCTAACCGAACAGCTTCAACCTTCAAGATGGCTTGCGATTGCCGCATCAGTGAAGCCAACCGCGCGGCAGCAAAACCATACGGCATCGTGCGCCAGTTCATCGGCATTGCCGTCATAGGGTGATCGGGCGGCATCGGTGGTGAGCACGTTGAGCACGGTGCCGACGTGTTCGGTGAACAACGAGGTGTTCCTGACCGAAATTTCGCGCCCGGTGATTTCGCCCGCCTCACGCGCGTTGGCCAGAGCCTGCGTGATGCGATGGTTCATCAGGCGATGGGCGCGGCGATAGACCAGATTGGCAAAATTGGTATCGCCTACAAGGCTGGCCAGCAGCAGGCGAAAGCCTTCCTTGAACTGCGAGGGTGCCGGATCGACCACGATCCTGAAATAGGTGTGAAGGTTGCGGACGAGAGCGCGCCCGGTCAATTCCTGCAAGTTCAGCGTTTCGTAACTCGCGTCCTGTTCGCGGATCACTTCGCGCAGAACGGCACGGTAGAGCGCCACTTTTGACGGAAAGTGGCGATACATCAGTGCTTCGGACACGCCAGAGCGTTTGGCGATATCCTGCGTGCGTGCGGCTTCGTAGCCGCACTGCGCAAAAATTGCGCGAGCGTTGGACAGGATAAGGGCTTTGCGGTCTTTCGCGGCAAGGCGAGTGCGTTTCATCAAGGCAGGAGTTAGGCGCAAACCCCGGCGTTGCGCAAGGTGCTGCACAGAGCCGGGGCGTGCATGATCCCGCGTCATTCGATCAGGCGGTAGCTTCCGGGTTCCGGAGCGCGGGTCGCGTTGAAGAAATCCACGAGCCGCCACGGCCACGACAGGAAGACGCGGCCCTTGGAGTTGTTGTAATAGGAATTGGCGCGCGGGTGGGTCCAGATCATCTCTGGCATCCGTTCATCGACCTTGCGGTTCCACGCATCGAAGGCACTCCGTTCCACTTCGAACGCGCGCGCGCCGGATTCGTTGATCCGGTCCAGCGCTTCGATGATCCAGTTGACCTGCGCTTCGGAAATCAGGTTCTGGCCAGCCGCGTGGTTCGGTGCGCTGTTCGGGCCGACGGTGTGGAAGTAGTTGGGATAGCCCGGCACACACATGCCAAGATAGCTGCGCGGGTCTTCTGCACCCCATTCTTCGCCCAGATCACGTCCGCCCTGGCCCTTTATTACAAGATTGCCGACCATCTTCGACACGTTGAAGCCAGTGGCGCAGATGATCGCATCGCATTCAAAGACCGAACCGTCGGCAGCTTCGATCCCGTTTGGCAGGATGCGGGCAATGCCCTGATGTTCGAGATGGACATTGGGGCGGGCGAGGGCATCGAACCAGCCATTGTCGAGAATGATGCGTTTGGAGAAAATCGGAAAATCAGGCGTCAACTTCTCGATCAGGTCTGGCCGGTCGGCAAAGCGTTGCTGCATGTAGGACAGCGCATACTGGCGCGTCATCTCATTGCCTTCCGATACGGCCTGCATGTTTTCGGCCCAGGCCGGGTCTTTCAGCACGTTGGAAAACAGGCCGTCTGCCGCAGCCCAATAGACGCGGAAGCGGAACCATTCCTTGAAGCTGGGAATATGGGCGAGCGCCCACTTCATACCCTCGCTCACCTCGTGGGCGATTTCGGGGTTGTAGATGACCCAGTGCTTCGTGCGCTGATAAACGGTGAGTTCGGCCACATCGGGCGCGATGGCCCCGCAAAGCTGGGCGGAACTGGCACCGGTGCCGATCACGGCAACGCGCTTGCCCTTTATATCGAGATCAGCGGGATAGGCGGCAGTATGGACGACCGGGCCGCCGAAGTCGGCAAGCCCAGCAATGTCTGGCATCTTCAACCGGTTAACCGGACCATGACCGTTGATAACCGCATTGGCGACAAGCGCTTCGGTGCTGCCATCTGCGTTGCGCACGGTGACGGTCCACATGCAGGATCTTTCGTCCCACACCAGCGATTCCACGGCGGTGTTAAAACGGATATCGCGGCGCATGTCATACTTGTCGGCAACGCCGGTCATGTAGCGCTGCATGTCCGCGCCGTGTGGGTGGTAATGCTGCCAGCCGGGCCAGATTTCCCAACTGAAGCTGTAGAAGTGGCTGGGCGTGTCCACACCCACGCCGGGATAGCGGTTTTCGTACCAGGTGCCGCCGACCTCGGGGTTCTTTTCGATGACCACGAAGTCGTAACCGGCTTCGCGCAGTTTGGTGGCGGCAGCCATGCCGGTCATGCCCGCACCGATCACCAGCACTCTGAAACCCGCCTTGGGGACAGGGCGGTTTGGCAGATTGCTGCGATCGATCCACGGCCGGAAGCCGCACTGGTCATAAACCAGCGCGATGAATTCGTCCTCCACCGTCTCGCCCACCGTGACCGACATGATGCGCTGGACCAGCGCATCGGGTGCTTCCGTGCGGGCAAGTCCTTCGCCCGTGGTCAGCAGGCGGCGCAGCTTCAGGCGCAGTTCGTCGGCCAACGCTTCGGGAATTTCGGTCGGCGGATAGGAGAACGCCGGACGGATATGCGCGGCGAACTTTTCGAGAAAGGTGCTGTCGTGCGAAAGATAGGCGTAAGCCGCCAGCAACGTGGGGACATTGGCTTCTTCCAGCGCGCCAGCAAGCTCTGCCCCATCGACCAGAGGGTTAAAGTCCGTGCGCTCTGCAGCGAGAATCGAAGCCATCAGGGTACCTCCTCGTTAGTTATAAGTGTTCACTTACATTATATGTAATGCGATGGGAAGTGTTCACTTACAATTGTTGACGTAGGCCGCATTATAATCGAACGTAAGGGATCGATTATCCGTTCGGGAGCTGAGTCAGGTGGCAATTTCCACAAAGAAGACCGTTTTTCTGACAGGGGCCACCGGTAACATGGGCCGTGCAACGCTGGCCGAACTTGCCGGCCGGGCCGATCGGTTCAAGGTGCGCGCCTTGGTGCGCCCGGAAGAGCGCGATCATCCCGTGGTAAAACGTTTCGACGGCAATCCCGCGGTCGAATGGCTATGGGGCGACCTGACCAACGCCGATGACGTGCGGCGGGGCGTTGCAGGTGCCGATCAGGTCTTGCACATCGGTGGACTCGTATCGCCCTTGGCAGACCACCACCCTGAATTGACGATGAAGGTCAACGTCGGCGGCGCGCGCAATATCGTCGATGCGATCAAGGCAGCGGGGCAGGCCGAAACGACTGCGCTGGTCTATATCGGCACGGTGGCCCAGACCGGGCATCGCAACGCGCCGGTGCATTGGGGGCGCACGGGCGATCCGATCAAGATCAGCCGTTACGACCAATACGCCGTCAGCAAGACCGAAGCCGAAGCCATCGTTGCGCAAAGCGGGTTGAAGAACTGGGTTTCGCTGCGCCAGACCGGTATTGCGCACCCCGACATCTGGAAGACGTTCGACCCGATCATCTTTCACAACCCGTTCAATGGTGTTTTCGAATGGGTGACCGTGGGCGATTCCGCGCGCCTTGCCGCCAATACGTGCGAAGATACGGTGCCGCAGGCGTTCTGGCGGCAGTTCTACAACATCGGCGGCGGTGAAAAGCTGCGCGTGGTCAACCACGAATTCGCACAGATCACGGCACGAGCGCTGGGGCAGAAGGACGCCTTTGCCAGCTATCGCCCGCACTGGTTCGCCACGCGCAATTTCCACGGGCAGTGGTATGCTGATTCCGACCGGCTGGAAGCGTTGGTGCCGTTTCGGTCGGAAACGCTGGAAGACTGGGCGCGCGACATGGTGGCAGGTATGCCCGTGCTGGTGCGGCTGATTGCACGGCTCTTTCCCGGAGCGGGCCGCGCGCGGATGGAAAAGCTGGCCAAGGGGCCGGGCGGAACGCTCAACTGGCTTGCGGATGACGACAGGGCGCACATCGCCGCCTACTTCGGATCGCGTGAGGCGTGGGAAAAGCTGCCGCGCGATTGGGCCGACTTCGAATTTCGCCAGCCTTCGCGCGAAGTCTCGCTGCTGGACCACGGATACTGTACGGCCAAGGCTGAAAGCGACTGGTCGGCCAGTGATCTTGCGGCGGCAGCCCGGTTTCGTGGCGGCGCCTTCCTCGGCGCTTCGTGCGAGCCGGATGCTCCGGCGCAATTGCGCTGTGCGCTTGGTCATGACTTTACGATGACCCCGCGCCTCTATCTCAAAGGTGGCCATTGGTGCCCGACGTGCATGATCGATCAGACGAGCTATGACGCGAACAAGGCGGACAACCCGTTTTTCGCCCAGGTTTGGCCAGACTGTGATTGAAGCGGTTGCGTGCGGACAGGCGCAATGCGTGGCGTTCACGCCACAGCGCTACGCAAAGGTCGGCAAGTTTTCGCCAAAAGAGCATAAATGGTCATAAATGACCATAAACGATTTGACGCATCGGGATGAGAATGTTAGTTAATACTAACTTTTAATTAAATCGCCAGTGAAGGCTATCGAGAGGATGATGTGAAGGCGGCGTTGCGGTCGGCGTGAGCGACTGCGAGCGCGGGAAATCTGTTGCCCGCTTCCTTTCCCATCCCATCGAACGCGCACTGCGATCCGCATCCGATCTGGCCGGACAACTATCCGGCGAACGAACTGTTGAAGGCATGAATGAACGCGGCAGGCTCGACGCAAGGGCTGCCAGCACCAAAAGGGGAGGACGCATGAAATCCGAGGCTCTGAAGTTGTCGTTGCTGATCGGCGGAAGCCTGATGGCGATGACCATGCCCGTAGCGGCATTCGCCGCCGACGCTACAGAAGCACAGCCGGGCGCTGCCGGCGAAGTAACCGGCAACGAGATTATCGTCACCGCAACGCGCCAATCGCAAAAGTTGCAGGACGTAGCTATGACCGTCAACGTCGCGACCGGAGAGCAGCTTGAGACATTCAAGATCTTCGACGTCAAAGATGTCCAGCAACTGGCGCCCGGTCTGGAACTGACCAACTCCACCGGCCGCAACAATACGACGACGCTGCGCGGCATCACCTTCGATCCCGATCAGGGCACAGCGCCGGCCGTTCAGGTCTATTACAACGAAATTCCGACCGATCCGCAGACGGTCTATACTGCGATCTATGATATTCAGCAGATCGAAGTGCTGCGCGGACCGCAGGGCTTGCTGCGCGGTCTTTCGGCACCTGCCGGTGCCATCACCATCGCCACGCGCCGCCCCAATTTTGACGCGCCGGAGGGATACGCCCAGATCAGCGGCACCACGCGCGCGGGCTATAATGCATAGATGGGCGCATCGCTGCCGTTCTCGGACAAGCTGGCGATCCGCGTGGCCGCGCTGGTGGACGGCAACCGCCTGAACCACGTGCGCAACATCACCCGCAATGAGCGGTCGCAAAGCACCACGCAAAGCGCGCGCGTTACGCTGGGCTGGAGGCCGACCGACAGCTTTACCGGTTATCTGACCTACCAATATCTTGAAGCGGACAACCGCCAGTTTCAGCAGGTCATCGGCACCGGCAACAATCCTTACAGCCTCTATTTCACGATACCTGTGCCGGGGCTGGGCGATCTGCCAGCGCCCCTGGCCGGGGTATTCGTACCAGACACGAGCGCGCCTTCCGGCCCGGCGCTCACCAATGATGACTATGCCTCGGTGCAGGATGGGCTGTTCCGCAACCTCAACAAGTCCCACCTCGTCAACCTGAACCTCGAATACGATCTTGGCGCAGCCACCGTTTCGCTGGTGGGGGCACACCAGTTCAGCAGGCTGAATATCCAGCGTGATCTGGATGTGACCAACGCCTTGCCGAATTACGTGCAGTATTCGAACGTCGACACGCCCTACAAGGTGGACACTGCCGAACTGCGCATAGCATCGAACAATCGCGAAGGGCTGGGCTGGGGCGTCGGCGCTTTCTACACCCGACAGGTCGGCACCACGGTGGTCAATCAGGATGCTTCGCAGTTCTGGTATGCGGTGAGCCCCAATGCGCAGGTCAACCTGCCATTTGCGGCCATCGGTGTTCCGTTCCCCGGTTTCACGCCCTTCACGCTTCCCAACACGCTGGGCATCGCCACGCGCGTGAACGTGCCGGTGAACAATCAAACCTGGTCGTTCAACGCCAACTTGCGCTATCGGTCTGGTCCGCTCTCCATCGAAGGGGGCGTGCGCTATTCGATCATGAAATCGATCCAGACGACGCAGCTGACGCTGACCGGCGCGGCAAATTCGGGACCGACCGAGATCATTCCGGCAAACCTGCAGCGGAACACCAACAAGCCCATTACCGGTGGCGTGAACGTCTCTTATGCCATCTCGCCTGAAATGAACGTGTTTGCGGCATGGCCACTCGTTCCGGGCAGCAAGCACCGGGGTGGCCGTACCTGCAGGGATATCGGCCGATCTGATCCGCACGACGGATGAAAAGAGCGATTCCGTGGAAGCGGGCATCAAAGGAACGATGCTTGGCCGCCGTGTGAACTGTTCCCTGTCGGCCTATTACCAGAAGGTCGACAACTTCCTGTCGCGCTTCACCGGCGTCTACTACAACGCGCCGGCAAACCAGCCGACGAACGGCTTGTTCGATTTCAATTATAATGGCGATGCCACGGTAAAGGGCGTTGAGGCTTCTTTCGACGGGCGCGTTACCGAAAACTGGAACCTTGGCCTTGCCGCAGCCTATACCAAGGCCCGCATTCGACAATGCGCGCGTGCCCTGCAACGATTTTGCCGGAACGGGCGTGCCAAACCAGACCGGAACCCCCAAAGTTTCGGGATCGGGCAACGTCAGCTATTGCACGGCAACGGGCCGTCTGGCCGAAACGCCAGACTTCAGCCTGACAGCCAACACCGAAGTGCGCGTGCCGATGGGCACGGTCACATCATTTGTGCGGGCGCTGTTCACCTATCGCCCCGGCTTTGCATCAGAGCGGGCGCAATACACCTATCAGTCGCGCGCACTGCTCAACATGTTTGTCGGGCTGCGCTCAAACGATGGCAAATGGGAGTTCGACGTATTTGCCCGCAACCTGCTCGACCAGCGCCGGAACACCGCGATTGGGCTTGGCAACGGCACTGTCAATTCGCTGATCGCTGGCACGTTCAATTCCGGGTATCGGCAGGTCAATCTGACCAACCCGTGTGAATTCGGCGCTACGCTGAAGTTCAACTGGTAAGCACCGGATCATCGCCCGGTATAAGGAGTGGGGGTTGCTGGAACGGCAGCCCCCATTTTGAATCGGACCACGCCAGCGCGATGGTCTTGGAAACTGCACTTTTGTGCAATGTGCGAAAAATCTTCGTGCAATTGTGCGATAATCCGGTCTAACCACAAATTTATAATATTTTGCGTAGATCACGGATTCAAAAACTGCGCGTTAAATTTGCAGGAGTTTCATCAATGACGGTCTCGGCCAGAACGCTAGACCTTGTTTCAGCCCATGCCGCCGAAGGCAGAAAGGCGCGGCGCATTTCGGACGTCGTGGTCGATGCCCTGCGCGGCGATGGGTTCTTTCGGCACTTCACGCCAGCCAGCTTTGGCGGGCAGGAAGGCACGCCGCAGGATTTCTTCATTGACCAGATTGCCATTGCCGAACGGGACATGAGCACGGCCTGGGCGTTGGGCATCGTGGCTGTCCACAACTATCAGATTGCGCTGATGGCCCCCAAAACACAGGATGAAGTGTTCGGCACAGGCCCCGATGCCATGATATCAAGTTCGTACAACCCGGTCGGGGCAAAGGTTGAGCAGGTGGATGGCGGGTTCATGCTGTCAGGCCGGTGGGGCTGGTCAAGCGGGAGCCTGCATTGCAACTGGGTGCTGCTGGGCGGTATGGTGGCAGGCGAAGGGCACCGCACGTTCCTTGTCCCTGCCGGTGATTACCGGATTGAAGACACCTGGCACACGATGGGCCTGCAGGGCACCGGATCGAACGACATCGTGATCGACGCCCCGGTTTTTGTCCCGGAACATCGCACGCACAAGCAGATGGACGGCTTTAACGCGGTCCATCACCAGACCAGTCCGGTTTATGACCTGCCGTGGGCGCAAGTGTTCATCCGCGTGGTCAATACCAGCGCGATTGGCGCGGTTCGCCACGCGGTTTCGCTGTTCCGTGACCGGGTTGGCCTGTCTTCCACCGACATGAGCAAAAGCGCGACGGACCCCGATGTGCTGGAACGAATTGCCCGCGCATCGAACCTTGCCGAAGAATGCCTGACGGTGATGGTCAGCAATTTCGAGGCGATGGAAAAGGCTGGATGGAAGCCGGACCTGGCCGATCGGGTCCGCTATCGCTATCAGGCGAGTTTGGTCGCTGATCGGTGCATCGAGGCGATGGATCTGCTGATGGATGTGGCTGGCGGCAGGTCGGTCTATAGCGGCAATGGTTTTCAGGATCTGTGGCATGATGTGCGCATGGCGCGCGCGCATGTCGCCAACAATCCGGTGGGCTTTGCCCGCAACTATGCCACTATCCTGATGGGTGGTGAAAACGGCGACTATTTCCTCTGATCTGCAAATTGGCATGAGGGGCGCCGTGCGCAGCGCCCTTCATGCTGCGGGACGGTTAATCATCTTCAAAGATCACGGCAGGCTTGGTGATCTTGGCCATGCGGTCGTTATATTTGACGGTCCTGACCGCTATCGATGTCTCGACATGGCGGACGCCGTTCAAAGCGAGGATACGGTCTGATGCCACTTCGACCAAGGCATCGAGATCATCGATCAGGCACATCGCGGTGATGTTGAAATGGCCCATGGTGATGAGCACGGCGTTCACTTCCGGTATGTCTCTGATCGTAGCCGCCACTTCGCGCACGCGATCGACTTCGGCCTGAATGTTGATGAAGGCGAGGCGCGCGCGCTGTTCGATCTGAAAGCCGGTGATCGCGGTGAAAGCGATCAACCCGTCCTGCTGCAAACGCTTGATGCGCCCGCGCACGGTGCCTTCGGTCACGCCGAGTTCTGCGGCGATGCGGCGGTTGGAAACGCGCGCATCGCGGCCAAGCATGTCGACCAGTTGCGTGTCGAGCGTGTCGAGCTGGGGGACTGCCACGGCGGTTATGCCTTTCCTTCAATCGGGGCGACGTCGAACTGGTACTTGATGATGTCGACAACGATGGCCGGGGTCAGCGTGCGGATGCCCTGAACGCCCGAAAGCTTGTCGAGCAGGAAGTCCGACAGGTCATCGAAATCGTGCAGCGCCACCAGCATGTCGATATCGTATCCGCCGGTCACCATGTGGGCTGCCACCACTTCGGGCAGCGCGGCCAGTTCGTTGGCGACGTCTGATGCCGGGCGACCATCGACCGACACCGAAATGCGCAACAGCACGTTGAAGCCATGCGCCGAAAAGTCGGACACGGCCACCACGCGCAACTGGTTGGCATCCTCCATCCGACGGATGCGCGTCGATACCGTCGTCGCCGTCAGCCCCAGCGTCTCGGCAATCTGCTGGTTATTCGCACGCCCGTTGGCCCGCAATTCACGGATAATCGCAACGTCCGTCGCGTCGACCGGGATCGTCGTGCCTTGCAGGTTGCGTGACCCGGCAGGCTGTTTGCGCGCCATGCGCCGCTCTTCAGGGCGCCGCTCTTCAGAAGAGTGCTTCACGCTGCGCCGATGCCAAGATGGCGTTCAAAGAAACGGGCCATCAGATCAATCGCCTCGCGCGATTCCGGCATAGCCACGCTGAACCAGAACCCGTGCGGCATGGCTTCGAAAACATGCAGGTCGGCATCACGGCCTGCCTTGCGCAAGGCGCGGTGGAACAGGGCTGCGGAACTGAGCACCGCATCGCGCGTGCCGGTGACCAGCAGCGTTGGCGGAAAATCCGATAGATCGCCCTTGATCGGCGCAAGCAGCGGATCGTTGCGATCTGCATTGCCGACAAACACGCCACGCTCGCACTGCGGATCATCCAGCGGCGCGCCCAGATGGCCGTAAAAGCCTGAAAGCGTAAGGTAATTGAAGGTGTCACCCAGTTGCGTCACATCGCCGCCTGCCGTGAACACGCCGCAGGCAACCGGCAATGGCAGGCCCTCCTGTTTGAACCGCATGATTGCCATCGCGGTCAAGAAACCACCAGCGGATGTGCCGAAAAGGACAATATCGCTTGGCGAATACGTTTTGAGAGCATCGCGATAGACCGTGACGATATCATCCACCGCAGCGGGGAAGGGGTGTTCCGGGGCAAGTCGATAGTCCACAGCAATCACTTCGCAGCCGGTTTCCGCGGCAATCGGGATGGCTTCGACCAGTGAGCCTGACCCCATGACGAAGCCGCCGCCATGCAGGTTTATCAGCAGCTTGCCCGCATGGCGGACACCGCCCTTCGGCGTAATCCGGTGGCAGCGCACGCCATCGATCGTGGTTTCCACGATGTCGCAGGGGAAGGCTTCGAGCGCCTGCTGGTTCAGCCATTCGAACATCGGGGCCAGCGGTTCGCGCATCAGCCACATCGGCACTGGCGGCGCGTCTTCGGGCATCTGCTGGTTGGGGTCGAAGCGGAGATAGGCCTTGGCTTCATCGCTGATGGTATCGGGCACGTCGAGATGGACCCTGCCGAGATCCACCACGCCATTTTCAACCTTGTAACTGCGCATCACGTCATCCTTTAAGCCACGATACGGTCAGGCAGCCTGTGCCACGGCGCGCACGGCATTGCGCGCGCCACGCATTGCGCCTTCGATGTAGCCGACGCCGGTGGCATCACCGATGGCATGGACGGCAAAGCCTTCTGCACTGAGCGCATCGGCCAGCGACAGGTCGCCTTCCGCGCCTTTTGCCACGATCACGTTGCCGCCGGGCACCGTCTGGCGCACGCCCGACATGTCGGTGAAAGTGACACTATCCGCGCCGATCTCGATTCCGCTCACGCCGCCGTGCAGGCCGACGCCATGTTCACCCAGTTCGGCCAGCAGACGCATCCGGCGCACCAGTGTCAGCCCCTTGCCCAGACGTGGCGCTTCTTCGATCACGTTGACGATGCGGCCGCGTTCGCTGAGGAATTCGGCAAGTTCAAGGCCGACCAGTTCGCCGCCAATGATGGTGACGGTATCGGCCAGCGGCATCCATGCATGAGTTGCCTTGCGCACCAGTGCCAGATTGGCGGTGGCCCCGGTGGCCGCGCCGACTTTGGTGGCAAGGCGCGTGAACAGGCCTGTCTTGCGTTTCAACTCGTCAGAGCTTTCGCCCAGCATCATCCGGCGCATGTCATCGCCCGAATAGACGTGATCCTGATTGCCCCCGGCAATCGGCGGCATCCCGCGCGTGGCACCCGTGGCCACGATCACTGCGTCCACCTTCATCGCGCGCAGCAGATCAGGCGTGGCGACCGTGGACAGGCGCACTTCGATGCCTGCTTCCTTTACCTCCCGCCGCAGCCATTCGAGAATGCGTTCGTTGGGTTCATAGGCCAGGCTGGCAAAGCGCAGCGTGCCGCCCAGACGGTCGGATTTTTCCAGCAGCGTCACCTTGTGGCCCAGCGCGGCAAGCCGGCGCGCCGATTCCATGCCGCCTGGGCCTCCGCCGATCACGGCAACGTGCTTGGGGTTCGCGCCCGCCGCTTCCGGCTCATTTTCAAACTCGAAGCCCAGTCCGGCGTTCACCGCACAGCGCGTCGGTTGGCCCATGTAGATGGCCGAAACGCAGGTGTAGCAATAGACGCAGGGGCGCACTTTTTCGGTCTGGCCTTCGGTCAACTTGCGCGGCAGATGTGGGTCGGCCAGCAATTTGCGGCCCATCGCAATGAAATCAGCCTCGCCTTTGCCGATGGCGCTTTCGGCGCTGTCCACCTCGATCCGGCCAGATCCGATCACCGGTATTTTCACTGCCTTGCGGATTTCGGCAGTGGCTGGAAGGTTCCAGTTTTCCTGATGCGGAATGTTCGATTCCGAATGCAGCTTGCCGATGCCGGTATCGTGATAGGATGTGATGGTGATGGCATCGACGCCAGCCGCTTCGACCATCTTGGCATTGGCGATGGCGTCATCCAGCGTGATGCCGCCGGGCTTGCCCACTTCGCGCGAATCGATCTTGATCCACACCGGGTAATCGGGACCGACTTCGGCCCGGATTGCCGCAATCACCTCAAGCGTCAGGCGCAGCCGGTTTTCGCGGCTGCCGCCATATTCGTCGGTGCGCGAATTGGTGTAGGGCGATGTGAACGAGGACAGCAGATAGCCGTGCCCTGCGTGGATTTCGATGCCATCGAACCCGGCCTGCTTGGCGCGGCGCGCGCCGTTGGCAAATTGGCGCACCGCGATGGCGATGTCGTCTTTATCCAGAATCTTGAGTTGTGGCGCCTTCATCCCGGCCAGCTGGGCCAATTCTTCCATCAGGAAATAGTCGGTGAAATTGCCTTTGGGCGGCGGCGGAACAGCAGGCCCCCACAGCGGATGTCCCCACCGCGAATGGCTATAGCCGGCAACGAAGCCGCCGTGATGCAATTGCGCCGCGATCTTTGCGCCGTGGGCGTGAACGCGGTCGGTCATCGCTTTCAGGCCGGGGATGAACTTGTCGTCCGAAATTGCCGTCTGCTGCATCGCCACTGCGCCGACCGGCCAAGCCACGCCGGTAACGCCCGAAATAATCAGCGCCGCGCCGCCCTTTGCCTGTTCCTCGTGATAGGCCATCATGCGTTCGCCCACGGTGCCATCATCTTCTGAAAGGCTGACTCCCATTGCGGTCACGGCAATGCGGTTTTTCAGTTCCATCGGGCCGATGCGACCGGGCGAAAGCAGGTGCGGGTAAAGATTGGAGGACACGGGCGCAGTCTTTCTCACAAAATTGCCGAACAGTGGCTTTGTTGAGAGGCGAAGTTGAGGGGGAGGGCGTTTTGCCGAAATGGCCGGCGTTAAAACGCCGACACGGCGATACCCGCATTTATCCTCTCAATGCGCCTTTCAGCTTGTCATTGCGTAATCAATGCGCGATTGATCTACGATAATCAAGGATAACTGCAGCGGAATCTGCAATCCGTGCAAAACCCACCAGGCCGGGAACTGAGGAGCATTTCAATATGACCGCACTTTCAACCTTTACCAAGCTGATCTGCCGCGATGAGGAGGCGATGGCCGCCTATTACATGGCCGTCTATGGTTATGGCGTGGTTCAGCGCGTTGCCGGCAGCAGCGATGGCGAACCCTTCCGCGAAGTGATTCTGGCCCCCGGCGGTGACTGGACACGCGGATCGCTGGTCATGTTCAACTTCACCGAACGCGATGCGCCGCGCGATCAACAGGTGATTCTGGGCTTCGTCGTCGAGGATCTGGATGCGCTGGTCGAAAAAGTCACCGCCAATGGCGGCAAGCTGGTCGGTCCGATCCGTGAAGAAGCCGATCATGGCGTGCGCGTGGTTTTCTCGACCGACCCTGAAGGCGCGCTGTGCGAAAACGTGCAGATGCTTGCGCACTGACAAGGGCTGGTTTTGAAGCGATTGACTTCGCCGTTTTATGATAGTCAGTAAATACTTATAACTGGCACATCGCCGTGCAGTGCTGTGCGCCACTTTTGGGAGAACTGTGCGATGGCACGGGATAAAGATGTATTCGATGGCGGCGTTGCCGTTGTCACCGGGGCGGGATCGGGCATCGGTGCGGGCCTTGCCCGGCGTGCGGGAGCGCTGGGAATGACCGTGGTCGTCACCGACATCAACGAAGCGGCCGCTGCCGAAACAGTGGCTGCGATCATGGCGGCCGGTGGCAAGGCGCAGGCCGAAAAGGTCGATGTTTCAGTGCCTGAGGAACTCGACCGTCTGGCCGAACTGGTGTTCGATCGTCACGGCGAAGTGCGCCTGCTTATCAACAATGCCGGTATCGAAACCGTGGGCAACACCTGGGAAGTGCCTGCAGCGCGCTGGGAAGCCACGCTCAACATCAATGTGCATGGCGTGATCCACGGCGTTCGCGCTTTCGTGCCGCGCATGATTGCCAGCGGAAAGGAAGCGTGGATTGGCAATCTCTCGTCGGTCGGCGCGTTCGGCCAGATGCCGGGGCAGACGGCCTATACCGTTACCAAGCACGCGGTGCAGGCGTTCAGCGAATGCCTTTATCTGGAAATGGAACTGAAGAACCTGCCGATCCACGTCTCGACCATCGTGCCCGGCATGATGCGCACCAATATCTTCAACGCGGAAGCGGGCGCGGGCGAGCCGGACAATGCCGCCAACCACCGCCGCGCCATGTTCGAAATGATGCGCGATTACGGCATGGATCTTGACGAAGGCTGTCGCCTGTTTCTTGAACAGATGGCCGAAAACAAATTCTGGGTGCACAGCCAGCCAGAGATGAGCGAGCAGATCATCGCGGGGCGCATCCGGTTCCTGCAGGACCAGATCCCGCCGATCATGCCCGACCTCGCCCGCCAGATCGCGGTCGATTGATCCATGCTGAAAGGCGGGCTTGGCGACGGGCATCCTCGCAACGCCCGCCTCCCGGTCTAATCAGGCCGTGCGCGGCGTATCGATAGCAGCATTGCGGCAGGCCCATTCGAGCAGCGCCGAATAGTCCTTTGTCGCAAACTCGGGCACCGCCCGCGCCCCGCCATAGACGGCGTGGGCGGCCGCACCCACTGGCAGGCCCATGCGGTTCTCTGCCGCTGCGGTCATCGCCAGCGTCATGTCCTTGAACGCAAGGTCGATGGTGAAGCCCGGTGCGGTATCGCCTTTCAGCACCTTGTTGACCATCAGCGTGTGCAACTGCCCGTTTTGCGCGGTAGTGCGGCCAGTCACTTCAAGGATCGTGTCGATTTCAAGGCCAAGCCGTGTGCCCAGCGCAACCGCCTCGGCACTGACCTGGGCGATGGTCAGCAGGAGGAAGTTGTTCACCAACTTCATCCGGCTGCCCATGCCCTGTCCGCCGCAGCGCATGATGTCCTTGCCCATCGCGCCAAGCAGCGGTTCGACGCGCGCGAAATCCGCGTCGCTTGCCCCCACCATGAACAGGGATTCCCCGCGTTCAGCATGAAGCACGAGGCGACCGATGGGACTGTCGACAAAGGCCACCCCTTTGTCCGCGCAGGCCTTGGCAACACGATCCGTGCCGTTGGCATCAATGGTCGACATATCTAGCAGCAGCGTGCCCGGCTTCATCTGTGCCAGCGCGCCATCAGCCCCCAGCACCACCGCTTCGACATGCGGCGTGGCAGGCAGGCAAGTGATCACCACATCAACGCCATCAGCCGCTTCGGCCACCGACTGCGCCTTGCGCCCGCCCAGTTCGACGATGACATCGCCGCGCGCGGGGTCGATGTCATAGGCGATCACGTCAAAACCTTTGCGCGTCAGGTGCTTGGCCAGCGGCAGGCCCATCGCGCCAAGTCCGATGTATCCGACTGTGGTCATGTCTCTCTCCGTCCGCGCGTTCAGATCGCGCCGTGATTGATGTAGCTGGTCTTGCTTTCGGTGAAGAAATCGGCAGCCGCCGTGCCCGTCTCGCGCGGGCCGTATCCAGAAGGTGCCCGCCCGCCGAGCGGGACGTGATATTCAAGCCCCGCCGTGGGCGCGTTGACCGTGACCATGCCAGCCTGCGATGCCTTGCGGAACCGTTCGGCATTCTTCAGGCTGGTCGTGGCGATGCCGGATGAAAGCTTGTACTGGCAGGCATTGGCCGCGTGGATCGCCTCGTCCAGATCATCGACCATAATGACAGAGGCAATCGGGCCGAACGATTCATGCTGGTTGCAGCGCCACCCGGCTTTCGTGCCAATCAGCAGCGCAGGAGCCATGAACAAGCCGCGCGTGCGGCCTTCCACTGCGCCGCCGCCCGCCGCAACTTGTGCGCCTTCAGCCTTGGCATCGGCTACGAATTGCAGGTTCTCGTTGAACTGCTGCACATTGGCGACCGGGCCGATCTGGGTATCGGCGTCCAACGCATGACCGACCCGATAGCTCGCCGCAACCTTGGCCATGCGTTCGACAAAGGCATCGTGGATGCCGCGCGTCACTATCAGACGTTCGGTGCCGGTGCAGCGCTGCCCGGTCTGTATCCACGCCCCGTTGCTGGCGATATCGACTGCAAGATCAAGATCCGCATCGTCGAGCACGACAAGCGCGTTCTTGCCGCCAAGTTCAAGCTGGCACTTGGTCATCGTTTCAGCCGCGCGGGCCAGAACGGTGCGGCCCGTGGCGGTGCCGCCGGTAAAGGTCAGCGCATCGGCCTCATCGATCATCACATTGCCCGTCGCGCGGCCATCGCCCATCACCAGATTGAACACGCCCGCAGGCACGCCCGCTTCTTCCAGTATCTGCGCTAGCATCACCGCGCAGCCCGGCACGAAGCTGCTGGGCTTGAGCACTACCGAATTGCCATAGGCCAGCGCACCCGCCACTTTCCACGAAGGCAGCGCAATCGGGAAGTTCCACGGCGTGATCGCCGCCACCACGCCCACCGGTTCGCGCGTGACCAGCACATTGAAGCCATCGCGCATCGAATTGTACCATTCGCCCTGCGCGCGCACCACATCACCAGCGGCATATTGGAAACACTGCGCTGCGCGCAGCGCTTCGCCTACGCCTTCGGGCAGGGTCTTGCCCTCTTCGCGGCTCAGCAACAGCCCGATGTCCTGCGCGCGCGCCTTGATAATCTCCGCCGCTTTGAGAAGAATATCGGCCCGCGCCTGCATGTTGAACGCACCCCATGCAGGCTGGGCACGGCGGGCCGCTGCCATTGCCGCGCGCACATCTTCTTCGCTAACCTTGGTGTAGCTGCCGACTGTTTCGTCAAGGTCCGATGGGTTCACCGTTTCGAACGGCACGGCGCCTTCAACCCAGCGCCCGTCGATGTAATTCGCGCCCTTCATCACAGCTTCTCCGCAATCACGCCAGCCTTCGCCAGACGCTCGACTTCATCTTGAGTTAGTCCTAACTTATCAGATAAAACCAAAAATGTGTCTTCGCCTGAACGTGGTGGCGCATGGCGATATGTGGCGGGCGAGGCCGAGAGCTGGGCAGGGAACCCCAGCACTTTCACCGGCGTCCCATCCGCCCGCGCCATGTCATGAACAAGCCCCCGCGCCTCGATCTGCGGATGCACCAGCACATCGGGAATTGCGTTGACCTTGCCGCCCGGCAGTTTGGCCGCCTGCATCGCAGCAATCAGATCGTCCGATTTCCACCGCGCGATGGCCGGACGCATCTGCTCCAGCAGGGCATCACGGTTAACGCTGCGACCGGCGCTGATGGCAAAGCGTGGATCATCGGCAAGGTCGGGCAACCCGATCAGCGCTGTGAACGCCCGAAACTGCCGGTCATTGCCCAGCGCCACAAGAATGCTGCCATCTGCGCAGGCGAAATCCTGATAGGGCACGGTGTTGGGATGCTGGTTGCCCATGCGGCGCGGCACCATGCCGCCGTTCATCCAGTTCGAAGCCTGATTGGCGAGCAGCGCGACCTGCGTATCCAGCAAAGCCAGGTCAATGCGCTGTCCTTCGCCCGTGGCGTGGCGATGGTTCAGCGCGGCCAGAACCGATATTGCCGCATACAGCCCGGTGGTCAGATCGCTGATCGGAATGCCCACTTTCATCGGACCGCCGCCCGGCTCGCCATCGGGCAGGCCCGTCACGCTCATCAGCCCGCTCATGCCCTGCACAAGAAAGTCGTACCCGCCATTGTCGCGCAAAGGGCCGGTCTGGCCGAAGCCGGTGATCGAAAGGTAGATCAGGTCGGGCTTGATCGCGCGCAGCGCATCGTAATCCAGCCCATATTTGGCCAGTCCGCCCACGCGGAAATTCTCGATCACAATATCAGCGTCCGCCGCCAGCCTGCGGATCAGCGCTGCACCTTCAGGGTCAGCCATGTTGATCGCGACCGAGCGTTTGTTGCGATTGGCGCAAAGGTAATAGGCGGAATCGCCGCTGCCATCGTCAAGGAACGGCGGTCCCCATTTGCGCGTATCGTCGCCCTGGCCCGGCTGCTCCACCTTGATGACGTCAGCACCCAGATCGCCCAGCACTTGCGAACACCACGGCCCTGCCAGAACGCGCGACAGGTCCAGCACCTTGATCCCGGAAAGCGCGCCCATCATTGATCCTTGAAGTCTGGCGTGCGCTTTTCAAGGAAGGCGTCGACCGCTTCGTGGTGGTCCTGCGTGTGGTGGGCCAGCGCCTGATAGGCGGCGGACAGTTCCAGCAGCGGGGCCAGTTTCATGTCCTGCCCTTCGCGCAACAAGCGCTTGGCAAGCCGCGTGGCATGGCCGGGGTTCGACGCAATCGAGCACGCGATTTCCACCGCGCGCGGCAAGACCTGTTCCGGCGCCGCCACCTCACTCACAAGGCCGTATTCCAGCGCCTTGGTCGCATCGATGGTATCGCCGGTCAGCGTCATCAGGCTGGCGCGCGCCATGCCGATCACACGCGGCAGCAGCCATGCGCCGCCATCGCCTGGCACGATGCCCAGCTTCACGAAACTTTCGGCAAAGAGCGCCTTTTCCGAAGCCACGCGAATGTCGGCCATGCAGGCAAGGTCCAGCCCCGCGCCGATGGCCGGACCGTTCACCGCAGCCACCACCGGCACTTCCAGTTCATACAGCGCCGAAGGGATCAGCTGGATGCCGGTGCGATACTGGTTACGGATCGAAAAGGGCGAGCCGCCGAACATCCCGGCCTTTTCCGCCATGTGCTTGACATTGCCGCCCGCGCAAAACGCCTTGCCCGCGCCGGTCAGAACGACTGCGCGAATGCTCATGTCGCGGGCGGTGCGCGCGCAGAACTCTGCGATTTCCTCGCTATGCGCCGTTTCCGAAATGGCGTTGCGCGTATCGGGGCGGTTAAGCGTGACGATCACGACCGGACCATCGCGTTCGATCAGCAGGAATGGGGCTTCGGCCATCGGCGCTTCCTCTGCGGTTCTGTTGTGCAAAATGGCTAGGGTACGCAGGCCAAACAGGCTAATATTGATTTTTCCAGTTTCGATAGTGAAAACGTATTATGGACTTGCGCCAACTTCGCTATTTCAGCGCACTTGCCGAAACGCTGAACTTCCACCGTGCGGCAGAACGCCTGCACATTTCCCAGCCACCGCTGACGGTGGCCATCCGCAAACTGGAAGACGACCTTGGCGTTACCCTGTTTGACCGCGATCCGCGCGGGGTGCGGCTGACCGCAGCCGGGCAGGCTGCGCTTGGCCCGGCGCGCGCGGCACTGGCGGCGGCAGAACAGGTGCGGGATGCGGTGCGCCAGGGGGCTGCGGGCTTGCGTGGAAGGCTGTCGATCGGCTTTATCGGCTCGGCCATTGGCGATCTGCTGCCGCGCATCGTTTCCCCCTTCCGGCAGGCCTACCCGCAGGTGGAACTGGCGCTGGAGGAGATGAATAGCGTCGAAATCGTCCGCGCCATTGCCGCGCGCCGCCTCGATATCGGGCTGGTCCGTCTGCCTGTCATGGATTCCGCACCCGTCATCATCGACGTGATTGAACGTGATGTGCTTGTGGCCGTAATCCCGCGCGATGATGTGCTGTCCCGCCGCAAGGTGGTGCCGCTCAGCGCGCTCTCAGACCGCGCATTCATCATCTACAGCCCGGTCAGCGTGCTCCACGCCACGATCCGTCTGGCCTGCCATCGCGCGGGCTTCACCCCGCTGGTCGCGCAAGAGGCGGTGCAGGTGCAGACCATTCTCAGCCTTGTAGAAGCCGGGCTGGGCGTTGCCCTGATCCCGGCCCGCAGCGCCCGCTTTGCAGGACCGGGCGTGCGCATCGTGGCGCTGGACGATACGATCCCCATCGCAATGGGCATGGCCCGCGCTGCGGATGCTTCCGCACTCGCGCTCAATTTCGTCAGGACGGCGCTTGAAAGTAGCAGTGATAGCCAATCACTATCGAAATAGCAGAATTAAATATTTGAATCGCACAGGCCTCAGGCGCATCCATCGGGCGAAAGGGCAGGCCATGCAGCTTGCCGCCGGGAAAGGAGCCTGTCCCCCGTGTTCGATACCCTGACGCTTGCCACGCTTCCAGCCGAGGACGAAGCGCTGCGGCCCGCGATCCGCGCCTTCATCGAGCGCCATATTGCCGCCCTGCCACTCGACCGCCGCGCACGGTCATGGCAAGGCTTCAGCGCTGACTTCAGCCGCGCATTGGGTAAGGCAGGGTTCCTTGGCCTGACTCTGCCCAAGGCTTATGGCGGGCAGGAAAAAGGCCCTTTCGCGCGCTTTGTCGTGGTGGAAGAACTGCTGAGTGCAGGTGCCCCCGTTGCCGCGCACTGGATTGCCGACCGCCAGAGCGCACCGCTGTTGCTGAACTTCGGCACGCAGGCGCAGCGCCACAAGCATATTCCCGCGATCTGCCGGGGCGAACAACTGTTCTGCATAGGCATGAGCGAACCTGGCTCCGGCTCAGACCTTGCCAGCGTGCGCACCCGCGCTGAGCGCACGGACAAGGGCTGGGTGGTCAATGGCCAGAAGATCTGGACCACCAATGCGATGCATTCGGACTACATGATCGCACTGGTCCGCACATCGGGCACATCGGCAGACCGTCAGTCAGGCCTTTCACAGCTTATCATCGATCTGAAAGCCCCCGGCGTAATGGTGCGCCCCATCGTCGACCTTACCGGCGATGCCCACTTTGCCGAAGTGTTCTTCGAAAACGTGGAACTGGGTGACGATGCGCTGATCGGACAGGAGGGGGAGGGCTGGAAACAGGTCGTTGCCGAACTCGCCTTCGAACGATCCGGCCCGGATCGCATCTATTCCAGCGTCGTGCTGCTCGATGCGTGGATCAGGCACATGCAGGCCGCCGGGCGTAGCACCGCCGCGGCGCTTGTGGGCCGCCTGACGGCAGAACTTGCCACCTTGCGCGCCATGTCCATCGCCTGCACCGCGCGGCTGGTGGCGGGGGAAAGCCCGGTGGTCGAAGCCAGCATCGTCAAGGATCGCGGCACCGGCTTTGAACAGGAACTACCTGTTGTCATTGCCGACGATCTGGCCGCCCACCCGGACGAGCCGATGAGCGAAGAGCTTTATCGCACGCTGATGTATGTCACGCACATCGCCCCCAGCTTCAGCCTGCGCGGCGGCACGCGCGAGATTCTGCGCGGCATCATCGCGCGCGGCATGGGTCTGCGGTGAAGGGAACCAGGATCATGGAAAACCACGAACTTCTCGAACCGTTCGTCCGTATGATGGAAGGCGCTTGCCCGCCTGCGTTGGTCCGCGCAATCGAGGCAGGATCATCGCCCACGCCGTTGTGGCAGGAAATCGCCCAATCGGGCTTTCTCGACGCGCTCGTGGCGGAAGAGCATGGCGGGGCAGGGCTTTCGCTCGGCGCCATCGAACCGCTGATCGCCGCGCTCGGCGCGCATGCCCTGCCGCTGCCCGTGGCCGAAACTATGGTCGCCCGCGCCCTGCTGACACAGGCAGGCGTGGCCGCGCCCGATGGGCCTATCGTGCTGGTCACCTCAATGGCCCAGCCCGTGCCCTGCGGTCTGGTGGCCGAACATGCGCTGGTCGACACCGGCGAAGCGCTGATGCTGTGCAGCATTGCGGAAATGTCGCGCGCCCCAACTGGCGTCACCCATTCGCTCGCCGCACGCCTTTTCGGCATGCCGCATGGCACTGTACTGCCACGCCCAACCGCTGCCCTGCGCGCCATTGCCGCCGTGCTACGCGCCTGCCTGATCGCCGGAGCCGCCGCGCGTCTGTGCGATCTGACCACGGCCTACGCTTCCGAACGCGTCCAGTTCGGCAAGCCCATCGGTCGCCAGCAATCGCTTCAGCAGATGCTCGCCATCATGGCCGAAGACATGATCGCTTGCCGCATCGCGGCGCAGCTTGGCGCAGGTCATGGGATCGACGTGCCGATGGCCGTCGCCGCGACAGCCAAGATCACTACCTCTTCGGCTGCACCGCGCATTGCCGCCACTGCCCATGCCGTTCACGGTGCCATTGGCATCAGCGAGGAATACGATCTGCAACTGCTCACCCGCCGCCTGCACGAATGGCGCATGGCCGATGGTTCGGAAAGCTATTGGGCACAAGCCTTGGGCACGGCGCGCCTTGCCGATGCCCAAACCAGCGTAGACTGGGTCCGCCAATCGGTGTTTACCTGAACCGTCACAGCTTCCCTGAAAACCGGTTCGGCCCCGCCACGGCGCGCGCCTTGCGTCCGCCCGGCAGCACCACATCGCCTTCCACGCCGCCCGGCAGTTCCACGTCCAGCCGGAACTGCCCGCCCGATGCCGTCCACGCGGTGCGGATCGTGCCGCGCACGCTGCGATAGGTTGCACCACCCCTGCCCAGTGCTGGCGACATGATTGGCGCGATGCGCACTTTGCCAAAGCCGGGCGAAATGGCTGCAATTCCCGCCACCCGCCGGAACAGAAAATCGCCAATCGCGCCAAAGGCATAATGGTTGAGGCTGTTCATGCCCATATCGCCCATATCGCTGTTCCAGCGCTCCCACATCGTCGTCGCATCCTTTTCCACCATGTAGCCCCATGACGGAAAGGTGCGCTGGGTCAGCAGCGTGATAGCCATATCTTCCTGTCCGGCCATCGCCAGCGCATCGAGGATATGCGGCGTGCCAAGGAACCCGGTGGACAGGTGATTGCCCCGCCGCGCAACATCCGCCGCCAGTACCGCGCCTGCCGCACGCATCGCATCGGGAGGCAGCAGGCCAAAGCGGATCGCCACGACCATCCCGGTCTGACTGCCATTGCCGATCCTGCCATCCGCGCCTGGCACAAGAAATGGGCCGCAACCACCAAGGTTGCGGCCCATCTTGCATTGGAGCGGGTGAGTTTACTACCGTGGCGTTTGACCCGACCGCTCAAGCGGCCATGCCGAAGGGCGCATCCACCGGCGCTTCTGCCGGATATTCCGCCGGTCCGCCGAAATCATAGGCGGCATTGAGCGCACGGATGAACATAGGATCGTTCAAGGGATCGCTGGGCGTTTCAATCTGGATGCCGCGCGAACGCACATCCTTGATCAGCATGTCGATGGCCTGCTCGTGCGTCAGGTTGTCGCTGCCGTCCATGTTCTTTTTCAGTTCGTCAAAGTCGCTGAACACTTCGGCCGACCAGTGGACGAGGAAGCGCAGGTCGTCGGTGTGATAGCGTTCGATCACCGTGTCGCCGGTTTTCACCAGCCAGCCATCGCAATCATCAGGGTCGCCCGAAAACATGCTGTTGAAGGCCAGACCTTCGGGACGACGACGCTCGCGCGCGCCATTGGCTTCGCCGCGATGAACCAGCATTTCGTTCTGCACCACCACCGCGCGGTTATAGATGGGTGATTTTACGCGCGCAGGCTTGGCCAGCGGGCCTTCTGGCCAATAGGTAAAGCCGCTTTCAGGATCATGGCTGAACCAGGTTATCACCTGCGCCATCTTGATGAGGTAGTCCTGGAACAGGCCGGAGCGACCCATGATCGAACAGAGCCATGTTGGCGAATTTTCATAACGTACGCCCCGGAAGCTGGGCGTATCCAGATGCCCCGGATCGGTGTTGGCGCAAGGGCCGTTCACATTGAACAGCATCATCTGAGGCTTGGCGTATTGCGCCCCCCAATAAGCCTTGGCGTGGTTCAGGAACGCTTCGTTATAGAATACATCGTGCAGTTCGGGATAAAGCGGTGCCGAATAGTTCGCCAGAAAACCGCGGAACGTCGGCGTCAGGAACATGTCGAGCGTGGGCGTGAAACCTTCGGGGAAGCCGCCTGCAAATGTCGCCAGCAGTGATTCCGGCGTGGGGAAATGCTGCGCCAGAATCAGCTGCCACGGCCCTTTGCCATGCACCACGTCCAGCATCAGCCGCTTCTGTTCTTCAGTGAAGGGATTGCTGATTTCACGCGGGGGCGACACCGGCTTCAGGATACTGGAAAGATATTGCCTGCGGGATTCATCAAGCATCACTGTCTCCTCTGGCCATAGTGCAGGCGCGATTCACGCCCGTTCGGCTCTGAGAAGAAAAGTTATAGATCGATAACTTTTTACGCAAGCGAAATTCTGCGGATTTGGGATATGGAACTGCTATGACCGTCACGATGAAGCCCCCTGCGCCCACCCCCGCCGCGATGAACAAGGGCCAGCGCACCGCAAGCCGCATCCTTGATGTGGCCGAGGCACTGTTTGCGCAGCATGGCTATGGTGCCACTTCGCTGCGTGATATCGCCGCGCAAGCGGGCCTTCAGCAGCCCGGTCTTTACAAGCACTTCAGCGGCAAGGACGATCTTTACCGGCAGGTTTATGAGCGCGCGCTCAAACCGATGACCGATCTGATGGACGCCATTCTGGCCGGGCCTGACGACAGGTTCGACGAACTGACCGACCGCATGACCGATCTGCTGGCGCAGCACCCCAACATCGCAAAGTTGCTGGTGCGGGCGGCGATTTCGTCGGATGCGCAAGCCGATCCTGTCGCGCTCGACTGGCTTGGTCGCCTTGTCGGCTATGGCCGGAAGCTTAGCGACAAGGCAGGCGTGCCATCGTCGGATGATATTCTGGCCGTGCAGATCGTGGCGATCTTCAACATGCTGTTCGGCTTTTTCTGGGCATCCCCGTTGATCGAAAACCTGTCAGGCAAACCTGCCACCGACAGGCCGCTGATGGACATGCAGAAGGGCTTGTTGCGCAGTTTCATCGGCGGAATGGGCCAATCCGGCGGGCAAGCTCCTTTAGAATGATCGCACCATCCGGCAGATCGGCGCAAAATAGCATATTTTCGTAATATGTAGATTAAATATCTACGCATGGTGTTGACACCGCGCCCCTGATGGCGGCAACTGCGTTGAACAATGGGAGAAGGCCCCGTCAAAGGGGCCACCTGACAGGATTGCAGGGCGATGAACTGGAACAAGGAAGTCGACATCGTCGTCGTCGGATCGGGCGCGGGCGGAATGCTGGCTGCGCTGGTCGCGGCCAAGAACCACGCGCAAGTGCTGGTGGTCGAAAAGGACAAGCTGTGGGGTGGCACCAGCGCCACGTCGGGCGGGGGCATCTGGATTCCCGGCAGCGATCAGGCCAAGGCCGCCGGGTTTGAAGACAATCTTGACGATGCGTTTCAATACGTCCGCGCGCTATCGGCCGACAATGTGCCCGATGAAAACATCCGCGCATTTGTCGATAACGCCGCTGTCATGCTGCGCTGGGTCACCGCAAACACGCCCGTAGTCTATACTTCGCAGCCATACCCCGATTATCACGCGGAAAATCCCGGCGGATCGGTTACCGGATACCGCACGCACCTGCCCGAAATGCTGGATGGCACGCTGCTGGGCGATGATCTGAAAACGCAGCGCCTGCCGTCGCCTGCTGCCAGCCTGTTCGGCTATCTCAACTGGACTTTCGCAGAAACCTACCAGTTGCTTTATCGGCGGCCGGGCTGGCTGACCGGGTTGGTGCGCAACATGGCCAAATACTGGCTCGACTGGCCGCTGCGCTTCACGTCGAAAAAGGACCGCCGCCTTACGCTTGGCAATGCGCTTACCGGGGGCTTGCGCGCGGCATTGAATCAGGCGGGCGTGCCCGTGTGGCTCAAAACGCCGATGCAGGAAATCGTCACCGAACAGGGCAAGGTCGCCGGCATTGTGGTTGAACGGGACGGCAAGCCTTACCGCATCCGCACCCGCAAGGGCGTGGTTCTGGCCGCAGGCGGGTTCGACAAGAACCAGCAGATGCGCGATGCCCATGCCCCGCTTTACAGCAAGGCTTACCTTTCGGGCGGGGTCACCAGCAACACCGGCGACTCCATCCGCGCAGGCCAAGCCATCGGTGCTGCCACGATGAACATGCAGTCCGCATGGGCCGCACCCGTGTTCCATGTTCCGGGCGAAGATCGCGGGCGGCTTTGCACCATTGAACGCGCGCTGCCGGGCTGCATCATGGTCAACCAGAAGGGCCAGCGTTACCTCAACGAAGCCGCGTCCTATCACATCGTCGGCCAGCAGATGGCGCTGCGCGAGCGTGAACACCGCGACGCCTCGCCAAGCTGGATGGTGTTCGATCACCGCTATCGCCACCAGTTCCCGATGGGGCCGCTGTTGCCGATGGTGCCCGACTGGCTTCAGGCAGGCGCGGTCAAGACGATCCTGAAAAAGGGCCGCACCATTGCCGAACTGGCGCAGGCCATGGGTGTCGATCCCGGCACGCTCGAAGCCCAGATCGCCCGTTTTAACGACGGTGCAGCCAAGGGCGAAGATCCCGAATTTCACCGTGGCGAAGCGGCTTACGACAGGATGTATGGCGATTACCGCCATCAGCCCAACCCCTGTCTGCGCCCGCTGACCGAAGGGCCGTTCTATGCCCTGCCGATCTACCCCGGCGATATCGGCACCAATGGCGGCCTGCGCACCAATGCCCGCGCGCAAGTGGTGGACGATGCAGGCCAGCCCATCGCCGGCCTCTATGCCGTGGGCAACAATGCCGCATCGTCCATGGGCGAAAGCTATCCCGGGGCAGGCGTTACTATCGGCCCGGCCATGACTTTTGGCTATATCGCCGCCCGCGACCTGACCGGCGCGAATGGTTGATACCGCCAAAATCGTCCGCATCGGCGGGGCCAGCGGCGCGCTGAACGACAGCGCCATTGCCGTGCCCGGCCTGCTGACTGTGCCCAATCTGAACTACCTCGCCTTCGATTATCTGGGGGAGGGGGCAATGGGCCTGTTCCGCCGGATGAAGCAGGCCAACCCGGCGTCGGGCTTTCTGCCGGATTTCGTTGATATCCACATCGGTCCCTACCTCGCGCAAATCAAAGCGCGCGGCATCCGCGTGATCGCCAACGCGGGCGGCATGAACCCCGAAGGTCTGGCCACCCTGATCCGCCAACGCGCTGCCGACCAAGGTCTGACCTTTCGCGTCGCAACCGTCACCGGCGATGATGTCGAACACCTCGTCCCGCAACTGCGCGCAGAGGGCCTGACCGACATGTTCAGCGGCGCAGACCTGCCCGCCGGGGATATCGGGCTTCACGCTTATCTTGGTGCATTCCCCATTGCCCGCGCGCTCGATGCCGGGGCCGATGTGGTCATCACCGGGCGCGTGGTCGATTCCGCGCTGATCCTTGGTCCGCTGATTCACGAATTCGGCTGGGGCGCGGATGACCTCGACCTGCTGGCCGCAGGAACCGTCGCGGGCCACCTGCTCGAATGCGGTGCGCAGGCCACGGGCGGCACCTTCACCGATTGGCAGAACGTGCCGGACTGGGCCAACATCGGCTTTCCGGTGGGCGAATGCCGCGCCGACGGCAGCATGGTCATCACCAAACCTGAAGGCACTGGCGGTCTCTTATCGGTCGGCACGATTGCCGAACAACTGCTCTACGAAGTCAGCGATCCGCGCGCCTATATGGTGCCCGATGTCACCTGTGATTTCACCGGGATCACGCTGGAACAGGTCGGTCCGAACCGCGTGGTGGTGCGTGGCGCAAAGGGCCACCCTGCGCCTGAAACGCTGAAACTGTGCGGCACCTATGACGATGGCTGGCGCTCTGTCGCGCTCATCCCCATCACCGGGATCGATGCGGTGGGCAAGGCGCAGCGCACCGCCGATGCGTTGATTGAACGTGTCCGCACGATGCTGCATGCACAAGGGCACAAACCCTTTCGCCAGACGCACGTTGAAGTCATCGGCACCGAAACGGCCTATGGCCCACGCGCCCGCCCGCTCACCCCGCGCGAAGTGCTGCTGAAAATCGTTGTCGATCATGTCGATGCCGCACCCTGTCTGCTGTTCGGTCGTGAACAGACCACGGCCATCATGAACATGGCACAGGGCACATCGATCGCCCCCATCGTCGCCGCCCCGCGCGCGTTCCCGCTCACCGGCATGGTCTTTGGCTTGATCGCGCGCGACCGGGTGGCACCGCAAGTCCACCTTGATGGCAAGCCGCTGGAGTTCATCGATCCGGTCCGCCCCGGCTGCGATCCTGCGGCGCTTCCTCACCACCTGGTCCCTCAGCCGGAAGCTGCGCACAACCTCATGCAAGTCCCGCTGATCCGTCTCGCCTGGGCGCGCAGTGGCGACAAGGGCCGCGTGTTCAACACCGCCGTCATCGCCCGCAACCCAGCCTACTTGCCGTGGATACGCGCGAGCCTTTCTGAAGCGGTAGTGACCGACTGGTATCGCCACCTGTTCGATGATCCCGCCAGCGCCCGCGTCGAGATTTTCGATGTTCCCGGCATCCACGCGATCAATTTCGTCGCCCATGATGCGCAGGGCGGGGGCATCAACCTGTCCCCCCGCTTCGATGCCGCCGCAAAAAGCATGGCGCAGCACCTGCTCGAAATTCCAGTGCAGGTTCCCGCAGTGCTGCTTGAACAAATCGAGGGGTAAATAATGGCCGACGATCTCCCCTATCTGGCGCGCGGCGCAAAGCCCATTGCCACGCAAAGCAGCGTACTGGTCAGCAATTCGCGCTATCTTAACAGCCCGGCCCTGCGCGATTGGCTGGCCACGGCGTTCCTGCGCAAAAGTGGCAAGGATTCACCTACCACACTCGATGCGCACCAGCTTTACGGCATTCTCGGCGCCCTGTTTGACGTGCCCCGCATCGAAGCCCTGTTTACGTTGGAACGCGCGCGCTGGCCCGAACTTGATCGCTGGTTTTCCGAAGGCTTTTCTTCCACCTTCACCGTGGACGAACTGCTCGCCAATCCCGAAGGTTCGCTCGGCCACATCTTTGGCCGCTATTTGCGCGACAACGGGTTCGAAATCGATATCGTGCCGCGCTTCGAACCGCGCAACCAGTTCGAATACTTCTCGCTGCGCAGCGGCCAGACGCACGATCTGGAACACATCGTCTGCGGCGGCGGGTTCAACATCATTGGCGAACTGGTCCCCTATTTCGGGCGGCTCAGCAATCTGCCGCGCTTTCTTGATGCCGAACTGGTGGGCCTGATCCATCCGGGCCAGTTGCTCGGCGCGTTGCGGCTGATTTCGCGCACCGGCCTGCACTATCCGCAGTCCTTCCCCACGGCCTTGCGCGCCATCCGCTGCGGCATGGACGTGGGCGAACAGTCCGGTCCCTATTTCATGGCGAAATACGAAGACGTGTTCCACCTGCCACTGGCGCAAGCGCGTGCGGCGCTGGGCATCGTCGGCGCGGTTGATCTGGACAGCGCCGAAGCGTCGCTGGCGTGGGAAGAGTATCGCTGAAGGCTGCGCTTGCCCGGCGCATGCTTCCATGACATCATGTCACAGCATGATCGCGCGATAAAAAATTCGCAAATTGCGTATAATTTGGTTATTAAGCCTTCAAATGCGCTGAAAAGCCGACTCAGGGCGGCGAAAAATCTACAGGAGTGATGCTGATGGCAACGACCAAGGATTATGGTCTGGGAGAGTTTGATTTCCCGCGCGGCTGGTTCATGATCGGCCCGGCCACCGATGCCACCCGCACGCCTGCGCCGATCCGCTATTTCGGCAAGGATCTGGTGATCTATCGGGGGGAAAGCGGCACGCCTTATGTGGTTGATGCCTATTGCCCGCACATGGGCGCGCATCTGGCAAAGAACTCGACGTCCTACATCGTGCGCGATGGCCAACATGTCGAAGGGGAATCGATCCGCTGCCCGTTCCACGGCTGGCGCTTTGGCACCGATGGCGCGTGCAACCATATCCCCTATTCGGATTTCATCCCCAAGGCGGCAAAGCTGCAGACCTATCCGGTGATCGAGCGCGCCGGGATCATCTGGATGTGGCACGATCCCGAAGGTCTGGAACCTGATGTCGAACTGCCCAACTTTGGCGGCCATTATGGCGAACCGGGCTGGGTGGAATGGAAGATCGACTATATGGGCGATCTGAACAGTCACGGCATAGAAATAGTTGATAACATGGCTGATTTTGGCCACTTTATTCCCATCCACGGGGCGACCGACTGGCAATATTTCGCCAACGAATTCAAAGGCGGGCACCTCCACCAGTATTACAGCGCAGGCCACCGCACGCTCACCGCCAACCCGGAAGACGCGCTGGTGCTCGATACTTGGTACGAAGGCCCTGGTTTCCTGCAATCGGAAATGGCCGGCACGTTCGACAGCTTCATCATGATCGCCAACACCCCCATCGAAGATGGCGTCACCCGTTCGTGGCACGCGCTGATGGTCAAGGTTCATGATGGTAGCCGCGAAACCAACGATGCTGACCGCGAAATGGCGCTGGCCTATCAGGAAGGCAGCCGCCTTGCCTTTGCGCAGGATGTGGAGATTTGGGCCAACAAGCGCGCCTGCATCAACCCGCTCGCCATCCCCAAGGACGGCCCTTATGCGAAGGTGCGCCTGTGGTATCGCCAGTTCTTCAACCCGCGCGACAAGGCGCCTGAAATTCAGGGCCGTGTCAACGGCTTGCACGTCACGCTGGACAAGCGGCAGGACAGACAAGTCGCCTGACAGCAATGCAGAAAGGATCGGCGCAGCCATAGCGCCGACCTTTTGGGGAGAGGTGCCATGTTGAGCCTTCAGGAAATATCCGACCGGCTGGAGATCCAGGATCTCTTCGCCCGCTACAGCTTCGCCATCGATGAACGCGATTGGGATGCGCTGGACGGCATTTTCACCCCAGATGCACAGATCGATTACAGCGAAACCGGCGGCGCGAAGGGCACCTATCCGAAGATCAGGGCGTGGCTCCCTGTTGCGCTGGAACGCTTCCCTACGTTTCAGCACATGGTCGCTACGACCAAGCTGGACATAGCCGGAGACGAAGCGCGCAGCCGCACGATCCTGTTCAATCCAATGACGCACCGCTCAGGCGACGGCGCTGAACAGGTGTTTTTTATCGGCCTTTGGTATCGGGACCGGCTTGTCCGCACCGCCGATGGCTGGCGCATTGCCGAACGCTACGAGGAAATGGGCTGGACGCACAACGTGCCGGACATGGCGCCGGTGCCACAAATCGCCTGATTTATTTGCACAAAGCCAATACGACGAACGGGAGAAGACATGGGCAAGCTGACGGGCAAGGTCGCCATCATTACCGGCGGCGCGCGGGGCATGGGCGCGGCCACATCGCGCCTTTTCGTGGCCGAAGGCGCGAAAGTTGCCATTGCCGACGTGCTGGAAGAAGACGGTGCGGCGCTGGCCGCCGAGCTGGGCGAAGCTGCGCGCTTCTACAAGCTGGACGTGACCAGCGAGGATGATTGGGCGCGCGTTGTTGCCACAGCACAGGCTGATCTTGGTCCCGTTGATGCGCTGGTGAACAACGCCGGTATCCTGATGTTCAAAAGCATTCTGGAAACCAGCAAAGCTGATTACGAGCGCGTGCTCGGCGTCAATCTTGTCGGTGAATTCCTTGGCATCAAGGCAGTTGCGCCGGGCATGATCTCGCGTGGCAAAGGCGCAATCGTCAACGTCTCGTCGGTCGATGGGATGAAAGGTGCGAACAGCCTTGTCGCCTATGCCTCGTCCAAATGGGGCGTGCGCGGATTGACCAAGGTTGCGGCGATGGAACTGGGCCACAAGGGCATTCGCGTCAATTCCGTCCACCCCGGCGGTGTCGATACCGTGATGTCCAACCACACCGGTGCGGCGCGGGCTGAAGTGAACAAGGGCTATGCCAACGTGCCGATGCAGCGCATCGGCGGGCCAGAAGAAGTGGCGGCGGCTACTGCATTCCTTGCCAGCGATGAATCCTCCTACTGCCACGGTACCGAAATCGTCGTCGATGGCGGGATGACCGTTGGAACCTACTATATGGGCTTCCCCGGATCACCGGGCATGTAAGCTTATATAAAACAAAGCAATATCTCCCGGAAAGGATCGCCCGATGCCGCGCATTACCGTTCCAGAAAGCCATCACGCCGATCCCTTCGGCTATGCCGCGCGCACCCATGCGGTGCCCATCGTGTCGGCCAGCAGCGCCTTTTCCGCTGCGGTCTATCGCGAAAGCGGGCTGTCGCTGCGCGAATTCGAAGCGGCGCGGATGCGCACGGCCCAGATCAATGGCTGCATGGTGTGCAAGGATTTCCGCGCAGACCGCGATGCGCCCGCCGTGTTCAGCGTGGCGGGCGATCCCAACCGGAAGCTGGTGACCGACAATGGCCCCGCGCCTGATGAAGCGTTCTATGCCGCGATTGAGGATTGGCGCGGTGCGACGGTGTTTTCTGCTCGCGAAAGCCTTGCCATCGAATTTGCCGAACGCTTTGGAACAGAGCCGCAAGCCCTTGCGATTGATGAAGATTTCTGGGCGAGGATGAAGGCGGCGTTCAGCGATGGCGAGGTTGTGGACCTTGCCTATTGCACTGCTGCCTGGGTCGGCCTGGGCCGGGTCGCGCATGTGCTGGGCTTCGATACGGTGTGCCTTAACGGCCTGCCAAACAACGATCCGCAAAAGGAAGCAGCATGATCTTTGAGGCATCGCGCCTTGGTGCGCCGGGCACCGGGGTAGTCATCACCGGGGGCGCATCGGGCATCGGTCTTTCCGCCGCTCATGCGCTGGCCGCAGTGGGCCGTCCGGTTGCGCTGTGGGACATCAACGCTGATGGGGCAAAGGTCGCAGCGGCTGAAATATCACATGCTTATGGCGTGGCCACCATTGGCCTTGCCGTCGATTTGCGCAATCCGCAGTCGGTCGCCCCTGCTGCCCTGCAAACGCGCGAAGCGTTAGGTGCCATTGGCGGCATCGTGCATGGTGCGGGCACTGCGTTGCAGACCGGGATTGGCGGGGTGACGCCTGAAAACTTTGACGGTGGCATGGCGCTGCATGTGCGCGCGTTGATTGAACTGACGCAGGCTTTCATGGCTGATCTGAAGGCCAATCCGGGCAGCGCTATCGTCGCCATTGCATCGATAAATGCGTGGTTTGGCAATGGCATGATCCCGATCTACTCTGCCGCGAAGGGCGCCGTAATCTCGCTGGTGCGCTCTATGGCGGACGAGCTTTCGCAGCATGGCGTGCGTATCAACGCGGTCAGTCCAGGCATGATCGACACCCCCATTCTGGGCGCGGCGCGTGACGGGATGGAGCAGCTTTATGGCCCGCGCATTTTCCTTGGCCGGTTTGGACGGCCGGATGAAATTGCCACGGTAATCCGCTTCCTTCTGTCGGACGAAGCCAGCTATGTTACGGGTACTGAACTCGTCGTAGATGGCGGCATCCGCCATTCACAGCGGCCCTGAAAGAGGTTTTGGATCAATGCGTTCAGTGATTGTAACCGGTGGTTTCGGGGTGCTTGGCCGGGCCGTGGCAGAAGCGTTCAGGGAAAGCGGCGACCGCGTGGCGCGGATCGATTTTGCAGCCACCGCGCCCGATGCGAACCCCGGCGGGATCGATCTGGGCGGTGTGGATCTGACCGACGCGGCGCAGGCGGCAGCGGCCGTTGTGCGGGCGCAGGCCGAACTTGGCGGGATCGATGTGCTGGTAAACGTCGCGGGCGGCTTTGTTTGGGAGCCGCTGGGCGATGGCAGCCCGGCCACATGGGCGCGAATGTTTGCCATGAATGCAACGACTTGCGTGAACATGACCACGGCCGCCCTGCCCATTTTGCGCAACACGCCCGGCGCGGCGATTGTCAATATCGGGGCCGGATCGGCGCTGAATGCCGGTGCCGGAATGGGGGCCTATGCTGCGTCCAAGCAGGCGGTTCACAAGCTGACGGAAAGCCTTGCGGCGGAGCTGGCGGGCACCGATTGCACGGTCAACGCGGTGCTGCCGAGTGTGATCGATACGCCGGTGAACCGGGCCGACATGCCCGATGCCGATTTTGCGCAATGGGTGCAGCCAGCGTCGCTGGCCAAGGTCATCATGTTCCTTGCAAGCCCTTGCGCAAGAACGATTTCGGGGGCTTTGATTCCGGTTTCAAGGGGCGGTTGAGGGACAATTCCTGAACGGCACCTAAAGACACCTAAGTGTTCCTGACCGGGACCGACAGCAGTACGCGGGCCGCCTCTGCGCCATCAAGCAGGGCATTGGCGCGGTGGATGACCCGCCACTGCCCGTCATGCGTATCGCGGGCCAGTGTCCACCGGTTCGCCGCCACCCGAAACGCGCTGAATGTGCCTTCGTGGTGGCGGAACACCACGGAATGTCCAACAGCGCTGGCGCGGTCCCCATCGACGGTGATGGCCACCGGGCCGAGCAGGTGCGCGCAGCCATCGGCCATCATGTCGCGGTGATAGGGGGCGTCGATCAGCGCGGCGATTTCTGCCCGTCCGCGCGCACTGGCGAAACCGACGACTTCGTAAGTGCCGTCTTCCGTCCATAGCGCCGCCAGCGCCTGCGCATCGCCGCGATCCGCCAGCGGGCCATAGCGGGCGATCACGTCACGGATAGCCTCGCGGTCTTCCAGCGCTTGCAGGCGGGCGACGACGGCTTCGATATTGTGTGACATCTAGTTTGATCCATTGCAGCGCATTGCGTGTACTAAATCTGACAATATCAGAAAAATGCGTAATATTTCTGGAAACAATCGCCGCTGGATGACGGGCAGGCCTGCGTCTATGCTGCGGTCATGGCTGCAACAATGGATCTTCATTTTTCCGATCTTCTCGCGCGGCTCTATGCCGGGATCGGGGAAGAGCAGCCGTGGCGCGGGTTTCTGGAAGCGCTGGCCGGGTGGATGGACGCAACCTTTGCCACGCTTATCATCACCACGCCGGGAAAGCGCCAGCCTGCAACTTTTCTGACGCCCGGCGGCAGCGCCGATTTTGCCAGTATTTATGCCGAAAGCCTGTTTGCCGATGATCCGTTTCAGGGGTTGGCGGACGGGATTGTGACATCCTATGCCGAGTTCATGGCGGGGCTGCCCGATCACGCCTTTCCCGAATATCGCCGCACAATGGCGGAGACGGGGTTCGATCAGGTGCTGGGCATTGACCTGCATTTCGGGCAGGCGCGCGGGCGCAAGGATGATGGGCGATATGAGGCGCGGTTCCGCATCAGCCGGCACAACGCACTGCCCGATTTCACCCCGGCGGATCGCGCGCGGTTGCAGATGCTGTCGCAGCACTTGCGCATCGCGGTGGGATTGTTCGAGAAGTTGCAGTTTGCAGGCGCGCAGCACGGCGTTTTCCATGCGACGGCCCAAGGGCTGGGCTTGGCGCTGATCGTGCTGGACCGCAGCCGCCGCATTGTCAGCACCAATGCGCTGGCCGACAGCCTGTTGGCCGAGGATGAGGGGCTGATGCGGCGCGATGCCGAACTGGTGCTGGCCGCCCCCGCGCAGCAGCGTATGGTGGGTGAATTGCTGCGTGGGGACATACTTGTAAACGGGCTGGGCCTGACAGGCGCAAAGCTGACCCGCTTTCGTATTGAACGTCCCGCACACGGCGATCTGGTGGTGACCGCGCGGCCATTGGATGTGAGCGCGATTCACGCAGGCGCGGGTGCGCTGGCGCTGTTTATGGCGCGTCCGGGGCCGGAAAAAAGCACCGATCCGCAGGCCTTGCGCGATCTGTTGGGCCTGACCGTGGCAGAGGCGCGGCTGACCGCCGTGCTGGCGCAAGGGCACAGCCTGGTGGAAGCGGCGCGGCGGCTGGGCATAGCGCACAATACCGCCAAAGTGCAGTTGCGCGCGGTCTTTGCCAAGACCGGGGTGAACCGGCAGGCGCAACTTGTGGCGCTGCTGGCATCGCTGGGCGCATAAGTGCGGCAGATTTGCGCGGGCGCAGCCCCTAAGAATCGCTGAAATGTGATATGCGCAATTAAATGGCGCTTGAAATACGCAAAGAACGAGATAGAAGGCGATTCAGGCAAAGCGATAAAAGGTTTGGGAGTGCGATGTCCGACACGGTGCGCGAAGGCCATCGCAGCGCAAGCGAGGCTGATCTGCTGAACGATCCGGTTCTGGCTGATCCCGTTCTGGCGCGCGTTGCCGGGCCGGGGTCGCCGTTCGAGATCGGGCAGCGCGACGGGATGCGCCAGTTCGTGGCCGCGCCGACCGACCTGAACCTGCTGATCGAATCCGCGCGCCGGTTTGGGGATCGCACCTGTGTGGTGGATTTCAGCGACGACGGGGCAGAGCGCCGCCTGAATTATGACCAGTTGTTCGGCTGGCGCGATCAGCTTGTGCCCATGCTGCGCATTACGCGCGGCGACCGGGTGGCGATTGCCATGCGCAACAGCGCGGAATGGCTGGTGGCATTTCTGGCCGTGATGAAGGCGGGTGGGGTTGCCGCGCTGGTCAACAGCCGGGGGTCTGGGCCGGAATTGCTGGCGATGCTTGAAGATGTTGATCCTGCGGTGGTGCTTGCCGATGGCGAGCGTGCCGAGGCGATGCGCGATGCAGGCTATACCGGCCGTGTGCTCGATCTGAAAAAGCCGTTGGACACAGGCGAACTGGCGCGTCGGGCGGCTGATGCCGCGCCGGATGGACGCCATGCCGCGCCCGATGATCCCTGCGCCATCCTGTTCACATCGGGCACGACCGGGCGGGTGAAAGGTGCGGTCCTTTCGCACCGCAATGTCATTACTGGGCTGATGAGCACGCAGATGTCGGGCATGGTCGTGCTGACCAACATGGCGCAGCAGATGGGCACGAGCGCGGAAGCGCTGATTGCGCAGATGCCGCAGCCGGCATCGTTGCTGGTCTATCCGCTGTTTCATGTTTCGGGGCTTGGCGCGGGGTTTCTTTCGCCGTTCGTCAGCGGGGGCAAAGTGGTCATCATGCGCCGCTGGAATGCGGAGGAGGCTGCGCGGCTGATTGCGGCTGAGCAGATCAGCATGTTCAGCGCGGTGCCGACGATGCTGTGGGACATTCTTCATCGCGCGCGGACGGATGGGGCAAGCCTTGTTTCGCTGCGCAATATCGGCAGCGGCGGTCAGGCCCTGCCGGTCAATCTGGTTGAGGAAGTCCACGCGCTTTGCCCCCATGCGCAGATCGGCACCGGATATGGCATGACCGAATGTTCGGGCGCGATTGCGCAGGCAGTGGGGCCGGACTTCATGCGCCGCCCGGCCGCAGCGGGGCGAGTGCTGCCGATGGTGGACGTGCGCATCGAAGGGCCGGACGGGCAGATCCTGACCGGCGGAGAGGCGGGCGAGATTGTGGTGCGTGGCGCGCAGGTGATGCGCGGATACTGGAACCGCCCGGAGGAAACGGCGGCGGTGCTGACCGATGATGGCTGGCTGCGCACCGGGGACGTCGGGTTCGTGGATGGGGACGGCTATGTCTTCATTGTCGACCGCAAGAAGGACATGGTGATTTCGGGCGGGGAGAACATCTATTGCGCCGAAGTGGAACGCGTTCTGGGCGAAATGCCGGGGCTGACCGAATTTGCTGCTTTCGGCCTGCCGGATGAACGGCTGGGCGAAAAGCTGGTGGCGGCGGTGGTGGCCGCGCCGGGCACCGATGAAGCCACGGTGATCGAATGGGTGGCAAGCCGTCTTGCCCGCTACAAGGCGCCAGTGCGCGTCGCTTTCAGCCAGACAACGCTGCCGCGCAATGGGCTGGGCAAGGTCGACAAGATCGCCCTGCGCAGGGTGTGGCCGCAGCTTTCGGGAGAGAATTGATGGGAATGCCCAAGGATATCGGGATCATCGACTGCATGCTGGGCCTGCCCGATGCGGAGGACCGCGCCGAATGGTTTGCCCCGTTCCGCCCGCTTATCAAGGACAAGCAGACGCTGGGGCAGTTTGCCATGCCCGCGCAATACATGTTCAAGGACATCCCGCAATCGGGCCAGCAGGACGATTACATCGCCTGGACCGTGGCGCAGATGGACAGGCACAACGTGCAGCGCGCGCTGGTGGGCTGGAACGAAGACGACACATCGCGCCGGGCCAAAGAGCTTTATGGCGACCGGTTCTTCTTCGACCTGCCGGTGAACCCCAACAATGGCACCGAGGAAGTGCGCCGGATCAAGCGTATCCACGCCGAAGTGGGACTTTCGGCGGTGAGCGTGTTTCCTTCGGGCACGCTGCCGCAAGTGGCGATCAACCACAAATACATGTGGCCGATCTATTCCGCTTGCGAGGAACTGGGCCTGCCGATCCTGCTGAACGTGGGCATTCCCGGCCCACGCATTCCGATGGAAACCCAGAAGGTGGAACATCTGGACGAGGTGTGCTGGTTCTTCCCCGAATTGAAAGTGGTGATGCGCCACGGGGCCGAGCCGTGGGAAGCGCTGGCGGTGAAGCTGATGCTGAAATGGCCGAACCTGTATTATTCGACCAGCGCCTTCGCGCCCAAGCATTACCCCAAGGCGATCATCGATTATGCCAATACCCGCGGCGCGGACAAGGTGATCTATGCCGGGTATTTCCCGATGGGGCTGAGCCTGGACCGGATCATGGCGGACATGGAAAACGTGCCGTTCAAGGACGAGGTGTGGCCCAAGTTCCTGCGCGACAACGCGATGAAGGTGTTTGGCCTTTAGACATCCCAGGGAGCCGGGAAGTCTGCTCCACCGCAAGATGGCCGGATGCGCGGAGACAACCCCCGCCACGGCAATTCAGGAGTACAACATGGCGGATACAGTGGCGAACGACGCCCGCACCGCACCTGTGGCGGTGTGGCAGATCCTTGAAAAGCTGCGCGGGCAGGATCTGATCGACTGGCGCACGGCCCCGGTTGAAGGGCGTGCATCGGTGCAGGAGCGCAATCTGGATATCGGCTTTCCGTTCGGCTGGTATGCCATCGATCTTTCCGCTGACCTTGCGGTGGGCGAGGTAAAGCCGCTGCGCTATTTTTCCAAAGACCTTGCGATGTGGCGCGGGGAAGATGGGCAGGTGCGCGTGATCGATGCCTATTGCCGGCATCTGGGCGCGCACATGGGCCACGGCGGCAAAGTGCATGGCAATCTGCTGGAATGTCCGTTCCACGCATGGCGGTATGACGGGGAAGAGGGGATCGTAAAGGAGATCCCCTATTCGAAGTCGATCCCGCCGCAGGTGAAGCGCAAATGCACCCGGACCTGGCATGTGACCGAGGCGAACCGCTGGATCTGGCTGTGGTATCATCCCGAAGATGCCGCCCCGCTGTTTGAAGTGGAGCATCTGCCCGAAGCGACGGACCCCGAATGGACCGACTATGACGTTTACGAATGGAACGTCTATGGATCGATCCAGAACATGGCCGAAAACGGCGTGGACGTGGCGCACTTCAAATATATCCACGGCACCGCCAACGTGCCGCTGGGCGATCTGCGCTGGGGCGACTGGGGCCGCGGTGCGGATGTGAAGGCCAAGATGGGCACGCCGTGGGGCGAGGTCGATGGCCAGATCAGCTATGATACAATGGGACCGGGGCAAAGCTGGACACGCTTTACCGGGATTTCCGAAACGCTGCTGGTGGCCTGCATCACGCCGGTGGAGCTGGACCATGTGCATGTGCGCTTCTGTTTTACCCAGCCGCGTGCGCAGGCCGAGGGTGAGCGGGCAGGCGTGGCAAAGGCGATCATCCGCGATATCTGCAAGCAGTTCGATCAGGACAAGATCATCTGGGACCGCCAGAAGTTCGAACCCAATGCGCTGATCTGCGAAGGCGATGGGCCAATCGCGCAGTTCCGCAAGTATTACGCGCGGTATTACGTGTGATGGCCGTTACGCGGCGCGAAGCCATTGCCGGTGGGATAGCGCTTGCCGCGAGTGCCGGTTTTTCAGGTGCAACGAAAGCGGGAACCATGAACGACGTGCTGGACACTCACGATTCCCTTGGCCTTGCTGCGCTGGTCAAGGCGCGCAAGGTTGCGCCCGTCGAACTGCTGGAGGCGGCAATTGCGCGGGCCGAAGCGCTGAACCCGAAGCTCAACTTCATGGCGCAGAAGCACTATGACTATGGGCGCAGGGCGATTGCTGCGGGGCTGCCGCAAGGGCCGTTCAGCGGGGTGCCCTGGCTGCTGAAAGACCTGAACACCTATATCGCAGGCGAAGTGACCGAAAACGGCAGCAGGCTTTACAAGGGCCAGCGCGCCAGTGTGACCTCCGAACTGGTGCGGCGGATTGAACGCGCGGGTTTTGTGATCTTCGGCAAGACGACGACGCCGGAGTTCGGCCTGACCGGGACGACGGAAAGCGTGGCGATGGGGCCGACGCGCAATCCGTGGAACCCGGAGCGTATTGCGGGCGGATCGTCCGGCGGGGCGGCGGCGGCGGTGGCGGCGGGCGTGATCCCGGCGGCGCACGCCACCGATGGCGGCGGTTCGATCCGCATCCCGGCATCGGCCTGCGGGCTGTTCGGACTGAAGCCATCGCGCGGTCGGGTGCCAATGGGGCCTGCGAGGACCGAGGGCTGGGGCGGCATGTCGGTCCACCATGCGGTGACGCGCACGGTGCGCGATTCCGCTGCCATTCTGGATGCGACGCATGGGGTGGAGCCGGGGTCGCGCTATGGCGCGCCATCGCCGGAGCGGCCCTTCCTGGCCGAAGTGAGCCGCGATCCGGGGAAGCTGCGGGTGGCGCTGATGCTCAGCCCCTTTTCGGGCGCGCCGGTGGATGCACAAGTGCTGGCCGCCACGCGCGATGCGGCAAAGCTGCTGGAGGGCCTTGGCCACCATGTTGAGGAAGCCGCGCCGAAGATCGATTTCGCCAGCATCGGGGCCAGCAGCTTTGCGCTGATGGCATCGTCGGTGGCGGCGGATTGCGTTGACCGGGCCAAGGCGCTGGGCATCGAACTGGGACCGGACGTGGTGGAGCGCACCACGCTGGACTTCATCGCAATGGGCAAGAGCTATACCGGCATGGATTATGCGCGCGGCAACAACGCCTATCAGGCCGCTGCCGTGGCGATTGCCCAGTTCATGGAGCGATACGACGTGATCCTTTCCCCCACGCTGTCGGCACCGCCGCTGCCGCTGGGCCGGATCGGGCTGGATACCGGGCGCAGCATGGCGGACTGGGGGCGCGAGGTGGGGGCGTTTACGGCCTTTACCGGCATATACAACGGCACCGGGCAGCCGAGCATGTCCCTGCCGCTGGGCATGTCGGCAGACGGGTTGCCCATCGGCGTGATGGCGACGGGGCGCTATGGCGAAGAGGCGCTGCTGTTCCGGTTGGCGGGGCAGGTGGAAAAGGCCGCGCCGTGGAGCGGGCGGCGCCCGTCCCTGAAGAACGACAGGTGAAGGTCAGGCAGCTGACCTGGTGGGCCTTTTCGCGCTGATGCCATGTTCGGGGGCAGGTGGCGGGGGTGATGTGCAGGGTGGATGGGGCTTGCCGTATGTGAGCGGCGGTCCCATCTGCGGGGGAACCCTGCACGGAGCCTGAAATGAGCAGATTGCCCACCTTTTTTCTGAACCACGGCGGCGGGCCGTGGCCGTGGATGGAAGGGCCGATGCGTGAGGCCTATACCGCGCTTGAAGCGTCGCTGGCAGGGGTGCTGGAGGAACTGCCCGAACGTCCGCGCGTCGTGCTGGTAATTACCGCGCATTGGGAGGCGCCGGTGGCGCGGGTTTCATCGCATCCTGCCCCGCCGATGCTGTATGATTATTACGGCTTTCCCGAACACACGTATCGCATCCACTACACCGCGCCGGGCAGCCCGGAACTGGCGGGGCGGGTGCGCGATCTGCTGCGGGCAGGGGGCATGGCGTGCGAATTGGATGGTGAACGCGGGTTTGACCACGGCACCTTTTCGATGATGCAGCCTATTCGCCCGCAGGCCGATATTCCGGTGGTGCAGCTATCGGTGCTGGACGGGTTTGATCCTGCCACGCACATTGCCATGGGCGCGCTGTTGCAGCCCTTGCGCGATGAAGGCGTGCTGGTGATCGGATCGGGCCTTTCGTATCACAACCTGCGCGCATGGGGACCGGCAGGGGCCGCTGCTGCCGCGCAGTTTGATGCATGGCTGCGGCAAAACCTGGACGGGACCGATGCGCCCGCCCGCAATGCCGCGCTGGAAGCATGGGCACTGGCCCCGGCGGCGCGCATGGCCCATCCGCGCGAAGAGCACCTGCTGCCGCTGATGGTGGCGGCGGGCGCGGGCGGCGACGATGCGTGTACGGTGCATTTTCACCAGAACGACTTCATGGGCGCGATGGCGGTTACGGGGTTCCGGTTCGGGTAAGGGGTTAAATTACACCCCCACGAACACCGCCCAGGCCAGTAGCGGGCCGAAGGCGACGACCAGCGCGCTGTAGATGAGCAGTTTGCGGAGCAGGTCGGGGCGGTCCGGTTCCGGGGTGTTGCCGACGATCAGCGCGCCATTGGTCGAGAAGGGAGAGGTGTCGACGATGGTATTGGCGATGCACAGTGCAGCGATGACGCCCATGGCGGGGATGCCGGGCGCGCCCAGCAGCGGGGCGGCCAGCGGGATCATCACCCCCAGCAGCGCGGTGGACGAGGCGAAGGCCGACACTGTGGCTGCAAGGTAGCACAGCAGCAGGGCCGCCAGCGCGGCGGAACCGACCGTGCCGATGGCAGCGCTGACCGCGCCGATGGCACCGATTTTTTCCAGCACACCGACATAGATGACGATGCCTGAAATCAGCAGGATGGTGGACCAGTCCACCTGTTTCAGGGCGCCATCCTGGGTGCGCGGGGCGACCATGGCGAGCGCGATGATGACGATGAGCGCCATGAAGCCGATGTCGATCTTGAATAGCAAGGCACCGGCAGCCAGCGCGGCAAGGCCTGTCAAAGTCCACGCACCATCGCGGGTAAGGGCTTGGGGGGCTTCGATTTCATGGGCCGTGCTGGCCGATGCCGCGCGATGGCGGGCATACCAGAGCCAGATGGCCAGTGCCATGGTGGCGTTGAAGGCTGCACTGGCAAGGAACAGGTATTCGGGTTGAGGGACAATGCCGGTGCGGGCCAGAACCTTGTTGGTGATGCCGCCGTAGATGGAGATGGGCGAAAAGGCACCCGCCTGCGCGCCGTGGACCACCATCAGCCCCATCATCAGCGCCGAAAAGCCGTGGGCGCGGGCCATGCGCAGGGCAATGGGGGCGACAACGGCGACGGCGGCGGGGCCAACCGCGCCCAGCGCGGTAAGCGCGGCGGTAACGGTGAAGACCAGCACGGGAATGAAGCCGGTGTGATGGCCCAGCCGGTGCGATGCGCGCGCGACCAGCCAGTCAATCGCGCCGTTGCGGCTGGCAATGCCGAACAGATAGGTGATGCCCAACAGGGTCAGGAACAGGTCGGCGGGAAAGCCCGTCAGCACGTCCTTGGCCGAAAGGCCCGCCATGGCACCCACGCCCAGCGCGGCGGCAAGGCCGATCAGCCCCATGTTCAATGGCAACCACACCGCTGCTGCAAAGATTGCGACAAGGATCGCAACCGACAGGATTATCATGGCTTATCCCTCTCCCGGCGGGTTGTGGTGCCGGATTGTTGTTTTGGTTGCTCAAGCGGTGGGTTTGTCAGGTCTTGAACAGGTTGGCGTGGTCCTGGCGGAGCAGGGCCTTTTGCACTTTGCCCATGGTGTTGCGCGGCAGTTCGGGCACGAACAGCACTGCGCGGGGCTGTTTGAAGCGGGCCAGCTTATCCGCCAGCGCGGCAATGACGGCGGCTTGATCGAGCGCGGAATCGGTGGCCTTGACCACGGCGACGACGGCTTCGCCCATGTCAGGATGAGGCACGCCGATGACGGCGGATTCCGCGATGCCGGGAATTTCATCCAGCGCGGCTTCAACTTCTGCCGGGTAGATGTTGAACCCGCCCGCAATAATCAGATCCTTGGCCCGGCCGACGATGTGGACATAGCCTTCCGGATCGATGAAGCCGAGATCACCGGTGATGAAGAAGCCATCATCGCGATGTTCTTCCGCCGTTTTTTCAGGCATTTGCCAATAGCCACAGAACACGTTCGGCCCTTTGACCTCGATCCCGCCGATGTCGCCCTGCGGCAGCACGGCAGCGGTTTCCGGGTCGGCAATGCGGACCGACACACCGGGCAGGGGGAAGCCCACGCTGCCGGGCTTGCGCGTGCCGTCATAGGGGTTGGACGTGTTCATGTTGGTTTCGGTCATGCCATAGCGTTCAAGGATGGCATGGCCGGTCAAGGCGCTGAAATCCTTGTGCGTTTCGGCAGACAGCGGGGCGGAACCGGAAATGAACAGGCGCATCGGCGCGGCCAGATCGCGGGTGAAGCCGGGATGGGCCAGCAGGCGGGTGTAGAAGGTGGGCACCCCCATCAGCACACTGGCCTGCGGCATCAGCCGGACAAGCTGATCGGCATCGAATTTGGGCAGGAAAATCATCGCGCTGCCCGCCGCGATGGTGACGTTGGTGGCGACGAACAGCCCGTGGGTGTGGAAGATGGGCAGGGCGTGCAGCAGGCGGTCATCGGCGGTAAAGCGCCAGTATTCGCGCAAGGTCAGCGCGTTGGACGCAAGGTTGGCGTGGGTCAGCATCGCGCCCTTGCTGCGACCGGTGGTGCCCGATGTGTAAAGGATGGCGGCAAGATCGGTCGGGGCGATTGCGGCGCGTGTGCAATCTTCGGCTTGTGCATCGGCCCCGCTGGCAAGGGTGCCGCCAGTGCCAGTTGCATCAAGCGTCAGCAGCGCGGGCACGCCAAGTTCGGCGCAGAGCGCGGCCATGGGCGCTTCATCTTCGGCCCGGCACAGCACCAGCGCAGGCGTGGCATCGCCCAAGAAATAGCGAAGTTCGCCAATGGTATAGGCAGTGTTGAGCGGGAGATAGACCGCGCCAGTGCGCAGCGCCGCCAGCCATGTGAGCAGGGTGGTCTGCGACTTTTCCAGATGGACGGCCACCCGGTCCCCCGGTTGCACGCCCTGGGCGCGCAGCAGGTTGGCGATCTGCCCCGACCGGGCAAGCGCGGCGGCATACGTCAGCACCGCGCCATCCGCTGCGATCAGGAAGGGGGCATCGGGCGTGGCCTGACACCGGGCGAGAAACAGCGAGAAGATGTCTTGCGAAGCATTGTCAGCCAAAGGGCACCCGTTTGTGTGTTGTGCGGGATTTGGTTGTTTCCCGCCTGATTGTATGCAAGATTCTGGATATGGATAACTTTGGCATGCATCAAACATGAATACAGGGCAAGAGGGCGGAAGCGGATTACTGCTTTCGGAACGGATCAGGCTGGCACTGGCTGACGATATCACCAGCGGCGCGCTGGCCCCCGGCACGCAGCTTGACGAACAGCAGCTGGGCGACCGGTTTGGCGCATCCCGAACCCCGGTGCGTGAAGCGCTGCGCCTGCTGGCAACGGCAGGGCTGATCGAAATGCGCCCACGGCGCGGGGCGATCGTGGCCGAAATGACGGCAGAGCGGGTGTTCGGCATGTTCGAACTGAGCGCCGAGATCGAGGCGCTGTGCGTGCGGCTGGCGGCCACGCGGATGACCCCGCAGGAGCGCAGTGGCCTTCGCCGCATTCACGAGGAAAGCGAAGGCGCGGTGGAGCGCGGTGATATTGACGAATACGACCGGCTGAACTGGCGTTTCCACGATGCGATATATGAAGGCACGCACAACGGCTTTATCGTGGAGCAGGCGCAGGGGTTGCGTGAACGCATGGCCGCGTTCCGCCGCGCACAATTGCGCGAAGGCAACCGCCCGGTGAGATCGCGCGCGGAACATGGCGCGATTGTGGAAGCGGTAATGCGCGGCGACGGTGAAGAAGCCGCCAAGCTGATGCGCGCCCATATGTTCAACGCATCGTCAGCCATGGAACGCTTTGCTGCTGAACGATAATGTGGTGCAGGACACGCGCGCGGCACACAAAAAGCCGGGATGCGCTCGTGTTGCAATAATGCAGCAATAAATGCACGGCATCGGTTGAATCCATTTCCGTGCATTTTTTACGCTTGTCACCAAAAATGCCGTATGCAAAACGTCCCCTAGAAGATCCATACGCATACATCGCTTAAGGCTTACAGGCCGAAAGGCGGGGCGGCTTGGCCGAGCGTTGTGGAGCGGGGGAGGGGCATATCAAAACCGGCGTGCGGGCCGGGCATTTCCTTCATCCTCGACTTGTTGTGACAACGCTGTCGGATTGTCCGTCTGCGTATGGATCTTCAGGATTTTCTTGAGGGAGGAATGCATGAGGACTTTGAAATTCGCCAGAAGCTCCAGCCTGATGAGTTTGGCATCGGTGATGGCGCTGATCGCCACGCCAGCTCTGGCCCAGAATGCGCAGGCTAATGCGCAGGCTGACGATCAGCCCGCCAGCGGAATTGCCGATATCGTGGTGACGGCCAACCGCACCGAATCACTGGCATCGAAAACCCCGATCGCGCTGACGGCAGTGTCGGGTGAAGCGCTGGTCAGCCAGGGCATCACCAACCCCACCGCGCTGGCCGAAACCGTGCCCAACCTTTCGATCGACCGCGCCAACGGGCTGCAGATCACCATTCGCGGCGTGACCAGCACCGACGGCACCGAAAAGGGCGATCCGTCGGCCGCATTCATGCTGGACGGCGTGTATATCGCGCGTCCGCAGGTGCAGGAAGTTTCGTTCTTCGACATCGGCCGTGTTGAAGTGCTGCGCGGGCCGCAGGGCACGCTGTATGGCCGCAACACCACGGCCGGCGTGGTCAACGTGCTGTCGGCCAAGCCCAAGCTGGGCGAATTTGGCGGGTCGCTGGACCTGACCTATGGCAATTACGACACGCTGCAGGCTACCGGCGTGCTGAACGTGCCGGTCAGCGAGACCATCGCGCTACGCGCTGCGGTCAACTATGACCGTCGTGACAGCTATCTGCGCGCTGGCACCGGTTTCACCACCAAGCTCAGCCCGTTCAAGGACAACCTTTCGTTCCGTGGGTCGGCGCTGTTCGATCTGGGCGGCGGTGAATTGGTGATCCGTGGCGATTATTCGAACATCGACGGGCAGAACATCAATTCCCTGCCGCTGACCAATGTCTATTCGAACGTCACCACCAACTTCGTCAACCCGACCTATATCGGCGGGGACAAGTCTTCGGGTGCGCTGCGCACGCTGAACGTACCGTCAAACTTCGACGCCGCCCGCAACAACAACACCTGGGGCGTGATGGCTGATTTCAGCTATGACCTTGGCCCGGTTTCGGTGAACTATCTGGGTTCGTACCGCGAATTTGAACGCCACGAAGACGGCATCAATATCCGCAGCCTTGGCGCGCGCGCCATCGCCACGCGGTTTGACGGCGGATACTGGCAGCAGAGCCACGAACTGCGCTTTTCCACCAACGGCGATGGTCCGCTGAAAGCGCAGGTTGGCGGTTATTATTTCCAGGAAAAGTCGGGCATCGGCTTCTACCTGCTCGGCCTGCTCAGCCCCACGCCGAACACCACCGGCTATGTCTTCGGCTTCCCGCAGGACCCGACCAAGGCAAAGTCCTATGCCGGGTTTGCGCAGGCGACCTATAGCGCCACCGATGCGCTGCGCTTTACTGCCGGTATCCGCTATTCGCATGATGACAAGTCGCGCGTGGGCAACACCGTGACCTGCTCTACCGTAGCCTGCAACCTGCCCACCGATACCAAGTCGAACAACAATGCGGCGCGTTCGTTCAGCAAGACGACGTGGCGCGTGGGTCTGGACTTTGACGCCAGCGACACGACGCTGCTTTATGCCACGGTTTCGACCGGGTATAAGGCGGGCGGCTTCAACGATGGCTGCAACACCGCCGAAAACGCATCCTGCAACCAGAACCGCACGCTGGGCGCGCTTTATTATGAACCGGAAACGCTGACGTCCTATGAAGCGGGCATCAAGACCCGGATCGGTGACAGCGTTCGCCTGAACCTTTCGGGCTTCCATTATGACTACAAGAACCTGCAGGTCAGCCAGGTGGCAACCTGCACGCCGGGCGGTGGCCAGTGCCAGGTGACCACCAATGCCGCGACCGCCAAGGTTGACGGCATTGAAATGGAAGCCAACATTCAGGCCAGCGAAAATGATCGCTTCGACATGGCGGTGGCATGGCTGGATGCGCGTTACGGCACGTTTGCGCCCAGCCTGATCGTTTCGGGCGCGACCGTGGTGCAGAACTGGGAAGGTTATGCGCTGGACCGTTCGCCGCGCTGGACGGTGAACCTTGGCTATACCCGCACGTTCGATCTGGGCAGCGTCGGTTCGTTGCAGGCACAGGTGCGCACGCGCATCAGCACTGCCTACAAGCTGGCGGGCCTTGCCAACGTACAGCAGCTGACCCAGCCGGGCTTTTCCAAGACCGACGCGAACCTGACCTACAACGAACCCAACGAAAAGTGGTACGTTCAGGCCTTTGTGAAGAACCTGGAAAACAACGTCACCGTATCGTCCATCGCGCCCGGCGCGAATGGCACGGTGCAGCTTGCCGACCCGCTGACTTATGGGATGCGCGCTGGCTTCAAGTTCTGATCTGAAACCACGTTTGGTCGAATGGCGGCGAAAATCCGCCGTTCGACCAAGGCATTTCGGGGCTGGGCCATTGCGGCCCGGCCCTTTTTGTTTGGGCGTCGGATCCACTGTAACGCGCCGGAAATTCTCATTAACCTGAGCTTGTCTCAGGTTCATTTCTTGTCTGTAAACTGTGGGTTTGATTGCAAGATAGACTTCGGAACAAGTCCGGGGTGACGCAGAAAAGAAAGGCGCGGCACCGACAGTTTGCAAACTGCCTATGCAGCGTGGACAATTCCGTCCTGACGGCAAGACCGCTACTGTTGAGCGCTGACAGCGGGCCGAACGGCAGCAAAGGGGGGGAAGCTGCTGCTCGGTTGAGCCTATTATGCATTGCTATATACTGCCGGTATGGTCTGGGATTTAGGCGAGGCAATGCGCAAGAAGGCGGAGTTCGAGTCGGCACGGCTCATGGACTTCGACTTCAGAAAGCGAGTCCGCGCGACACGCCTTCTCGCCCGAAATCTGGGTTTGAACGAAGCAGCTTTAGTGGGCGAGATTGCGCAACGAAATGAAGAAGCCCTGCTTGACTTGATTGCAGAACAATCCTCACTCTCACGTGAAAGTCTGGCGCGTGCTTACGAGCATTTCTGTGGCGAAGCCCGCCAGCATTTGATTGCCGAACGAGGCGATCCTACCCCGAACCGATTGGGTTAGCGTCCGCAACGGCGTCGTATCGGGAAAGTCTGTTTTCAGAGCGAAATGGCGGATAGCTGACGCTCTCGCCACGACAAATTTGTCCACGCGCCCTAACCCTGGCCACCAGGGCAGGCGCGACGGTGCTGCAGTGATATGCTGTGCTGGATTGTTCCCAACCTTCCGTTCGCTTGATACGAACGGGGATTGTTTTTGACTTCTGAAAAGGCGTCCCGCTGCTGGTCAGCGCTGCCATCAAATCCGCAGGAACGGTTCGTCCCGGTCGTTCAGCGCTTCGCAGCCGTTTTCGGTTATCAGCCACAGGTCTTCCAGATGCACGTTCCCGGCGGCATCAAGATGCAGCACCGGGCAATCGATACTGAGCACCATGTCCTTTTCGATCAGGTGGTCGGCCTTCTTGAAGTGCAGGCTGTCGCCGTCATACGCCTCGTCCGTGTGGAACAGGCCCACGCTGTGCGCCGCGCAGGGGATGGCGATGTCATAGCCTGCGCGGGCTACCGCTTCCTGCCCGATGCGACGCACGTCCGAATACATCAGGCCGGGGCGCAGGGCAGCGGCGATGGCTTCGTTGGCGCAGGCGGCGGCATTTACCATGCGCATGATGATCGGGTCGGGTTCACCCACAAACACGGTGCGGCCATAATCGCCGTGGTATCCGGCATAGCTGCTGACCGCATCGATCTGGAAGCTGCGGCCATCGTGGATCACGCCGTCGCGCTTGCGCATGGTGGTGCTGTCGGTGGACAGGAACAGCGGCACCCCGCCGCGCCGTCCGGTTTCGGCAAAGAACGCACGTGCCATGTCCTGATAGGTGTCGCCTGCGTGCATCGAAAGGATTGCGGCGCGCGCCGCCTGTGCATTGTTGCGCGCGGCATGGCGCATCAGGCCGATTTCCAGCGGCGATTTTATCATGCGGATACGGCGCAACAGCGGCTGGGCCGGGCAGAATGCGGTGCGGTCGGCCAGAATGCCCGCCACCAGCGCGGCATCGCTGGCCAGTGTGCCGGAGATCTCTGCCACTGCCTGTTTCAGCGCGGCAGCGGCATTGGGGAAGGTGCCATTGCGTTCCAGCACTTCCAGTGTGGTGCCTTGCGTGAGATGATCCATCGGATCGGGGCGGCCTCCTGATGCGTGTGGCAGGAAGATGGGCGGGGTGGCCCCCTCCAGCCCATCGGGCGCGGTATAGAGCAGGATATCGAGCGGCCCGCCCGGCTGCGGGGCTTCGATATCGTGCAGGTAATGCAGGAACTGGCTGGTAATCAGCGTGACCGGGGCATCGGCGCTGGCGGGCACGATGGCAAAAGCCGCGCCTGCCTGCCCCATCGCCACGCCTTGCGGCCAGTATCCGGTGGCCTGATAGATGTTTGTCGTGTCGGTCAGGACCAGCGCGGCAACGCCGTGGGCCGCCATCACCCGCTGCGCCACGGCGCGGTTCATCAGGGGCTGAAGATCGGTCATTGGCGGGCGCTTTCTGTGGGTTTTACGGAGAAGGTGCGCACAGGAGCATCTGCGCAGCGGCTGCGCCAATCAGGATTTCCTCAAGGCGATAAGCGCTTCTGATTTTGGGTGCGCGCGGGCAGGGTGGTAGCGGTGACGATCCTTCACCCGGCTTGTTCGCGCCGCGAGTGCGGGGAACAATCTTCCGTCAGGCGGACAGGCAGGCGAAGGGCATCGGCTGGGGCAGGGGGCACGATAGCCTTCGCCCGGCACGGGGAGAAAGTTATGGATTCCAATGCCCCTGGCCGTTTCGGCACGGTGGATAGCGCGCATTCCGGATCGGTGGGCCGCGCATGGCTTACCGTGGCCACGCTGTTTCTTGCCCAAATCGTTTCGACGATCGACCGGGGTATGCTGGCGCTGGTGATCGATCCGGTACGGGCAGACCTTGGCATCAGCGAAATGCAGATTGCGCTGTTGCAGGGTTTTGCCTTCTCCATCTTCTATGTCACGGTCGGCCTGCCGCTGGGCGCGGTGGCCGATGCGGTGAACCGGCGCAAGCTGTTGCTGGCGGGGATTGCGGTGTGGAGCGCGGCGACTGTCGCCGGGGGCTTTGCCGCCGGGTTCGGGTCGATGTTCGCATCGCGCCTGTTCATCGGCGTGGGCGAAGCGGTGCTGGGACCGTGCGCGGTGACGATGATAAGCGACCTGTTCCCACCCGAACGCCGGGGCCGCCCGATGGCGCTTTATGTGTTCGGCAGCATGATCGCGTTCGGTTTGGGGTCGCTGATCTGCGGGCTGATCCTTGATCTGGCGCCGCAGGGCGCGTTTGCGGGCCTGCCGGTGATCGGCAAGCTTGCGCCGTGGCGCATCGCCTTTGTGCTGGTAGGGTTGAGCGGGGTCGTGCTGCTGGCTTTGCTGGCCACGCTGCGCGAACCGCCGCGCACGGTTGCTGCCGCTGCGCCGGGACATGAAAAGCTGTCCTTCGGACAGGGGATGCGCGCCATGGGCCGCCAGTATAGGCTGTTCGTGCCCTATTATCTGGCGCTGGCGCTGTTCGCGGTAGGGGGCGTAGTGGCGACGGGCTGGGGCGCGGTGTTCCTGACGCGGATATTTGCCTATGACATCGGCTCTGCCGGCAAGGCGCTGGGCCTTGCGCAAGTGCTGTGGGCGGCGCTGGGCGTGGTTGCAGCGGGTATTGTGGTGGACCGCGTGGGGCGGCGCTTTGGCGTGGCTGGGCGGATGCGGCTGGCGGCGGGGCTTACCGTGCTGGCACTGCCATCGGCCTTGCCGCAATTTGCCGGCAGCGGCACCATGGCCATCGTCATGCTGGGTGAACTGATGTTCGTCATGGCCATTTACGGCACCACCATGCTGTCGGTCCTGTCTGAAATTGCCCCGCCATCGCTGCGCGGCTTTGCCGTGGCGCTTTATGCTTTCGTGATGACGCTGATCGGCGGGTCGCTGGGACCGGTGGCGGTGGCATGGCTGACGCAATCGGTCTTTGCCGATCCGCAGGCCGTCGGCTGGTCGATGGCGATTGTCGGCACGCTGGCCTTCACCCTTTCGGCGCTGCTGGCCTTTGTCGCTGCGGCACAGTTTCAAGCAATCAGGAAGGTGACGTGATGGTGGAAATCAAGCGCGGCTATGCCGACAGCCGGTTCGGGCAGGTGCATTACCGGATTGCAGCGGGCGGGCCGGAGAACGGGGAAGGACAGGGCACACCCATCCTGTGCCTGCACCAGACGCCCAGCAGCAGCGCGGACTGGCTGCCGGTGATGGGGCCACTGTCCAAGGGTCGCACTGTCATTGCCATGGACACACCGGGCTATGGCATGTCGGACACGCCGCCAGCGCCCGTCAGCATCGAGGATTTCGCTGGCGTGGCCGACCGGCTGATGGTCGATCTGGCCGATCAAGGGTTGATCCCAGGCGACACCTATCATGTCATGGGCTTTCACACCGGATCGCTGATCGCCACCGAACTGGCCCGCAGCGTGCCCGAACGGGTGGGGCGCATGGTACTGTTCGGCCTTGCCGCTTACCCCGCTGACCAGCGTGAGGCAAAGCTGGCGAATCTGCTGAAAGCGTTCCCCGCACCCGATGCCAGTCTGGACCACGTCGAAAAGCTGTGGGCGATCATCGGCACGCTCTCGGACCCGCGCATTTCCTATGAAGAGCGGCACATGAACATGGCCGAATGCCTGCGGCTGGGCGCGCGGATGCCGTGGGGTTATATCTCGGTCTATCGCTATGACTTCCTTGCCGCGATGGCCGAAGTTGCGCATGATGTGCTGGTGATGAACCCGCAGGACGATCTGTGGGAGGTAACCTGTGCCACCTCGCACCATTTCCGCAACGGCAGGCGGATGGACATCGAAGGGGTGAAGCACGGCGTCCTGAAGCTGGAGCGCGACCGGGTTGTCGATGCGGTGGAAACCTTCCTTGGTGCAACCTGATATGGACGGATCATCCGCATGAACCTTGTCCAGCTCAAGCGGATGATCGCCATTTATGAATGCGGCAGCCTGCGCAAGGCGTCCAAGGCCATCGGCATTACCCAACCCGCGCTGACGCTGTCGATCAAGCAGCTTGAGGAGGAATTCAACACCAGCCTGTTCGAACGCGGGCCATCGGGGGTGCAGCCCACCGCGATGTGCGAAAAGTTGGTGGTGCGCGCGCGGCTGATGCTGGCCGAAGAACGCCGCATCGTGAAAGAACTGACCGAGGCGGATCGCCACCCGCGCCTTGCCGTGGGCATTCACCCGGTGCTGGTGTCCGAGTGGCTTACCCGCACGTTGCGCCGCTTTATCGATCAAAGCCCGCCGGTGGACCTGTGGGTGCGCGATGGTTACACCACGCAGCTTATGGCCATGCTTTCGGCGGGCGATCTGGACTTTGCGTTCTGCGGGCTGCCGGTGGATTTCAGCGACGAAGCCTTTGATTTCGAACCGCTGTTCCGGCGCGATTACGCCATCGTTGCGCGCGCCGATCATCCAATTTTTTCAGATACGGGGCGCTTGCCAAATGAGGGGCAGGGCGGGCACATATGGGCGCAGCTTAGCGCCTATGACACGATAGACCCGCTGGAAACGCGCGAATTTACCGACATGATCGGCCGCTTTGGTTATTCACGCGATAACAAGATCGTGCGGGTATCATCCGCAGCGCTGCACCGTTCGCTCATCATCGATGGTGGGCTGGTGGGGATGATCGCGTGCGACAGCGTGGCGGCAGAGCTTGCCAGCGGCACTTTGCGGCGGCTGGAAGGATCGGAAATCGGCGCTCCGGCCTTTGGCTTCGTCACATTGCAGGGCCGCTATGAAACGCGCCTGATCCGCCAGTTGAAAGCGGTCATCCGCGCGGCGTGCTCTTAGGTCCTGAGCTTAAGGCCGCGCGGATGTACGTCTTGTTTTGCGAAAGAGTTCCGTCAGCCCAGCTTGCGCAAAGGCTCGCTTCCGTCCCAGTTGACCGATGCGTCCTTGATCATCTGGAAGATGGCGTCGGCGCCGGTCATGTTTTGTAGCAGTTCGATCACATGCCCCGGTCCTGAACCCGGATCGACATAGATCACTTCGCCGTCTTCACCTACTTTGCCTTCGACCAGAATTTCCGCCCCGGCTTCAGCACAGGCGGCCCGCGCTTCGGCAATGGAATCGACGAAGATGCAGATGTGGTGCAACTGGTCGGTCACCGCGTATTCGCCGCTATAGATCGACGGTTCGCGGTTTTCCGGGCGGATCAGTTCGATCTGCACATCGCCCCAGTATGCGATGGCGATGGAAAAGACCGCGCCGGTGGGCACGCCTTTGTATTTCGCTTCGCCAAGGGCCACGTTCTCCATCAGGTAGAACGGGCCGACGCCCATCGTTTCGGTCCAGTATTTTACCGCCGCATCAAAATCTTGCGGCAGGTATGCAAGCTGGCCGACCGGGCCGAGCGCGGTGATGGGGCGGGTCATGCGAACAGGCCCTCCGGCGCTTCGAGCAGGCCTTTCAGCGTTTGCAGGAACTGCGCGCCCAATGCGCCGTCGATGGCGCGGTGATCGACCGACAGGGTGAAGGAAATCCGGCTTTCGAACGCGATGTCGCCATTGGCGGCTTCCACTGCAACCCGGTTTACCCCTCCCACGGCAAGGATCGCGCCTTGGGGCGGGTTGATGATCGCGTCGAAATTCTCGATCCCGAACATGCCGAGGTTGGAGACGGAGAAGGTGCCGCCGTCCATATCCTCATACCCCAGCTTGCCCGCCTGTGCCTTGTCGATCAGCGCGCGGGTGGTGGCGGCGATCTGGGCGATGTGCATCCGGTCGGCCTGCCGGACGATGGGAGTGACAAGACCCTTGGGGCTGGCCACCGCAATCGCCACGTCGGCATGGGGATAGCTGTGGACGCTGTCGCCATGGACCTGCACGTTGACATCCGGGTGCTTGACCAGCGCCATGGCCACGGCCTTGACGATGTAATCGTTGATCGACGCTTTCGTGCCCAGCACCAGATTGGCAGTCTTGCGCAGGGCCATCAGTTCATCGACCGCCGCCGAAACGCGCAGGTAGAAGTGGGGGATGGTCTGCTTGGCTTCGGTCAGGCGCTTGGCCACAACCTTGCGCACCTTGTCGAACGGCTGAACCGTGGGCTGGTTGGCGACCAGTTCAAACGGCGCACCGAACGACACTGCGCCCGCCGGAGCGGCAGGTTTGACCAGCGCCAGCACATCAGCCTTCGAGATACGCCCACGCGCGCCGGTGCCGATGACATTGGCAAGGTTGATGCCGTGCTGCGCGGCGATGCGCCGGGCCAGCGGCGATGCGAACACTTCGGGCGTGTCTTCCACCAGTTGCGCGCCGCCCTTGTAGGATAGGCTGCGTTCGGGGCGCAGTGCCTGCACCACGTCCTGATAGGTGATGCGTCCGTTGCGGCCCGACCCTTCGATGGGTTCGATATCGACGCCTTCGGCTTCAGCCAGCTTCAAGGCTTCGGGGCTGATCGCGCGGTTGGTGACGATCTTGGTGGGCGTGCGGACAGGGGCCGCAGCCGGAGCAGCGGGTGCTGCTGCCGGGGCCGGAGCCGAACTGCCGCCGCCCTTGGCCGCCACGGAAGTTTCGGCAGGCTTGAAGCTTTCGATGAAGGCATCGACTTCGGCATCAGTGGTGTCGGCATCGGCAAACACGCCCAGCAGCGCGCCAACCGGGTGGGCTTCATCGCTGGCAGGCGTCAGCAGGCGCTTCAAGACCGCATCGTATTCCGCTTCGACCTCGTTGGTGATCTTGGCAGTTTCGATAAGGCACAGCACCTGACCCTTGGTGAAGGCGTCGCCTTCGTTGACCATCCATTCGGCGATGGTGCCCTCGGTCATTTCGATGCCCCATTTGGGCATACAGAATGGGCGGATATTGGCCATTTCGCGGCTCCTCAACGGTAGCTTAGAACCTTGCGTACCGCCGCTTCGATCTTGTCGATCGAAGGGAGGTAGGCAGATTCCAGCTCACGCGCGAACGGGATGGGGGTGTGCGGCGGATTGATCGCCTGCGGCGGCGCTTTCAGGCTGGCAAAGGCCTTGTTGGCGACCGTGGCGCAGATATCGGCGGCAAGGCTGCAACGCGGGGGCGCTTCGTCAACCACGATCAGGCGGCCGGTCACTTCGACGGAATCGAGGATGGTTTCCTCGTCAATCGGGCTGGTGGTGCGAAGGTCGATCACGTCGCAACCGATGCCTTCTGCGGCCAGCTTGTCGGCAACCGCTTCGCAGAACCCCAGAAGCAGGCCGGTGGAGACGATGGTCACGTCCTGCCCGGCGCGCGAAAGGCGGGCATGGCCGAACGGGATCATGTATTCCGGGTCATCCGGCACTTCGCCTGAAACGCCGTAAAGCGCCTTGTGTTCAAGGAAAATCACCGGATCATCATCGCGGATGGCGGTGCGCAGCAGGCCCTTCACGTCAGCAGGCGTGGTGGGCATGACGACCTTGAGGCCGGGCATCCCGGTCAGGATCTGGTGGACGGCCTGGCTGTGCTGTGCCGCCGCGTTATAGCCCGCGCCATAGGCCATGCGGATGACTGCAGGGCACTTGGTCTTGCCACCGAACATATAGCGGAACTTGGCCAACTGGTTCCAGATCTGGTCCAGCGAAACACCTATGAAGTCGGCAAACATCAGTTCGGCAATCGGGCGTTTGCCCGAAAGCGCAAGGCCCGCTGCCGCGCCCATGATGGCGCTTTCCGAAATCGGCGTATCGATCACGCGGTCCGCGCCGAATTTGCCGAACAGGCCGGTTGAGGTGGACCAGATGCCGCCGATGGCTTCAGGCCCGCCGGGCGTGCCCATGCCGCCAACGATATCTTCGCCCAAGCAAACGACGTTTTCGTCGCGCTCCATTTCTTCTGCGATCGTCGATACGACGGCGTCGCGATACATCATCTTTGCCATTGTCGTGTCGCTCCCGCTCAGTACGAAATATAGACGTCGGTAAGGACGTCTTCGGCGGTGGGACGGTCAGCGGCCTTGGCCTGGCGGACCGATTCTTCGATGGCTTCAAGCACTTCGGCGTCGAGCGCGTCGAGGTCTGCGTCTGTCAGCAGCTTGGCCTGTGTTACGCTCTCGCGGAACTTTTTCAGGCAGTCGCGTTCTGCACGGATGCGGTCAAGTTCGCCGGGGCCGCGATAGCGCTGCGGATCGCCTTCGAAGTGGCCGAAGAAGCGTTCGGTATCAAATTCCACCGCTGCCGGACCATTGCCAGGGACGCGGACATATTCCAGCACTTCGCGCATGGTTTCGAACACGCTGAAGAAATCGGTGCCGTCACCGCGCCACACCTTCATGCCGAATGCTTCGGCGCGGCTGGCGATGTCCTTGTTGGTGCCAACCGCGTATTCGAACCCGGTGTGTTCGGAATAGTGGTTGTTTTCAAACACGAAGATCGTGGCGGCCTTGGTCACGACCGCCATGTTCATGGCTTCGAACGTGGTGCCCTGGTTGCACGCGCCGTCGCCCGAAAAGGTGATGGCGACGTGGCCCTTGCCATCGATCTTGCAGGCAATGCCCGCGCCGACGCCGATGGGTGAACCTGCACCGACAATGCCGTTGGCGCCCAGCATGCCCTTGTCGACATCGGCAATGTGCATGGAACCGCCCTTGCCTTTGCACAGGCCTTCGCGGCTGCCCCAGATTTCTTTCATCATGCCGTTCACGTCACAGCCCTTGGCAAGGCAGTGACCATGGCCGCGATGGGTGGAGACGATCTTGTCTTCGACCGAAAGATGTTCGCACACACCCACGGCAACGGCTTCCTGCCCGCAGTAAAGGTGGGTGAACCCGGCGATTTCACCGGTCTGAATATCGACGTGCAGGCGTTCCTCGAATTCGCGGATCACCTTCATCTGGCGATAGGCGCGCAATAGCGCCTCGCGGCTCAGCTGCATCCTTCTTTCCCTTTATAGACCGAGCACAGTGCGGGCGATGATGCCCGACTGCACTTCGTTGGTTCCGCCGAAAATGGTCCAGGCACGGCTGTTGAGATACCGCGCCGAGGCGACTTGCGCACCCTTGGAATGGATCGCCGCAGGGGCATTGTCGCCATAGAATGGGCGCGCGAAATCAAGCTGAAGGCCCGCCGCGCCGTAAAGATCGACCGCCAACAGATCGACATCCTGCCGCAGGTTGGAAGCCAGCATCTTGCACAGCGAGGTCTGCGGCCCCGGCGCCCGGCCCTTGGCCACTTCGGAAAGGATTTTCAGTTCGATCATTTCCAGCGACTGAATGCCAAGGCGGACTTTGGCCACCCGGCGCTTCCAGTCGCGGTCATCGGCAAGCTTGCCGCCGTGGCCATCAGGTTCGGTGCCTGCGGCCTGTTCGATCTGGTCGAGATCGTATTCCAGCTTGGGCGAATGGCAAGATCCGCCGCGTTCGTTTTCCAGCAGGAACTTGGCGAGTTTCCAGCCGTCGCCTTCTTCACCGATGCGGTCTTCGACCGGGACGATGGCGTCTTCAAGAAAGACCTGGTTGACTTCATGGTCGCCCGCCAGCGTCAGCAATGGGCCAACGGTGACGCCGGGCTGGTTCATGTCAACCAGCACGAACGAAATGCCCGCCTGCTTTTTGACCGAAGCATCGGTGCGGACCAGGCAGAACATCTTGTTGGCCCAATGGGCGTGCGTGGTCCAGATCTTCGATCCGTTGAGCTTGTAATGCGTGCCGTCTTCGGAAAGCGTGGCGCGGCATTGCAGCGAGGCAAGGTCGGACCCACTGCCGGGTTCGGAAAAGCCCTGACACCAGTAATCTTCGCCCGACAGGATGCGGGGCAGATACTTGGCCTTCTGATCGGGCGTGCCGAACGTGTAGATGACCGGGGCGACCAGTTTGAGGCCAAGCACGGTCAGGTTCGGCGCGCCTGCCAGCGCACATTCCTTTTCAAAGATATAGCGCTGAACCGGCGACCAGCCAGTGCCGCCCGCGTGGGTGGGCCATTGATAACCGAGCCAGCCCTGCTGATTCAGGATACCGTTCCAGCGCTGGCCGATATCGGGTTCGACGAACACGGTGGGCGATGATGCCGCGCCGTCGATTACGTCTTGCGGCAGGTTGGCCGCAAGGAAGGCGCGCACTTCGTCGCGGAAGGCCAGTTCGTCGGGGGAAAGATCGATATCCATGGGTTTTGCTTAGCGTTCGAGGATGGTGACGGCAGAGACGCCGGGCGCGCCATAGACGTGGGTATAGGCGGTTTTGGGATTGCCGGGCACCTGCCGCCCGCCGCCATCGCCACGCAACTGGACGACGTTTTCGTAAACCTGCCGCAGGCCCGATGCGCCGATGGGTTCGCCACAGGCAAGACAGCCGCCGTCGGTGTTGACCGGCAGCTTGCCGGCAATTTCGGTAAGCCCTTCGGCCAGCCAGCGTTCCTGATCGCCATCGGCGCAGAACCCGTTTTCGGCCATGTGCATGATTTCGGCACCGGCTTCGGTATCCTGAAGCTGGGCCACGGCGATGTCTTCCGGCCCGATGCCGGCCATGCGGAAAGCGTCAGCGCTGGCAATGCGGGTGGCGGTGGCCTTTCCGCCGCCAATATCGATGGACGGGGCGAATACTTCAAAGCTGCCGGGCGGGCGGGTGCGCATGGCAGCCGCTTTCAGCCGGATCAGTGGTTTACCCAGCTCGCGCGCTTTCTTTTCGCTGGCAAGGATCAGCGCGACGCCGCCTTCTGCCGGAGAGCAGAACATATATTTGGTATAAGGATCGGACACCAGCGGGGCGTCAAGGATCGTCTCCAGATCTACCGGTTCGCGCCGCCATGCGTGGGGGGCGTGAACGGCATTGCGGAACGCCTTGTTGGCCACGCGGCCCAGTGTTTGCTGGCTGATGCCGTGATCGTGCATATACCGCATGATCTTGTTGGCGAAGAACTGGGTGGTAATCATGTATCCGGCATCGCCATACCAGTCGGGCAGGTTGTATTCCGACGGCAGGGCATTGAACGCGCCGCGCGGATGCTTGTCAAAGCCCACGGCCATGCCGATTTCAAATTCGCCCGACTTGATCGCCATCTGCGCCGAAAACAGCGCCGATCCGCCCGCCGCACAGCCATTGCGCACGTTGATGAACTGCACCCCGGTCAGCCCAAGGCGTTCGACCATGGTATCGGGATTGCCGGCAGAATCCGATCCGCCATAGGCGAACTGCACATCACCCCATGCAATTCCGGCATCGGCCAGCGCCTGACGCACCGCGAATACGCCCTGATCCAGACCCGAAAGGCCATCGGTGCGCCCAAACGGGTGGATGCCGATACCGACGATGCAGACGTCGCCGCTCATGCTGCGGTCCCTTCAGGCTGAAATGCGTGGATCATCACCGGGTCTGTCGCATCGGGATCGAGCGGGACAAGGGTGAGTTCAAGCGGCATGCCGATGCGGATGTCTTCGAACGCAACATTGGCAAGGCGGGCCTCGACAATCACTTCGCCGGGCAGTTCGACATAGCCGACCGGCCATGGGCGGAACGCTTCCGGCCCGGCATAAGGCGGCGATTTGGGGCGGTAGCGCTGGATCGTGTAGGACCATAGCGTGCCAGTGCGCGACAGCGGCACGGGGGCGAACCTGTCACCGGGGGGGCAGGGGAAGACCACGCGGCCGCTCTCACGGTCACGTCCGCCGATCAGGCGCGGCGGGTTTTCTTCGGTAAGCAGCCCTTCGGCGATAACGCGCATTGCTCTCCCAGTTCGGCAACGATTCCTGTGTTTCCCCTTAAGCCACCCGAATGCCCCCTTTGCCGACTCTGCAAAACGCTAGGGTTGTCCCTTTTACCAGTGTGCCAAGGTCTGCACGGCGAGAGGGATTCTTGATGACCGGAACTTGGGACTACATCGTGGTGGGGGCGGGGAGCGCCGGCTGTGTGGTGGCCGAACGGCTGAGCGCCGATGGCAAATCGCGCGTGCTGGTGCTGGAAGCGGGCGGCGAGAACGACAGCTTCTGGGTGACGCTGCCCAAAGGCGTGGCCAAGCTGGTGACCAATCCGAAGCATGTCTGGGCCTATCCGGTGACGCAGCCGCGAGAAGATGGCGCGCCCGCCAATGAAGTGTGGATTCGCGGCAAGGGGCTGGGCGGATCGTCAGCGGTGAACGGCATGATCTGGAGCCGTGGCGAGCCTGCCGATTATGACGCATGGGAAGCGGGCGGCGCAACCGGCTGGAACGGCCAGAGCATGACTGAGGCTTTCCTTGCGCTGGAAGACCATGCGGCGGGTGCGGGGCCAATGCGCGGGGCGGGCGGGCGCGTGCACGTCGACCCTGCCATCTACAGCTACCCCCTGACCGAAGCGATGATCGGCGCGGGCGAGGCGGTGGGCCTGAAGCGGGTGGATGACCTGAACGGCACGCCGGGGCCGCGTATCGGGCTTTACACCCACAACATCCGCAAGGGTAAGCGCCAGAGCAGCGCCCACACCTTCCTTGCTGCCGCGCGCAAACGCCCCAACGTGGACGTGGTGACCGGCGCGCTGGCCGAACGGGTGGTAATCGAAAATGGCCGCGCTGTGGCGGTTGAAGCCACGGTCAATGGCATGGTGCGCCGGTTTGACTGCGCAGGCGAAGTGATCGTCACCGGCGGGGCGATGGAAAGCCCGCTACTGTTGCAGCGGTCGGGCATTGGCGATGGTGAACGGTTGAAAGCCGCAGGCATCACGCCACTGGTGCAATCGCCCGATGTGGGCGAGCGCATGATTGAACATCTGGCCTTTGCCATGCCGTATCGGCTGGCACACGGACGCGGATCAAGCGACCAGTTGCGCGGGGTGGGCGCGATGCTGGCGATGCTGCGCTGGATCACCACGCGAAAGGGCGTGATGGCAACCGGGCCGTTCGAAGTGGGCGGGTTCTGCAATGTCGCGCACCCTGACGGGCGCACCGACGCGCAGATCTACATGGGCGGCTATACCTTTGCCGTGGGCGACGACAAGAACCCGGTGCCACTGGACAAGATCGATCCGCGCCCGGGCCTGACCATCTATGGCCAACTCCTGCGCCTGACCAGCGAAGCGTCGGTGCGGGCAGGCGGGCCGAAGTCGTCCGACGCGGCGGTGATCGCGCCCAACTGGCTGACGACCGAGCATGATCGCAAATCCGCCGTGGCCATGGTGCGTTTCATGCGCAAGCTGATGCATGCAGGGCCACTGGCCGGGATGATCGGGGATGAAGTGATCCCCGGCGCAGGGGTGGAAAGCGACGAGGATATTCTTGAAGCGTTCCGCAAACTGGCAAGCTGCGGGCTGCACGCCATCGGATCATGCCGCATGGGGGCCGATGATCGCGCGGTGGTGGACCCGGCGCTGAAAGTGCGCGGGGTGGATGGCTTGCGCGTGGTCGACTGTTCGGTCATGCCCGGCCATGTTACCGGAAATACCAATGCTCCGGCCATGGCCATGGGATACCGCGCAGGTGCGCTGATTTTGCAGGATCGCAAGGGATAGCATGACCACGACCGCTGAAATCCGCCGTCCGCAAATGGGCTGGACCATGTTGGAAACCCCACGCTTTCTGACAGAAGCGGCGATGCTGGCGCTGGCCTGGCCCATGCTGGGCAAGGCGCCGCGCGGCGATGGCCATCCGGTGATGGTCCTGCCCGGCTTTGCCACCAATGATGGCATGACCGTGCTGTTGCGCAGCTTTCTGGCAAAGCTGGGCTATCAGGTGTTCCCGTGGGATTTGGGCTGGAATCTGGACCAGCATTCGGCTGGCGAAAATGGCGAACATCTGGCGGCGCGGATCGATGCCATTGCTGCGCAGACCCACCAGAAAGTCAGCCTTGTCGGGTGGAGCCTTGGCGGCGTGATTGCCCGCGAAGCGGCGCGGCGCGACCATGGTGGCCTGCGTCAGATCGTGACGCTGGGCAGCCCGTTCACCGGCAATCCGCGCGCCACCAGCCTGACATCGCTATATGAAATGCTGACCGGCAATGTGGTGACATCGGACGAAACCGCTGCCCGCTATGCCGGTGGGCATCACCCATTGCCGGTGCCGTCCACCGCCATCTTTTCACGCAGCGACGGCATCACCGCATGGGAAAACTGCGTCAGCGCAACCGATCCGCACACCGAAAACATCGAAGTTCACTGCAGCCATTTCGGCTTCGTCGCCAACCCCGGCGTGTTCTGGGCGGTGGCCGACCGGCTGGCCCTGCCCGACGGGCAATGGCGCAAGTTTGAAGCGAAGGGACCATTTGCCAGCTTTTATCCTTAAAGGATCAGTTATTCCTGAATGCTTCCGGTCGGCCCGGACTTGAAGGAGGTGTTTGGGGAAGAAGTGTCGGAGAGGGTGTGATCGGGCAGCGGCAGGGTTCGGCGATCAGGCAGAACGGGTGCCCAACCTATTTGTATCCGGCTTCTTTCAGGTGGCGAATTGCCAGAACCGTGACGGTGTCGTCATCTACGCGGTATCGTGCGATATAGCCGCTGTCGCCGAAGTCGATTGGCCATTCCCGGTAGTGGTCGGGCAGGTCTTCTATCAAGCGACCCATGCGCGGATACGCGCCCAGTCCCTTTATCCCCTGCCGGATGGCCTCGCCAGCACGTCGGGCGGCGTCGGCGTTCTTGGGTTGCAGGAAATCGCGTAGGCGTTGCATGTCCCGGATGGCTGCCGGGGCAAAAACTATTTGTGGCATTGTGGTGCGGGCAGCTCGTTATCCGTTCCCCAGCTTGCCAGCCACTTTTCAACCTCATCTGCCGTGACGTGCAGCCCAGTCGTCTGAAACTCTTCCCATGCTTTCAGCGTGTCCTGTCGCAGCGCTTCGCGCTTTTCCTCACGGTCGACATATTGCGCAATGGCTTCGCGCATGATCCAGTGAGAGCTGCGGCGCCGAGTTTCGGCCAGATGCTGAATGCGTCCTTTCAGGTCATCGTCCAGCTTGATTGATGTTGCCGATGCCATGGCGACGACCTCCACGCTAAAAGGTAATACCTGAAGATACTTTACACTACCCAAGCTGCAATGTCCAATTCCGGCAGGTGGATATTTGGCGCATTGCTTCGGCTATCGCCGGTGTGCTTGGCATGAAGGTGGAAGCTGGCGGGCTGTGGCCTGTTGATTCCAGCCAAAGTGCCACGATAACAAGCATGACCGGGGTGAAATTCAGCGATGACGGCAACTTCCATCCCTCCTGGCATCCCATCTGGCACACCTGCTGCTGAGGTTGACCATAACGCGCCCATCGGAACGTCGGTTCTGCTGCGCTATGGCGTGGGGCAATTGGGCGCACAGGTGTTTCGCGATACGCCCGCAGTGCTGTTGCCGCTGTTCCTGACAACGATGCTGGGCGTGCAGGCATGGCTGGCCGGGCTGGTCGTGCTGGTGCCCAAGCTGTGGCTGATCGTGTGCGACCCGCTGGTGGGGGCATGGTCTGACCGTCTGCGGGGCAAATATGGCCGCGCGCCGTTTCTGGTGGCGGGCGCTGTGCTGACCGGTTTTGGCTTTATCGCTCTGTTCACGCTGACAAAAAGCAGCAGCCCATTGCTGTCTGCGGGGATCACCTGCTTCCTGTTCTTCCTCGCCTCCACCGCGTTTTCGATGTTCTCGGTGCCCTATCTGGCGATTGCCGCTGCGCTTTCGCACGACGCGCACGAACGTACCCGGATCATGGTGTTCCGCATGGTGTTTTCGACGCTGGGCGTGCTGGTGGGCGTGGGCGTGGCGCAACCGCTGGTCTATGGCCTTGGCGGTGGCGACTTTGGCTGGACGGTGATGGCGTGGGTGCTGGGCCTTGCGTCGATGGCCACCATGCTGGTCACCGCGCTGGGCCTTGCTCGCGTGCCGATGATCGTGGATGCGGGTGTGCCGGGCAGCCTGCTCAGCCAGTTGGGCGCGATCCGGCAGAACAAGCCCTATCTGGTGCTGCTGGCGGCGTGCCTGATGCAGACCGTGGGGCAGGCGGCGGGCTATACCGTGATCGGCTTCATCTATCTTTACGCGCTGAAGGCCGTGTGGATCGTGCCGGTGTTCATCCTTGTCATGGCGATTTGCGGCATTGCGGCACAGCCGATGTGGCTGCACCTTTCGCGCAAGTGGGGCAAGGAACGCGCCTATGTGGTGGCGTCGACCGTGTGGGCATTTGTGACGGCGACGTGGTATTTCATCCATCCGGCTGATGACGTGCTGGTGACGCTGCCGGGCGTTGGCGCGCTGGGCACGCAGCATGTGCTGGTGCTGGTGCGCGGCGGGCTGATTGGCGTGGTCAATTCGGCGTTCGTCATGCTGTCGCTGTCGATGCTGACCGATACCATCGATTATCAGCGCCGCCGTGTTGGCGTGGCCAACGAAGGTGTGTTTGCGGGCCTGTTCTCGGCAGTGGAAAAGCTTTCGTTCGCGCTTGGGCCGGTGCTGGCGGGTCTGGTGATGAGCGCGTTCGGCTTTGTTTCGTCCACTGGCGGGGCGGTGGAACAGACGCCTGAGGCGATTCACGGCATCGTGCTGCTTTACAGCCTGATTCCGGTGGCCACCCAGATTCTCAGCCTGATGATCTTTTCGCGCTACCGGCTGGACCGGGCGTGAAGCTGACTGTTCCTTTGAATTTTAAGGGTAACGATATGAAGAAGCGCGCGATTTCCATGGTGCTGGCCTTGGCTGGCGTGGGCCTGATGGCGGGCAGCGCTGCGGCGGCTCCGGCGGCGGGTGATGCTGTGGCCGGCAAGCGCGTGTTCCTGCGCTGCATGGCCTGCCACGCGGTTACGCCAGGCGCGCCGAACAAGGTGGGACCGAACCTTGCAGGCGTGGTCGGGCGCAAGGCGGGCATGGCCAAGGGCTTCCGCTATTCCGCCGCGATGACCAAGGCGACTGCTGTGAAGTGGGACGAGGCGACGCTCGACAAGTGGCTGACGCGGCCTGCCAGCGTGGTGCCGGGCACATCGATGGTGTTCGCAGGCCTGCCCAATGCGGCGGATCGCAAGGCGGTGATCGCCTATCTGAAGAAGCCGGTTCCTTGAGCGTTCAGGTGCGTGCCGTTTCACGCCGTGGGCTGATGGCGGGGGCCGGGGCGATGGCTGCTCTTGTGGCGGCCACGCCGGTGCTGGGGGCAGTGGTAAAATCTGCCTCGCGCCAGTTGCGCACAGGCGATGGCCGGGTTGTGCGGGTGACCGAATGGAAGCCTGCGGGCAAGCCGCGCGGTACCATCCTGTTTTCGCATGGGGCCGGGTCTGCGCCGTGGCATTATGATCTGATCGTGCTGCCATGGGTGGATGCCGGGTGGCGTGTGGTTGCGCCGCTGCATGTGGATTCACGCGAACACCCCGACACCGCGCGGTTTCCGGGTCTGGCAAGCTGGAAAACCCGGATCGAGGATATGCGCCTGCTGATTGCAGAGCTGGAGGGCAAGCCCTTCATCGCCGCAGGGCATTCCTATGGCGGGCTGGTGGCGCTGACGCTGGGCGGGGCGCAAGCCGTTCCGCCTGAAGGTATGGCCCTGCCGCTGGTGCCAAGGCTGGCGCAGGCGGTCATCGCCTTTTCGCCGCCTGCGCCGGTGCCGGTACTGGTGACAGAAGCGGGATATGGCGCGCTGGCCGTGCCCGCGCTGATCCAGACGGGCACGCGCGATGTGCTGCCGGGCGGGCTTTCGGGTGATGGCTGGACCGGACATCTGGTGCCGTTCACCGCAGCGGCGGCAGGCGGCAATCGTTATGGTCTGGTGCTGGACGGGGTGGACCATTACTTTGGCGGCACCATCTGCGATCTGACACGTCCCGGCCCGCCGCAACTGGCGCAGATCGACCTCGCCAACCGCTATGTCGGGCTGTTCCTTGCCGGGTTTGGTGCGGGCGATGCGGCGGCACGCAAGGCGCTGGACGCGCGCGTGACGGACGCATTTCCGGCGCGATTGCAGCGCAAGTAACACGCCAATTTCGCGGACAGGTTCGTGGAAAAGCAAAAGGGCGGCGGGATTATCTCCTGCCGCCCTTTCCTTATTGAAGGACCGCCCCGCGTCGGCAGCCCCTCATAGCTGCCAGCGCGGGGCGGAACCCTTCGCAAAGCGGATCTAGCCGTTTCCGCCTTAACTTACTGCTGGGCGATCTCGTGGATTGTCGCCTTGAACTGATCGTCGGTCTGGGCCTGTGCGGCTTCGTCTGCGTCTTTGAGCTGGACGTGGAACAGGCGTGTCATGAAGTCCTGACGGCGCGCTTCGCGTTCTTCCAGCGCATCCTGATCCAGCACCAGCGTTTCGATGCCGGCGGCCAGATCAAGCCCGCTGGCCTTGGCCACGCGCTCTGCGCTGTCCAGACGGTCGCGCATCACGGCAACTTCGCTGGCCAATACCATGATCATCGACATGGCTGCATCCATGCCGGGCGTGTCGTAAAATTGCGGACGCTTGCCCTTGGCATAACGGATGACGTGGGGGCGGGTTTCAGCTTCGGTCATGCTGGAATATCTTTTCTTTGTCGGGAGATCAGGCGGCAAGCGCGGCGGCATCGGCCTTGCGGGCGATCAGCACTTCCCAGCCGCCGCCGGGGGCAAATTCGCCCGCCGTAAATTCGCGCTCGGCCACGTGTTCGCTGGCTTCCTGGCTGTACCCTTCGGCAGCAGCGGCAAATTCCATCACCGCCATCGGCGCGGTATCGAAACGCACGCCTGCGCGATCGAACCCGGCGTTCTCGGCAAGGGTGATCTGGTCCATGTCGCGCATTGCACCCCAGAACGGTTCGTTGTTGTACCAGGTTTCATTGTCGAGAATGAACTGGGTGAACGGGTCCATCAGGTCAAACGGCGGAAGATCGGCGTGGATCATCAGACCGCCCGGTGCCAGCACGCGATGCGCTTCGTTGAACACGCGCGGCATGGCTTTGCCGCTGGTTTCGTGCAGCAGGATGTGGCTGACGACCAGATCGAAGTGATCGTCGGGGAAGGAGGTTTCCTCAGCGCTCATCTGTGCGAAGTTGACGTCCAACCCCATCCCGGCGGCGCGGGCATGGGCATAACGTACGCAAGGCCCGCCAACGTCGATGCCCCACACTTCGGCATCGGGGAACAGTTCCTTGTAGGGCAGGGTGGAATGGCCCACCGTGCAGCCCATGTCCAGAATGCGGCGCGGGTTGAAATCGGGCATGTGGCGCTTGAGGTAGTTCACCACCGAGCGGCCCATGTCATCGTTGTTCGGGCCGGTATAGCCCATGGAATACAGATAGACGCCGCGATCATAGAGCGCGCCCACCGAAACATCGTTGTCGCAAACTTCGCTGCAATAGCCGCCGGGCATGCAGTGAATGTCCAGCGCGGTGACATAGCGCGGGGGCAAGAAGCCTTCGGGAATGTCGAGCGCGGCCTTTGACGTGGCGGACAGTTCAGCCGCCTTTGCGTTCAGTTCGGGCAACTGGCGGTCCACCGACGATGCAACCGATTCCCACAGCAGTTCCTGCGCCACACGGTTGGCGCTGGCATAGTGCTGGAAATAAATGTCATGGACCATGCCTGCGCGAATGTCGCGGCGGTCGGCAGGGGCGCGGCCATTTTCGCGTTCAAACTTGCGGGCGACGCGCGATTGATAGATCGGGGTCAGGCCAGGCAGCAAGGTGGACTGAATGAAGCCCTTGAAGCTTTTGGCAAATTCCTGCCGCGACGCTTCATCAGCGCTCGCTTTGGGAAGGACCGGATGGTCAGACTGCTGGAAAGTGTTAAGCATCGAACGACTCCGGTTATGCAGGCACCAAGTATATCTGTGTGCCCCGGTTTATTGGCTTTCCTCCCCCCTTTCGGCAAAGACTGCCGGACTTGCTATCCGCACAGCGATCATGCCGATGTATCACACTGCGAAGGCTTGGCGAAAAGCGGAAAAATGCCCGACGACAGGTTTGCACCGTGAATCGATCAGACCGTGAATCGATACCATTCGCACTTCATCACAAATGGACGCTAAAACGTATGGATGACTTGAAGATGACCCGCCGTGGCAGCCTTGGGCTGGCCGGGCTTGCCGCTGGGCTGGCGATTGCGCCGGGCGTTGCGAATGCTGCAACCAAGGCCGCCAAGGGGCCGAGCAAGCAGACGCCTGCGTTCAAGACCAAGATCGACTTCAAGGATCCTGAATGGACCCGCGATACCTATGTCCGCATCGATGCCGACATTGATCCGACCAAGGAAAAGTGCGGCTGGCTCAAGGGCAAGGCCTATGGCGTGCGCCCGAATGAGCCGGTGCGTCCGCTGTTCGGCGTCGAAGGTTTCAGCTTCACGCGCACCAAGCGTCTGGAAGACGGTTCCTATCGCCGCATGCTGCGCGAAATCGTGTTCTATCGCGATTTGGAAACCGGTGAACTGCTGAAGACCTGGCACAACCCCTACACCAACGAAACGGTGAAAGTGGTGCCAATCGCCAATGACCCGTTCAACTTCACCATTGGCGCGCTAGCCCCTGAACCGCCGTCGTATGGTGGCATGAACAAGGACAAGCCGCCGCGCAAACCGTTCCTTCAGGACTGGGAATTCGGCCCCGAAGGCACGATGATCCTGCGCAGCGACATCGACATGCAGTATCCCAACGCGCTGACCCCCGATAAGTGGGTGCGTGAATCGTCTGGTCCGATGAACCGCGTTTCGGAACACTTCATCTATACCGTCAAGCGCGCCGACGTGGAAAACCCCAAGCTGACCCACATCCCGCACATCGGCGCGTGGAGCCGCATCACGCCGTGGCTGCCATGGATGCTGATGGGTCAGGCCGAAGGTCATGTGAACTACTTCACCCACTTCCAGACCATTCCCGAAGGGGAAAAGGGCCTGCCCGCCGACCTGGTGGCCGCAGCCCGCGCGATGGACGAAAAGTGGCTGCATGCACCGACCGAAGATTACGGTCCGTCGCTGTCGAGCCTTGAAAACTATGTCCGTGAACAGACCCCGGCCCCGGTGCCGGAAGGCTGGTCCCCGCCCAAGCCGCCCGCCACGCCCAAGGCGCTGCAGCGCGGCGGCCAGTAAGGGTCCCGCCTGAATGAATTGGCCCGCCGGGACATATCCCGGCGGGCTTTTTCGTGCGCGGATGGCAAATATCCCCTCATCCCCGTTCGCCTTTCGGATCACAATGAACGGATATGAAGGCGGGGCTACCGACCGGCTCCGACAGGCGGACAGCGGCATGGCGCGGCTTCGGATAGGGCGGCGGAGGCATAGACTTCGGCCAAACACGCAAATGGGAGGCTTTGATGCCTGTAGAAATCAACGGATTGATAAACCACAATATATCGAGCGAGATCGCACCGCTTCCGTTTGAGACGTTCGATCCCGAAGGCATTGCCCGCATGGCGCGGCTGCACGATGCGTGGGGATATGACAAAGTGCTGGTCGCCAATGCCGCGATCATGCCCGACAATTTCACCATTGCCGCGCACATTGCCGCCCACACCACGCGCCTTGGCGTGATGCTGGCGCATCGTCCCGGCTTTATCCCGCCGACCATGGCCGCGCGGATGCTGGCCACCTTGGATCGGCTGATGCCTGGCCGGCTGGGCGTCCACATCATCACCGCTGCCAGCGATGAAGAGACGCAGGCTGATGGCGATTACCTGACCAAGGTCGAACGCTATGACCGGGCCAAGGAATATATCGAAATCCTGCGCGCGATGTGGACCAGCGAAAAGCCGATCACGCACGATGGCAAGTGGTTCCGCTTCACTGGCGGTTTCGCCGCGATCAAGCCGGTCAACCGCGATGTCCCGGTCTATTTCGGGGGCATGAGTCCTGCCGCGCTCGAAGTGGCAGGCCAGTATTGCGACACTTTCGCCACCCTGTCCGACACGGTGGCAGGCATGACCGAAGTGGTTGCCAAAGTGCGCGAAGCGGCCGCACCTTTTGGCCGCAACCCGGCATTCCTGTGTTCGATGCGCGTGATCCTGGGTGAAACCGAGGAAGCGGCATGGGCGCGCGCCGATGCGATCCGCGATGCCGTGGCTGCCAACATGGGCAAGCTGGACACCAACACCGCTGCGGCCAAGGCTGATGGCTTCAAGCGCACGGCAGAACTGGCCGCGCGGGGCGATCGTCTGGAAAAGTGCTTCTGGAACGGCATCAACCAGTTGCGCGGTGGGCAAAGCAATTCGGGCACACTGGTCGGCACCCCGGCACAAGTGGCCGACGCACTGATGGATTATTACGACGCAGGCGTGAATAAGTTCATCCTGCGCGGGTTCGATCCGGTAGAGGACGTGATCGGTATCGGTCGCGATCTGATCCCGCTGGTGCGCGCTGCCGTGGCGCAGCGGGATGTGCAGAGCTGACGCAAAAGGGCCGCCGTCCGCGGCGGCCCTTTCAACCCGGCGCCGCCCATCCCAGCCCACGTGGCCCCGGATCAAGTTGGGGCCACGTGAGTAAGTATTTGTTTCGTATTAGTTCTATGCGCAGGGTTTGGGATTACCGCCCCGTTATCCGCTGCAAAAACGGCAGCGTGCGTTCCAGCGCGCGGGCAGGGCAGTCCAGCGGCACCATGTGGCCGCAGTTGGGCACCAGTTCCAGCGTCTTGTCCTTGGCCCCGGATGCCGCAAAGGCGGGGATGCCGTGGGTGTCGAGCGGAGTTTCATGGTCATCGCGGCCCCACAGGATCAGTGTGGGCGCGGTGATTTTCGGCAGGTCTTCCGCCGAACGCGAGAAGGGCGTGATCTGCGCATAGGACGCCTTGCCCACTTCCGGGTCGCGCAGGGCGCGATTGTTCAGGTCTGTCCACTGCTGCACCAGTTCAGGCGTGACGCGGGTCTTGTCTTCGACATTGGCCAGCAGGATCTGCCGCCAGAAGTTAGGCCGGTGGAAGGTGGGATGCGTGCGGTCTTCCGCCGCCGCTTCCTGCAAGCTCTTGGGCATGGTCGAAAGATCAAACGGAAAGCGCGCGATGGCGATGTTGATGGCCACCATGCCGATGACCCGGTCGGGGCGCGTGGCGGCATAGGCGGTGGTGGGCACGCCCGCGCTGGACGTGCCGACAATGACGAAGCGGTCGATCTTCAGCTTGTCCATCAATCCGTCGATCACCGCCATGCGATGGTCCAGCGAATAGTCCTGAACCGGGCTGGGACCAGACAGGCCAGCGGGTGACTGGTCATAGCGGATCACGCGGTAGTGTTTTGAAAGATCGCGCGCCCAATCATCCCACTGGCGCAGGCTGGCATAGGAGCCGTGCAGCAGCAGGATGGCGGGGCCTTTGCCTTCGTCCACGTAATGCAACGGCTCGCCCGCGATGGTGGCGAACTTCGAACCGGGCAGCGCGTAACGCTGGCGCATCACTGCATCGGTGGGAAATACGGAATCGGGATCGGGCGCCTGTGCCGTGCTTGCGCTCGCCATGCCCAGCGCCAGCACGGCCATCAACCCTCGCACCTTCATGCGGCCACCTTGCGCGTAGCGGACAGACGGATCACGACGTAGCGGCCATTGTAATTGCATGATGATCCTTCCGCGCTTTGCAGGTCGGGCGCGAATGTCAGTTGCGACAGGCCGAAGAACTGCCCCGGTTTGGTGTCGACATGGTCGCCGTCCGCTTCATAGCCATAGCGCAAGTGCCATTCGCCCGATGGCAGGGGGGTCAGCTTTTCGGCAAAGCTGACCGAGCGGGACGATTTGAAGCCGCTGGTTTCGATGGCGACGGCAATGGCATCGCCGGTCTGGCTGATGGCAAGGTCTGCGTCCCATTCATACAGCACTTCGCCATCGGCCCCCATGGTCGCGCCGTGCAGCGCCCATGGTCCTGAAAGATCGGGCGCGGTCATGGTTTGGCCGCCGGGGCTGCGGGAACCAGCGTGCGATCAAACCATGCGCGCAGATCCTTGGCGGTTTCCCGCGGCAGTTCCAGCATCGGGTAATGGCCAAGGTCGGGGTAGTGGATCAGATCGACCTTGGTGCCCGAAAATTCCTTCACTGCTTCATCCGCCAGATTGGCGGGCAGCACAGGATCGGCATCACCCCATTGCAGCAGGATCGGTGCGGTCACCTTGGCCGCATCATCGCCCGCACCCTTGGACCATACAGCCTTCAGGTTGGCCTGATAATACTGGCGCACCCGATCAAACCCGCCGGGCAGGTTGTTGGTCTGGTAATACCATTCCACGGTTTCATCGGTCAGCCGTTCAGGCCGCCCATACAGTTCGCCCAGCGCGCGGCGATAGTAGAAGCGCGGGTAGTAGTTGGGCACGAGATTTTCATGCACCCATACCATCGACCACATCACCTTGCTGAAATCCGATGGAGGCGGGGCTTTCAGCGGCAGGGTGGACAGGGCCAGCGCGGTAACCTTTTCCGGGTGGGCTGATGCATAGAGCGTGGAAATGGTCGCCCCGCTCGACGTGCCTACAATAGCAAACTTGTCGATCTTTTTGGCTGCGACAATCTGTTCCAGCAGCTTGACCACGCCGGGCATCCCGGTGGACGGCGCGCTGTCGGTGGACAGGCCATAGGGCGGCCAGTCGAACCGGATCACGCGATAACGGTCCTTCAGCGCATCGGCCCACACATCCCATTCGCGCAAGTTGGTCATTGATGAATGCATCATCACGATCACCTGCCCGTCACGCGGCCCTTCGTCGCGCATGTGGATGCGTGCCGTGCCATAGGTTTCAAAGGTCGACGGCGCGGTGGCCTGCGCCTTCATCACGCTGTCATAAGACGGGTTCCACCAGCCCAGCCGCATGGTCAGCAGGATCAGCACAGCAAGGCCCAGGGCAACCGCCACCATGAAGCCGACCATTCGCACAAACTTCATGTCCACAACTCCCCTTTGTTTGGTTCAGCCGCGAGCGTTCGACTCTGCGGCCAGCAGGCGGGCGCATTCCCCGCCACCGTGTTCCAGCGCCGCGCGCATCCGGCGGCGGGCAAGCGCGTAAAGCGCGCTGGCAATGACAAGACAGGGCAGGCATACGATGACAATCGCCCAGCCCACTTGCGTATCATCGCCCAGCACGCGCTGCGTCAGGCTGGCGACCAGCACTGGTCCCAGCGCTGCGCCCAGCAATGTGTTCAACACCAGCGTCAGCGACACCGCGCTGCCGCGCATCTGCGGTGGCACTACCGATTGCAGCGTGGCCAGCATGACCGTGCCGATGACCGAGAACACTGCCGCCGACGATGCCACCAGCAGTGCGGCCAGATGCTTTTCCCCGGCCATCACCGCCAGAACCGACGGGATCGCAAACAGCGGGCCGACCGTCAGGATGGAAATCCGCGCCAGGGGTTTGCCCGCGCGCATCGACCGGTCCAGCAACGTGCCGCCGATCAGCGGGCCAATGGCCGAAAACGCCATGGCCATCGGGCCAAGCCATGCCGCCAGAAATCCGGGATTCACGCCATAGACCCGCATCAGCATGGTCGGCGCCCACGCCGACGCGCCATAGGCAACGGTAAAGCAGATCGCGAACCCGAAATAGAGCGGCATCAAGACCGCGCGGTTGCGCCAGAAATAGCGCGCTTCTTCGGCCCCCGGCGCGCGCCGCGGGCCGGTGACGATGCTCTGGCGCACTGGTTCGCGCGTCAGCACCAAAAGCGTTGCCGCCACGATCAGCCCGGCAGACCCGAACAGCAGAAACGCCAGCCGCCACGCCGCAATCCCGCCGATCAGCGGCAGCCCGGCAAAGGCCCCGGCTGCAGCGGCGGTCAGGATCACCCCGGTCACCGAAATGGCGATGCCGTTGGCAAGGCCTTGTCCGGTCATGAATACGGCGATGGGCCGCCCGCGCCGTGCAGGCACGAACAGGTCCGCGATCAGCGATATGGCCGCCGGGCTTAACGCCGCCTCGCCAAAGCCGACTAGAAGGCGCGCGGTGAACAGTTCCCCGAACGACCGGGCAAAGCCGCTCCAGATCGTGGCAAGGCTCCACACCGTAATGCCGAATGCGATCAGGTTGCGGCGCGAAAACCGGTCTGCCGCCATGCCCATGGGGATGCCCATGCAGGCATAGAACAGGCCAAAAGCCAGCCCCTGCAACAGACCGATCTGTTCGTCGGTCACGCCAAGGTCGGCTTTCAGCGGATCGACCAGCAGGTTGATGGCCGACCGGTCGATCACCGAAAGGATGCCGGCAAGGAACAGGATGCCGACGGTCAGCCACGCCTTTTGCGCCAGCGGTGCGGGCGTTTTGGATGAAAGGCCGTCGGCAAGCGTTGCCACGGTCAGATCAGGCCACAGGCGCGGGCGCGCGTCTTGATGTAATCGCCCAGCCAGTCAAGATTGCGGAAGCGCAACGTGCCCCGGCCCACTGCGGTCGAACTTTCCGCCATGCCTGCGACAAGACGCAGCGCCTTGCCCATCAGGAACAGTTCGCGGTTATCCTTTTCGGCTTGCGTGAACGGGCGCACGCTTTCGTAACCTGCTTCGAAGGCATCGCCGATGGCCGGATCGAACCCATAGAACAGGTTGCCCCAGACAAAGTTCTGCACGTCCTGCATCAGGAAATCTTCACCCGCAGCGTCGAAATCGAGGAAGGTGATGCTGCCATCGTCGGCAACGTGGACGTTGCTGGGGTGGAAATCGCGGTGGCACACGCCCAGCGGCACTTCGCCGCTCGCGGCCAGTTCATCAAGACGGGCGTCCAGCGCAGCAGCGATCAGCGGATAGTCGCGCAAGTCGTCCGGCCGGTCGTTCACAAACGCCACCAGCGCGGGCATGCAGATGTTGTAATCCTTGGCCGTCTGCGTCGAAAAGACGTGATCCTTGCCCGCCCAGGCAAAGCCGTGCAGGTGCATCTGCGCCATGGCCGCGCCAATGCGGAACGCGGTTTCGTTGGACAGGCGTTCGCCAAACTTCACGCCCGGCGCCCAGTCATACATCGCCAGCGCCCGTTCGCCTTCGGGCGAGGACACCTTGAAATACAGACGGCCATCGTGCTGCGGCACCGCCACCGAAGCGGGATAACCCTGCGCCTGAAGATAGGCGAGGAAGTCCAGTTCATAGGCAACGTCATCAACGTCGCGATAGGTCTTGCGCCACACGCGCAGCGCATATTTGGTGGTTTCGTCTTCCACCAGATAAACGTCGTTCATCCCGCGATACAGCAGGAAGCAGGTGATTTCGCCCTTGGTCGGATAGCGACGGGCAACTTCGCGCGCGATAAATGCGGGGTGAAGGACCGAGTGCGAAACCTGCGCGATGGGCAGATCAGGCGTGATCGAAGAAACTGCGGAGTTCATTGGCAATCCGTTCAGGAGCTACGTCAAAAATGTCGCGATCAAGATCGAGCATTTCGACAATGGAACAATCCGGCATCATCGCGGCAGCGGCCTTGGACACTTCAAGCAGGTCTTCGGCAGATTGCAGCAACAGCGCGGGTTGGGAAACAAGGCCAAGGCGCGAAAAGTCCCACGCCCACACACCCTGATAGGCCCATGTGAAGCGATCGAGCACGCGCGCCTTGTCGGCAAAATTGAACACCGCCTTTTGCAGCGGCACCGCCGGATCGCGGCTGGTGACAACGTAATTCCACAGGTTGCCCAGCAACGTCAGCGTGCTTTCGCCGCTTTCCTCAGGCTGGGGATAGGTCAGCGCCTCATCCAGCTTTTTGGCCGCGACATCGGCGGGGAACATGGGAATGCCGGTCAGCGCAAGGCGGCGCACCCGGTCGGGTCGGGCAATCGCCAGTTCGCTGCACAACAGCGTTCCGGTGTGGAAGCCATAGATGTCGATGGGACCGGACAGCAGGCCGTCCGCGTCCAGCGCGTCCAGCGCATCGGAAAACGCAGCGGCATAGCCGGCCATGCCCGGTGGCGATGGCGGCGCGTCCGACATGCCGTAACCCGGCGTATCGAAGGCAAACACACGGCGATCGGTCGCCAAGGCATCGATCAAGGCTTCGTATTCAAATCCCGAAGACGGGTTCTGATGCAGCAGGACGACTGGCACTTTGGCGGAATCAGCAGGGCCAGCCACGCGGTAATGCATCTGCCCGTGACGGCTGCGGGTATAGGCGCGGCTGATGGAAGGATAGCTTGGCATGATCGCACTATGATCCGGGGTTTGATGGTTGCGCCCGTTTTGGGCCGATTGTCCGCCCATCGGTGATGGGGCGATGTATTGGAATATCTTATAACTTCACACAGATCCGTTCGCGTCGAGCACTACAGCGGGAGCGTATCTCGACTTCGCTCGACACGAACGGGGACGGGCAGGGCTTATCCCCCCGTGGCTTTCAAACGCGCCGCTTCCATCTTGTCCTCGTCCAGATCGTAGAACCACAGGAACAGGCCGTTGATGGTGAACATCACCGCCGGGATCACCGCAAAGCCCAGCTTCAGCGCCAGAATTGCACTGGCCGGCTGTTCGATGATCTGGCCGCCTGTGGTGGGCACATAATTCAGCCAGCGCAGGAACACGCCCAGCACCGCCACGCCCAGCGCAAAGCTGACCTTTTCGACCACGGCAATCGCGCTCGACAGCAACCCTTCGCGGGCCTGCCCCGTCAGCAGGCGGTCATAGGCCTGCGTGTCGCCCAGCATCGAAATCGACATCAGGATCAGCGCGCCAGAGCCGAGGCCGCTGACGATCGCGCGCAAGACAATGCCCAGCGTGGTGATCGATGAATCCGCCGTCAGCCAGCTCAATGCCGCTGCGCTGAACAGGACCACGCCAACCAGATAGGTGCGGCGCTTGCCGATGCGCTTGCCGGTCCACACCCACAGCGGCATGGCAAGCGCCGTGACAAGGTTCTGCGTCATCGACAGCACGATCTGGCCGTCATAACCGATACCCACGACGTTCAGCATGAACAGCAGCATGGTCGATGCGACCGACGCGAACGACAGGAACTGGAACACCTTCGCGCCCAACAGCATCATGAACGGGCGGTTGGCCACGATGGCGCGCAATTGCGCCATGTCGGGCATGTGCGACGTTGCGCGCTTCATGCTTTCGGGGGCATGGCGCACGGGCACCGAAAGCGCCGTGGCGGTCATCGCCCCGCCGATGACAAGCGCCATGACAAGGCCCATCGTGGCAAAACCCTCGCGCCCGCCGCCGCCGCTTTGCACCAGCGCCGCAGTGGCGGCCATCGCCAGCACCTGCCCGATGGACACGAACACGGTGCGGAAGGAAATCAGCCGGGTGCGTTCGTGGAAGCCGTCGGTCAATTCGGCAGGCAGCGCCATATAGGGCACGTTGAACAACGAATAGGCAGTGGAATAGATCAGCAGCGCTGCCGCCATCCACACCATCAGCGCGCCCTGGCCCATGACCGGTGGGGCAAACAGCATCAGGAACGATGCCGCCGACAGCAGGCCGCCTGCCAGCATGAACGGCTTGCGCCGTCCCCAGCGGGTGCGGGCATTGTCCGACATCGAACCCACCACCACGTCGATTACGGCGTCGGCCAGCTTGGAAATCATCAGCAGATAACCGGCGATTTCGGGCGACTGGCCAAGCACGGTCGACATCAGCGCGGGGTAGAAGCTGGTCACGGTGTTGAGCATGATCGACACGCCCACCGTGCCCACGCTGAAGCCAAGGCAGACGCCGATGGAAAGGCGGGTGTCCGATTTGGTTGCGGTCATGCTGCGTTCTCCGCAAGGAAGGCGGTGATGGCGGCGGCCTTGGTCGCAGGATCGCCGGGGGTGGAAAGCGCGTGGCCGTTTGCCAGCCGCTCCAGCGCGGTGGCGACCGATGCGTTCAGCAGCGCCAGCTCGGTTTCGGGCTTTAGCAGCAGGGTGGGGGCCTTGACCTGTTCCATCCGTTCAAAGCTGCGATAGCGGAAGGCCGCGATGTACGGTTTGTGATAGGTATCCAGCGCTTTGAGCACGTCCAGCGTGATGCGGTGCAGGATCTGCGGCGGCGGCATGGGCACGGCAAGGCGGCGGTCAGGCACTTTCATGAAGTGCGGGAAGAACAGCGCCTGATCGCGGCAGAAATTGAACGCCCAGATCAGGTGGCGGCCATATTCGTCCGGTTCTACCGACGGGGCATAGTTGGCAATAACCGCATCGCGCAGTTCATCGTCGTATTCGGTAATGCCATCAAGGATCACCGCGCGCACCCGGTCAGGGTATGCGGCGGCCAGTTCGCAGGCGATGCGCGCGCCGGTGTGGGTGCCGTAAACGTCCACCCTGTCCAGCCCCAGCGCGGCGCACATGCGGTTCATGGACCCCGCGAAGTATCCGATTTCGGGGTCTTTTTCTGCCGGAGCCACCGAATCGCCATTGCCCAATGTGTCGGGCGCGATGATCTCGCCCAGACATCCTGCCGCGCGCAGGGCCAGCATGAAATCCTGCATGAACCACGACGATGCGGGCGATGCGTGCAGCAGCAGCAGCGGGGTTGCGGCAGGATCGGCGGCGGGCAGGCGGCGCAGGTGAAGCTGGCCTTCATCGAGTTTGACGAAGGCGCGTTCGATTGCGGTGGTGGGGGGGATCTGGGTCATGGAGAGGCAGCGTATCTTTCCTGCGGGCCGCCCCTAATCCCCCATGGGCAATAACCGTCTGGCGGAGAGGTGGCGCGAGCGGTGTTTGGCGAGGGCCGGGCGGGATCATGCTGATGGGCATGGATTGGCGTTCTTCCCCTACCGATACCGATTTGCTGGCCGCTCTCGAACAGGGCGGTCCGATCAATATCGAACGTTGCCAGTATGTTATGGATCGCTTCGGGCTGGATGGGCTGGTTCTGGGCGATCCGGTGAATGTCTATCATGCGCTGGGGCACTGGCCGCAGATCGGGCGGACGCGGGCGGGGCAGCCGCCGGGGACTTTTGCGCTGATTTCAAAGGAAAATCTGCAAGCGTCGGGGCTGGTGACCAGCCGATTCCTGCACCATTATTCGTGGGCGGACGGGCGCAGCCGGAATGACGTGGGCGTATGGCTTTACAACGAATTGGGCGATTGCGGCGACGAAGATATTGAAATTGTTCCAGAAACTCCGGTTTTGCCGCAACGACCCGAACAGCACCTAACCGCACCTGAAGCGCATCGCGCGCACATTTCGGCGACGTTGGCGGGCGCGAACCGCATGGCAAAGGACGCTGGCGGTGCGATCGTTGCAGCGATGCGCGAAATGGGCCTGTGGCGGGGCCGGATCGGCTTTGACCATCAGGTGATCGCGCAGGTCGCCACCCACCACGACCACCCCGGCGCGATGGTGCAGGCCGACAATATCCTGCGCGAAATCCGCATGGTGAAATCGCCGCTGGAACATGCGCTGATGGCGCGGGCGGCGCGGGCCAATGTCGATGCGCTGAATGCGGTGGGCCACGCGATTCGTGCAGGGGCCACGCATTATGAATTGCAGTGCCTGTTCCGGCAGGAAACGGCGGCGCGCGGCAATACGGCGGTGTTCCTGAATGTTGACCGCGTTTCGTCCGACACGTCGCGGGTGGCCGTGGCCGATGGGCAGACGCTGATGCTGGACGGCGTGAGCCAGTTCATGGGCTATCACGGCGATTTTGCGCGCACCGTGTTTGTGGGCGAGCCGACGCGACCTGCGCGCCTTGCGGCAGAGGCCAGCGCGTTTGGCTGGCAGGCGGTGCGCGAGAAGTTGAAGCCGGGCCTGCGCTTTTCCGAAATCGTACAGATTGGCACCGATGCGGTGCGCAAGGCGGGGTTTGACGCGGTGATCGGGTTTGGCCCGCACAGCGTGGGCCTTGCGCATACCGACGAGCCGGGCGAAGTCCACGGCGGGTTCTGGCGCAAGCCCGATTTCACGCTGGAGACGGGCATGATCCTGTCGGTCGACTGCCCGACGCTGGACACCGGAATCGGTGGTTCGGCGCACTGCGAAGACCTTGTTCTGATTACCGAATCCGGCGCTGAGCCGATCCATCCCTTACACGAACCGGTGATTGTCGTATGACCAGACCTTTTATTGTGTCGGCAAGTGTTGCCGATCCTTACTTTGCGTTGCCAGCCAAGGCCGCGCCCGTGATTGCCGCTGCCGAGGCCGAGGGGCTTGACCTGCTGGTGCTGGGCCGTGCGGGCGCATGTCCGTTTGATGCACAAGTGCTGGCCGCATGGGCCGCGCCGCTGACGCGCCGGGTGGGCATTGTCGCCACGGTGCCCGCATCCAACGCTCATCCGTTCCATGTGGCCCGCGCGCTTTCAGCGGTGGATTTTCTCAGCGATGGGCTGACCGGGTGGTCGGTGATTGCCGAGGGCGCTGAGGCGGGTGTGGCCGAAGACATGGTGCGTGCGGCGCGGGCGCTGTGGGATGGCTGGGGCAGCGATTGCCTGATTATCGACAAGGCCAGCGGCAATTATCTGCATTCGGACATGGTGAAACAGCCCAATTACGAAGGGCCGTTCTTCAAGGTGGCGGGGCCGGTGAATGCCATGCGCCCGCCGCAGGGACAGCCAGTGCTGGTGCTGGATGGTGCCGATGCGATTGGACTTGATGATGCCGATGTTGTGCTGGTGGATGCGCCCGGCACGGATGCTGGCGGGGCCAGGCGTCTGCTGAAGATTGCAGGCGATGTCGATGTGGCCGCGCTGGAACAGGCCTTTGCGGCTGGCGAGATCGATGGGGTGCATTTCGTGCTGGAGGACAGCGCCGATGCGCTGCCCGCCGCGATTGAAACAATCGGCGCGCTGTTTGCCAATCGTCCCGGCGATGCCCCTGCCGCCAGCGGAACCTTGCGCGAAAGGCTGGGCCTTGCGCTGCCCGCCACCGCATCCACCCAAACCGATGGCGCGCGCGTGCCGGAGTATATCGCATGAGCAAGCAAATTCACCTTTGGGCCTTTTTGCAGGGCATCGGCTTTTTCCCCACCGGCTGGCGGCATGAACGTGCGCGGCCAGAGGGCGTTTTCGCCATGGAATATTATGCCCGCGTGGCGAAAATGGCCGAGGCCGCGTGCTTTGACGCCATTGTGTTTGGCGACCAGTTGCAATCGCGCGGGGCAGGCGGGCGCACCCCTGCGCACCTGCCGATGCCAACGCTTGATCCGGTCAGCCTGCTGATGGCGATGGCAGCGGTGACCGAACGCATTGGTTTGGTGGCCACGGTTTCCACCACATACAACACGCCTGAAATGCTGGCCGAACGCTTTGCCGCGATGGACCGCATCAGCGGCGGCCGGTCGGGCTGGAACATCGTGACCACCGCGCACCCCGACACTGCGCCCAATTTTGGCGAAGTGGCATTGCCGCCCAAGGATGTGCGCTATCGCAATGCCATTGATGTGGTGGCCAAGGCTTGTGAACTGTGGGAGGCGATGGACAAGGCTGGCCCCGCGCTGCCGCAGGGCCGCCCGGTGCTGGTTCAGGCTGGGCAATCGCCCGAAGGCCGCGATTTCGCCGCGCGCACGGCGGAAGCGATTTTCTGTCCGGCGGCCAGCATCGAAGCGGGCATCGATTTCCGCAACGACATGCGCCACCGCATTGCGGGCGTGGGTGGCAATCCCGATGGCGTGCGGGTGATGCCGGGGCTTTCGTGCGTGCTGGGCGGCACGGAAGAAGAAGCGCGGGCCAACCATGCCGCGATCCTTGATCTGGGCGATGTTCCGCTGGCGATGGAATATCTGGCGGAATCGCTGTGCTGCGATCTGGCCGAGTTCGATCCGGCGGGCGCGATTCCGGTGGACGCCATTCTGGCGCGCACCGCGCTGCCGCCTGCGGACGTTGCGCGGTCGGTTCAGCCAGCGGCGGACAAGGGCACGCCCTTGGGCGAATTTGCGGCCAATTTCATGCGCCATCCGCGCGGGCACAATGTTTTCATCGGCACGGGCGAACAGATGGCCCAGATGATGATCGAATGGCGCGATAGCGGTGCGTGTGACGGGTTTACTCTGCAGCCCAGCTATATGCCCGGTGGTCTTGAAGACTTTGCCGAACAGGTGGTGCCGGTGTTGCAGAAGCGCGGGCGGCTGCGCACGGCCTATCCCGGTACGACATTGCGTGAAACGCTGGGCCTTAGCGCCCGCGTGCGCGAGGCGGCATGAAGATCCGGCGCATCGCGCTGACCCTTGCCGGGGCTGCGGTTCTGGCGCTGGGTGGCGGGCTGGTGGCTTTGCGCGCAGGCGCAGGGGCCAGCGACCGGGCCGAGATTGAAAAGCGTTGGGCAGACGGGCCATCACGCTTTGTCATGGTGGACGGCGTGCGGATGCATGTGCGCGAGGAAGGGCCGAAGGATGGCCCTGTCGTGGTGCTGTTGCACGGGTCGATCGTGAACCTGCACGAATGGGACGGCGTGGCCCCGTTGCTGGCCGACAAGTATCGCGTGGTGCGATTCGACTGGTCGCCCTATGGCCTGACCGGGCCTGATCCCAGCGGGGTTTATTCCACGCCACGTTCCGCGCAGCTTATGGATGGGCTGATGCGGGCGCTGGGGCATGACAAGTTTGCGCTGGTGGCAACGTCCAACGGATCGAACGTGGGGCTGGAATATAACCGCGCCTATCCGGGGCATGTGACGGCGATGGCATTTTCGATGCTGCCGCTGGAACGGCCAAGCCAGACGCGCAAGGTGGACTGGCGACTGCGCTGGATGTTGGCGACGCACAAGGCGGTGCTGCCCGATTGGCGGGCCAAGGCGTTCTGGCGGATCATGCTGAACGATACCACGCCGCCCGCGTTTGAACCGACCGACCGGATGGTGGACCAGATATACGACATGAACAATCTGCCCGGCGCGTTGCAGCGGCAGGCGGAATATATTCAGGCCAACGTAAAGGCGTTCAAGACCAGCGATGTGGGCGCGGTGGCGCAGAGCGTGCGGGTGCCGGTGCTGTTGCAGTGGTGTTCGTATGACGATGTGATTTCGCAAAGCGCGCAGGCATCGGTCAAACGGTTCACCAATACCAAGGTCGATCTGATCGAATATCCTGATCTGGGCCATTTCCCGATGTGGGAAAACCCGGAAAAATTCACGCGCGATTTGCGGTCGTGGCTTGAGCGGCAAGAGGCTGCTGTCCCGAAAGCACCTGTTGCTGACCGTGTTTCACCGCCCAGCGGGCGCGTGTGACCGGTTGGCGGATAATGTGCGCTGGCACGCAGCCATCCTTTCGGGCCGCCCATAGGCAGGTCTGGTATCAGATTGGAGTTTCGTTTTGACCAAGACCGTACCTGGGCCAGGTGTTGATCGTTGCCAGGTTGTGGTGGCAGGTGCAGGGCCGGTTGGCACCACCATTGCCACCTTGCTGGCAAAGGCAGGCGTTTCGGTGATCGTGCTGGAAGCCGGGGCGGATTGTGCCCAGGATCTGCGCGCATCCACCTTTCATCCGCCGACGCTGGAAATGCTGGATGAAATCGGCATCACCAAGATGCTGCTGGACAAGGGGCTGAAGGCCCCGGTCTATCACTGGCGCGACCGGCAATCGGGCGAAGTGATCGAATTCGACATGGCCGAGCTGTCGGACGTGACGCGATATCCGTTCCGCATCCAGTGCGAACAGTATCACCTTTCGCGTGCGCTGGCCGAAGGGCTGGAAGCCTATCCCAACGCGGATATCCGTTTCAACAGCCGCTTGCTGACGTTCACGCAGGACGACAAGGGCGTGGACCTGTCGGTGGAAACGATGGTGGGGATCGAACGCATTCGCGCCGATTTCCTGATCGGTGCCGATGGCGCCAATTCCATCGTGCGCAAGTGGCTGGGCACCGAATTTGACGGGTTCACGTATCCCGAACGGTTCCTGACGCTGTCGACCGATGTGGAGCTGGCCGATCATCTGCCCAATCTGGCGCTGGTGAACTATGTTTCCGACCCGGAAGAATGGCTGGTGCTACTGCGCGTGCCATCGGTGTGGCGCGTGCTGGTGCCGGTGAACGGCGCGGTGGACGAGGCCGATCTGCTGTCAGAAGCCAACAAGAACGGCATTTTCGGGCGTCTGCTGGGCGATGGTTTTGAGGTGAAGACCCACCATCGCACGCTTTATCGCGTTCATCAGCGCGTGGCCAAATCGTTCCGCGAAGGCCGCGTGATGCTGGCGGGCGATGCGTCGCATCTCAACAATCCGCTGGGCGGGTTCGGGATGAATTCGGGCATCCACGATGCGTTCAATCTGTTTGAAAAGCTGATGCCGGTAATTCAGGGCAAGGCGGATCTGGAAACCAACCTTGCGTTGTATGACCGCCAGCGCCGCGAAGTGACGCACAGCTTCACCCAGACGCAGACCAAGGCGAATATGGCGCTGATCGGCGGCAAGCGCGACGATGCCCACACGGCACGGCGCAAGGAACTGACCGACATCCGCGACAACGATGAAAAGCGCCGCGCCTATCTGATGCGGCAGGCGATGTTCCAGAGCCTGAACGAAGCTGCGCTTATCAAGTGATGGGCGCCAGTCTCCGATGGGCGGAGACTGGGTAGAACGACATGCTGTGCCGCCAATCGTGCGGCACCTTCCCGGCATCAGGTGCAAACGGCGTGGGGCCGCTTTGCACCGCCGGGAGAACAGCGTGTCGGAACCAGTAACGACAGCGATTGAAACGAGTGGCGGCGGCAAGGCCGCGGGCCTTTGGGCCATCCGCATCGGATCGTTGATGATCCCGCTGGCCCATGCGGCGGGGCAGAACCTTGTCACCGTGCTGGGCCTGCGGTTCATGACCGACAGCCTTGCGATTTCGGCAGGGGCGGCGGGCGCGATCTTTGCGTTCGTCAAGATCTATGACGGGTTTGCCGACCCGGCGGTGGGCGCGTGGAGCGACCGGGCAAAGACGCCGTGGGGCCGCCGTCTGCCGTTCCTGTTCGCGGGCGGAATTGCCATGCCGCTGGGGCTGGCGCTGTTGTTTGGCGCGCCGTCGTTCGGATCGATCCTGCTGGCGCAACTGTTCGTCACGCTGGCGCTGGTGATCCACGCCACGGGTTACACCCTGCTGACCATTCCCGGCTTTGCCATGCTGGTGGAAAGTTCGTCCGACCCGCGTGAACGCACGCGGCTGATGGCGTGGCGGACCTATGGCAATGCGATTGGCACGATGCTGGGCTCCACTCTACCGGCGTGGGTGTTGAGCATGACCGGGCCGACGCGCGGCGGGCATCTGGGCGTGGCGATGATCGTGGGCGCGGTGGTGCTGGGGGCGACGCTGCTGGCGGTGCGGTTGCTGGCAGGTGCGCCGCGCACGGAGGCACCGGACCAGACGGGCGTGGAAAGGGTCAATCCCGTGCGCGCATTGCTGCGGCAGGTGGCGCTGGCGTGGCGCAACGTGCCGTTCCGCACGCTGGCGATTGCGCATGTGTTCCTGCTGTTCGGCACGGCCATCGGCTCTGCCTCGCTGGCGTTCTATACCCGCGTTGGGCTGGAGCAGGCGGACACGGTGCTGGGCACCTATTTTATGCTGGCGACGGTGGCGATGCTGGTGAGCATGACCGGATGGGTGTGGCTGTCCAACCGCATCGGCAAGAAATCGGCCTATATCACCGCGCTGGCGATTTATGCAGTGGTGCAGTTGAGCTGGCTGCTGGCCGGACCGGGCGAGCCGATGACGCTGATTGCGGTGCGCGGGGGCCTGAGCGGGCTTTCGGGTGCGGGGATGATCCTGTGTGCCTATTCGCTGCTGTCCGACGCCGTGCGCTATGATTACGTGACCAGTGGGCAGCGGCGCGAAGGATCGTTTGCCGGGTTCACCACGCTGTTCGACAAGCTTTCGTCTGCCGCCGCGCTGGCGGTTATGGGGGCGTTTCTGGCAGCGATGGGATATGCGCCATCGGCCAGCGGCATGGCGGCGCAGCAGAGCGACAGCGCGCGGCTGGCCATTTTGCTGTGCGTGTCGGTCATCCCCGCCGTGGCGATGGTGGGCGCGATCGTGACCATGGCGTTCTACCGGCTGGATGCAGCCACGGTGGAAGCAGCCGAATTGCAGCAGGTGAACGCATGAGCCGCCATGACATCGAAATCGTCGGGCTGATATCACCCTATCGCACCAGCGAGGCGAGCGAGGTGCCGGGGGCGTATGACCCGTCGTTTGTTGGCGAAATTGCCCGCGCCTATGAAGCAGCGGGATATGACCGGGTGCTGGTGGGGCAGAATGCGAAGTCCGCCGACAGTCTGGTGACGGCAACATGGGTGGCGGCGGCGACCACGCGGCTGAAGCTGATGGTGGCGCACCGCCCCGGCTTTATCGCGCCGACCATGGCCGCACGCGCCTTTGCCACGCTGGACCAGTTTTCGGGCGGGCGGGCAGGCGTCCACGTCATCACCGCGTTTTCCGATATCGAAACGCGCTGCGACGGCGATTACCACACCAAGGACGAACGATACCGGCGCAGCAACGAATATGTGCAGATCATGCGCCGGGTCTGGGCGGGCGAGGTGCCGTGCGACCATGAGGGCGACTGGTATCGCTTTGAAAACGCAGGGTCCGAAGTGCGTCCGGTGACCGGCAGTGTGCCGGTGTTCTGGGCGGGCACATCGCCGCTGGCGCTGGAGTTTGGCGCGGCACTGGCCGATGTCTATGCCTTTGGGCCGGGCAGCGTGGATCAGGTTGCGCAGCAAGTGGAGCGTGTCAGGGCCGAGGCGGCCAGGCATGGCCGCAACCCGCGCACGTCAATGTCGATGCGGCTGGTCGTGGCCGATACCGATGAAGCGGCATGGGCACGCGCGGATGAACTGATGCGCGGTATCACCGCCCGGCAGGCGGCGCACGGCGCGCTGGGCCGCGACTTGGGCAAGGCGGCAGAAGCGGTGACCGCCAGCGCCGCGCAGGCCGATGACGCGGCGGCTGATCCGTGCCTGTGGACCGGGCTTATCAAGGCAACGCAAGGGCGGCTTCAGGTGATGTGCCTGGTGGGATCACCCGCAACGCTGGTGCAGGCGCTGCTGCGCTATCGCGCGGCGGGGATCGACAATTTCCTGATTACCGGGTTCGACTGGCTGGCCGACACCCATCGTATCGGGACGGAGATTGGCCCGGAACTGCGGCGGCTGGCGAATGGGGCCTTGGCGGTTTGATCCGCCATATGGTGCCCGGCATGTTTCGCTCGACACGAACGGGGAGGTTGAGGGTGCAGGAGATTGTTTCCCCCTCCGTTCGCCCAAAGCCTGTCGAAGGGCTTGGCGCCATGTTCAGGGCGAACGGAGGGGGCAGTGTCGTGTTCAGAAGCCCAGGGCGCCGGGATTCATCAGGCCCTTGGGGTCTAGCTGGGTCTTGATGGCGCCCAGCAGGGCCTTTTGCTGGTCGGACAGACGCGGCTGATACGGGTAGGCACGGCCGAGCTGGAAGTGGGCGGCTTCATGGCTTTGCATGAGATCGATCATTTCCTTTTTGAAGCTGTCCACGAAGGCGCGCGATTCCGCATTTGCCGGGAAGTTGGGCTGGCCCGCCAGATAGTCTTCGCCCAGCGTGGTTACGTGATAGGACGTCCGCGCATCGGGCCAATACATCGCGATTTCATAGAGGAAGCCGGATGAGCCGACGGGCGAGAACATGGTGCCCAGCCATACGCCATGCTTGTCCATTTCGGCCTGCCGCGATGCGACCAGCGCCTTGAACGCAGTGTTGAAGGCGACGACCTGATCGTGCGGGAAAACGCCATGGATCGGCACCCAGCGTTCGCCGCCGGGGCCGAGCACGTTGTACAGCGGGGCAAACGGCATCGATTGGACGAAGGTGGGAATGGAATTGGCGATTTCGCGGCCCAGACCATCGAGCAGGCGGCGCAGCAGGCGGGCCTTGTGTGCGGCTTCTTCCTGATCGAAGCCTTCGATGATGAAGTGGCACATATAAGCGCCCGCGCGCATCGCGCTTTCACCAGCCAGCGCCATCTGCACCAGTTGCGCCACGCCCTTCAGCTTGTTGGGTGCGCGGCGCAGCACATCGGCGGCGATTTTCAGGCGTGCGCCCATGCCTTCCTGACGGCCGATCTGCCCCTGCGACAGGGCAAGATCCAGGCCGAAGTGGCTTTCTTCCAGCTTGGCCATGGCCGCCTTGCGCGAGGCGGCGTGGTAATCGGCAAAGCTGTCAAACGCGAAGCTGACGCATTCAAAGCGGGGCAGGATGGGCAGCAGCGGCAGGCGAACGCGCGCCTTGATGCCGAAAATGCCGCAATCGCCGGTGAACAGGCCGGTCAGGTCAGGGCCATAAAAGCGGGTGGCGCGCGAGGACGAGGTATTGAGCACTTCGCCGCTGGCCAGCACGACGTCCATCGACAGGGCCGACTGTGCCGAAATGCCATGCGCGGTGCCGCCGTGGCTGACGCTGTTCTGGCTCATGCTGCCGCCAACGGTGGCGGCAATGCCGGAGAACGGACCCCAGAACGGGGTGCGCAGGCCCTTGGCATCGAGCGCGGTTTTGAGCGCGGCCCATGTGACGCCCGCGCCGCAAGTAACGACAGCGCCGAATTCATCGATTTCGATGGTGTCCAACGCGCCGGTGTCGAACAGGACATGGCCTGCCTGCTGCGTAAGGTAAGCGTCGGTGTATGATGCGCCGCCGCCGCGCGGGACCATGGCAATACCCGCATCTGAGCAGATCCGCACCGCATCTTGTAGCGCTTCGACCGTGGCAGGGCGAACAATGGCCAGTGGCAGCGCGCCGCCGCGATAGACATCGTTCGAGAAATAGTCGAGCGCATCGGCCGACGTGCGCACGCCGGCATCGCCCAGCGCGGTGCGCAGGGCATCAAGAACGGTGTTTTCTTTTGCCATCGTGGCCATGCGTAACTCGTTTTTGAAAGGTGCGGTAAGCCTGCGATCATTGCGGGCAGCGGGGCGTGCTTGCGATACCGCGCCCGGCATTATCCGGCCAGTGGCCAGTGGCGCGGTTTTTTGTTGCTGCGGCCATGGTTGCGGCAGGCTGCGGGTATGACACAAACGCCTCGCACTGCCGATTGGACTCCGACAGCCCGCCGCCTGCACTGGGGCATGGCGCTGGCCCTGCTGGTGGAAGTGCCAGCGGGCTTTGCGATGGCGTGGACATATCTGGACGGCGCACGCGGTGGGCCGCTGGCGTGGCTGCATCTGCGCGCCAGCCAGGTGCATCACACGCTGGGGCTGTTGCTGCTGGCGACGGTGCTGTTCCGCCTGTTCTGGCGGTGGCGGCACCGGGCGCCTGCCTTGCCAGCGGCACATCGATGGCCGGGCGCGTGGCCGCGCGCGGGGTGCAGGCCCTGCTTTATGCGCTGTTGCTGCTGTTGCCGCTCAGCGGTTGGGCGGCGCTATCGGCGCTGGGGGCAGGGGCAGGCTATCCTGCGCCAGAAATGTGGTTCTTTACCCATGACGGGTTCGGGCCGGGCGGGCTGATTCCCCATCTGGTGGAACCGCGCCCGTGGAATGCGCCGGGGCTGATCGGGTATGGGCTGTTTGCCAAGTCGCACGTCTATATGGTGTGGGCGGGCGGGGCCTTGCTGGTGGCGCATATCGGCGGGGCGTTGAAGCACCACTTCATCGACCGTGACGGGGTGCTGGCGCGCATGGCGGGATGGCGCGTAAGGCGTTGAATATCCGGCTGCCGGTCATGCCCGGACGGGGCGTGTATGGCGTATGCACTTGAGGCACGATGCAAGGTAGGCGCTTTGCGCAATAGTGATCCCCGGACAGCAGGGGCACCGTGGGGACCGCATTGATGAACACTGCCGCGACCAACACTGTCACGACTAACACTGGCACGACGAACACTGCCACACAGGCCCGTCCAGCGCGTATCCCGATATCGACCAAGGCGGGATTTGGCATTGGCCAGATTGCCGGGCAATTGTTCCGCGATACGCCTTCTCTGCTGCTGTTGTTCTTCCTGACCAATGTGATGGGCATTTCGCCCGCGATCGCGGGCACGGCCATCTTCATTCCCAAAGTGGTCCTGGGTGCGCTGTTCGATCTGGGCATAGGCGCGGTGTCGGACCGGTTTGCCGACCGGATGCCGCGGCGCAACTGGTTTGTGATTTCAGGGCTGGCGGCACCTGTGGCCATGCTGGGCGTGTTTGCCGTGCCCCAGGCTTCGGTCGGGTTTCAGGTGGCATGGGTGATGGCATCATTCAGCTTCTACATGGCGGTCTATTCCAGCTTTTCGGTGCCGTATCTGGCCATGCTGTCGGAAATGACGTCCGACCCCAAGGAACGCACCGAGTTGATGGGATGGAAGCACAGCTTTGGCGGGATCGGGCTGCTGCTCAGTTCATCGTTGGCGCCGATGGCGGTAAACGCGCTGGGGGCGGATCAGCGCGCGCATCTGATTACGATGGGCACGATCGGGGTGGCCTGTCTGGTCTTCATGCTGATTGCATGGCGTGTGGCCAGGGGCATTGCGCGCCTGCCGCAGACGGCGGGCGATGCGGCGGCGGGGCGCTCTGCCCTTGGCGGGCTGGCGCGGGCCTTTGCCGACAGGCGCTTTGTCATCCTGAGCATTTCGGCGGTGGTGATGACCGTGTCTGCGGGCATCGGCTATGCCAGCTTTCCGTTTTTCGTGAAGTATTCGATGGCGCGGGCAGAGCCGCTGCACGATCTGGGCGTGATGGCCGCGATCATGGGGGTGGCGGTGATTTTCGGATCGCCCATGTGGGTGATGGTATCCGCCCGCATCGGCAAAGTGCCGACATATGTGATGGCGGCGGCAGGGCACGGGTTGATCGTGTTCGTCTGGGGCCTGATGCCGCGCGCGCCGGTGGAAGTGGCCTATGTGCTGTCGGGTCTGATGGCGACGTGCAATGCAGGCTGGGGAACGGTGGTGCTGTCGCTGCTGTCGGACTGCATCGCGCAGGCGCGCGAGGATTTTGGCGAGAACCGCGCCGGTTCCTATTCCGCGATCTGGTCGGCCATTGAAAAGGCAGGCATTGCGCTGGGCGGCACGCTGATCGTGGGGCTGCTGCTGTCGTGGTTCGGGTTTGATTCGGTGGCCGCCAAGCAGGGCCTGCCGCAGACCGAGGCCGCGCTGTTTGGCATCCTGTTCTGTTATTCGTTCTTGCCGGGTGTGGCCAAGATGACCGCGGCGGGGATGATCTGGAAATTCGTGCGCGAACCTGCGCGCCTGCAAGACTGAAGGACGTTGCAACCATGGCAGAGACAACTGGCGATCCTATCAACATCGCGATGATCGGCTGTGGCCGCATTTCGGCATCGCACCTGAATGCGGTGGCGGCGCTGCCCGGTGCGGCGCGGATCGTGGCGGTGGTGGATCGCAATGCGGAACTGGCGCAGGCCGCCGCTGCGCCGTTTGGCGCGCAGGTTTGCGCCACGCTGGAAGATGCGCTGGCTTTGCCGCAAGTGGACGCTGTGCTGATCGCTACGCCCAACCATGTTCATGCACAGCAGGCGATGGCGGCCTTGCGCGCGGGCAAGCATGTGCTGGTGGAAAAGCCTGCGGCGGAAACCGGGGCCGATGCGCTGGCTTTGGCGCAAGAGGCCGAGGCGCGCGGGCTGGTGCTGGCGGTGGGGCATACCTTTCGGCACAATGAAGCGGTGCGGCAGGTGGTGGCGCGGATGCCCACGCTGGGGCGACTGCTGTCGCTGGAAGTGTCGATGTGCGTGCGCTGGGATGGTCCGCAAGCGCCGTGGTGGGCGCAGCGAAAGGCCGAGGACGGGCTGATCCTGTCGCTGTTCGCGCCCCATGCGCTGGACTTTGTGCAGCTGGTCATGGGCGATGACGATCCGGTGCGGGTCCACGCCGAAGGGGCGCGGCTGCAATCGGGCTGGCAGGGTGAGGACGAGGCGATGATCCTGATGGCCTATCCGGGGCGGCGCATGGCCAGCGTGCATATTTCGTACAACCAGCCCTCGATCATGGACCGCAAGACGCTGTATTTCGATACGGGCGTGCTGGAAATCGAACATGGCGAGATCCTGCGCTGGAACGATGAAGTGATCGTGCAGCCGCTGGCAGGCGTGCTGACCGATCCGCGCCGCATGGGCGGGCGCACGCTGGAGCATTACTTCGAAGGCCAGATTGCCGAATTCGCGCGCGCGGTGCGCGGGCAGGCACACCGGATGCCTACGGGCCACGATGCGGCGCGGCTGATTGCACTGATCGACCGGGTAAGGGCATCGGCACGGGCCAATTCGGCGGCTGATGCGATTGATCCGCCGCTGGACTGACCTGCTCAGCGTGACGGGAGTGGGCACATTTTGTCATGGCGGGAGCGTCAGCCATCCGCCACTTCGCTCTGCAAGCGGACTGTTTGGATGGGACGCCCGAGCTGCCATCGTGTTAGAGCAACTCGTGCAAAAAATCGACGGGCATATCGATTGCGCTCGACGCGAGTGTAGTCTCCTGAAAATCTTTACGATAGGACAATACCAAGTGCCCCCTGTCCGGCCCGTCCTCAATCGATCTCGCTCCATCAAGCACGCAAAGCACTCCAAAGAGCGATGCAATGGCAGCTTGCTCTACCACTGCTTTTAAGTGCCTTTTATCGCCTGCAGTCAGCGAACCGTACCAAGCCGCCCGTTCCAACTTTTCCAGCGGAGGGTGTCTACCAGACGGTAACTGAAGTTGAGCTATCACACCGTCCGCAGCGGCCTCAGCACAATGCTGGCGGGCAAGTTTTACAAACGTAGCTTGATCCATTAGTAGAGACTATATCATCAAGCAGGTTTGGCAACGTCCGCTACCCACCCCTTTGCTGCCGTTCTCTTTGCTGGCAGCGATCTACGCTAGCGGTCTTCCCCTCAGAATGGAATTTTCGGCGCTGCCCAGGCGGTTTGCAGTGGATGCAGTGGGCAAAGCAAAAGGGCGGCGGAACCTTGAGTTCCACCGCCCTTTGTTTACCCCCTCAACGGGTGAGGGGGCGATGGTTGGCAGGGTCTATCAGAACGTGACCGAACCCTTGATGCCGAAGGTGCGCAGTTCAGGCAGGCCTACGATCAGGTAGTTGTAGGGCCGTGTGGACAGCGCGCCACCGGGCGTCTGCACGGTGTTCTGCTGGATCGAGGTGTACTGGCGGTTGTTCAGCAGGTTGTTGGCGAAAACTTCGATGCCGATGTTATCGAGCTTCACCCCGATGCGGCCGTTGACCACGGTGCGACCCTTGATCCAGGTCAGGTTTGCCGCATCAAGGAACTGACGCGACTTGTAGTTCACGTCGCTGCGGATGAACCAGGTTGCATTGTCGCGGCCTGGAATGTCGCCCGAAAATTCCGGCGTGAACGCGAACGAATACTGCGAGGTCAGCGGCAGCTTGTTGCCCTTGAAGCCGTCGCCCGTGATGCCGGTCAGTCGGGTGATGGCCGGATCGGTGAACGCGCGGATGTTGGTATCGTTGTAGGCACCGGAGAAGGTGAGCGACACGCCTTCGGCTGGCAGAGTCGTGACGTCGAGTTCGACGCCCTTGACATTGGTCTGGCCGGAGTTGGCAATCCCCGTGACGGTCGAGGTGAGCGCTGGCGTTACCGACGTGTCCGTGAAGAACACGCTGCGCGAGTTATACTGGTTCTTCCACTCACCGTAATAGGCTGCCAGCGCGAAGATCAGTTTGTTGTCGAGCGCCTTGCCCTTGATGCCGATTTCATAGTTGGTCAGCTTTTCAGGCTCGGTCACGCCGCGTAGGCCCAGCGACTGCGAAGCGGCGATTTCGCCAGCGGTACCGGAGAACAGGCGTGCATTGAACGATGCGATACTGACGTTGGCAGCCTTTGCCCATGAGGCATAGGCCATGATGTCGGGCGTGATCTTGTAGTTGATGATCGCACGCGGCATGAAGTTGTTGTACTTCTTGGAGAAGAAGTTCGTCAGCGGAGCGTAGGTTCCGGCAGGAACGCCATTTTCAGCAGCGGCGGCGGCGGTGATGGTGGCACCCAGACCACCGGTGTAACCGAACACCTTGTCCTGCTGATAACGGCCTTCCAGGCTGATTTCGAGCTGTTCGGTAGCCTTGAAGTTCACGCTGCCGAACAGGCCCTTGGTTTCCACCCGCTGCGGAGCAGAGGCGGTGCCAGCCGAGCGCGCAAGGCCCAGAACGGATTCACTGTAGACGTTCAGAAGGTCGCGCTTGACCTTGGTGTCCATGTAGTTGGCGCCGAGCATGGCCGAGATCGGACCGTCGCCGTCATAGGATACGCGCACTTCCTGCGAGAAATCCTTGTTGTGACGTTCGATGCCGAAGGGGAAGTTGTAGTACGGCAGCAGGCCGTTGGTTGCCGTGGCGGCCGAGTTGATGAGCGACGAACTGTCGTAGTTGTCGAGTTCGGCCATCTGCGACCACTTTTCGTCGTTGAAGCCGGACAGCGACGAAAGGGTCAGGCCGGTATCGCCCAGTTCGTAGTCGATGTTGAGGTGCGCGTGGATATATTCACGCTTCAGACCATAACCTTGCACGCCTTCGCTGGCCGAGACGGGACGGAAGCGGCCGTCGGCCAGAACGGCTGAGGTTTTGGCGTTGATATAGGTGTTCTGCGCGGGCGAGAAACCAGCGGGAAGTGCAGGAGCCGCGCCGCAGATGAATGGGTTGGCACCGTTCAACGTGCAGTTTGAAAGACCCGGAACGATGATGTTGCCAGCGGTGTTGCCGCTTAACGCCGGGATATTGACCTGGCCGTTGTTCGAACGCACTTCGTAAGCAGACAGCATGCCCTGAGCCGACGGACCATCGTTGTCGCGGCTGTACATGCCGAACGCCTTGACCGTCAGGCGATCGGAAGGCGTGAACAGCAGCATGGCGCTGCCGGTGCGGGTGCTCTGGTCGCCCAGACGTTCGTTGGGGTTGGCACCGTTGCGATACGAACCGCCACGCTGCAGCGCACGGCCCGAAAGACGGAAGCTGAGGATGCCGGGCGCGATCGGACCTTCGATCGATCCCTGAATGTCATAGCCGCCGCGATTGAAAACCGATGCGTTGAAGCTGCCGCCGAATTCGTCCTTCGGCGTCTTGTTGACGACGTTGACGGCACCGGCAAAGGCGTTGCGGCCAAAATAGGCGTTCTGCGGGCCTTTCAGCACTTCGACGCGCGCCGGATCGGCAATCGAGTTCAGCGCCGAGGCCGACGACACCGGCACACCGTCGATGAAGGTGGCGGTCAGGGTCGAGTCCGTGGTCGACGGAGTGAAGCCGCGCAGCGAGATCTGCTGGAACGAGCGGTCATTGCGGCCGGAGTTGTTGCCGGTGACGTTGATGCCGGGCGTCGCGTCGATCAGGTCGGTCAGCGAGATGATGCCGCGCTGGCCGATTTCTTCTGATGGCATGGCCGCGATGGCGATGGGGGTGGAAAGCAGCGTTTCTTCACGCTTGCGCGCGGTCACGACGATATCGCCCGACACGGCGGCTTCTTCGGTGGCCTGCGGTTCAGCCTGTGCAAATGCAGGTGCGGCCTGCAGCAAGCAGCCAGCGACCGCAAATGCCGAAATGGACAGGTTCAATCGGGTGCGGCGAAGATTATTTTGCATGTAACCCCTCACTTAATTTGGCTGGATGCGAAGTATCCGATTTACGACGAGACAGATTTTTGAATTTTCCAGGATGAAATCCCGAAAACAATCTGAAGTCGAAGTTGTTCTTTTTCCTGCGCCCCGACTTTTTGATTTTGTTTTTGTTTGCGCTTCTGTCCGCCAGTCGGGAAGCGGCAGAGGCAATTTTGATCCATGTCAGAGTTTAGAAAACCGTTTCATGTAACCATGGATGGAAGTGTGACCGAGTTTGCTCTGCCAGTGCCGCGAATCTGTGCAGTGTCCGTCTGTCGGATGCCATGGAATGCATCGCTTGCAAAAATTTGTCTGGACAAATGAAGGATTTAGATTGGTATATATTTAATACAAAACGCAAAATTCATCATCTGCCGCCTGCAACGTCCAAAGTCGTGCCCGTCACATAACTGGCATTTTCGGATGCAAGATAAAGGATTGCGTCGGCCACTTCGCGCGGCGTGCCAAGGCGGCGCATCGGCACGGTCCTGAACGGGCTGTATGCGTGCCCCTGCGCTTCGATATTGCGCAGGAACGCCCCGGCCAGTTCGGTGTCGATGGGGCCGGGGGCGACGGCGTTGATGGTTACCCCGCTGTCACCCAGTTCAATCGCCAGATCGCGCACGAAGCCGATCACGCCTGCTTTTGCCGTGGAATAGGCGCAGGCCCCCATGTGCAGCGCGTTCCATACCGTGCCGTTGCGCGCGCCCGATGACAGGCACACCACGCGGCCATATCCTGCGGCGATCATCGACGGCAGAAACGCGCGGGTACACAGGAACATCGAGCGCAGGCTGATGCGCATGGTGTCGTCCCCATCCTGCACCGACAAATCCCAGATCCGGCCTGAACGCCCGCCGCCGACATTGTTGACCAGAATATCGGGCAGGCCGAACGCGCGCGCATCCATGGCCAGTTTCTCCACCACCATTTCGTCGGTTACATCGCCTTGCCGGATCAGCATGTCCGCGCCGGTCGGTGCAACCAGATTGCGGGTTTCTTCCAGACGGTCGGCGTCGATATCGCACAGGATCAGCCGCGCGCCTTCCTGGGCAAAGCGCAAGGCGGTGGCGCGGCCAATGCCAAGACCGGCACCGGTAATCAGGGCGGTTCGGCCTGAAAGGCCGGTGGTGGAAAGACGAGGGGTGGGGGTCTGATGGGTCATGCGGCAAGAGCTAGGCACTGCGGCGGTGTCGGGTAAAGGTGTGACCGGCTTTGTCCGCAGCGCGGATTGCCGTTCATTACCGGTGGTGGCGCGATTTCGGGCCGGGCAGGTTGCGGGCATGATCGCACTCGATAATGGATTCGAAGAAGCGGTTGGCCTTGTGGCCGATTGCGATGATGCCGCCCGCCGCCTCTGCGCCGCGCTGGGGTATCGGGTGGTGCATGCAGGCGCAGTGCCTGCAGGTGCGCTGGCGCTGATGGGGCTGGGCGATGATACGTCTGGCCGGGAAGTGCTGATTGCCCATCCCGACGCGGTGCGCGGCGGCATTCGCCTGATTGCGCTGGATGGTGCGCCTGCGCCGCTGATGCGCGATGGCGCGCAGGCGTGGGACAGCGGCGGCATTTTCGACATCAATATCCGCGCGTTGCAGGATATCGAAGCGTTGCATCACGGTATGGGCGGTGCAGGATTTCGCGCCCATGCGCCGATCACCGATTGGGACTTTGGCGCTCTTGCGGTGCGCGAAGTGGTGGAAAGCGATGCCGATGGGCTGTGCATCGCGCTGATGGAACGAGTTCACCCGCCATTGGCCGGGTATGACGACATTGGCGGCAATGCATCGTGGGTGTTCAATTCCACGCAAGTCGTGACCGATTTCGATGCGGCGCGCAGCGTGTTTGTCGATCATCTGGGTTGGAAAGTAGTGCAGGAAACCGAAGGGTTTGCAAGCCAGGACAGCGGGGCGAATTGCATGGGGCTGCCGCCGGGCCTTGCGCCGGGCATTGCCATGCGCATCGGCATCTATCACCCGCAAGGGCGCATGGAAGGATCGGTCGAGATCATCCGCTTTGGCTGTGGCGGCAATGACTTTTCAGACGCGCGCCCGCCAAAGCGCGGATGGGCGGCCTTGCGTTTTGGGGTGAGCGATCTGGATGGCTTTGCGCAGGCCATGACGGCGGCAGGCTGCGCGGTGGGTGCGGTGCAGCGCTTTGAATGGGCGCCCTATGGCATGGTAAGCGCGATTTGCGCGACGACACCGTGGGGCGCGCGGCTTGAGGCTTTGATGCTGGCGTAAGGTTTCGTTCGTGTCCCGCCCTGCAGGACACGAACGATCAGGCTCCGGTCAGCCTTTCAGCGTTTCCAGAAACGCGATGGTTTCGGCTTCGCTGACGACATCGGCGTATTTGGCGTTCATGTCGAACAGGTTGGCGTTGTGCGGGCCTTCGTGGCGGTCGCCGCAGGCTTCGGACACGACGGCGGTGCGGAAGCCGTGGCTCATCGCATCGACGCATGTGGCGCGCACGCAGCCCGATGTGGTCAGGCCCGTCAGGATCACGCTGTCCACGCCCGCTGCGGTGAGTGTCGAGGCGAGCGAGGTGCCGAAGAAGGCGCTGGGATATTGCTTGGATACGACCAGTTCGTCATCGAACGGTTCAAGCCCCGGCCCCCATGCCCCCATCGGGCTGCCCTTCAGGAAGTTCTTGAGCGGCATGGCCTTTTCAAAGAAACGGCCGCCATCAAACCCGGTGGGGTGATAGACCACGTTGGTCAGCACCACCGGCACGCCCGCCGCCCGCGCCGCCGCGCGCACGCGCAGGGCCGATGCGATGGCGTCATCGACTTCGGAATAGAGCGCGTTGCCCGGTTCGAAATAGGCCTGGCAGAAATCGATCAGCAGCAGCGCGGGCCGCGATCCGAAGCCGACGCGGTTGTCATAGGCCTTCTTGTAGTTGGCCAGCAGGTCTTCTTCGGTGCTCATGCTGTGGTTTCCTGAACATAAAGCCATGGCTGGGTCTGGCGCTGGCGGCTTTCGAACGTGTCGATGTCTGCGCTGTATTGATTGACGATCTGGTCGGTTTCGTCCCATCCGTTCAACAGGGCAAGGCGGCGTTCGGCCGGGATTGCAAAGGCGATAGGCGGCAAACCTTCGACCTGCAATTCCTGCACTTCAAGATCGACGGTAAAGGTCTTGCCCTGTTCGGCAAGGTTCAGCAGCGTGGCGACCTGCGCTTCGGGCAGGACGATGGGCACGATGCCGTTGCGCATGCAATTGGACTGGAAAATTTCGCCAAAGCTGGACGAAATCACCGCGCGGGTGCCAAGCCCCAGCAGCGCCCAGACCGCCTGTTCGCGGCTTGACCCTGACCCGAAGTTCGCGCCCGCGACGATCACCGGCGGCGCACGGAAGCGGTCATCGTTCAGCACATATCCCGCAACTTCGCTGCCATCGGCGGTAAAGCGGCGGTCGTGAAAGGCATAATCGCCAAGGCCAGCGCGCGCGGTGATGAGCAGGAAGCGCGCGGGGAAGATGATATCGGTGTCGATATTGTCTTCGCGCATCGCGGCGGCAAGGCCGGTAACGGTGGTGAAAGGCTGGGCGGGCATCAGAGCGTCCTTACATCGGCAAGGTGGCCGCAAACGGCGGCGGCGGCGGCCATGGCGGGGCTGACCAGATGGGTGCGTCCGCCTGGACCCTGACGGCCTTCGAAATTGCGGTTGGACGTGCTGGCGCAGCGCTGGCCGGGGGCAAGCCGGTCATCGTTCATGGCAACGCACATCGAACATCCGGCAAAGCGCCATTCGAACCCGGCATCAAGGAACACACGGTCCAGCCCTTCCGCTTCGGCCATAAGGCGCGTGGCGGCGCTGCCGGGCACGACAATGGCCTTCACGCCGTCGGCAACCTTGCGGCCCTTGGCCACGGCGGCGGCAGAGCGAAGGTCTTCGATGCGGCCATTGGTGCACGATCCGATAAAGACGTGATCGATGGCCACATCCTGCAACTTCTGCCCCGGCACAAGACCCATATAGGCGATGGCCTTTTCGGTTTCGCGCCGCTCGGTGGCATCGGCAATGGCGGCAGGATCGGGCACGTTTGCGCCGATGGGCAGGGTTTGGTTGGGGCTGGTGCCCCAGCTTACCTGCGGTTCAATGGCGGCAAGATCGATGGTCACAACCTTGTCGAACACCGCGCCTTCATCGCTGGCAAGGGTGCGCCAGTAGGCGACGGCGGCGTCCCACAGCGCGCTCTTGGGGGCCAGCCTTCGACCTTTCAGGAACGCGAAGGTGGTTTCGTCCGGCGCGACAAGGCCGATGCGGCTGCCCGCTTCGATGGTCATGTTGCACAGGGTCATGCGCTGGGCCATCGACATGGCGGACACGGCGGGGCCGGTATATTCCACTGCATGACCCACCGCGCCGTGGGCGCCGATGCGCGCGATCAGGGCGAGGGCAATGTCCTTGGCATCAACGTGCGGCGACAACTGGCCGACCAGTTCCACCTTCATCGTCTTCGCGCGGGTCTGCGGCAGCGATTGCGCGGCCATGACCGTGCCCTGTTCGCTGGCACCAATGCCGAAGGCTAGCGCGCCGAATGCGCCGTGGGTGGTGGTGTGGCTGTCGCCGCAGACGATGGTGGTGCCGGGCAGGGTAAAGCCGGTTTCCGGGCCGATCACATGGACGATGCCCTGTTCCGCACCGTCCAGCGCGGCATAAGGTACGGCGAAATCGGCCACGTTGGTTTCCAGTTCGGCCACCTGCGCGCGGGCCTGCGGATCGGCAATTTCGCCATGGCGGACGCTGGTGGGCACGGCATGGTCGGCCACGGCGATATGCGTTTCCGCCCGGCGCAACTGGCGGCCGGATTCGCGCATGGCGACGAACGCCTGCGGGCTGCTGACTTCGTGCAGGATCTGGCGGTCGATATAGAGCAGCGTTGCGCCACCGGGGAGTTCGGCAACAGCGTGGCTGTCCCAGAGCTTTTCGTAGAGCGTGCGGGCGTTTGTCATGGCTGCGGCCTAGGTGTGGCGGGGCCGGGGCAGAACCGGCCCGCGCTGTTTTCTCCGAATAGCGGGCAAAAGGTTACTGCGCGGGCGGCAGATTGGGCGTGCCCGCTTCGACATAGGCGGCAATCATCTGGGCAAAGCGTTCGGGCACTTCCAGCGGGGGATAGTGGCCGACATCGGGCATCACCACCTTGGAAATCTGGGCATTGGCCAGATAGCGGGTAATGGCGTTGAGCGCGGATTCGGGCAGCAGCGGGTCTGCCGCGCCCCACAGCAGCAGCGTGGGTTTGCGCACCTTGGCCATTTCGATGGTCGCCTGCTTGCCATCGCCAATCCGCGCGATCAGGCCGATCAGGTTCTTTTCAGGCACCCGGCGATAGAAGTCGTAATATTCGCGGTGGGTCTGGGCCGACATGCGTTTGGCATCGCCCGCAAAGTAATTCAGGAACTGCACCCAGAAATCTGCGTCACGAAAGCCGGTGTCCTTGGCCCGCGCCATGGCGTCGATCAGGCCTTGCGACAGTTTCAGATGGCTGGTGTCCACCGGGTCCGATGGGGTGTTGGACAGGATCAGCCGTTCCACCATGTCGGGCCGCCGCGCTGCCAGATACATGCCCATGGTGCCGCCGCTGGACACGCCGACAAACGTGACCTTCTTCACCTTCAGGTGGTCCAGCACGGCAATGGGCACATCGGTTGGCACCAGCACTTTCAGCGCTTCATCGGTCGGCCCCTGGGACAGGCCGTAGCTTGGCAGATCAAGCCGCACCACGCGGTAGCGGTCCTTCAGCTTTTGCGTGATGACGTCCCATGTGCGCAGCGAGCTTTCCGATCCATGGACCATCAGCAGCACCGGCGCATTGCGCGGGCCTTCGTCCTTGTAGTGGATGCTGATGCCGCCGACGTTCAGAAAGCGGCTTTGCTTGTCGGTATATTTGGCGCGAAGCTGGGCAAGGGTCAGATAGGGATGGGCCGCGGCCTGCGTTGTTGCCTGTGCCGCTGCCGGAGCGGATTGTGCAGCGGCCATCTGCGGCAGGGCCATCACGGCCAGCGCGCCCAACAGGACTGACCGTGCAAATGGGATCGCGGGCATGGGGCATCCTTTCGATGGAACTGGTCTTCCGCCAAAGCCTATGATGGATTGTCCAAAGGTCCGAAACCCTTGGCGCAATATCCGACTGGTGGCGATCACCGCTATGCGGATAGGTGGGGGCCAAGCGAAATGTAGAGTCCGGACAAGACAAGCCGGACCAGACAAGGCTGGCAAGCAGCGACAGACGGAAAGCGAAGCTCATGGGTATCGACAGGCGCAGTTTTACGGGCGGTATGGCGGTTGCAGGGCTGGGCGCGCTGGTTGGCGCGGCCCCTGCGATGGCTGCAAGGTCGAAGCCCAAGGGCAAAGCGAAAGGCAAGGCTGCGCCTGCCGCTGCCGACGGTGAACTGGACGTAATTATCCTTGGTGCCGGCATTTCTGGCCTGCACGCTGCACACCTGCTGGAAGAACAGGGCCAGAAAGTCCGCATTCTTGAAGCGCGGAGCCGCGTGGGTGGCCGCATCATGACGCTGATGGACCAGCCCGGTTACCCGGAAATGGGCTTCAATTCGATGGCCGCCGGTTACGGTCGCGGGATTGACGCTGCATCGCGTGCGGGCGTGCAGTTGCAGGAAGTGGGCGCGCGCTGGCGCATGGGGCCGCCGCCGCTGGTCTATATCGGTGACAAGGGCATGACGCGCGAAGAATGGGCGCGTTTCCCCGGTAATCCCTTTCCCGAACAGTATCGCAACCTGATGCCGGGCGAACTTGTGGGCGCGCTGGTGGCCAAGAACAACCGTCTTGCCGACTGGACAAGCTGGAACGCGCCCGAATCCGCACCCTTGGACATTTCGCTGCACGCCCGCCTGCGCGAGCTGGGCCTGTCGGATGCGGCCATCCACCTGTGCAACGATATCGCGCCCTATTACGGCACCAACGCCTATGGCCTGTCGGCGTTGATGATGGAATACAACGACGGCTTCGTAAAAACCATGGCTGCTGCCGGGCCTGAATCGTTGGCGGTGAAGGGCGGAAACCTTTTGCTGCCCATGGCGCTGGCCAAGCAGATCAAGGGCGATCTGCTGTTGAATACCGAAGTGCGCGGCATCGTGCAGAACGGAAGCAGCGTTACCGTGCATTGCGCCGATGGCACCACCCACACCGCGCGCAAGGTGATCTGCACTCTGCCGTTCTCCGCCCTGCGCCACGTTGCCATCGAACCGGGCCTTTCGGGCGTTCAGGCCGAAGCCGTGGCCCAGCTTGGCTATCAGCCGATTTCGATGGTCTTCGTCACCGCCGAAACCCCGTTCTGGGAGCAGGATGGCCTTTCGCCCGCGATGTGGACCGATGGCCTGTTGGGCAACATCATGATTCAGCGCTTTGGCGATGATCCGGCGCAGATTACCGGCCTGCTGGTGCAGGCGCGGGGCAATCTGGCGCAATACTGGGATGCCATGGCTCCCGAAACGGTCAAGGCCATGGTCGTGTCGCGCATCGAAGCGCTGCGGCCCGCTGCCAAGGGCAAGATTCGCGCGCATTCGTTCTTTTCGTGGGCGCAGGAGCGCTTCAACGGGGGCGATGTTTCCTTCCTTGCGCCGGGGCAGGTGGCTTTCGTCAACGAAATGGCAAAGCCTGCGGGCGCGCTCTATTTCTGCGGAGAACACACCGCCACCAATGCGCGCGGGCTTGAAGGCGCGATGGAATCGGCCGAACGTGTGGTGCTGGAAGTGCTGACCGCCTGATCGTGCCTGTCTTGCGTATGGCGGCTTTTGCACAAAGCTGCTCTCCGCAGGCCGGTGAAATCTGCCAAGCTGCGCGATAAGCGCGGGCCTGCGTGCTTCGCTGTCCTTTGTCGAATTACCTCCCCAAGCGAGAGTGTCCATGGAATACGATTATATCCCCCTGCCGCAACGCAAGCCGCTGATCTGGCCGAACGGCGCGCGCGTGGCGCTGATCCTGACGTTCAATCTGGAAACCTGGGATCTGACCAAGGACACCGACAAACCCTATTACGCAGGCGGCCCCGCCATCCTGCCCGACGTGCTGCCCGGCAACACGCCCGACTTCCCCAACTTCACCTGGCGCGAATATGGCCAGCGGGTGGGGCTGTGGCGGCTGATCGATCTGTTTGACGAACTGGGCGTCAAGGCAAGCTGCACCACCAATGCGGTCACGTTTGAACGGCGCAAGGCCATGACCGATGCCGTGCTGGAACGCGGCTGGGAACTGCTGACGCACAACTGGGAACAGGGTGAACTGCTGACCAGCTTTGCCCACCAGCCTGAAAAAGAGCGCGACATCATCCTGCGCAGCCTCGAACAGTTTGAAAAGTTCACCGGGCGCAAGAGCAAGGGCTGGCTGTCGTCCTCGCTTCGCGGCACGATGCAAACCGCCGATATCCTCGCGGAATATGGCTGCACCTTCTACTGCGACATCATGAACGACGATCAGCCTTATCTGCTGAAAACGCCCAACGGTCCGATCGTTTCGGTGCCATACTCCAACGAAATCAACGATTTCACGTTCATCACGCGCAAGAATTACACCACCAACGAATACCGCGATGCGCTGATCGAGGAACTGGACGTGCTTTACGCCGAAGGCGCGAAGACGGGCCGCATCATGAACCTTGGCCTGCACCCCCACGTATCGGGCCGCGCCCATCGTGTGCGCGCGCTGCGCGAATTCATCGAGCACGCCAAATCCTTGCCCGGCGTATGGTGGGCCACGCGCGAGGAAATCGCGGAATGGTATCTGGCCAACCATGAAAGCCATATTTCTGGCCAGTTGGAGGGTGGTGCGAAGTGAGCAAGCCCGAAACCATCCTGATCGTGGGCGGCGGTGTGGCTGGGATGACCGCTTCGGCCGCGCTGGCGCAGCAGGGCTTCAAGGTCACGCTGCTGGAATCCGCACCGCAGTTCGGTGAAATTGGCGCAGGGCTGACGCTGACGCCCAACGCGATGAAGGGTCTGGACTTCATCGGCATCTGCGAAGAAGCCGCCGCCGTGGCGGTGGAGCCGACCCGCCAGCGCATTCAGCACTGGCAGGACGGTCGGACGCTGGTTGCCATGGACCGGTCGACCCAGCGCGAAAAGTATGGTGCGCCTTACATCACCGTTCACCGCGCGGATCTGCATGGTGTGATGACCGGTGCAGCGCAGCGTGCGGGGGTGGAAATGATCGCGGGCGCGCCAGTCGTGTCCAGCGAAGGCACCACCGTTACGCTTTCCGATGGCCGTCAGTTCTCCGCCGATGTTCTGGTGGGTGCCGATGGCGTGAAAAGCGTTATCCGCCAGCGTTTTGGCGATGATGCGCCGCACTTCACCGGCCATGTCGCATGGCGCTGCCTTGTGCCGGTCACGCCCGAAATTCAGGATCTGTCGGACTTCCCCGGCGTCATCATCGGTCCCGGTGCGATGATGAACCGCTATAACGTGCGCGGATCGAAAGTGATGAACTTCGTGTTCTTCGCCCGGCAGGAGGGCTGGAACGAAGAAGGCTGGATGACGCCCGCCGACCCGGACGAATTGCAGGCGATCTTTGGCGGATGGTGCGAAGATTCGCAGCGCCTGCTCAAGGCGGCCAGCACGCAGCCGATGTTCAAATGGGCGATCAACGCCCGCGCGCCAATGCCGACATGGGTGCTGGACGGTAATGTCACCCTGCTGGGCGATGCGGCCCATGCGATGACGCCGTTTCTGGGCCACGGCGCGGCCTGCGGGATCGAAGATGCGGTCGTGCTGGCCCGTGCGCTGGCCGCGTCGGATTCCGCCGCTGAAGGCCTTGCTCGGTATGAAAAGGCGCGTCATGAACGCGCGACGTTCATCCAGCAGGAATCCAATGCCAATGCTGACCGTATGCAGGGGCAGGACACCGACCTGTTCGGCCTTGGCCAGATGAAGGACGAGGAATCGCTCGGCCTGTTCACGTATGATCCGAGGACCGTGGAAGTATGACGTCTGTGCCGGTGCCGTTTGACGGCCACGCCCTATCGCCTGAAACCACGGCGTTTCTGGGCCAGACCCACCGCCTGCTCATCAATGGTGAATGGGTGGACGGCAGCGGCGACATGGAAACGCGCGACCCGGCTACCGGCCTTGCGCTGACCCGGTTCCACATCGGCGGCGTGGCCGAGGTTGACCACGCGGTAAAGGCCGCGCGCGCTGCCTTCGAAGGCCCGTGGGGCCGGATGACCGTTGCCGACCGCACCGCAATGCTGCACAAGCTGGCCCGCGTGATGGACGCCAATGCCACGCTGCTGACCGAACTCGACATCATCGACAACGGCATGCCGCGCTTCATTGCGGGCCTGACCACCGCCAACTGTGTCGAAATGATCGACTATTACGCCGGTGCGGTCATGCGGATCGAAGGCACCACCATTGCCCCGCCGCGCCACATCGCGGCAGAAACCGAAGCGCTGACCTATACCCTGCGCGAACCGGTGGGCGTTGCCGCGCAGATCGTGCCGTGGAACGTGCCGCTGTCCACCGCCATTCTCAAGCTGGCGCCTGCGCTGGCGGCGGGATGCACGGTCATCGTCAAACCGTCGGAAGAAACCCCGCTGTCGGTGCTGGCGCTGGGTCAGATGATCCTTGATGCCGGGCTTCCCGCAGGCGTGGTCAACATCATCAACGGCGTGGGCGCACAGGCGGGTCAGGCATTGGCCGAACACCCCGGCGTCGACAAGATCTCGTTCACCGGCTCCACCGCCACGGGCAAGCGCATCATTCAGGCCGCGCTGGGCAACCTGAAGAAGGTCAGCCTTGAACTGGGCGGCAAAAGCCCGGTCGTGGTCATGCCCGACGCCGATCTGTCGATCGCCATTCCCGGTGTCGCGCTCGCCACGTTCTTCCTTCAGGGGCAGAACTGCATGGCGGGCACGCGCATCTTTGCCCACGCCGCCATTCACGATGAATTGATGGAAGGTCTGGCAGCTTTCGCCGGTGGCATGACGCTGGGCCACGGGCTTGATCCTGCCACCGTGCAAGGTCCGATGATCTCTGACGCGCACAGCGCCAAGGTCATGGGCTATATCGACGGGGCCAAAGCGCAGGGGCTGACACTGGTGGCGGGCGGGCAAAAGCTGGACCGCCCCGGCAACTTTATTCAGCCCACCATCTTCACCGGCTGCGACAATGCCATGCCGATCATGCGCGAGGAAATCTTCGGCCCGGTCATGGCGGTGCAGAAGATCGAAACTGACGATCTTGACGCCATCGCCGCCCTTGCCAACGACACGCCCTATGGCCTGTCGGGCAGCGTGTGGACCCGCGACCTGTCCACCGCGCACCGCTTGGTCAAGCGCATCCGTTCGGGCCACGTTTCGATCAACTGCCACGGCGCGGTTGGCACCAACATCCCGTTCGGCGGCTATGGCCAATCGGGCTGGGGCCGCGAATTCGGGCAGGAAGGTCTGGACGCTTACCTTGAAACCAAGGCGGTGACCGCGCGGCTGTAAAACGCCGCTCCTACCCATACCCCGCTTGTCCAAACCAACAGCATCGCCCCGGATTTGATCCGGAGCGATGAACCGGGGAGGTGGGCTGCTATTGCGTCTTCGTGCGCCGCTTCGGCACCGGCTTGGCCTTGGGTTGCAACTTCGGCCAGGCGTCCGCGATGGCGGTTTTCACCACCGTCCGCCCCTGCTTTTCCAAAATCTCAGGATGATCGGTCATATAAGCGACCACCACATCGCGCACTTTGCCTGCGCTGATGTCATCCGGTGTGACCGGGGGCTGGGGCAGGGCGCGATAGCCGTCGAGCACGCCCATTACGTATGACAGGCACATTGCCCGGTCGACCGGCGCGGTGCTGGTGCATGTATCGTTTAGCTGGCTGCCGTTCATCCATTCGGCGTGCGCGGGGGTGGCGGCAAAGGCCAACCCCGCGCCACACGCGAACAGCCAATTCGTTCGTCTGATGCTCATGTCAGCACGGCAACGCGCGCCGTGGCTCAGGCGTTCCCCAACGGTGTGTTCGACAGATCGTGGCTGATTGCGGCTGCCGTCGCTTTGAGTTCGTCCAGATACATTTCCAGCGCGGCGGACAGCTTCATCGCCGCAACGAAGAACACCATGGTCATCGCCGCTTCGAACCGCCCATTCTTGAAGATGGGCACGGCGATGGACGAGGTCTTGCCCGGCGTCAGGTTGAAGTGGTTGCGGCCCTGCATGGCATAGCCTTCGGCGCGGATGCGTTCCACATCAAGGCTGACTTCGGCGGTGGCAAGGTAGTTGAGGTCGATATCCTGCGATACGCGCATGAAGCGAAGGATCATCTCGCGCTCTTCATCTTCGGCAAAGGCCATCGACACTTTGCCCGATGCGCTGTCCAGAATGGGCAGGGTGAAGCCGGGGTAATAATGTTCGAAGGTGAGCGAGGAGTTGGCGTGGGTGCTGTCGCGCAGCATCATTTCGCGGCCCACGCGGATGGCCACCGACACCGGCCAGCCTACCCGCGCAGTCAGCGCAACGATGTGGGGGCGGGCGATGTTGACCAGTTCGTCGTCATGCTGGAACCCGGTGGCCAGTGTCTGCACCAGCGCAGTCGGGCGATAGCGTTTGCGCGAAGGTTCCTGTTCAATCAGGCCTTCATACAGCAGCGTCTGCACGATGCGGCAGGCGGTGGGGTAAGGCACTTCAGCAGACTTCGCGATTTCCATCATCGAAAGCGAACCGTGGCGGTTGATCGCCTTCAACGCGGCGATTGACCGCGTGATAGACCGGATCGGAACACCCTTTTCCATAACGACTCCCCTTGGCACCTTTGCTTTCGCGCAGACTGCCAAGAGAATGTCATATGACCGAATTGTTTAAGAGATTATCCGACTATCGGATAAAAAGGTCTTCAAAACGGAACAGTTCGTCAGTTGGATAGAAGGCTTACCAAGCGGGCACGACGACCTGACGAATGGCCTTGCCCTGCGCCAGCTTGTCCATCAGCTCGTTGATTTCCTCCAGCGGGCTGACCGATGTCAGCAGCTTTTCCACCGGCAGGCGACCTGCTCGCCACAACGCGATGTAACGCGGAATGTCGCGTGCCGGGATGGACGATCCCATATAGCTGCCAATCAGGGTCTTGCCGTCTGCCACCAGTGAAAGTGCATTTATTTCAAGTGCTTCCGAAGGGTTGGGCAGGCCCACGGTAACAACCCGTCCGCCACGCCGTGCAGCCTGATAGGCGCGCGAAAGCACCACTGCCTTGCCCACGGTTTCGATCACTACGTCTGCGCCAAACAGGGCTTCTTCTTCGCCCGGCGCCACGGCTGCCGCCGCGCCCAGTTCCAGCGCCAGCGCGCGCTTTTCGGGTGAAGGGTCAACTGCCGTAACCGGCTGCGCCCCTGCGGCCAGCGCGCCGATCAGCGCGGCAAGGCCAACCCCGCCAAGGCCATAGACCAGCACCGATTCGCCGGGGCGCACAGCAGCGGTGTTCATCACCGCGCCAACGCCGGTCAGCACCGCACAGCCGAACAGCGCAGCGGTTTCGGGCGGGATGTCCTTGTCGATCTTCACCAGTGAACGGCGATCGACGACGGCCTGCGTGGCAAAAGCCGACACGCCCAGATGGTGATGGACGGTCGTGCCATCACACGACAGGCGCGATCCGCCTTGCATCAGTTCGCCTTTGCCATTGGCAGCGGCGGCATTGGCGCAAAGATAACCCTGCCCCGAAGCGCAAGGCACGCAATGCCCGCAGGAAGGCAGGAACACCAGCACCACGCGGTCCCCCACGGCCAGCGATCCGTCGCCGGCATCGCCCAGCGCCAGCACCGTGGCTGCCGCTTCATGGCCCAGCGCCATCGGCATGGGGCGGGCGCGGTCCCCGTTGATGACTGAAAGATCGGAATGACACAGGCCCGCCGCATCGATCCGCACCAGCACTTCACCGGGTTTCGGATCGGCAAGGTCCAGCGTCTTCACTTCAAGCGGCTTGTTGTCCGCGTAAGGCGGAGGGTTGTTGCCGCTTTGCGCAAGGACGGCGGCGGCGATGCGGCGGGTCGTCGTGGTCATGCGGGAACCTTCCCCCACTTCTTTTCAAACGCCCAAACGTCTTCAAAGCCGATCAGTGAACAGAATTCGCTGAAATCGAACAGACCGTCGGGCTGGCCAATGCCATGATCCTTCAGATCGTGCAGGGCCTTTTCCATCGCCGCGCAGGCCGCAAGGCTGGTGAGCGAGGGGTAGATGGCATAGGCATAACCGATTTCGGCCAGCACTTCAGCAGGCGGAACCGGCGTCTTGCCGTGGTTCGACATGTTGGCCATGCAAGGGCGGTCCAACACTTCGCAAGCCTTGCGCATTTCCTCTTCGCTGTGCAGCGCTTCGGGGAACAGCACGTCGGCACCGGCCTTCGAATAGGCTTCCATCCGGCGCAGCACGCCATCCAGACCTTCGCTTTCACGCGCGTCGGTGCGGGCGATGACCACGAAGTCCTCGCTTTCACGCGCGTCCACCGCAACCTGGATCTTTTCCACCATGTCTTCGGTGGAAATCAGGCGCTTGAACGGCGTATGGCCGCACTTCTTGGGAAATTCCTGATCTTCGATCTGGATCGCGGTGACGCCCGCCGCTTCATAGCCCTTGACCGTGTGATGCACGTTCAACAGCCCGCCATAACCGGTGTCGCCATCGGCAATGACCGCGGCATTGCTGGTGCGGGCCAGCGTTTCCATGCGGTTCTTCATTTCTGTATAGGTCGCGATACCCGCATCGGGCAGGCCCCACGCCGAAGCGGTGAGCCAGTACCCGGTGCCATAGACGATATCGAAACCGACCTTGTTGGCGATGACAGCCGTAATCATGTCCTGAATGCCAGGCACGACGAAGAACTTGCCAGAATTCAGCTTCTGGCGAAAAATCGGATTAGCCACGGTTTTTCCGTCCTTTATTCGGCAGCCTCGGCCAGCTCGTCCGCATTCGCCCAGCGAGGCGGAGTGGGTGCGGGCAGACCGGTTTCGGCAAGGCAGTTGGCGCGCAGCGTTTCAATATCGGGACCGAAGTTGAACACGCCCATTTCGCCACGTTCGCTTCGCATCTTGGCGCGCAGCGCATCGGTTGCCGCAGTGTCAACCGCGCCATCCTTCAGCACCACACCATAACGCAGCGCGCCCTTTTCGGTGACCAGACCCTGCGCCAGTTCCTTGGCCAGCAGCGCCGGATCACGGTCCAGCGGGTCGCCCCAGCCGCCACCGCCCCAGGTGATGAAGTGCAGGCGGTCACCCGGTTCCACCGGATAGTCCTCGATCTTGTTGCCGACGACCACTTCGGTGCCATCGGCCTTGACCAGAACCTTGCGCGCGCGGGCACCCGGTTCGCCACCGTTCACGCCCCATGGCGGCACGAACCAGCGGTCATCGTGGATGGCAATGGTACCTGCTTCCAGGAAGCGATAGACCATGTCGATCCCGTTGCCGCCACGGTGCAGGCCTGCGCCGCCGCTGTCGGCCACGGTTTCATAGCGTTCGATGACCAGCGGGAAGTAGCGTTCAAGGAACTCGTTCGGCACGTTGGTAAAGCCGGGGAACAGCGAGTGCCCGTCAGGGCCATCGCCCAGCGGACGGCCCGGAATGCCGCCAAAGCCGATCTGGAACAACTGGAACCATTTGCCCTGCTTGTCCGTGCCTGCATAAAACAGGTGGGGGCTGGACGAGAAGCCCGCTGCGTTCAGGAATTCCGGCGTCTTCTGGCCCAGCAGACCGCCCAGAATGTCGAACAGGCGGCCCAGAACGTGGGTGCGGCCCGAAAGGGCGGCGGGGAACTTCGGCTTCAGCAGCGAACCTTCGGGGATGCGCACATCGATCAGGTCGTAATAGCCGTCGTTGAACAGGATCTGCGGATCGAAGATCATGATCATGTAGATGCCGAAGAACATGCGCATCATGTTCTCGTTCAGCAGCATGTTGATCGATGCCTGGCTCTGCGGGTCGGTACCTGCAAAATCCAGGACAACGCGGCCATCTTCGCGCCACATCGTGCACTTGATCTTGTAGGGGCCAAAGCCCATGCCATCGTCACAGATGTAGTCTTCGAAGCTGACCGGCTCTTCGCTGATCGAGCTTTGAATCAACTGCTTCATCGCGCGGTGGTTGCGCTCCAGCAGCATGGTGGTGGCCGACGTGAACACATCGTCGCCAAAGCGCACGGCCATTTCATAGACGCGGCGGGCAGCCACGCGGCACGATGCGATCAGGGCGTTAAGGTCGGCCTTGCACCAGTCCGGGGTGCGGGTCTGGTGCATGACCAGACGGATCAGGTCTTCGTTGTATTCGCCCTTCTTCCAGATCTTGACGGGCGGAATGCGCACGCCTTCCTGGAAGATCGACGTGGCGTGGATCGGCATCGACCCCGGCACCATGCCGCCGATGTCGGACTGGTGCCCGAACATCGAGGTATAGGCGATCAGGCGGCCATCCTTGAACACCGGCAGCAGCACCAGCCAGTCGTTCGAGTGGCTGATTGCGCCCTGCACCGAATAAGGGTCGGACAGGAAGATAAGGTCGCCCTCTTCGACCGTGCCATCGTAACCGTCAAGGAACGGGCCGATGTACGAACCGAACTGGCCGACGATCATCTTGCCGGTGTGATCGGCGATGAGCGGGAAGGCGTCTCCCTGTTCGCGGATGCCGGGCGACATCGCGGTGCGGACAAGCGTGGCGTCCATTTCGATACGCGCATTGCGCAGCGCGTTTTCGATGATGTCCAGTGTTACCGGATCGACCGGAACGGTGGCAAAGGGCGTTTCATTAGCCTGGATGATCTGTGCGGGCATGTGTCTGCCTCCCTCAGGCGAGATGGATCAGGATGTTGCCGACATGGTCGACAGTGCCGGTGCAGCCGGCTTCGATCAGCGTGGTGGAATCCATTTCCGTCACGATGGCCGGGCCGGGGATGATATCCCCCGCACGCAGCTTGGCGCGGTCATAGATTACTGCCGGAACCATGGCGCCATCGGCCCACAGTTCATGGTCGCGGACCTTGGCCGCAATCGGGTTGCCATCGCCCTGTTCCAGCGCGGGGGCGGGCAGATCGAGTGCAGGCCCCATCGCCACGGCGCGCAGGTTCACCAGTTCGTGCGCCGAATCCATGTTGAACGTGAACAGGCGCTTGTGTTCGGCGTCAAACCGGTCGGTCACGCCCTTCAAGCCATCGCGGCGCAGCACGTCTGCGTCGATGGAAAGCGGCACTTCGAAGGCTTGCCCCTCGTAACGGATGTCCAGTTCGAACTGGCTGGTCACGTCAGCATCGGAAATGCCTTCGGCGGTCAGTTCCGAACGGGTCTGCGCGGCCATTTCATCCAGCAGTGCCAGCACTTCGGCTTCGTCCGTTTCGTCCACGCGGCGGCTGAACGAACGTGCGGTTTCGGTGCGCATCCGCGTCGTCGCATCGCCCAGCGCGCACAACACGCCCGGCGAAACCGGCGAAACCGCAGGCCACGAACCCATCAGCTTGGCCACGGCATTGACGTGCAGCGGACCTGCACCACCAAAGCCCATCACCGCAAAGTCACGCGGGTCATAGCCCTGCTGGACCGAGATCATGCGCAGCGCGCCGAACATGTTTTCGTTCACGATGTCGATGATGCCGCGTGCCGCTTCCATAAGGCCGATGCCCAGTGCATCGGCAATGGTCTGCACGGCCTTCTTCGCGCCTTCGCGGTCAAGCTTGAACGTGCCGCCCAGCAGGTTTTCGGGCAGATAGCCCAGCACCACGTTGGCGTCGGTCACGGTCGGCAGCGTGCCGCCCTTGCTATAGGCCACAGGGCCGGGAACCGCGCCCGCCGATTGCGGGCCAACGCGCAGCGCGCCGGTCAGTTCGGGCACATAGGCGATGGAACCCCCGCCTGCGCCCACGGTCTTTACGTCCAGCGCCGATGCGCGCACCGAAAGGTGGCCCACTTCGGTCGTGCGCTGGCGACGCGCTTCAAGGTTTTCGATCAGCGCAACGTCGGTCGATGTACCGCCAACGTCCAGCGTCAGGATGTTCTTGATGCCGCCGTTGCGACCCACCCAGATTGCGCCGGTAACGCCGCCCGCCGGGCCGGACATAAGCAGCGACACGGGATGTTCTTCCGACTTTTCGGAAGACATCAGCCCGCCATCAGACCGCAGCAGCGACAGCGAACCTGCCATGCCCGCACCGCGCAACCGGTCGCGCAGGTTGCGCACATATTTGCCCACCACCGGACGCACCGCGGCGTTGGCCACCGTGGTCAGGGTGCGTTCGTATTCCTGCATTTCGGGCAGGACTTCGTGGGAAAGCGACATCGGCACGCCGGGCATGATTTCCGCTGCCAGTTCACCGATACGCTTTTCGTGCGCGCCGTTCAGGTATGCGTTCATCAGGCTGATGGTCAGCGCTTCAACGCCGCTGTCGCGCAGCGCGACAAGGGCTTCGCGCACCTGCGCTTCGTCCAGCGCTTCCAGCTCGCGCCCTTGCGCGTCCATGCGGCCCTTGACTTCGATGGTGTCTTCCAGCGCGGCCAGCGGCACGGGCTTGGGCCATACGATCCAGCCAGCAAGACCGCCGGGCACGAAGCTGCGGGCAATCTGCATCACCTGACGATAGCCGTCAGAGGTGATGAGGCCGACGCGCGCGCCCTTGCCTTCCAGCACGGCGTTGGTCGCAACCGTGGTGCCGTGCAGGAAAAATTCCACATCGGCAGGGCTGATTCCGGCCTTGTCGCAGATCGCCGTCACCCCGTTCAGGATGCCTTCGGAACTGTCATGCGGAGTCGATGGCGTCTTGTTGCGCCAGAACTCGCCGGTTTCCTGGTTGAAAAGAAGCAGATCGGTGAACGTCCCGCCGACGTCCACACCCAAACGATAGGTCATGCGTTCCCCATCTGACTGTGCCTTAATGGCTATGTCCGGTTCCGGTCGGCACACAGTCCGCTTTTGGCGGATGCAGCTTTCCGGCTGTCGATAAAATGGCTTTGGACCGATCAACGTGACGGCCCGTATGCGGTGTTGTGGCTAACTTGCCTTGAACGTGAAAGTGCTTTTGCGGATAACTCTATCCGCCCAGCGGCTTTTTGGCGACGTGGCCGATAAGGCATGGCGCGCCCGCCATAGGAATGCGTCAGCGCAAAGGAGTTTTTCGCCCATGGTTTCGCCGTCCTTCTCGTTCGATCCAGCTTCGCTTCGTGCCGATGTCCGCGCGTTCCTTGATCGCCGCGCGCGTGGGGAAGGTCTGCTGATCGATGGGCAATGGCACAGCGCAGCCAACACGTTCGCCACGGTCGATCCCGCCACGGGAATCGAACTGGGGCAGATTCCCGCCGCCGGTGCCGCACAGGTTGATACTGCCGTCGCTGCCGCCCGTGCCGCGCAAAAGGGCTGGGCCGCCACGGTTCCGGCTGAACGCGCGCGCATCCTGTGGAAGATCGCGGATCTGATTGAAGCCAACATCGATGAACTGGCCGAGCTTGAAACGCTCGATCAGGGCAAACCGTTGTTTGTGGGCCGCTGGGCCGAAATCCCCGGTGCCGCCGCCCAGTTCCGCTTCTTTGCGGGGCAAGCCATGGCGATTGAAGGCAGCACGATCGAAAATTCGATCAACTATCAGCCGGAGGGCAAGCAGATGCGGTCATGGACCGTGCGCGAAGCGGTGGGCGTGGTTGCCGCCATCGTGCCGTGGAATTCGCCGCTGGTGCTGACCGCGATGAAGCTGGCCCCGGCGCTGGCGGCCGGTTGCACCGTGGTCCTGAAACCTGCTGAAGACACCTCGCTCACCGCCATCCGCCTTGGCGAACTGATGGTCGAAGCGGGCGTTCCGGCGGGTGTCATCAACGTCATCACCGGGCTTGGCGGTGAAACCGGTGCGGCACTGGCCGCGCACCCCGGCGTCGACAAGATCGCGTTTACCGGATCGACCGCCACGGGCCGTGCGGTGCTGGACGCGGCCAAGACCAATTTCAAGCGCGTCACGCTTGAGCTGGGGGGCAAATCGCCCTCGATCGTCATGCCCGATGCCGATCTTTCGCTGGCGATTCCCGGCGTTGCCAATGCCATCTATTTCAACGGCGGACAGGTGTGCATCGCCGGATCGCGGCTTTATGTTCACCGTTCCATCCACGATCAGGTGGTCGAAGGCGTCGCCGCCTATGCCAAGGGCCTGAATGTGGGCCACGGCCTTGCCCCTGAAACACAGATGGGTCCGGTCGTCTCTGCCCGCCATGCAGAGCGCGTCGAAGGCTTTTTGCAGCGCGCCAAGGGTCAAGGCGCAACCATGCTGACCGGCGGCGAACGCTTTGGCGATGCAGGCACTTTCATCCAGCCCACCGTGGTCGTCGACGTGCGCCCCGACATGGAAATCGTTCAGGAAGAAGTGTTCGGCCCGGTTCTGGTGGCACAGGCCTTTGACGATGTTGAAGAAGTCATCGCCGCCGCCAACGACAGCCAGTATGGCCTGGCCGCCAGCGTCTGGACCGAAGGCTTCAGCAACGCCCACCGCATGGCGTCCGACATCAAGGCCGGCACCGTGTGGATCAACTGCCACGCGATGTATGACGCATCGCTGGCCATCGGCGGCGTCAAGCAATCGGGCTGGGGCCGCGACAGCGGCAGGCAGGCACTGGAAAACTACCTTGAATGGAAGACCGTCTGCGCCGTGGTGTAATCGGCCTCGGCTTTTAGAAAGCCCGCCATTTCAACCGATTGGCGGAATGACCGGCTGACCGGTATTTCCACCCCGCCTGCCAGTTGCAGGCGGGGTGCGGTTTTGGGGCCGACCACGGCCTGCACTGCGCCTGCGGCAACCCAGTGGCTGCGGTGAACCTGCAGGCCCAACCCGCCCAGTTCACGCATGGCATCTGACAGGCGGTAAAGGATCAGCGCTTCGCCGCAGTCGGTGTAGACGCGCAAATAGTGTTGTTCGGCGCTCAACGCCCGGACGTTGCCCTGTGCCGATGCGTGGATCTTGGCCATGAAAGCGGGTCTGCCAGCGTGGATTAGGACCGCCGAATGATCGGGCGATGGCGGCACGGGCGGACAGTAGCCAAAGCACGGCACTTTCCACAGATGGAACATGCCAAGGTTCAGCAAGGGCCAGGTCAGAAAGCCATAGAAGTGGGTGGAAAGAAACTTGGCCGCGTCCAGATCAAGGCCGGGCAGGGGCCGGTCCAGCGGCAGATGGGGGAACGCCGCGTAATAGGTGTGAACCCACGCGCGCAGCACCAGATCGGATGGCACGGCGGCAAGGAATACGCCCGCCAGCAGTGTCAGCAGCAGCGGCGCGCCAGCCCGGCGCAGGCGCGGTGCGATCAGTCGCGTGGTCAGATCGTTCATCCACCACCCGCCGAACGACATGCCCGCCCAGAAGGCCAGCGCATGATATTTGGGCCATGCCATCGTCCGCCCCACTTGCGGCCACCCGCTCAGGAACGCGAGCAGCAGCGGCAGGGCAAGGTAATGGACCGCCGCATGCCGGGGAGTGAGCCCAAGAATGCGCGGTTCGTCCGATGCCCAGAAATTGCGCGTCAGAAATGTCATCGTCGCCATGGCACAAGACAGTGCCGCAGGTGCCTTGCGGATTCCAGCGCCATTCGTGCTGCACGAATGGCATTCGTGCGTTCTGGCCACCAGTCGGGAAGGCGTGGTTGCGGAGGTTTTGGGGCTGGCGGCAATGATATGCCTGAAGCTGGTTTTAACAAAGGCCGCGCCGTCCTGTGGAGATCGAACAATGCTGACTCGCCGCAATATCCTCGCCGCCGGTGCGGCGGGCACTGCTGTTCTGGGCCTGCCGCGCATGGCCTTTGCTGCAGAAAAGGCCGACGTGGTGATTATTGGCGCGGGGCTTTCGGGCATGCACGCCGCCCAGATGCTGACCGATGTGGGCATGAAAGTGGTCGTGCTCGAAGCGCGCGACCGTGTGGGCGGGCGCGTTTCCACGGTGCAGACCATGGACGGGCCGATTGACGTGGGCGCAAGCCAGATTGGCCGTGGCTATGCCCGCGTGCTGGATGCGGTGCAGCGTTATGGTTTGAAGCTGATCCCCGAAGACCGTGATCTTCTGGCCTTTGGCGGATATTTGCAGGGCCAGTGGATCGATCCCAAGACTTGGGACAGCAACCCGCTGAACAAGACCGTGGGCGACGAACGCAAGATCAACCCGATTCTGATGGGGCAGGCGGTCACGGCCAAGTTCAATCCGCTCAAGGAAGTGGATGACTGGCTGAAGCCGGAATATGCCAATCTCGATATTTCGCTGCGCCAGTTGATGAAGCAGAACGGGTATAGCGATGCGGCCATCGAACTGGCCCGCCATTCTGCACCGGGCATCGGTCTGGATGAAACATCGATGCTGCGCATGTGGCAGGAAGAAACGCGCGGCGCGGCCGACCGCCGCATGGGCAAGCCCGAAGCGCAGGAGGACCGCCAGCAGCCCTTTGGCGAAGTGAATGATCGTCAGCAGATCAGCGGGCTGGCATCGATCAACAATATCGTGGGCGGCACCAACCTGTTGCCGCTGGCCATGGCGGCCAAGCTTGGCAATGTGGTGCGGTTGAACAGCCCGGTTTCGCGAATCGACATGACCGGAACCGGGGCAACCGTGACGACAACCGACGGCACGGCCTATTCGTCGCGCTTCGTGGTGTCTGCCGTGCCGTTCCCGATCCTGCGCAAGATCGCGATCACCGCCAGCGTCGACAATCCGCTGCAACGCCGCGCCATTACCGAAATGCCCTATGCCAACACAGCGCGCATGTATCTCAGCGTGGACAAGCCGTTCTGGAAAGAAGACGGGCTTCCCGCCTCGTTCTCTACCGATGGTCCCATCGGCATGTTCTGGGGCATCGACAACCACCCCGGCGAAGGCCGCCACCGCGCGATGGTGGTGATGGTGGGCCTTGTCGCGCAGGCCATGTCACGAATGCAGCATGAAGAGGCCGAAAGCTTCATCCTGCGCGAACTGGTGCGGCTGCGTCCGGCGGCAAAGGGTGCGCTCCGCCTGCAGACCTACAAGGACTGGATGACCGATCCGTTCCAGCTTGGCTGCGGGTTCAGCCTTGCGCCAGGCCAGGTCAACGCCTTTGGCCGCACGATGACCGACCCATGGCAAGTGCTGCACTTTGCCGGCGAACACACCCGCCGCGTCGATTATGGCATGGAAGCAGCGATGGAAAGCGGCGAGCGCGTGGCGGTGGAGATCAGCACCAAGGCCTGACCTTAATGGCGCGCCATCGCGCCGCCATCCACGAACAGGCCATGGCCTGACATGAATCGGGCGTCGTCGCTGCACAAAAAGGCAACGACGTCCGCAATGTCCTGCGGCTGGCCAAGGCGGCGCAAGGGGGCCTTGTTTTCCCAGAAGGTGCGGTATTCGGGCATCTGGGTAAAGGCGGGCGCGGTCATTGGTGTGTCTATCGCTCCGGGTTGCACGCAATTGGCGGTCACGCCAAACGGCCCCAGTTCAGCCGCGACGGATTTGGTGAAGCCCAGCACCGCATGTTTGGATGCGGCATAGGCGCACAGCCCTTCGTCGCCATAACTGGACGTGGTGGACCCGATGGTCACCACGCGCCCGTTGCCCGACGCCTTCAGATGCGGCACCGCATCGCGGACAAGGCGGAACACGGCAAACAGGTTCACATCCAGCACGCGCCGGAAATAGGCATCGTCATGCCCTTCCAGCGGATGAAACGCGCTGATCCCGGCGCAGGGCACCACTGTATCCAGTCCGCCCATGGCCTTTACCGCCTGTTCCACCAGCGCGGCGTTGGCGTCATCTGCGCCAAGGTCGGCCACGAAATCGACATCGCCCTTCACATCGGCGGTAAAGACCTGCGCACCATCGGCCCGCAGCCGCGCGGCGACCGCAGCGCCAATGCCCGATCCTGCACCGGTGACAATGGCCTTGCGGCTTAGCAGGCGATCTGACGACGCCTTGCGGCCTAGCAGGCGATCAGAGGCCATCGGCGATCTTCAGCACGAGCTTGCCGGTGTTCGCGCCGCTGAACAGGCGCATGAAGGCGTCATAGGCGTTCTCAAGCCCTACCTGAACGTCCTCATCAATGCGCAAGCGGCCCTGCGCCATCCAGTCCGCCATCACCGCGCCACCCTCGGCAAAGCGGGGTGCGTAATCCATGATGAGATAGCCATAGATCGTGGCCTGCTGGGCCAGCACCTGCCACAGATTGCGCACGCCGACCTTTTCGGGCGAGTTGTATTCGCTGATAAGCCCGCACAGCACGATTCGCGCTTTCTTGGCCAGGTTCAGCAGTTCGGCTTCCATCACCGTGCCGCCCACGTTTTCAAACACCACGTCTGCCCCGTCCGGTGCGGCGGCGCGGATTTCGGCGGCAAGCTGGCCCACCGATTTGCCTTTGTAGTCGATGGCCACGTCGAAGCCGTAGTCTTCGGTCAGGCGGCGGCACTTTTCCGCGCCTCCTGCAATGCCGATGACCCGGCACCCCATGATCTTGCCGATCTGGCCCACGGCGGAACCCACAGCACCCGCCGCGCCCGATACAAGCAGCGTTTCACCCGGTTGCGGTTTTGCCACATCGGTCAGCCCGAAATAGGCGGTCAGGCCCACCGCGCCCATGGCCGACAGGAACCGTGATGGCGAATCGACCAACGCTGTATCAACCTTCATGGTGAAGCCACCGGTCTGGTTGACCGAATAGTCCTCCAGCCCGTTCAGCCCCATTACCCAGTCTCCCACGGCAAAATCGGGCGTGTCCGATGCGGCAACCACGCCGATGGTGGTGGCGCGCACCGGATCGCCCAAGGGGATCGGAGGCATGTAACTGGGCGCATCGTCCATCCATCCGCGCTGTGCCGGATCAAGCGAGGCATAGCAGTTGCGCACCACGAATCCGCCAGCTGGCGGGGTGGGAACCGGTTGTTCTACCAGCGCAAAATCGTCCGGAACGGGCGTGCCCACCGGGCGACGGGCAAGGAGGAAGCGACGGTTTACGGTCATCTGCATGGCTCGCTAATCAAAATGGCCGCCGACTGTTTCAGGGGCTGTTTCAAGATGAAGCATGGCGCGCAGGACACACCTGTAACAAGTCGCAGTTGGTTCGAGAACCGGCTGCGACGATTAAAGCGACGAACCATCGCCCGACATAGGGTGAGGCAACCCTTATAGGGAGGATACCATGAGAAGCTTCGCCAACCGGCGGATCATTGCCGTTGCACTTGCCACCACCGCCATCGCCGTCTCGCTGCCTGCTTATGCAGCCGAAGCTGACGACGCGCAGGGCGAACCGCAGGCTGAACAGGCAGCAGAAACCGTCGAAGATACCGGTGCGATCATCGTTACCGCACGTCGTCGTTCGGAAACGCTGCAGTCCACCCCGGTTGCGATCACCGCCGTCAACACCGCGATGCTCGAAGCCAAGGCCGCCGTGAACATCGGTGACCTTCAGGGCGCGGCACCGGGCCTGCTCATCACGCAGCAGAATTCGGGCGCACAGGCAGCCAATATCTCGATCCGCGGCCTGACATATGCCGACATCGAAAAGTCGCAGACGCCGACCGTGGGCGTTGTGGTCGATGGTGTGACCATCGGCACCAACACCGGCCAGCTTCAGGATGCGTTCGACATCGCGCAGATCGAAGTTCTGCGCGGCCCGCAGGGCACGCTGTTTGGCGCCAACACCATCGGCGGCGTCATCAACATCACCCGGTCCAAGCCGACCAAGGAACCCGGCATGAAGGCCGAGGTCACCTATGGTCGCTGGAACACGCTCTCGCTCAAGGCGATTGCCAACTATGGCGATGGCGAAAACTGGGGCGTCAAGGCATTCTATTTCCACAATGAAACCGACGGTTTCTATAACAACGTCATTCAGGGCAAGAACGGCGGCTGGAGCAAGGGCGACAGCTATGGCGGCAGCGTGCTGTTCACGCCTGCTGGCACCGGCTTCGAAGCGCAGTTCACGATTGAAAACGTGAAGCAGAAGTTCGACCCCGTGGTGTCGAACCTGACCAACAGCACCGAAGTTTTCTGCGGTCTGATCCCGGCGGCAGAATGCAATCGTAACAACACCACCGATCTCTACACCGTCTTCAGCGCACCGGCAGAAAGCACCTACAGCGCGCCGGACGCCACGCTGGAACTGAACTACGATCTTGATGCGGTAAAGCTGACGTCGATCACCGGCTGGCGCAAGACCACCGAAGCCCAGACGCAGGACTTCGACGGGTCTTCGACCGACCTCTATTATGTCGACCGTCGCCAGCACTACGAACAGTGGAGCCAGGAGCTGCGCGCAGCGGGCAAGCTGTTTGACGGGTTCGACTATGTTGTCGGTGCTTATTACTTCAAGTCGAAGTATGACCTGACGCAATGGTCGCGCGTGTTCGGTTTCGCACCCAACACCCCGCCGACCCAGTTCGATCTCAACTCGCAGCATGTCGAAGGCGAAACCGAAAGCTATGCCTTCTTCGGTGACTTCAACTGGGCGCTGGCCGACACCGTTCGCCTGTCGTTCGGCGGCCGCTGGAGCCACGACAACAAGCAGCTGTTCAACGGCTTTGCCGGTGGCAAGCTGATTGATCCGGACAATGTTACCCGCACCCAGTTCGTACCAGTGGGCACCGGCAACGCCGATTTCACCAAGTTCACTCCGAAGGTGGGTCTTGACTGGCGCCCGAACAACGACCTGATGCTCTATGCTTCGTGGTCGCGCGGCTATCGTTCGGGCGGTTTCAGCCCGCGTGCAGCAACTGCCGCTACGGCCAGCACCCCGTTCCAGCCGGAAACGGTCGATGCTTACGAAGTGGGTGTGAAGCTGGCCGCGTTTGACCGCAAGCTGGAACTGAACCTTGCCGGCTTTGTGTCCGACTATAAGGACATGCAGCAGAACCTCACGGTTCCTGGTGGGCCCACCGGCAACCAGACGGTCACCGGCAACGTGCCGGGTGGCGCGCTCATCAAGGGTGTCGAAGTTGACGGCACGTTCCGCGTGACCGACAGCTTCAAGCTGACCGGTTCGGTCGCTGTGATGGATTCGCACTTCCGCAACTTTGTCACCTGTGGCGCAATCGCCAATGCCGCGGCGAATAGCTGCGGTGCGGGCCTTGCTCCGTTCGATTATTCGGCCAACCGCCTGATCTATGCGCCGAAGTTCACCGCATCGCTCAGCGCGGAATACACCTACCCCACCAGCTTTGGTGAAGTTGCAGCCAATGTCGGCTGGCGCCACATCTCGCCCTATGACGAACAGCTTTCGGCCCAGTCGCTGACCGCTGCTACCAATGGTGCGGGTCAGGTAACCGGCGTGACCGTGAACGGCAACGACGCCCGCGTGCGCACCACCACGCAGGATCTGGTCGATGCCAGCCTCACGCTCAACTTCGACCTGAACGACACCAAGGCCTACGTGCGCGTCTTCGGCCGCAACCTGCTGAACGAAAAGACCACCACGCACGCCTTTACGGTTGCCGGTCTGTGGTCGTTCGGCATGGCGCTGGAACCGCGCACATATGGCGCAACTGTCGGCTTCAAGTTCTGACGGTCTGACCGCCAGATAAGTTGATCCACCTTGAAGGGGGGCAAGGGATGGGGGCTTCGGCACCTGTCCCAAGCCCCCCCCTTTTTTGTTCAGTACGCCGCATGGACGAATTCAGACGTCCGGTTTGGCCCCGTTGTGGATATCAGCGAGCGTCCATAAGATGGGGCATGGCCACTCCGCTCTCAGACTATGCAGCCTTCCTGAACTGCGTTCTCGGCACGATAGACGATGCAGAATTATCAGGCTTCGACCAAGACGGCATCGCCCATCTGCGCGAAGCATATGAGTTTTTTAGCTCTGACTATCGCATTCGACGACATTCCGAAGATCAGGCTCAGGTAAGAGAGGCTGCGGCGCGCTCACAGATTGCCAGAGGAAATCCGTAAGGAGGGCAATAATGTCCGCTCCTCACCAAAATCAAACGATCAGGTCGGCGTGGAATTTGTCCGTGCCGCCTGCGACAAGATACCGGTGCAGAAGGAATCCTGTCGCGCGCACACAATCTGCGCTGAGGATCTGGGTTTGACTTGGGAACGGGGGCGACCCGCCTTACGGTATTGCGCCCCCGGATGGCCGTTCAGGCCCCCCTCTCGCCGGGTTCGATGGCCGCTCAGGCCATCGTTTCGCCGTTATCGATGGTGATGGTGGTGCCGGTGATGTGGCGGCCATCGTCGCAGGCCAGATACAGCACCATGTTGGCAATGTCGCTGGGCTGGCCCATGCCGTGGTTCTGGATCTGGTCCAGCCCGGCGGCATCCTGCGGCAACTGGGCAAGGGCCTGCGCGGTCATCGGGGTGACGATGCCGCCCGGCGCAATGGCGTTGCAGCGGATTTTATAGGCCTGTTCGCGGCAGTGCACCGCGATGGAACGGGTCATGCCAATCACGCCTGCCTTGGCCGCGCTATAAGCCGGAATGGTGCTGATGCCTTTCAGCGCCGCAACCGATGCCATGTTGATGATCGAACCCGATCCGTCCCGGCTCATGTGCGGGATCGCCGCCTTGCAGCCCAGAAACGCGCCGTTGACCATCACGTCCATCTGCAGGCGAAAATCGTCATAAGCAAGGTCCTCAACTGTGCCGAAGCGCACCAGTCCTGCATTGTTGACCAGCGTGTCCAGTCGGCCAAAGCGGCTGATGGTTTGCGCCACCACTTCGGCCCAGCGCGCTTCGTCGCGCACATCATGCTGCAGGAACAGGCAATCGGGAATTTCGGCGGCCACCTGTTCGCCAAGGTCCACCTGCATGTCGGTGATGACAACTTTTGCGCCTTCGCGCGCCAGTACGCGGGCGTCTTCGGCGCCAAGGCCCGATGCGCCGCCGGTAATCAGCGCGACCTTGCCGTCCATCTTGCCCATCAGTTGTCTCCCGGTTGAAAATATCGCGTCAAATGCCTGCCCTGATTGTTCGAATCATTATTGCAGGCAAAGATGCCGGTTTTATCGGTCTTGCAGACGCGCAATTCCTACTGATCGTTTTGTCAGGAGGCCTTGCTGCCCGGTCGCAGGCATGACGGGACAATGACAATGGAAGCGACAGGCTCAGGGAAAGCGACGGGCACGGGGGCTGGCTCCACCATGCAAAAGCGGATGCTCGCGGCGATGCGCCCTGCCGCGATGCGCGAAGAACCACAGCGCTGGCAGCAGCGCAAATCGGGTCTGACCCGGCTGAAACTGCTGGAAGCGGCCACCGATTGCCTTGTCGAAGGGGGTTATGGCCGCCTGTCCACCGCGCAGGTTTCGGAACGGGCAGGGGTGTCGCGCGGGGCCATGCACCACCATTTTGCCACCCGGATCGATCTGGTCGCCGCCGTGGTGGAGCATGTCTTCTATCAACGCATGCACCTGTTTCTGGAAGATTATCTGGGCACCATGGCGCAGCACCGTGATGCCGAACTGGTGGAACTGGCAACAGATGCGGCATGGCGCAGCGTGCAGACGCGCGAATATGCCGCCTATCTTGAACTGGCCGTGGCCGCGCGCACCGATGCGGAACTGAATGCCGCGTTCGAACCTGCCGCGCGCCGGTATGACGAAGTGTGGATTGCCGAAATGATCGAATCGTTTCCGCAATGGCGCGACCAGTGGGAAGCGATGAAGCTGGGCAACGATTTTGCCATTGCCGTGCATTCGGGCCTGCTGCTGCACCGTCCGGTGTTCGGCCCGGAGCGGGTGGAACGGGTCTTGCGGCTGACGATTGAGACCGTGCGGCGACTCTATCGCGATTGATCCTGCAAGCAATCCGGCAGGGCTGCCGGATTTCTCACTGAAAGAACAGTTTGCGACAGCGCCCGTGCCCGGCACATTCACAATCAAATGGCCTCGCGCAAATCAGGCGCGCGGCCCAGTTGGGAGAAAACGCAAGATGGCAACCGTGGCAATCACTGGCGCAGGGCGCGGCATTGGCCTTGAAATCACACGGCAGCATGTCGAAGCGGGTGACCGCGTGCTGGCACTGGTCCGCAACCCCGAAGGCGCAAGCGCGCTGGCCGATCTTGCTGCTGCATCGGGCGGCAAGCTGACCGTGCATCAGATGGACGTGGGCGATACCGCGTCGGTCAATGCAGGCGCGGCAGACAGCGGCAGCGATGCGGTGGACGTGCTTTACAATGTCGCGGGCGTGGCCGGGCCGGAAGGCGCCGAACTGGAAAGCGCCGATTGGGATGCGTGGGACGATACTTTCCGCATCATGGTGCAAGGCCCGCTGCGGGTGCTGCAGGCGTTCCTGCCGCGTCTAGGCGCTGGGTCGAAAGTCATCAACATTTCCAGCCAGTTGGCCGCATCGACCTGGCCCTATGGCGGATATTACGCCTATGCCGGGGCCAAGGCTGCGCTGAACCGCACGATGCGTTCGGTTGCCATCGACCTCAAGGACAAGGGCGTGATCGTCGGCCTTGTTCATCCAGGCTGGGTGCAGACTGAAATGGGCGGCGACGGGGCTGACATTACCCCCACCGAAAGCGCTGCTGGCATCCGCAAGGTGGCCGCTGACTGGACGCTGGAAACCTCTGGCGATTTCCTGAAATGGAACGGCGAACCCCACGCCTGGTAAGGAGCAAAGCCCATGCCTTTTACCGGACCGATTGAAGATCGCACCGCGATCCGCGAACTGATGGACACCCACGCCCATGGCGTGATGACCAAGGATGCCGACCTGTGGGGGTCGATCTGGGCGGATGACGCCTATTGGGAACTGCCCGACTATCCCGATCTTGGCGCATTTGTCGGCAAGAAGGTGATCGTCGATGGCTGGGTGGAATCGATGAAGGTCTATGGCCTTGATAATTGCACCAAACCGATGATCTATTTCATGCAGCCGGGGTCGATCGAAGTGGATGGCGATAGGGCCACGGCGGTCGCCTATACCATCGAAATCTACGACGATCCCGCCACGCAAAAGCGCATTCACACCACGGGGCGTTATAACGACGAACTGCGCAAGATCGACGGCGCATGGAAATTCACGCGCCGCGCCTATCGCACAGTTTACGCCGACTGATCGCTGGCAATCGTCAGCAACACGTTCCGCCACGCCTCTGGCAAAGGGGTGGGGCGGCGCGTGTTGCGGTCAACATAGACGTGGGTGAAATGGCCTTCGGCGGCGGCGTCATCTGCCCCTTCGACAAACACGCCCAGATGATAGGTCACGCTGCTTGATCCAAGGCGAGCGACGGCAATGCCGATCTCGATCTTCTGCGGGAACGAGACCGATGCGGCATAACGGCACCCGGTTTCCACCACCAGACCGATAGGGTTTCCGTTCTCGATATCCAGCAGGCCCGTATCCAGCAGCCATGCATTCACCGCCGTATCGAACCATGCGTAATAGACCACGTTGTTGACGTGGCCATAAACGTCGTTGTCATGCCAGCGCGTGGTGACCGGCGAAAAGTGGCGATAGGCGCTGCGGGGGCGCAAGGGCGTGCGGCTCATCGGCCATGCCTAGCCGGTTTTGTGGGCAATGCGAATGCGGTTATGGCAGGGTCGAAGCGTGTTCCTCGATCCGGTATGTCCGCATCCGGCTCCGGTCGAACAGCCGCTCCTCGTCCTCGACAATCTCGGCCATGATCGCAGGGTCTGCCATGGCGGCAAAACACGCATCGCAGGTCTGCTGGTCAGGAAAGTCGATTTCCAGCACCACATCGAAATCATGGTCCATGGTCGCCCCATCCATCGGGTGCAGATGGCGGCGGACATAGCGCGTGGCCCAACCCGACAGCACCTTTTCCCCGATAACGCGGTGGCGGCTTTCGTAATAGGCGATGAAATCGGCCTTGCTCATGCCTTCGCGGCGTTTCAGCAGGGTCAGCACGGTCACGGTCATGCCAGTTGCTCCATCCAGCGGCGCGTCGCATCGCCCACGGCGCGGGCGCGCAACGCAGGGTGGGCAAAGGCTTCGCGCAAGGCTTGCGACCGCAGTTCTATCGCCAGCGGAATGCCCGGCGGCAGCGCATGATAAAGCGCGGCCAGCGGCAATGCCCCTTCGCCACACTGTTCGCGCAGGTTGATGGCATCGTGGATGACCGCGCCAAAATCGTCAGGATTAGGCCGCACTGCAGGTGCATCGCAGAACTGCGCATAAGGCAGTAACGCTGGATCGACCTTGGCAATATTGGCAATCGATGACCCTGACCGGTCGACATGGATCGGGTCGATCAGCAGCGCTTTTGACGGATGGTCAATCCGGTCCAGCACTGAAAGCGCGGCGCGCAGGTCCTTGACCTCGGTAAAGATGCCGAATTCCAGCGCGACTCGAATGCCCGATCCTTCGGCATGGCGGCACAGCATGGCCAACCGGTCTGCCGTGCGGGCATGATCGGGGTCTGACGATACGCACAGCACATTGGCCGCGCCCAGTTCCGCGCCCACATCAATCACCTTGCGATGATCGTCATCGGCGCTGTCCGGTTTCAGCCAGATCACTTCGACATCCAGCAGCGGCAACCCGGTGGCGGCCAGCGCCCCGCGCGCATCGCGGGTATCCTGCGCGGTCCATTCCGCCGGGTCCACCCATAGCCCGACCATATCGAAGCCGCCCGTGCGGGCGGCCTCGATCGTGTCCACCGCACCAAATTCGGGCACCACGCCCGATGCAAGGCTGATCGGATTCATCGCGCCCTTTTCCGCTTACATCGTCGGTTCGGGCAGGTCCGCGTCATCCTGAAGATACCAGTCCAGCCATTCGTGGAAATACTGGTTGCCACGTTCGTTGCGCCCGAACACCAGTTCGTCATGCGCGCCCGATTCCAGACCTTTCTGGATTTCCAGCCCGATCAGGTAATCTTCGGTATAGGTCACGTCGCGGAAGAAGTTCATCGCCGCTTCCACATTGGCGCGGTCTTCTTCATCGCGGATGGGTTCGCGGCGCAGATAATTCAGCACGGTTCGGTTTTCGCCCGGCGTCGGTCCGGGGAAAAGCTGGGCAACCTGGGTGATTTCGGGCGCGATGAAGGCCGACACGTTGGGGAACATGATCCGCACGAAATCGAAGCCGTTGTTTTCCTGTGTGCCCCATTCCTCGCGCGGGATATCCTTCAGCGCATCGGCAATCTTGTGGTGCGGAAAACCGATGCGCTGGTGCGGGCCGAACCCTTCGTAATGCATGCAGTTGGATGGCGTGCGCGGAAATATGGTTTCGGGGTGCAGCGATGCAAAGTGATAGCCTTCCAGATAGCCGTCATAGGCGACCTTCCAGTTTGCCCCTTCGATCACGCGGCTGCCCATATAGGACCAGTTGCCAAAATCCAGCGCGTCGAAATCGTCCAGAAAACCCCGGAAATAGGTGTCGACATCAATCGGCGCATTGGGCGTCAGCACGACGAAGATCATCCCGGCCTTTTCCTGACATGGCAGTTCGCGCAGGCCCAGTTCGGATTTGTGGACTTCGCCAAACTTGCTCGCTTCGGAAATGCCGATCAGCTTGCCGTCCGGGCCATAGGTCCAGCCATGATACTTGCAGGTAAAGCGCGGGCAATTGCCATGCCCTTCGCTGGCCACCGGCGCGGCGCGGTGCGAACACACGTTCAGGAAGGCGCGCACTTTGCCCGCCTTGTCGCGGTTTATCAGCACCGGCATGCCCACCGCGTCCATCGCCTTGTAATCGCCCGCATTGGGCAATTCGGCGGTGAATGCCAGCATAAGCGGGACGCGCTTGAAGATCAGCTCCATCTCCGCTTTCCACTGGTCCGGGTCGGTATAGCTGCGCGCGGGCACGCGCTTGGTGCTGTCAGTCAGGAAGGTCTGCTTGTTCTCGACATAATCGCGCATGATTTCCGCGACGTGTCCGATGCGCTCGATGCGGTTCATTCTACTTGTGCCTCTCCGTGCCCGCTGGGTCGGGTCAAGGTTTGACCATGCCTTGCCCAGCCCCAAGGGCCAAGCTGTGACAGGGGTTAGGTTGTGCGGTCAGGTTACTCGTCTTTTCGCCAATTGCCGGAGGTGGGGTGTGCTTGGAACAAGCGATGCCATGAACGAGAGGATTGCAAAGCCGTGGGACTGGCTCCCGATTCCCGCCCCGCACCAGGCTGCCTTTGCCAAAGGTAAGGCATGGCAGCGCAAGACGCTGGCCGATCTGGCGCAGGAACGGGCCGCTGCCGCGCCCGATTTCGTGTGCTTCATCGATGGCGAGGGGCAATATACTTTCGCGCAAGTGCTGGCCGATGCCACTGCGCTGTCCGCCGCGCTGCACGCACGCGGGCTGCGCATGGGCGATGTCATCGCGTTTCAGGTGCCGAACTGGCGCGAAGCGGCGGTGATAAACCTGTCTGCGGCGCTGTCGGGCTTTGTCGTCAATCCCATCGTGCCGATCTATCGCGATGCCGAAGTGACGATGATGCTGGGCGATTGCCACGCCGCCGCCATCTTCGTGCCGCAGGTCTTCCGCAAGGTGGACTACGCCGCCATGGCCCGCCGCTGCCAGCAATCGCTGCCCGATCTGGCGCATGTCTTCACCGTGCGGGGCGATGGGCCAGACGATTTTGCCGCGCTGGTTGAACAGGGGCGCGGCCTTGCATTCGATCCGCCTGCGGTTGATCCGATGGGCGTCAAGATGGTGCTTTACACATCGGGCACCACCGGACGGCCCAAGGGCGTGCTGCACAGCCACTGCACCTTGCAGCGCATCGTCGCCACCAGCGGGCAGCACTGGGGCCTGATGGAAGGCGAAGCGACGTTGATGCCATCGCCCGTCACCCACGTTTCGGGCTATGCCAACGGGCTTGAAGCGCCATTCATCTGCGGTATCCGATCAGTGTTGATGGAGGCGTGGAACGCCGCCGATGCCATGGCGCTGATCGCGCAGCACAATCTGGTCGGCACGGTTGCTGCTACGCCGTTTCTGGTGGAACTGGCCGCTGCCGCGCGCGATGCCGGCACTGGCCTGCCATCATTCCGCTTCTTTGCCTGTGGCGGGGCAGCCGTGCCGGCAGACCTCATTCCCGCCGCCAATGCCGCGTTCGACAATTGCAAGGCTTTCCGCGTGTTCGGCGCATCCGAAGTGCCGCTGGTCACTTTCGGCTGGCCGCAGGACGAAACGCTTGCCGCCACCACCGATGGCAAAGTGGTCGATTACGAAGTCCGCATCGTTGACCATGAAGACAATCCGCTGTCTGCGGGCCAGGAAGGCGAAATTCTGGCGCGCGGCCCGGCCATGATGATGGGTTACGCCGATGCCCAACAGACTGCCGAGGCGATCACGGCGGACGGCTTCTTCCGCACAGGCGATCTTGGCGTGCTCTCGGCCCAAGGCGCGGTGACCATCACCGGGCGCAAGAAAGACCTTATCATCCGGGGTGGCGAGAATATCTCCGCCAAGGAAATCGAGGACGTGCTGCACACCCACCCGGCGGTAAAGGAAGCCGCCGTCGTCGCCATGCCGCACGACCGGCTGGGCGAAGGCGTCTGCGCCTATGTCATCCTTGCGGGCGATACAGACGCGGTGGCCCTTGCCGCCCACGTCGGCGCATCGGGCATGGCCAAACAGAAAATCCCCGAACGCTTCGAACTGGTCCAAGATTTCCCCCGCACCGCCAGCGGCAAAGTGCGCAAGGACCAGTTGCGTGCCGATATCAAAGGCAAGCTGGGCGGTTGATTTTGCAGTAAGCCATGCAAGAACATGCAATGCGGGAACATTCTGCCCGCGCAGGATTTTCTCTCCCAACGATGATTTCCATCCATCAAGGACGGAAAACGGGTGTGGGAGCGGCGCATGTCGGCCTTGCTATACGAAACCGCTTCTGCAGCAGACATGGTGCAATCGTCGCAAGACCAATGCACCGCCATGCTGCGGCACCATCTCTATCAGGCCATGCTGCTGACTGAGGAACTGGGCATGAAAATGACCGGCCATGACCTTTGCCAGATGCTCAAACTGCTGGATGCCTGACTGCGACCTGACCCAGGGCTGACCGGCGCGAAACACCTCAGGCAGCCTGCTCTTCCGCACGTATTTGCGATTCCAGCCGGTGGCGAACCTTCAACGCACCCGTGTCGCAGCGGGCAGAAACTTCTCGCGGTGGGTGGCTCAGGCCTTGCAGGACTTGCTCGATGGCTTCGATCGCCGCCTTGTCCTGCGGCTGGATACGCAGGCCCATATCCACATGGGTCCGGCCCAGCGCCGGATTGCCGGTCGCAAAATCGCGCGATGTCACGACGAAATAGTGCAGCGAACCGGGCGTTTCGGGTGTGATGATATGCAGATAGTTCTGCGTGCCAAGCCGTGCACCGCCCGCGCTATCGAAAAGCGCGCCGCCGGTGCGGATCAGGTGTGGGCCAAAATACTCTGCATCAAACGCCTGATCCAGCGGGCCTTCATGGTGCGGAAACATCAGTTTGAAGAACGGGTTTGACGGCAGGCCCCGCCCAATGCGCCGCACGTTGAGGCTTGCTGGTGTTTCGACCAGTTCTACCGGCAGACTGGCGACATAATCGCCGCCGGGGATGGTGTCTGCATGAATGAAGCTGGCGTGGCTCAGGTCAAGCAGGTTGTCGATCAGCAGGGTGTAGCGGGCGGCTATCGTGGCCGGAATGTGCTGTTCGGTGGCCCAGTCCGGGTTGGCCGGCCCAAGCGCGGCCATATCGGGCAGAAGTGTTTCGTCGGCCAGCGTTTCAGCCCCCGTCCATATCCACACCACGCCGCCGCGCTCCGCCACCGGGAAGCGGCGCAGATCAGCCTTGGCCGGAATGGCAGTCTGGCTTGGCACTTCCTCCAGCGCGCCGGTCGAGGAGAATGTGAACCCGTGATAGCCGCAGCGCACGCGATCACCGGCAAGGCACCCTTTTTCCAGCGGAAAGGCGCGGTGCGGGCACAGGCCCGAAAGCGCAACCGCTTCTCCGCTTTCAGTCCGGTACAGGATTATCCGATCACCCAATATCGTGCGGCCCAGCAACTGACGGCCCACTTCCGACGCATAGGCAGCCGCCCACCACTGATTGCGGGGATAGGGCTGACGGGTCTTGAGCGGATGCATGGTGTTCTCCCGGATGCTTGTTACCCGGTGTTTGGCATTTGCCAAAGATGTTTGTCAATTGCCCAAATCGATGGCATCGCAAGCTGATGTCAGCCAAACCCGCACGCTATGCCCCCACCGCCAACCGCGAAGCCATCCTGGAAGCGGCGCTGCATGTCTTTGCCGAAGAAGGATATGAAGGGGCCAGTACCCGCCGGATTGCTGCCGCTGCCGGGATCGAACCGGGGCATCTGGCCTATTACTTTCCGACCAAGCGGATGCTCTGGCAGGCTGTGGTCGAAGCCTTTGCACAGCAAGGTGAAAGGGTATTGCGCGACGGGCTGCACGGTCTTGACGGCCAGCCTGCGCGCGAAATCCTGCCGGGCCTGCTCGCCACGCTGCTGAAGACCTTCGCCGCCAATCCGCAACTCACCCGCCTTATGCTGCAGGAGTTCTCGGTGTCTGGCGAGCGGCACGACTGGGTGGCGCAAAGCTTTGGCGTTCCGGTATGGGAAATCCTCCACCCGCTTTTTACCGCACTGGAAAGCGAAGGCCTGCTATCGGGCGCAAGCGCGGCTGCGGCCTACATGAACCTGCTGGGCGGGGCGCTGCTGGCGTTCGGGACGCGCGATTATTTCGCAGGCATTGCGGGATACGACCCCACCTGCGAACCCGAACTTTCGCGCTATATCGACCTGTTGCTGCGCCCCTTGCTGCAGAAGGGCTGACCTCAACCCTCTGCCATCGCCTTCGCCACGCTTGCGTTGATTTCATCGCGCGTGGGATTGCGGCGCAGGGTCAGTCCGCCGTTCACCTGCAGGTTTTCGCCGGTCATGAAGCATTCGTCGCTGGCCAGGAACACGGCGGCCGCAGCAATGTCGTCCGACGTGCCCCAGCGGCCCAGCGGGTAACCGGCGCGGAAGGCTTCGAACAGGCCGGGCACTTGTCCTGCATCGGCGGTCATCGGGGTGTCGGTGAGGCCCGGCGAAATCGAATTGGCGCGGATGCCCTCGTGCCCGAATTCGTGCGCGATGCAGCGGATGATGTGATCGGTCCCCGCCTTGGTGCCCATATAGATGGCGTGGTCGTTCAGCATGATCTGTGCGGTTGCCGAACTGATCGTCAGGATCGACCCGCCGCGCCCGCCCAGCGACCGCGCCATCTTGCGCACCATCGCCTGAAAGAACTGGTGCGGCCCGACAAGTTGCAGCGCCGCCATCGCGTCCAGTTCCTCGCGCGTGACATCAAGGAATCCTTTCAACAGGCCCCATCCGGTCGCGTTCAGGGCAATGTCGATGCCGCCCAGCTTCTGGGCTGCGGTATCGGCCAGGGCATTGACGCTGGCTTCATCGGTCAGATCGCAGGTTGTCCAGTGGCAACCGTTTTCGGCCGCAAACTTTTCCAGCACGTCCGCTTTGCGTCCTGATACCAGCACTTGCGCGCCTTCGTCCATGAACCGGCGCGCGATGACCTGCCCCATATTCCCTTCGCTGCTTGCGCCCAGCACGATTGCGGTCTTGCCTTCCAAACGTCCCACTATCCGGCTCCTCAAACCTGTTTGCGCAAGGGCTACCACCATGCGACCAAAGCCATTTCCTGTTCAAAAGGGGAGTGGCTTGGCTATGCCCGCCCCTTCAAGGATGCTGGGAAAGATTCTTTCGGGATTTTAGAGGAGCAAGGCCATGGATCTGGGACTCAAAGGCAAGAAGGTCATCCTGACCGGCGGCAGTCGTGGCATTGGCCGCGCAACGGTGGAAATCCTTGCCGCCGAAGGCGCGGATGTGGCGTTCTGCTCGCGCAATGCCGATCAGGTGGCCGAAACCGCAGCTTCGCTTGAAAAGCACGGGAACAAGGTTTTCGGTTCGGCCTTCGATATGGATGCAGGCCCGGACGCCTATCGTGCATGGCTGTCGCAGGCTGCTGCTGATCTTGGCGGTTGCGACATCTTCATTCCCATGATCTCCACGTCGGGTTCGGGCCAGACCGGTGACTGGCAGAAGGGTCTGGACCACGACATCATGGGTTCGGTGATCGGCGTCGAAGTGCTTGAGCCGTTCCTTGAAGCATCGGACGATGGTTCGGTGGTCATCCTTTCGTCCACCGCAGGGCTTGAAACCTTCATCGTGCCGCAGGGCTACAATGCGCTGAAGGGTGCGCTGATCGTCTATGCAGGCCAGCTTTCGCAGGCGCTCGGCCCCAAAGGCATCCGCGTCAACGCCGTGTCGCCCGGTCCGATCAAGTTTGCTGGCGGCAACTGGGAAATGATCGAAGGCGCGGTGCCCGAACTCTATCAGTCGGTCGAATCCGGTTTTGCCCTTGGCCGTTTCGGCGCGCCGGATGACGTGGCCAAGGCGGTGGTGTTCCTCGCTAGCCCGGCCTCGTCCTATACCACTGGCACCAATCTGGTGGTCGATGGCGGTTACACCAAGCGGGTCCAGTTCTAAGGAGCTGATACAATGAGCATCGGGGCCAGGGGTATCCAGCACATCGGGGTATCCGTCCCCGATCTCGACAAGGCGCGCACGTTCTACCTCGATCTGCTGGGCGCGGTCGAGGTGGGACCGCCGCTCGAATGGCGGGACAATCCGTTCATCGACGATGTTGTCGGCCTTAAAGGCAGCGCCGCGCGGCAGTTCATGTGCAAGCTGGGCAATGCCTGCATCGAAGTGTTCGAATATCTTGCCCCCCGGTCCGAACCGCAAGATCCGGACCGGGGCGTCAACCGCTATGGCTACACCCATTTCGCGGTGCAGGTGGAAGATATCCAGTCCTGCTATCAGCGCCTGCTGGACGCTGGCATCCGCGTCCACACCCCGCCTGCCATGGCCGGTATCACCACCGATGCCGCTGGACGCAAACACGGCTATGCCGCCACCTATTGCCGCGATTTCTTCGACAACGTCTTCGAAATCATGGAAATCTATGACGACGAACAGATCCTGCCGGTGTGGCGGCAGGACGAAGGCGTGATCGTCCCGGCTTGAGCCACCCACAATTTTGCCATTCCTGTGCAGGTGGGGGTCGCATAAAACCGGCAATCCCACCTGTTTTCTTCACCAAAAGGCCAGTTCCTAACCAAAACCATAGGGCCAACGCCGGCGATTCTTGACCTCGATCAAACGCCGCGGCCAGCACGCATGACATTTTCCCATCCGACATAGAAACGGAAGAGGAAAGACATGGCTGATCGTGATCCCGGCGCGTTCGCCCGCCCGCGCTGCCCCGGCCCCGGCTGGGAAGACATCCTGCGGGCCGACGATGTGCAGCCGCCCGCCTTCGTGGCCGAAGACCGCTACGAATATCTTGGCTCCGATCCCATCGACGCCGCGCGCTATTACAGCGCCGAATTCTTCCGCGCCGAAGTGGAAAAGATGTGGCCCAACGTGTGGCAATTCGCCGCGCGCGAGGAAGACCTGCCCGAACCGGGCGATTACGTCACCTATGACAACGCAGGCCGGTCCTATCTGATCGTCCGGCAGGACGATGGCAGCGTCAGGGCGTTCCACAATGTCTGCCTGCATCGCGGGCGCAAGCTGAAGACCGACAGCGGCAGCGCCGATCAGTTCATCTGCCCGTTCCACGGCTTTTCATGGAACCCCGACGGTTCCTTGCGCAACATCCCCTGCCGCTGGGATTTTGCCCACCTGACTGACCAGAAGATGCAATTGCCGCAGGCCACGCTGGCGCAATGGGGCGGCTATATCTTCGTGCGCGATAACCCTGAAGGCCCGACGATCGAGGAATACCTTGCCCCGCTGCCGGAATACTTCAAACGCTGGAAACACGAAGAATGCGTGACCGTGGCATGGGTGGCCAAGGTCATTCCCGCCAACTGGAAGATCGCGATGGAAGCTTTCATGGAAAGCTACCACGCCTATGTCACGCACCCGCAGCTTATGCCGTTCACCGGCGATGCCAATGCCGCCTATCATGTGCTGGGCCGCCATGTGAACGTCAACTACACCCCGTTCGGCGTCATCAGCCCGCATATCGAGGCACAGGCGCAGGCCGAAAACTGGCCGCAACAGCGCATCATCGACGAATTCCGCAAATACAATGGTCGCAGTGCCGACAATTACGACGCGGAAAAGGACAACTACGCCATTCAGGTGCCCGAAGGCCGCACCGCCCGCGCCGCGCTGGGCGATATGATGCGCGAAGTTTCGGAAAAGCAGTTTGGCGGGGATTATTCGGGCGTTTCGGAAAGCGAACTGCTCGACGCGCTGGTTTACAACGTCTTCCCCAACTTCGCGCCGTGGGGCGGGTTCATGCCCAACATCGTCTATCGCTGGCGGCCATGGCCCGATCAGGACAAATGCCTGATGGAAGTGCGCGTGATCGCCCGCGTGCCGCAGGGCCAACTGCGCCCCGCAGGCGTGCCCATGCACCTGCTGTCCGACGATCAGATCTGGGCCGATGCTCCCGAACTTGGCGTGCTGGGCGCCGTGCTGGATCAGGACAGCGAGAATATGGAGCTGTGCCACGAAGGGCTGAAAGCGTCGAAAAATCAGTCGGTTGAACTGGCCGACTATCAGGAAGTGCGCATCCGCCACATCCACCAGACGCTGGATTATTATCTGAACACGTGAGGGCGCCAAGATGACCGAACTCTACGATAAATACGCCGATGCGGCGCAGCGCATGCTCCACTTCGTCGAAAGCAGGACCACCGATCAGGCCAGCGCCACCATGCGCGTGCCCGTGGCCGATTATCTCGATCAGGATCGCTTCGACCAGGAAATCGCGCGCATCTTCAAGCGTCTGCCGCTCATGCTGGCGCTGACCATCGAACTGCCGCAGCCCAACGATTACAAGGCGATGGAGGTCATGGGCCTGCCCGTGCTGATAACGCGCGGGCGCGATGGCCGGGCGCGCGCGTTCCTTAATGTGTGCAAACACCGCGCCATGCATCTGGCCCAGACGGGCAAGGGCAACTGCAAGGCCTTTGCCTGCCAGTACCACGGCTGGACATATGCCAACGACGGCAAGCTTATGGGCATTGCCGAAGCCAGCACCTTTGGCGATGTCGACCGCTCGACCCTGAACCTGACCGAACTGCCCTGCGATGAAGCGGCGGGCCTGATCTTCGTGATCCTGACGCCGGATATGCCGATCAACGCAGTCGAATGGATGGGCGGCATGTATGAAGACTTTGCCGCGCTGCGCCTTGAAACGTGGTATTACCACAAGAGCAAACCCATGCAGGGCGCCAACTGGAAAGTTGCTTATGACGGCTATCTGGAAGGCTATCACTTTCAGGCCGCGCACACCAACACCGTCGCCACGCGCAGCCCGTCAAACCGCGCCCATTACGAAGGCTTCGGCCCGCATATCCGGCTGGGCTTTCCGCAAAATTCGATTACCCGCCTGCACGATCTGCCGCGTGACGAATGGGGGCGGCAGGAAAACAACGGCTATGATTTCATCCGCATGCTCTTTCCGAACATGAGCTTTTTCCTCGCCCCCGAAATGGGACAGTTGGCGCAGCTTTTTCCGGGGCCGAAAGCCAACCAGAACACCACGGTGATGAACTACATTTTCCCGGTAAAACCCGACACGGACGAAGGCCTCGCCGCGCTTGACCAGATGTGCGACTTCTTCTTCGATGTGGTGGAAGAGGAAGACTATTTCCTTGGCCTGAAAGTGCAGAACGGGCTGGAATCGGGCGCGATGACCCACCAGACCTTTGGCCGCAACGAACCGGGCAACCAGTTCTTCCACAAATGGGTAGCCTATTATCTGGACGAAACCGGGCAGACGCCGGTGCCCGTGATGAAGGCCTGACCGCTATTGTGGAGCGCTGACTACCCGTTGAACAAACCAACCGTCGCCCCGTGCTTGACACGGGGCGACGATAGTGGATTTTGGGATTTTAGGGTATTTTGCTGGGCAGATGAATGGCTGCTTCTGGGGCGGCGGTAAATCTGCCTAAATGGCGGTAGTTGGGTGGGAGCCGTCAGGCCGCTGTTGTGCGTCTAGTGGTGGTTGGGCGACCCGCTGCGCAAGAGTGGTGCTGGCGGTAGAGGCAACGACGCGATCGCACAGCATGGACGATCGGCTAAAAATCGCCAATGTCCGGTTCTAGTTAAGAGCAAATACAGAGAAATTTTTGATGATGAAGAAAGTTGGCCTCTCAAGAATTGAAATGAGGGAGCAGATAAGAAGGCTAAATCGGATAGATTTCAGCAAATCCGATTACAAAACTGTCAAAGCAATCGTTAGCCGGATGATTGCTGGTGTCCCCATCATGGTTGGGCCAACCAAATCCCATGAGCTCTTTTTTCGTGTGCGAAAGAATCCCAGGCACAAACTGCGGAATGTCTCGGAGCTTTGTGCGCCTTCCGCTGACTGCGTGAGCGGCTTTCAACGATGCAATGCGCCCGGCCAGCCAATGCTGTATTGCTCTTCTCGCCGTATCACCGCATTGCTTGAATGTGACGTGCAGACGGATGATGTTGCGTACATCTCTCAATGGATTGGCAAGAAGCAGCTACCAGTAAACAAAGTGTTCGATATGGAGGAAGATCAAGCGTTCATGGAGCGCTTGGACGAAAAAGACACTATGTTTTATGCGTATCTTGACGCTCTGTTCACAAGAAAGGTGCCTAAAGATTTTTCGACGGATTACAAACCTACCGCTGCCATCTCAGATATATTCACGTCATATTTTAAAGAGCAGGTAAAAGACTTGATCTTGGAAGATGGTAGGATAGGTATTCGCTATCCATCTGTGGTTGACCTTGAGAATTCTTACAACACGGCGTTTCCGCCGCACTTTGCTCTCGACCGGCTCGATCTGCTCCATGTGATGGAGCTGAAAATCCAAAAAAGGCAGGCCGACGAGATTTTGGTTTCCCTTTCCGACACCGCAACCGATTTCGATGATGGTGTCATTCATTGGACCGGCGACACCACGAGCATACCCGTTCCGCGTGACCCCAAGGGCGGAGTGCTGTTCAGGTTTACAGGCGAAAAGTGGCGCGTGCTAACGACTGAACATCTGCCTGTTCCCGCTGACATAGCCGAGCCATTTTTGAATGAACTGCTCAAGGAGTAGCTGCCGCCGTGCTAAAATGAACTAACGGCGGGTAGGCCTTTTCCGCCACTAGTCTAACGTCCGAAACGGCGTCGTTTCCGGAAAGTCCGTTTGCAGAGCGAAGTGGCGGATAGCTGACGCTCCGGCCCAGACGGAATGTGTCGGCGCTGCGTAGAATGTGGAGGGCATGGCCTTTGCAAACTCCACGACCGGTCAGAACCGCAACCGCCGTAGCCCCGCCCCCGGTCCCTCGTTTAACGTACGAGAGCGAGATTTATTGCGCGGCAAGAGAAATTGGTCACAGCGGCAAGGGCTTCCCAAGCCATCAGGTTTGCAATGGATGTATTTGCCAACTGTAAGCCGGACCGAGCCGACGGAAGAATAGCTGCGCCTCGATCACTGCAAGTCGGCCAATCACCGCAAGTCGGATATTTCCGCCTTCAATTCCGCAGCCCTGCAAACTGACGTTCATACCAGACTTCGAATTCTCATTGGGAGTCTGCTCGAATGACAGCAGTTGGACGGTGTCAGGTAGCGATCGCGGGGGCAGGACCAGTAGGCACGGTTCTGGCGACGCTTCTGGCCCAGGCGGGCATCGACGTAGTGGTTATCGAGACGGGCGAAGATTGCGCGCAGGATTTGCGCGCCTCCACGTTCCATCCGCCGACGCTCGAAATGCTTGACCAGATCGGCATCACCCCGATGCTTCTGGAAAAGGGTCTGAAGGCCCCGGTCTATCACTGGCGCGATCGTCAGTCGGGCGAAGTGATCGATTTCGACCTTGCCGAAATTGCCGACGTCACCCGTTATCCTTTCCGTATCCAGTGCGAACAGTATCACCTGTCGCGCGCGCTGGCTGAAGGTCTGGCACAATATCCCAACGCCAAGGTGCGCTTTTCCAGCCGCCTGCTGACCTTCAATGATGATGGCGCGGGCGTAGACATTGCCATCGAAACGATGGTCGGGATCGAACGGCTGCGCGCCGATTACCTGATCGGTGCCGACGGGGCCAATTCCATCGTGCGCAAGTGGCTGGGCGTGGAGTTTGACGGCTTCACCTATCCCGAACGCTTCCTGTGCCTGTCCACCGAACTGGAACTGGCCGATCACCTGCCCAATCTGGCGCTGGTGAACTATGTTTCCGACCCGGAAGAATGGCTGGTGCTGCTGCGCGTGCCTTCGCTCTGGCGCATTCTCGTGCCCACCGATGGCACGCAAAGCGATGATGTGCTGCGTTCCGATGCCACCAAGAACGCCATCTTTGACCGGCTTATCGGCAATGGCGCAGATGTGGTGACGCAGCACCGCACGCTTTACCGCGTCCATCAGCGCGTGGCCAAATCGTTCCGCGAAGGGCGTGTGCTGCTGGCGGGCGATGCTTCGCACCTCAACAATCCGCTCGGCGGCTTCGGCATGAACTCGGGCATCCACGATGCCTTCAATCTGTTCGAAAAGCTGCTGCCGATCTTGAAGGGCCAAGTCAGCAATGACGAAGGCCTTGCGCTTTACGATCGTCAGCGCCGCACGGTGACGCACAGCTTCACCCAGACGCAGACCAAGGAAAACATGGCGATGATTAAGGGCGGGCAGGATGACGCCCACCAGCGTCGCCGTGATGCCATGCTGGAAATCAAGCAGGACGATACCCGCCGCCGCGCCTATATGCTGCGCCAGGCGATGTATCAAAGCCTTGAAGAAGCGGCTGCGATTACCTGACCAGAACTACCTGAACAGCCACAAAAGCGCCCGCCAGCAGTCAGCGACCCAGCAGTCACCGACTCTGAGCGGGCCGGGGAGAAATCTGTTCAACCCCGCGCGGGGCCAAGACACCCGCGCAACAGGAGATTTGCAATGGTTGACGTTCTCGGTTGGCGCAAGCTGCTGGGTGTCATTGCCCCATCCACCAACACCGTGGTCCAGCCGGACATGGAACGGATGCGCCCACATGGCGTGACCAACCATTTCTCGCGCATCTATGTCGAAGACCCGCTCGCCCTGTCGAACGAGGATTTCATCGCAGGCACTACCGCCATTGCCGAAAACACGCTGGATGCGGTTCGTTCGGTGATGACATGCAAGCCCGATTACCTCGTGCTCGGCATGTCGGCCATCACCTTTTACGGCGGCGTCGAAGGCAGCCGCAAATGGAAGGCTCAGGTCGAAGAGGTTGCCGGTGTCGGCGCATCGACCGGCGCAGAATCCGTGGCTGCGGCATTGAAGGCATACGGCAACGTCAAGACCGTCAGCTTCGTTTCGCCCTATTACCCGGTCGCCAACGCCGAAGTGCGCAACTTCCTTGAAGAATCGGGCTTCACCGTAAAGCGCGACGTTCCGCTGGAATGCAAGCGCTGGACCGATATCGCCAAGGTCACGCCCGATCGTCTGCGTGACGTGATTGCCGAACTCGATGGCGATGATGTCGACGCCATCGTGCAGGTCGGCACCAATCTGTCGATGGTCGACCTTGCGGCGGAATACGAAGCCAAGCTGGCCAAGCCGGTCATCGCCATCAACACGGCGACCTATTGGCACGCCCTGCGCGCCTGCGGCATCGATGACAAGATCGACGGACTGGGCCGCTTGCTGGCCGAATACTGATCTTATAATTTCAACATGTTACCGCCTGCCCGGTGCCAAGCCGGGCAGGCAATCCGCCCATCGGATAACCCCACGACAGACCTGTTCGGCACACCGCCCCCGGTGTGGACTACGGCCAAAGCAAACCCGTACAGGAGATACCCCAATGGCCGCATGGCTCGTCGTGACCGCAACGCTCAAGGACCGCGACGCCTTCATGGCCTGCGGCTATTCGCAAAAGGCCGCGCAGATCCTTGAACAGCACGGCGGGCGCTATGTCATCCGCGCGCCCGGTGCCACGGTGCTCGAAGGCGAAGGGGCTGAAGGCGCATCGGTGGTCGTCTCCGAATGGCCCAGCCGAGAAGCCGCTCTGGGCTTCTACAACTCGCCTGAATATACCGAAGCCAAGGCCCTGCGCGCTGGGTTGGCAGACATCAACGTAACTCTGGTCGGCGCATGATTCGCCTCGCGCTCGCCGCTCTGGCGCTTACCGCGTTGGCCATTCCGGCCCACGCGCAGGCCCCTGCTGCCACATCGTCGGCAGTGCGCGAACTCGCCCCCATAAAGGTCTGGCCCGGCACCCCGCCGCTTGCCGCCGATTGGCCGGGCATCCCGCCCGCGCCCGTGACGGAACAGACCATTACCGTGCCCGGCGATCCATGGGGCGAACAGCTCTGGAATGTGACCGTCCCCACCTATCAGCCGTTCCTGCCCGCTGCGGGCAAGGGCAACGGCGCTGCGGTCATCGTCGCACCCGGCGGCGGTTTCCGCTTCCATTCGATTGAAAAGGAAGGCCGCGCCGTCGCCCGCTGGCTGGCCGATCACGGCATTGCCGCCTTCCTCCTGCGCTATCGCACCATCGCCCGCCTGCCGGGTGAAAGCGTCGAGGCGATGCGCAACCGCATCAACGCCGATCCGCGCTTCAACGATGGCGTAAAGGGCGAACCTGCCGCCGCTGACGGCACCCAGACGCTCAAAAACATCCGCGCCCACGCCGCCGAATATGGCATCGATCCACAGCGTATCGGCGTCGTCGGCTTTTCCGCTGGCGGCCATGTTGCCGGCATGATGGCGCTGGAAGCGAACGCGCAGGATCGCCCCGCCTTCTCCGGGCTGATCTATGGTATGCCGTTTGTCACCAAACTGCCGCCGCTGCCCCAGGCCAATCTGCCCTATCCGCCCGGCACACCCAAAGAGGTCTGGCTGCGCCCCGCCGCCACACCTGCACCCGGTCGCCTGCCGCCGATCTTCATGGTTATCGCACAGGATGATGTGGTTGCTGGCCTCGGCTTCCGCCAGTTCTACAGCGCGCTGTACGATGCCGATTACCGCCCCGAAATCCACCTCTATGCCCGCGGTGGCCACGGCTTCGGCATGAAGCCGCAGGGCAATACCGCCGACCTGTGGATGAACCAGTTCCACGCATGGATCGCGTCCGAAGGCATGCTCAAACCAAAGGCCGGAAAATGATCGTAAAGCTCCTCTCCGGCGCGGCACTTGCCGTTGCGCTGACCGCCACGTCTGCCCCCGCCATTGCCAAGCCGGCCAAGCCCATCCCGGCGGGCAAACGCTTCAACGACTGCGGAAAAGACTGCCCGGACATGATCGCGATTGCGCCCGGCTCCTTCACCATGGGCGCCGACGCAGGCGAGGAAGGCCGCCCCGAAGGCCCTGTCCGCCAGATCACCATCAAACGCCCCTTCGCGCTGGGCGTTTATGAAGTGACCAACGCGCAATACTCGCGCTTCATTGCCGAAACCGGCCACGTCCCGTCAAAGGGCTGCCGGTCGCTGGTCGGCGGCAAGGTCGAAGTCGTCCCTGATGCCGATTACCTGCACCCCGGCACTGGCGCGGGTGAAGGCGCGGCCAATATCCCCGTGGTCTGCGTGTCATGGCGCGATGCCAAGGCCTATACCGCGTGGCTGTCAAAGAAGACCGGTCAGGCCTATCGCCTGCCCACCGAATCCGAATGGGAATATGCCGCCCGCGCCGGAAAGCCCGGCGAATACTACTGGGGCAATTCCATCGATGCCGGCTGCACCCACGCCAATGTCTATGACAAGGACGGCGCAAAGGGCGGCGCGGTGCCGGTGTTCTCCACGGCTGAGGGCGCAGTGACCGTCCCATTCGCCCAGTGCAGCGATGGCCATGCCGGAGCCGCCCCGGTCGGCAGCTATCAGCCCAACCCCTTCGGCCTTTATGACATGACTGGCAATGTCTGGGAATGGACGCAGGACTGCTATTTCGCGCCCTATCCCGCCGCCGTCCCCACTGATGGCACATCGTATGAGGTCAGCGGCGAATGCCCCCGGCGCGCCGTGCGCGGTGGTAGCTGGATGAGCGCACCTTTCCGCAACCGCACGTCATGGCGCGGACGCGACCCCGAAGACCTCGTAACGTGGATCTTCGGCTTCCGCGTCGCGCGTGATCTTGCCGCAAAGTCCAGCAAATGACCGATAGCACAGCCCCGCTCATAAACCTCAGCCGTCGCGGCGTTCTGGCCGCGCTGGGCATCGGTGCGGGCGGGCTGCTGCTGGGCGGCCCTGCGGCAGCACTCGCAGCGGCTGACCCTGCAAAACCCGGTGCCGCCCAGTTCGGCCCGATGCTGTCCATCGCGCCCGATGGTGCGATCACGCTGGTCGTGCCCTCGTCCGAAATGGGGCAGGGCACGCAGGAGGCCCTTGCCCGCATCGTGGCCGAAGACCTCGATTGCGATTTTGCGAAGGTTTCCGTGCTGCTGCCATGGGCCGACCCTGCGTTTTCCAACCCCGCCGCGCGCCGCCAGCTTACCGCCAATTCGATGACCGTCACCGGCTATTTTGCCGCCCTGCGCACGCTGGGCGCAGGCGCGCGCGCCATGCTGGTGCAGGCCGCCGCAACCCGTCTGGGCGTCGCGGTGGAAACCCTGTCGGCCAGCGCAGGCCAGATCACCGGCGGGCCAAAACCCCTCTCCTTTGCCGATGTCGCGGCAGACGCGGCCAAGCTGCCCGTACCGGCCAAACCTGCGCTCAAAGATGCCAGCCAGTTCAAACTCATCGGCGGCAAGACTCCGCGCAAGGACTTGCACGCCAAAGTCACTGGCACGGCAACCTTCGGCATCGACGTTACCGAACCCAACATGCTGGTCGCAGCCCTCGTCCTCGCCCCGCATCCCGAAGCCACCTTCACCGCCAAGGGGCTGGACGAAGCGCGCAAGCTGCCCGGCGTGGTCGCCACCGCTCCGGTCAAAGGCGGCATCGCCATTCTGGCCGACCGGTTCTGGCGCGCGCACAAGGCCGCGCAAACCGTATCGCTCGATATCACGGCCAGCCCCATTGCCGGGCTGTCGGATGAATCCCTGCGCGCCGGAATGCAGGCCGCGTTCGATACGGTGCAACCCGCCCCGTTCCCCAATCTCGAACTCGGCGTCTTCCCGCCCAAGCTTGACCGCGCAGACAAACCCAAGCTGCTCGAAGCCCTCGCCAGCGCCGCGCGCAAGCTTGAAGCTGCTTATGAAGTCCCGCACCTTGCCCACGCCACCATGGAACCCATCTGCTGCGCCGCGCGCATCGATGCCGATGGCCTGCTGATCCGTGGTCCGCTGCAAGACCCCGCGCTCAGCCGCGAAGTGGGCGCAAAACTCACCGGCCTCCCGCTGGAAAAGGTCCGTGTCGAAGTCACGTTCCTCGGCGGCGGTTTCGGGCGCAAATGGGGCACCGATTTCGTCGGTATCGCCGTGCAGGCGGCACAGGCTGCGCCGGGGCGCCTGGTCAAGACGGTGTGGACCCGCGAACAGGATTTCGCGATGGACCAGTTCCGCCCCGCCTTTGCCGTCCGCTCGGTCGCCGCGCTCGACAAGGATGGCCGTACCACCGCCATTCACAGCCGCATTTCGGGCGAGTCCATATCCGCCTATCACAACAAAGCCCCGTTCCCCGGATTTGAAGGTCTGGCAGATGCCAATGCGGCGGCGCAGCTTGTCTATGGTGCCTATGCCGTCCCGCATAAACTGATCGAATATCACAAGACCGAATTGACCGTCCCGGTCGGCTTCTGGCGCTCGGTCACCATGTCGCAGAATGCCTTCTTTGCCGAATCCTTCGTCGATGAACTGGCCTTTGCAACCGGACAGGACCAGCTCGCCTTCCGCCTTGCCATGCTGGAAAACCAGCCCCGCATCCGCGCCGTGCTGGAAAAAGCCGCCGCCATGATCGGGTGGAAACCGCGCAAGCCCGGCACAGGTAAAGGCAAAGGGCGCGGTATTGCCTTCAGCTATGCCGACAACACCTTTTGCGCCATCGCCGCCGAAGTGACGGTGAAGGGCAAGGCCTTGACCATAAACCGCATCGCCAGCGCGTTCGATTGCGGGCTGGCGATCGATCCGGTCAGCACCGAAGGGCAGATTTCGGGCGGCATCGTCTTCGGTCTGCAAGCCGCGCTGTGGGGCGAGGTTCACTTTGCCGATGGCCGCCCCACGGCAGAAAACTTCGGCGATTATCGCATGCCGTTGCTGGCCGATGTGCCGCCCATCGAAGTGGCGCTCATCCCCGGCGGGACGCGCCCCGGTTCGGTGGGGGAAGCGTCCACCCCGGTCATCGCGCCTGCCCTGTGCAACGCCATTGCCGATGCCGGGGCCTTGCGCATTCGCGCCCTGCCCATCGCGCGCGCGCTGGAAATCTGAAGGAACCGCCATGGCAACCATCACCGTCAACGGCCAGCAGCGCGATTGTCCGGCTGATCCCGATACCCCGCTGCTCTGGGCCTTGCGCGAAGAGCTTGGTCTTACCGGCACGAAATTCGGCTGCGGCGTCGGTGCCTGCGGGGCCTGCACAGTGCATGTGGATGGGCAAGCGGTGCGCAGTTGCCAGCTTCCCCTGTCGGATGTGGGCGCAGGCAAAGTCACCACCATCGAAGCGCTGTCGCCCGGCCAAGCGCAGGCGCTGCACCCGGTTCAGCAGGCATGGGTTGAAGCGCAAGTGCCCCAGTGCGGCTATTGCCAGCCCGGCATGATTATGGCCGTCGCCGCCTTGCTCGCGCAAGATCCCGATCCGTCAGAAGCCACCATCCGCGAACAGATCACCAATATCTGCCGCTGCGGCACATATCCGCGTATAGTCGCCGCCGTGCGACAGGCCGCCATTTTGGCCGCCGCCGCCAACAGGAAGTCGTCATAATGTCTCGCCAACCGCTGCCCCGCACCCCCAACCGGCTCGATGCCATCGATGGCGCGCGGCCCATGGATGAACAGCTTCTCGCCATGATCGTCGGCCTCACTTCCGAAGTCACCATCCTGCGCGCGCGGCTCGACGCCGCCGAACGTCTGCTTGAAGCATCGGGTGCGCTCACCCCCGGCGCAATCGACGGTTATGAACCCGATGCAGCGGCAGAGGCCGCCCGCGAAGCTTATCGCCGTGCGACGCTTAACAAGGTATTCCGTCCCTTGCGCGAAGCCGCCCAGGCTGAACTTGCCACAACCACTTCTGCCGGAGACGCCGCATGACCGTGCAATTGTCCGAAGACCGCGCCGCGCTCGCCCATCCGCTGATCGCTGTGCCCAGCCACGATGAACTGGCCGAACAGCTTTTCGTCCGCGACCTGAAGCTTTACGTCATGCAGCAGATCGAACCGGTGCAGGGCCAGATCGCCGCGCAGGAAGCCAAGGCGCTGCAGGGGGCTGACACCAACAGCACCGCCGCGCTGCGCAGCCGCATGGCCACCCACGAAAGCTTCGGTTCATGGCTCGCCATGAAGCGGGAAAGCCAGCGCCAGCTTTGGCATGGCGTTGCCCGCAGCGTGGAGCGGCAGGCCGATACGCTCGAAGCGCTGGCGCAAATCGAAAATCCCAAAGGCTCGGTCCGCACCAATCCGGATTTCGTCGAACCTGCCTATATCGCGCGGGGCGACATTCACCTGATGCCCGGCGGCAACGCCCATGATGACGGCTCCCTGCTGCAAGGCGCGGTGATGGACCGGGGCGGAGCGGTCTATATGCTGGGCCGCAACGGCGGCATGCTCAACGACTTGCGCGGTCAGACCGCCATGGCTCACGTCCTCACCCGCTTCCCCGATTTCGCACCCAAGCGCATTCTCGACATGGGTTGCGGCATCGGCAGCAGTTCGGTGCCCGCCGCGCTGTGCTTTCCGGAAGCGGAAGTCCACGCCATCGATGTCGGCGCATCCATCCTGCGCTATGCCCACGCCCGCGCCGAACACCTTGGCGCGGCGGTGCATTTTTCACAGCAGAGCGCGGAAAAGACCGACTTCGAAGACGCCAGCTTCGACCTCGTATTCTCCTGCGTCCTGTTCCACGAAACCTCGCAGGCGGCCACCATGGCCATTGTCGAGGAAAGCCGCCGCCTGCTGCGCCCCGGTGGCGTGGCGGTCCATCTTGAAGTGCCGCTGCTGCACGACAATTCCGACCCGTGGGTGGAACTGTCGGGCGAACTGGAAGCGCAGTTCAACAATGAACCCAACTGGCGCGGCGCACTGACGGCAGATTACCGCGCGCTGTTCGAAGCATCGGGGTTCAAAGACGTCGAAATCGGCTATCAGGCGACCAGTCCGGCAGCGCGCAGCGGGCCGTTCCGTTTCGGGCCGGAAAGTGAAGGCGTCTTCCGTTCCTGGTTCGTCGCTTCAGGCGTGGTTTAAGGCCGTTTGCGGCACCTAATGTGCGCTTAGGTGCCGTTCAGGTCACTCACCGATTTTCGCGTAAATAGCCTGCAATTTCAGTGATATCGGAGGGAGAAAGCCCCTCCGCCATCGCCTGCATCTTGCCGCTGCTCAGCGCCTCGACAATCCGCGCGCGGTCCATCTGCCCCAGCGCGGCCCGGTCGGGCGCGCCGGTGCCAGCCTGTTCGTGGCAGCTTGCACAGCGTCCCTGAAACAGCGCCAAGCCACCGGAACTATTGGCCTTTTTCTGCGCAACAGCGGCAAATTGCGGCGTCCCGGCCCGCCGCTGCCCAAACGCCTGCAAACGGTCAGTCCCCACCAGCACCATGCCATCGACCACCGCAGGCTCGTTATATTTGCCCGAAGGATAAAGCGCATCCGCGCTGTCCCAGATAGGCTTTAATGTAATTGCATCAAAGGCATAGAGCTTTGCCCCGCGCGTGTCGGGCAGATAGACATTGGCGCTGCGCGGCACATTGCTGTCCAGCACCCACACTACGCCGCCGCGCCCACCATTGCTGGAAACCACTGGCGATCCGGGGTTTTGGAACGTCACCGTCATTTCCTGCGCATCGCGGACAAGATAGGCGGGCTGGCCGGGAGGTGTGGCAATTTTCAGGCGGACAAGGCCCGGCGGAACATTGGTGCCAAAGTCCGCGCCGGTTTTGGAACTACCTGAGAAATAGAGGTAATGCTGGCCATCGCCTGCGCCGAAATGAGCAATCGTCGCGCGGCTTTTGGCCGAATTCACCATGCCGATGGTATCCGAATACGGCCCGAAAACCACCACTGGACCACGGGTGCCAAGTTCCGGCTGCGGGGAGGGGGCCAGCAACGAACCGTCGGTGGCGGGATCTGTGCTGCACGCATGGCGGCGGGTGGTATTGCCGGGTAACTTATCGCGGTCCAGCAGGTAGGCAACACCTTGTTTTCCTGCACCTTGAGCCAGAAGGCGTGGCGTTGCACTGGCACTTTTGGGCAGGTCGATCACCACTGCGCCGCCCGATGCGATGTCGATATCGGCAGCGGCGGTCTGGCAATAATTGAACGGGGAATAAGTGCCGGTCAGCCGCAAACCAGCCTTGGGATCATCGGAAAATTGCAGGATCGACTGGCCCCATGCGTGGTCGGCATCGGGGTAAACGCCCGGAATACCGCGCTTTTCCAAGGCTGAGGCAAAGCTGGCCCCGGTGGCGATGTATATGCGGCCTTGGGCATCAATGGCAGGCCCGCTGGCGCCCCACATCCCGCCCTGTTGCATGTCGCTGCGCGGCATGGATGAGAAGGCGCTGGAAAGACGGGCTTTTCTCGTATCGACCGACACCAGAAAACCCTGCATGTCCGGCCCGAACGCTACATACAGCCGCCCACCATCGGCAGACAGGTTCAATGCCCCGCGCTGCCAATAGATTTGCCCCGGCTCAAACCGCGTGGTGCCATTGCGGTTCAGGCTGGTGGGCACGGTGCGGTGGCTGATTTCCAGCGGCCAGCCTGCCAGTTCTGCGCCGGTGCGCAAGTCCAGCGCATGGACATCCCATGCCCAGTCATCGCGGCACGAGGTGACGTATAGGCGGCCTGCCGTACGGTCGATAACCGGGGTGGACAGATTGCCCATTTCCCCGTTCTGACAAGGACTTGGTGTGAGTTTCCGGCGCCACAGCACGGTGCCCGCAGCCAGTTCCCCACGCTGCGCAGCCAGCACGGCATAAGCATATCCGGTGGAGGCCACGGCATAGGCGACCGGCGCGGTTTGTCCGGCCAGAGGGCCGCTGCGAAAATCGAGCGCGCCGAGATAAAGTGGCGAGGCGAACAGGCGAGGCGGGGCCGAGCCTGCCGAATCGAACACCGGCGACTGCCAGATCTGGCCGAACGCATCGCCTGCCACCATGTCGGGCGAAAGCACGGTTTCTGCGGGGTTCCAGCCTTCGCGGGTTGGGCTGACATGGAAGGTCAGCTTGTCGGCATGAGGGGCGGCGCTGCGGGCGCTGTGCTGGCCGATGGCGAGCAGCGAGCCGCAGGCGGCAAGCGCGACGATGACTTTGCGCATGGCAGTAAACCTCTAAAATCCTGAGCCGAGAGGCTAGCCAGCGTTGCCCGGTACAGACAGCCCGACCGGCAATTCGCCGTCAGGTGGATAGTGCGCCTTCGGGGTGGGAGCGGCAAGGGCGCTATGGCATGGTGTGCCCATGATGAGCAGGCGGCAGATGGGCGGAGCAGTGCTGGCGACAGGCGCATTGGCGGCCATGCCAACGCGCGCGCAAAACAACGCAGTTTCAGGCATTTGGGATACGTCGGGCGACGTGCGCCGCGCTGGTGGTGTGCTGCACTGGCGCTCTGTCGGCAAACAGGGTGCGTTGCCGCCGCTGGTGCTGCTGCACATGCTGGGCGGATGGAGCGACGACTGGCGCGATGTGGCGGCCCTTCTGGGCAAGGACCGCCGGGTGATTGCGTTCGATCTGCCGGGGCATGGGCTTTCGCGCTGGGACGGTGTGCCGCCACAAGTGCAGACGGTGCAGGAAACCGCCGGGCTGATTGCGGGGGCATTGCAGGAATTGGGCGTCAGTCAGGCCGACTTTGCCGGAATGTCCCTGGGCGGATGCGTGGCCGTGGCGCTGGCGGCGGCTATGCCCGAACGGGTGCGGCGTCTTGTGCTGCCGTGCTGCGCGCTGGGCAAGGGGCGGACATGGGCCGAGGTTGAAGCGCGCGAGGCCGATCAGGTGCGCACCGGCATGTTCAGCGCCGCGGGTGATCCGCTGCCGGGCGGGCCGGAGGTGCTGCGCAAGGTGTTCGGGATACGCGACGCCGTGCGGATCGCGGCGGAACAGAACGCCAGCCGCAAGGCTGCCGGACGCTGGATCAGACCGCAGGAGCGCGGCGTGGGACTGACCGACTTTTCGGTGCTGCTGGCGCGGATCAGCGCGCCCACGCTGCTGATATATGGCGGGCGCGACACGTTTTTCCCACCGTTCCGCCCGATTGCGGAAGCCGCGCTGCGCGACCATCGGACGGTGGTGCTTGAGCAATCGAGCGGATTTCCGGTGCAGGATGATCCGGTGCCGACGGCGGCGGCAATGCGGGCGTTTCTGGACACCTGACCGCACCTGCCAGTTTTATTGTTCTATAGTTGATACAAATCAAGCCATGCGCCTTCGCGCTGTGTCAGGTTTTGATTCGCAGGGTCGCAACGGCCCGATGCCGAACCAGCCGCACACGAGGAGGGCCTATGAACAGCACTATTCCGCCACCCTACACCGCCTTGCAAGCGCATCCGATGATGCCGCAGGCCAGCCATGACGAGGCCGCGCGGTTCAACTTTCTGACCCTGTTCAACCGTTATCTTTCGGCGGAAATCGGGCGCGGAAACCGCATCGCCTATGAAACGCGCGTGTTGCCCGCATTCAAGGTGATCCATGGGCGCGAGCCGGAACACCGCGAAGAAATTCGCGTGGCGATGAACCAAGACCCGTTCCATCGCATGTGGTCGGCATTGAAGCGCAATTCGATGGAAATGCGCCAGCAGAACGGCCGCCAGATGGTGCTGCGCCAGTTGGATGAACTGGATGCAAGGGCCAAGGCATTCAACGATACGTCGGGCCTGCTGGAACTGGACCCCGCTATCGAACAGCCGATCTATGCATCTTGCGTGGACATTCACTGCCAGCCCGGCGGGTATCATGGCGGTGAACGCGACGGCGATGTGACCGTGGGCGCGAACTATGACGCGGGGCTTTTCGCCACGACCGGCGGCGCGCTGGGTAGCCTGAACGATGGCGGCGGGCAGGCCGTGGTGGGCTGGGTCAAGGCCAACAAGCCCGACTGGAAGCCAACGCGCATTCTGGATGTGGGCTGCACCGTGGGGCACAATGCGGTGCCGTTTGCGCAGGCGTTTCCCGATGCCGAAGTGATCGCGATCGACACGGCGGCGGCATCGCTGCGCTATGGCGCAGCGCGGGCGGCGGGGCTGGGGGTCACCAACATCCGCTTCGTTCAGGCCAGCGGCGAGGATCTTTCGCGCTTTCCCGACAACCATTTCGACTGGGTGCAGACCACGATGTTCCTGCACGAGCTGTCTGCAGCATCGATGCCGAGGATTCTGGCCGAATGTCGCCGTGTGCTGAAACCGGGCGGGCTGCTGCTGCATGTGGAACAGCCGCAATATGGGCCGAATATGCCGTTGTATGAACAGTTTATCCGCGACTGGGATGCGTACAACAACAACGAACCGTTCTGGTCGGCCATGCATGGCGTGGATTTGAAGACGGTGATGGAAGAGGCCGGGTTCCCGATGGACCATCAGTTTGTAACCGGTGTGCGAGCAATTCCCGACAAATCCCTGTTCCCGGCGTCGCCTGACGGCGAGGAGGAGGATTACGGACGCGCTGCCATCTGGAACGCTTACGGGGCCTGGAAGCCTCAAGTAACCAGCGGAGCAGAAAAGGAGATTTCGGCATGACGCAGGAAATCGACTGGATCGCGCGTTCGGGCGCTCGCGCCAAGGGCGGACGGCCAGCCTTCTTTGATGAGATGGCAGTCGACCGGCTTTATTCGCTGGCGTTGTCGCTGACGGCCGAACTGGCCGCGACGCGGGAACGTCTTGATACTGTTGAACGGTTGCTGGAAGCGCAAGGTTCCATCAACCGGGATGCCATCGAGAACTTCAAGCCGGACAGGGATGCCGGCGAGGAACGAGGCATCGCCATGAGGGCGTATATTGCCCGCGTCATGCGCGGCTTCCAGCAGGAAGTCGAGGCCATGGAGAACCCTGATCCGCCGGTCACCGACTGGGTGGAGAAGCTCTCAAAAGGCTGACCCGCAGGGCTTAGTGGCGGCTTCCGCATCAAAGGGGAAAGTCGTTGATCGAAGAAGTACTGGTACTGCGCTGGGTCCACATCGTTGCCATGGTCTATTGGCTGGGCGGCGAATGGGGTGTCTTCCAGACGAGCTTTAACATCATCAATCGCAAGCTTTCGATGGAAGAGCGCCGGCGGCACATGGAAACCGCCTATCGCATCGACATCCTGGCGCGCACCGGTATCATCACGCTGCTGCCGCTGGGGCTGCACATGGGCAACATCTACGGATTGCAGCCCTATGGCGGCGGATATCTGACTGCGATGTGGATTTTCGTGGCTGGCTGGCTTGCGTTGTGCTGGTCTGCTTTCATCTTCCGCGAGACCGACCGTGGCGTGATGCTGACCAAGCTTGACGAAAAGATCCGCTGGGTGCTGATCCCGACGATCTTCGTGGTCGGCATTTCGTCGTTGCTGGGCCACGGTCCGCTGGAAGCGGGCGAAGGTTCACGCTGGTATGCAACCAAGCTGACGCTCTATGGCTTTACGCTGTGCATCGGTCTTGGCCTGCGCTGGATCATGCGCCTGTGGACAGTGCGTTTCCGTCGTCTGGCCGAAGGTCCGAACCCGGCAGAAGAAGCCGCGCTGGAACGTGAATTCCTGTATGGCCGCCTGATGGCCTATGTTTACTGGATCACGATTTCGGGCATCTGCTTCCTGGGAACGGTCAAGCCGTTCTGATCCGGGCCGTTCTGATCCGGGCCGTTCTGATCCGGGCCGTTCTGATCCGGGCCGTTCTGATCCGGGTGGGTTGATGCAGAAACAAGGGGGCGGTCCGGTTGGGCCGCCCTTTTGCGTTGGGTTTCAGGGAAGTTGGCTGTCCAGCAACGCGCCATATTTGCGGGCCAGCGTGGCGCAGGCTCCGGGTGAGGCGAAGGCGTCGGCTTTGCCTTCGAGTGCGGCCGTCAGGCGATCATCAGAGCCGGAATGTTCGGGGTGGCTGGTCAGCAGGATATCGCAACCGGCAGTGTCGAGGCTGGCCAGCGTGCGGCGCATACCGGCGACCAGCGCGGGGTTGGCGCGATAGGTATAGCTGCCGGTGGCCAGAGGGTTCAGGCTGGCGGCGAACAGGACCGTGCGGCATCTGCCCGTATCGCAGCTTTGCCATGAATAGCCCATGCTTCCGGGCGTATGCCCCGGCATGGCGTGGGCGGTGATGGTGGCGCTGCCCATGCGGATTCGCTGACCGTCGCGCAGTTCGCGCACTTTTGCTTGAGGGGGATAGGCGATAAGCGACGAGCCTTGGGGATCGTCAGCGCCGCTGATGCCCCGGCGCATGGCTGCGGCGGTCCAGCGTGAGGCGGCAACGCGCGCGCCGCTGGTGCGGACCAAAGCCGCCACGCCACCGGCATGGTCGTAATGCGCTTCGGTGACGAGGATCAGGCGGACCTTTCGCAGATCAAGCCCTAGCGCTGCGAAGTGCGCGGTGGTCGTGCCAAAGCTTTCAGGCAGGCCTGCATCGATCAGCACCAGCCCTGCGCCGGTGTCGATGACGGCCTGCCGGATGCGGCGCGTGCCGATATACCAGGTGTTGCCCGATACCTGCGCCGGGCCTTGCGGCTGAAGCCAGCGGGCGGCGTCCGTCCCGGTGATCGGACGGGTCAGCGGGTCGTCCCCGTCACTGCCCCCCAGAAGGAGGCCAGCGGCAAGGACGAGGCCCAGTGCCCGGATCAATTGCGGTATTCTTCCTGCTTCAAGGTAAGCAGCTTGGCAGGATCGCGTGCGCCTTCGGGGTTGACACGGGCGAGCATGTCTACCCAGTCCTTGGGCATACCGGCATAACTGGTTTCCTTTCGACCGACGCTGCGCAGGCACTGCGTGCCCATGCCGGCGGGCATCTTCCACCAGCGGGCATAGTCGGAAAGATCGGTGCCGTATCCCGTCGCGCTGGCGCAGTGGACGCGCGGGTCGAGCGCTTCCCTGGCGGGGCTGGTTATCATCGTCATGTCATTCAGGCGCCGCGCAGGCAGACCAGGTGTTTCAGAGTCTGCAGCGGTGTGCTGCTGGAAGGTGATCTGGTCGCCCATGTGATAGAACAGTTCGGGCACATGCTCGGCCTTGAACGTGGTGTTGCCGATCTTGCCGTCAAAGATCAGGTCGTTGTTGGCCGTATAGCGCACCGTCGTTGGCCCGACCGGCACGAACGGAACGTCGACCATCTCGCCGGTCAGCGGGTTGCGAAGCTGGTCCGAGCGTTCGCTGGTGCCTGGCGCCGTGCGAAAACCGAGTTCGTAGGACGTCAGCTCCATGCTGCCGTCGGCCAGTGGATTGACCTTCATCACCGCGCCAAACACCAGTTCGCACAGTGGGGTCAGCTTTGCGCCCTGCTGCGCATAGTTGCGGCCACGGAACCACCAATAGACGATGCCCGGATCGGTGCGCAGGCGCATACGGCGGATCATCGCGATCCGGGCTGCGGGGTCAGTCGGGATTCCTTCCTCGCGCGAGAGTTGCGCGGCAATGGCGGGCGATGCGCCCAGCAGCCCGGAGCCTGCGATGGCCGCGCCCGTCAACCCAACGCCTGTCAACATCGTGCGGCGGCTGAGCAGGAAGTTCTCGTCGCTGGTGTCGAAATCGGTCATCGGCTTATCCCCACGATTTTGTTGTATCAGGCAGTCTCTACCGCACCTTGCTGGATGAGATCGGCGATGCGGTCAGCCGGGTAGCCCAGCTTTTCAAGAATGGCGTGTGCGTCTGCACCCGGCTTGGGCAAAGTGACCGGAGCGCCGGGGCGCTTGCCACCCATTTGCAGTGGAATGGTCGGCAGGCGGGTTTCCTTGCCGCAATCCAGCGTCACATCTTCAAGCCCGCCATCGGCAAGCTGGGGATCGTCGAACATGTCTTCAGGACGGCCGATGGGGGCAAAGGGCAGGCCGGTGCCTTCCAGCTTTGCCACGATCTGATCGCGGGTCATCGTGGCCATTAGCGCACGGACCTGCGGCATGATGCGATCACGCGCCAGAACGCGGGCGTTGTTGGTGCGCAGGTCCTGTTCGGCCCACAGGTCATCAAGGGCGAACAGGGCGCAGAACTTTTCCCACAAGCTGTCGCTGACCACGCCGATGAAGACGGGTTCGTCTGCCGTTTCGAACACGTCATATATGGCCCATGCGGAAATGCGCGCGGGCATGGGAGCGGCGGCTTTGCCGGTGACGGCAAACTGCGCCATGTGCTGCCCGACAAGGTAAATGGTGGTTTCGAACAGGCTGGCGACGACCTTTTGGCCCTTACCGGTGCGGTGGCGTTCCTGAAGCGCGGCAAGGATGCCGATCACGCCGAACATGCCGCCGGTGACGTCAACCACGCTGGACCCTGCGCGCAAGGGGCGACCAGGAGGGCCGGTCATATAGGCAAGGCCGCCCATCATCTGCGCGACTTCATCCAGCGCGGTGCGCTGTTCATAAGGGCCGGGGAGGAAGCCCTTTTCCGAACAGTAGACGAGGCCGGGGTTCGTTTCCGACAGGGTTTCATACGAAAGGCCGAGCCGATCAAGCGCACCGGGGCGGAAGTTTTCAACCAGAACGTCGGCGCTGGCGGCCAGATCGCGAGCCACGGCAAGGCCTTCTGCCGATTTCAGATCGAGGCAGATCGATTGCTTGCCGCGATTGTACATCGGGAAATAGCCGGAACCGGAACCGAGCAGGCGGCGGGTGGAGTCCCCGCCGATGGGTTCGACGCGGATGACTTCTGCGCCAAGCCCGGCAAGGATGTGGCCCACGGTCGGTCCCATGACCATGTGGGTGAATTCGACCACGCGGATGCCAGCGAGCGGGGTGGGGCCGTTGTTCTGGGCCTCGGTCATCGGGCGATCCTTTCGTTGTAATCCATCATCGGGCCTGCATCGGGAGTGAAGCCGTAGAGCGGCTCTCCCGGCAGGGCTTCGACAAGGATTGACCGCACGGTGAGCAGCTTTTCGAGATCTATGCCGGTTTTGAGGCCCATCGAATTGAGCATGAGCACGAGGTCTTCGGTGACGAGGTTGCCCGAAGCGCCCGGCGCGTAAGGGCAGCCGCCAAGACCACCCAGCGAGGAATCGAGCGTGGTGATGCCTTCCTCAAGCCCGGCCAGTGCATTGGCGAGGCCAAGACCGCGCGTGTTGTGCAGGTGAAGCGTGGTCAGCTTGTCTGCGCCGACAGCGGCCTTGACCTTGCGCACAAGGCGGCGGACCTGCGCCGGGTCGGCATAGCCGGTGGTGTCGGACAAGCTGAATTCCAGCGCACCGGCTTCTGCCGATGCGACGGCAAGGCGCACCACGGCGTCCTCCGAAACCGCGCCTTCGATGGTGCAGCCGAACGCGGTCGAAAGGCCCACGGCAAAGTGCGCTCCGCCTTCACGGGCGATGCGCGCGACTTCGGCAATTTCGGCCAGCATTGCGGGATGGTCCTTACGGACGTTGCGCAACGAATGGGTTTCGGACATCGAAAACGGAATGGACAGGCCATGCACGCCTGCTTCGACCGCGCGGGCCGCGCCCTTGGCGTTGGGCACCAGCGCCACGACGTTGAGGCCGGGCAGGGTGCGGGCGAAGGCGACCAGTTCTGCCGTATCGGCCATTTGTGGCAACAGGCTGGGCGGCACGAAGCTGCCCACTTCGATCTCGCGCACACCGGCAGCGGCTTCGGCGGCGATCCAGGCCTTCTTGGCCTCGGTCGGCATGATTGCCTTGATCGATTGCAGCCCGTCGCGCGGGCCAACTTCGGATACGAGAATTTCGGTCATGCCAACTCGGTCATTTTGGGGTTCCGGCATAGATCCACGGACGGCGGGCGCGATCGGCAGCCGTCCATGCGTCGATTTCGGGGAGGGATTTCAAGGTGAGGGCGATGGCGTCCAACCCTTCAAGCAGCATCAGGCGCGGTTCGTCCTCGATGGTGAAGGTGTGGACCTGATCGCCGCTGCGCACGGTTTGGGTGGTAAGGTCCACATCCAGTGCCTGCCAGCCAAGGCCATCAACCACGGTGCGGTCCAGCGTGATCGGCAGAATGCCGTTGCGGATGCAGTTGGCGCGGAAGATGGGGGCGAAGCTTTCGGCAATCACGCAGCGGATGCCATATTCGGCCAGCGCCCAGACCGCGTGTTCGCGGCTTGATCCGCAGCCGAAGTTGGCTCCGCCCAGCAGGATAGCCGCGCCGTGGGCCTGTGGCTGGTTCAGCGGGAAGGCAGGATCGGGCACGCGCGCGGCGACATCGGTGTAACGCCACGGGGCAAACAGCCCATCGGCAAGACCGGTGCGCCCGGTGGTCTTCATCTCGCGGCTGGGGATGATCGCGTCAGTATCGACGTTATCGCGCAACAGCGGGACGGCGGTGGAATGGAGCGTGGTGAACGGGATCATTGCGCGATCTCCCGCACGGCAATCTCGCGCGGATCGGCTATCGCGCCTGCAATCGCGCTCGCGGCCACGGTTTCGGGGCTGGCGATGTGGGTGCGGATACCGGGGCCTTGGCGGCCTTCGAAATTGCGGTTGGTGCTGCTGATGGTGCGGGCACCTTCAGGGAAGCTTTCACCGCCTGCAAAGAAGCAAAGGGAACAGCCGCTGGCGCGCCATTCAAAGCCCGCGTCGATGAACACCTTGTCCAGCCCTTCTGCCTCTGCCGCGCGCTTTACGGCGGAGCTGCCGGGGACGACCAGCGCCTTGCGGATCGACGGCGCGATGTGGCGGCCCCGCAGCAGATCGGCGGCGCGGCGCAGGTCTGACAGGCGGGCGTTGGTGCACGAACCGATGAAGGCGGCATCGATAGGCGTGCCGGCCAAAGTCTGGCCTGCGTCCAGCCCGATATAGGTGTGCGCGCGTTCCGGCCCTTGCGGCACGGTGGCGGTGACGGCCATGCTGTGTTCGGGGCTGGTGCCCCAGCTTACCATCGGGGCGATAGTGGCAGCGTCGATCACGATTTCGCGGTCGAATGCCGCATCATCGTCGGTTTTCAGCGTGGCCCAATAGGGTGCGTCAAATGCGGCGGGGGCATGGCGGCGACCGGCGAGGTAAGTGAAGGTCTTTTCATCGGGCGCAATGATGGCGGTCATGGCCGAAAATTCGGTGGCCATGTTACACAAGGTCATGCGGCCTTCGATATCGAGCGCGGTTACGGCGTCGCCTGCAAATTCCACCACATGGCCGGCACCGCCGCCTGCGCCGTGGGTGGCCAGCAGGTGCAGCGCCATGTCTTTGGGCGTGACGCCAGCGGACAGCGTGCCGGTGAAGCGCACGCGCATGGTCTTTGGCCGGTCAAGGCGCAGGACGCCGGTGGCCATCGCATGTTCGGCCTCGGACGAACCGATGCCCCATGCGAACGCGCCCAGCGCGCCTTGGGTGCAGGTGTGGCTGTCGGGTGCGACCAGCGTGGCACCGGGCAGGACGATGCCAAGTTCCGGCGAAATGACGTGGGTGATGCCCTGATCGGGATCGTTCACATCAAACAGGGTGATCCCGGCGGCGTGGGCGGCGGCGCGGGTTTCGGTGATGAAGGCACTGCCGCCCTGCATCAAGGTGCCATCGCCGCGTCCGATGCGTGTATCGACGATATGGTCCATCACGGCGAAGACCCGCGCCGGATCGCGGACCGGGCGCCCACTGGCGGCCAGCGATTTCAGCGCAGCGGCACCGGTGCGTTCGTGCAGGAACACGCGGTCAATCGCGATAAGGTGGGCACCGCCTGCGGTTTGGACGACATGGTGCGCATCCCAGATCTTTTCGAAAAGCGTCTTGGGTGAAATTGTCATTGGCTATTGTCGCCAGACGCGGGGCGGGGCCGCCCCTGCGACGGCTTTACTCCCCCTGATCGACGATATCGACGATGACCTTGCCCATCGATTTGCCCGAAAGCAGGCGTTCGATGCCGTCGTAAATGCCCTCCAGCCCCACATTGCGCTGGCTGTCGAATGCCACGCGCAGCTTGCCTTGGGCGTAGAGGTCGTAAAGGCGTTTGCGGGCATCGTCCCAATGGGCGGTCAGCAACCCGTTCATGAAGCCACGCACCGATGCGCCCTTGTAGTAGATGGCGTGGGCCACGCGTGGGCCGGTGACGATTTCCGGCTTGCCTTCAAGGTCTGCCGCAGCCCCGCCGACGACAAGGCGGCCATGGTTGGCGATATTGGCAAGGAAGGCGTCAAAGATGGTGCCGCTGACAGTATCGATGGCAACGTCAATGCCATCGGGATATTCCGCTGCCAGAACCGCGCCAACATCTTCAGAGCGGTAATCGATCACCCGCTCTGCCCCCAGCGAGGCGACGAAGGCACACTTTTCAGCCCCGCCCGCAACGCCGATAACGCGGCAGCCCTTCAGCACGGCAAGCTGCACCAGCAGGTGACCAAGGCCGCCCGCCGCAGCGGAGATCGCCACGGTTTCGCCCAGCTTGACCTCGCCAATCTGTTCCAGCGCAACCAGTGCCGAAACGCCGGTGGAGGCGAGCGCAAGATATTCGCGCGTGGGCGCAGGGGCAGGGGCGAAGTTGGCCACGGCGGCGGTATTCGCTTCGCGGTAGCCGCCGGTAAAGCGCACGGTGACCACCGCATCGCCCACGGCATAGCCCTTTACGCCTTCGCCCACGGCCTCAACCGTGCCGATGGCTTCGACACCGGTGAAAGTGGGAATGGCGATCTTGACGTAATCGACCGCGTTGCGCGCGATCTGCGTGTCGAAGATGGCATTCACGCCGCAGTGCAGGTTGCGCACGCGGATTTCGCCGCGCACCGGGTCGGTGATCGGCAGTTCGACCACGTCTGCACCTTCGCGGAAGCTGGGCGCAATCCGTTCAAGGCGGATTGCGCGATAGGTTTCTTGCCCCCCCATCGGATCAGTTTCGCCCTTCGCGGATCGGGAAACCAAGGCAACCAGGATTGAAGATGCCGCGCGGATCGACCACGGCCTTCACCGCGTCGAGCACGTCCTTGAAGGCTTCGTCGCGGCTTTCGCGATAGGCGGTATAGGCACGGCCGATCTGGAAGTGGGCGGCGCCGTACTTTTTGCAGATGGCCTTTACCTGTTCGCGCGCGGTGTTGACCACGGCGGTCGCATCCGGGTTGGGGCCAAGCTGCTTCAGGTTCTTCAGGTGCGCCGGTTCCACCATCGATTCATGGATGGGGCGATAGCCTTCGGGCCAGAAGAACACCGGTTCAATGACGATGGCCGTGGTGGACAGCGAGGAAAACAGGAAGCCGTTGAAGATGCCGTGCTTGTCGAACGTATCCTGCATCGAATCGAAGTAGGCGCGGATTTCGGCGAACATGGCTGGCGCGGTGGACAGCGAGGCCTGACCATGCACCGGCACCCAGCTTTCGCCTTCAGGCCCAAGGATCGAGTTCGGCGCGGGGAAAGGCATCGCGCGGATGACCTTGGCGATGGAGTTTTCAATCTCCGCGCCTTCGAACCGGGCGGCGATTTCGCGCGCCTTGGCAATATCTGCGGCGACGGCTTCCTTGCAACGACCTTCTGCCGTGATGTGCAGCGGGTATTCTTCTTCGGGGATGAAGTTGCGCCCGCCCATGGCGATCTTGGCAGCGGCCAGCAGACCCTTGCCGATGGACTTTTCCTTGGCAATGACTTTGCCCAGAGTCTTCACGTCGCTCGCCATCGACATGCGCTTCATGCGCACTTTGGTCAGGCCGGGGTCAAATCCGCATGTTTCCGATGCGATGCCAGCACGGGTCATCTCCGCCAGAGCCTGTAGCATGATCTCGCCCGTCTTGAACGAGAACGAGACGGAATCTTCAAAGCCCGGAGCCTGTATCAGGCGCAACGTCACTTCGGCCTTGATGCCCAGCGTGCCGGAATCGCCCATGAACAGACCTGCCAGATCGGGGCCATAGTGGCGGTAATGCGGGGTATCGCCATCGGGGCCACGCGCGCCGGTGCGCAGCGTGCGGCCATCGGCAAGGACCATGGTGACGGCAATTACGCTTTCGCTCGACGTGCCGTAATGGCCTGCGCCGAACATGGCGTTAAGCTGTGAAAGCCCACCGCCGATGGTGGAATAGATGCCCGACATCGGTCCCCAGAACGGGGTGCGAAGGCCATGCGGCTTCAGCGCTTCGTTCAGCGCCAGCCAGGTGCAGCCCGCTTCGACCGTCACGGTCATGTCTTCAGGACTGACGCGCAGCACGCGGTCCATACGGCGCATGTCGAGCGTGATGGTAGTGTCAGTCGCGGGGGTATAGCTGGTGGTATAGCTCATACCTGCGCCGCGCGGGGCAAGATCGACGCCTGCGTCATTGGTGGCGGCAACAACGGCGGCCAGTTCTGCCGTGTTGGCAGGCGCGACCGAAAGCATGACCACATGGTTGCCGCGCGCCCAGATATCTTCGCTGAACAGGCGCAGGGTGGCTTCATCGTCCGTGACGTGATCTGTCCCGACGATCGATTCCAGACGGGCGCGCAGGTCGGCCGGGGCAGTGGCGATCTTGGCAAGGGTCATGCTGTCAGACATCGTGATCTTCCGCTTTGCCGCGCAGGGGCTGAATCTTTGGGGCCGATTCTGCTTCGCGTCGGGTAATTGTTATATTAATATGTCAAATTAGATGCGGTGCCGCAAGGTGGCTGTCTGCCAATCGGAACAGACCTTCACGCAGCAACCGATTCCTGCGCCAGCGCGGCGGCGTGAAGCCCGGCAAGGCGACCGAAGGTGACCGCCGTGGCAAGGCCCATCGCGGGCAGATAGCCCCAGTGCGCCGGGCCTGAGACAGACCGCGCCGCGCCGCCGCCAGCAAACAGGTTGGGCAGGGGGGTGCCATCTTCGCGCAGCACGCGCGCGGTGCCATCAATCTGAAGCCCGCCCTGCGTGTGGAAGATCGCGCCGACGACCTTCACCGCGCGGAACGGCGCGACCGGTGGCTTGTCATCGCCCCATAGGCGGCCCTGCGCATCGGGCTGGCCGCTGGCCTGCGCAGCATGGGCCTGCGCCAAAGTTGCCGCCAGTGCATCGGCAGGCACACCGATCAGCGCGGCCAGTTCTTCAGGCGTATCGGCCTTTTTCGCGGCATTCAGCGCGATCAGTTGCTGCATTTCGGGGATGTAGTCGGTGACAGCTTCGATGCGCTGATCGAAAACCACCCACACATGGTCGCCGGGCTGGGCCAGCACCGGGTGGACCATCCCGGCGATATCCTCAACCTCGTTGGTGAAGCGGTGGCCTTCGATGTTCACCAAAACGCCGCCTTCGACAGGCACGCCCGGCGGCACCGGAATGCCCTGTGGTTCGGTGAGCATGGCATAGCCCTGATAGGCCCCCATATCGCCCAGAGCGGCACCGAGCCGCTGCGCAACGGCAATACCGGTGCCCTGACTGCCTTCGTGGCCATTATTCCGCGCGTGGGCCACATCGGGCATGTGCTGCGCGACCATGGCATGATTGGCGGCAAAGCCCCCGCAGGCAAGGATCAGCGTTTCACAGCCCACCAGTTCTTGCGCACCATCGGGACGTTCCAGCGTGACGCCGTGGATACGGCCGGTGTTGTCGGCATGAACTTCAACCAGCTTTGCGCCCAGCAGCACGTCGATCCCGGCATCGGCCATGCGGGCGTGGAGCAGGTCCACCATGTCCTGTCCGCCGTGACCGCGCCAGCCATGCACGCGGAAGGTGGAATTGCCATAAGCGGGACGGAACCCGGTATCGAGTTCCCAAGGCAGATCGTGCGCTTCGACCATCCAGTCGACCGTCGGCCCGGCATGGTCGGCAATGGCACGCGCCAGTACCGGGTCGGTCAGGCCCTTTGTCTTGGCCATGATGTCTTCGAAATAGCGGTCCGCACTGTCTTCTATGCCCAGCGCGGTTTGCGCTTGCGTTCCGGCGGCGCAGATCAGGCCTTGCGACATGCCGGTGCTGCCCATCGGACGCTCGTCCTGTTCCACAAGCAGCACTTGCGCGCCTGCATCATGGGCCGAAAGCGCCGCGACGCAGCCACAGGCCCCGCCGCCGATCACCAGAACGGGGATCACATATTCGAAAGTGGGAATCATGCGTCGTTCGCCAGTTCTTCGCCAACATCGCCAGAGGCCACATCGGGCGCTCCTGCTGCCGCTTCGTTTTCCTGCTGCACAATGCGCAGGATGCGGGCGATGAATTCCTGATTCCACATCTGGCGTTCAGCCGAAGCGGCGCGATCCGGCACGAAGGCGTCGATCTCGCCCGGCGTCAGCACGCCCTTTTCCAGCAACAGCCGTTCCAGCGTATCACCACGCTGGCGCGCGACGGCCAGTTCCTGCGCCATGGCCATGGTGATGGCCAGAACGCGCTCTACCTGCGGTTCAAGGAAATAGGGGCGCTTGCCAGCGGGTTTTGCCCCTGCGCCTGCCAGTGCGTCGGCAAAGCTCATGCCACGGCTCCGATCACATGCCATGCGGCCTTGCGGCCATAATCTTCGGTGTCATCCTCTTCCGCATCAGGGAAGAGTTCGCGGTCGACCACGCCGGTCACCCCGCCGTGGATCAGCTTGTCACGGTCAAACCCTGCGGCCACCATTTCGGCGTCGAGGTCCATCTCGTGCATCCGGCTCCAGAACGGTTCGTTGTTGTAGAACGCATCCCAATCGCGCATCGCCTGTTCGAACAGGGGCATTTCGGGCGCATATTGCGGCTGTTCCACATGCAGCACGATGCCGCCCGGCTTCAGCAAGCGGCGCGTTTCGGCAAAGATCGCGCGCAGCGCCTTGGTCGACAGTTCGTGCAGGAACATCGTGGTCTGGATCCAGTCAAAGCTGGCATCCGGATACATCGACAGGTCTTCACCGCTGCCCTGAACAAAGCTGATGTTGTCCACGCCCAGCGACTTGGCGCGGGCAAGGCCATAGCGCAGCACCGGCGCACCAAGGTCCACAATCGTCATGTCCGCTTCGGGGAAAGCCTGCGCCAGCGGCAGCGAGGAATGGCCCACAGTGCCGCCGATTTCGAGGATATTCTGCGGCTTGAAATCGGGCAGGTTGCGCTTGACCCATTTGACCACGGCATGACCGCCGCCATCGGAATATTTGCCCAGCAGACCGCCGGTGGTGACGAAACCTGCATGGTCGTAATTCGCGCCATTTACCGCATCGCCGGGGAAATATTCGGTGTGATAGCTACCGGGCATGCAGTGGTGATCCACCGCCGAGACATAGCGCGGGATCGGCAATGACGGATCAAGGCTGAGGCGTGGGTCGCCATCGGTAAGCTCTGCGGCAATCGCGTTCAGCCGTTCGCGCTGGCGTAAGGCGCTCCACCGGCCGGCCTGCTGGCGCTGTTCCATCGTCATGCGGCGCAGGGCCGACCATGTCTGGAACGCGGGGTCGTCCAGCAGGGCGCGGCGCGCTTCGTGGCGGTCTGCCATGGGGCGACCATGCTTGGCTTCAAATTCGGGCACGACGCGCGAATCGTATGCGGCTTTCACACCCGGCACGACGCGCGCGGCAAGGTGCCGGTTCATCTGGGCGAGGAAGTTGATCCGCTCGATCTCGTCATGGCTGGTTTCGGGGAAAACCGCGTGGCGGCCAATCACGCGATAGTCCGGGGGACCATCATAGGCGGCGCTAGGATCGTTCGGCACAGCAGCGTGCGAAGACGAAGGCTGGGGATTTCGCGAAGCGTTCACGGTCTTCCTCATTTGTTATATTGATATACTATATTGACGTTCCGCCAGAAGCAAGGTTCATGGAAGCGATTGACCGGCAGGCGGCAAAGCGAGGACCGACCCCATGCACATTTTTGCAGTTTTCAATCTAAAGCCCGGTGTTTCGGAAGCCGACTATCTTGATTGGGCGCGCAGCACCGACATTCCCACCGTCAACGCGCTGCCTTCCATCGCCAGCTTCCGCGTGTTCCGCACAACAGGCGTGATGGGCAGCGACGCCAAGCCGCCGTTCGGCTATATCGAAGTGCTGGATGTTGCAGACATGGCGCAGTTCGAAAAGGACGTTTCGACCGCAGCAATGGGCGAAGTTGCCGCAGCATTCAACAACATGGTCGAAGTCACGTTCCTGACCACCGAAGAGGTGGCAGCGTGAAATTTGCAGGCAAAGTCGCAGTCATCACCGGATCGGGCCGCAAGGCCGGATTGGGCGAGGCGATTGCCCGCCGCCTGAGCGAAGAAGGCGCCGCGGTGGTCATCGCCGACATCGGCGGATCGCGCGATTCTGCCACGCCCGATGCGATGATCGGGGCCGAGGCAGAAATGCGCGAAGTGGCCGAATCGATGCCCGGCGCAGCCTCCACCTTTTCGTGCGACGTGCGTGATCCGGATCAGGTACGCGCACTGGCGGCCCACGCGGTTGCCACGCACGGATCGCTGGATATCTGGGTGAACAACGCGGGTATCGGTTATATCATGAAGCCGCTGGGCGAAGTGTCAGCGGACGATTGGCGTGCGGTGATCGACGTGAACCTGACCGGCGCGTGGTTCGGGCTTCAGGCGGCTGCCGAAGTGATGATCGAACAGGGGCATGCCGGGCGTAGGGGCGGCCGCATCATCAACATCGCCAGCCAAGCGGCAAAGTCGGGCTTCATGCATGCGCAGGCCTATACTGCGTCCAAGCACGGGCTGGTCGGACTGGTGCGGTCCGCTTCGATCGAATTGGGCGCGCATGGCATCACCGTGAACAACGTGTGCCCCAACCATGTGACCACCGGCCTTGGCAAATGGCAGAACGAACACTTTGCCGCGGTGCAGGGGATCAGTGTTGAACAGTATCTCAAGAACATGGCCGCGCGCATTCCGCTGGGCCGTCCTGGCCTGCCGGAAGATACGGCCAATGCGGTCGCTTTCCTGTGTTCGGCAGAGGCGTCCTATATCACCGGCGAAAGCATGAACGTGTCTGGCGGCGAGGAGCCGCACTGAGATGCCAGAGACTGACGCGGCAGGAGCGGCAAACCCGGCGCATGTTCTTATCGATCACGCGCTGTCCTTGCGCTGGGCGGACCTGCCGGAAGATGTGAAGGCGCAGGCGCAGACGTTCCTGCACGATTCGCTGGCCGTGGGTGTGGCAGGGCGCAATGCTGCCCACGCCGATGCGGTGCTGGCGATGGTGCAGGGCTGGGGCGCGGGCGATGTGGCATCGGTGCTGGGCAGGCCGGACGTGCGCCTGCCTGCGCCGTCCGCCGCGTTCATCAACGGCTTCCAGATTCACGGGCAGGAATATGACTGCGTGCACGAACCTGCCGTGCTGCACCCGATGGCGACCGTCTTGGCAGCGCTGCTGGCAGAGGCACAGCGGGGAGAGCCGGTAACGGGCGAACGGTTCCTGACCGCCATTGTGGCGGGCGTTGATGTGGCGGTGACACTGGGCCTTGCCGCGCCCGATGCGCTGAAGTTTTTCCGCCCTGCAACGGCGGGCATCTTCGGCTGCGTGGCGGCAATTGCCAGCCTGCGCACCATGCCGCGCGATGTGGCGCTGGATGCGTTCGGCCACGCGCTTGCGCTGGTTTCAGGCACGATGCAGGCCCACGTCGAAGGCAAGCCCGCGCTGCCGGTGCAGGTGGCCAATGCTGCGCGCAGCAGCCTTGTCGCCATCGATCTGGCGCGGGGTGGAATGCCGGGGGTTACCCGTCCACTGGACGGGCCTTTCGGTTATTTCCCGTTGATGGAAGTGCGCGAAGCACTTGCCCCCGCACTGGCGCGATTGGGGCAGGGCAACCGCATTACGGAAGTAAGCTGGAAGCCGTTCCCGACGGGGCGCGCAGGGCACGGTGGGATCGTGGCGGTGCAGCAGTTGCGCGACGAACAGGGCCTTGCCGCTGCCGATCTGGACAGCCTTGAGTACCACGCGCCGCCGCTGATCTACCGGCTTGTCGGGCGTCCGGCAAAGCTGGGGATGGAGCCGGGCTATGCGCGGCTGTGCATGCAATATCTGGCCGCCGTAACCCTGTTGCGCGGCAAGGTGACGCTGGGTGATTTCACCCGCGAATCGCTGGACGATGCTGCAGTGCTGGCGCTGGCAGCAAAAATCACGGTTGTTGCCGATGATAACCCTGATCTGGCAGCTTTTGTGCCTGCGCGCGCGGTTGTGCGGACAACAGATGGTCAGGTGCTGACGCAAGATGTGAGCGCGCAACTGGGATCACCGCAATGGCCCCTGTCTGAAGCGCAGCATATGGCCAAAGCCCTGGGATGCCTTGAATTTGCAGGGCTTGAAGCGTGCCATGATGCGCTGATCGCTGCCGTAGCGACGCTGCCGCAGGCAGACGATGCCATGGCCAGCCTGATCGCCAGCGGTGTGATGCGATAGGCGCTTGCATTTGTATTATATCTATATCAAATAATCTCGACACCGCGTTCGGGATCAGCAGGGAATCGACATGACTTTATTGAAGTGCGCCACGCACGTTGTCAGCGATCTGGATGACGCCATCGCGCGGTATGAAAGCTGGATGGAATACCGCACGGTCGAACGCGGTGAAGTGCCTGTCGATCTTGCAGCAGCATGGAATGCCCCTGCCAGCGCAGGACGCGGTTATGCCGTGCTGCAACCTGCTTCGGGTGAAGCGGTGTTCCTGCGCTTTGTCGAAGGCGATCCGGTGCCTGAATATGCGCCGATCCGCACCTATGGCTGGGCCGCTATCGAACTGTGCGTGACCGACGTTGAAGCCGTGAACGAAAAGATGCTGCAAAGCCCGTTCGAGGTGATTGGCCCGCCCAAACCGCTGGACGGCTTTGCCACGGTCAAGCCGATGCAGGTGCGCGGGGCTGATCTGGAAACGGTCTATCTGACGGAAATTCTGCAACCGGGACCGGGCACGGGTCTGCCCGAACCCAAGTCGCTGGTCGACCGGCCTTTCATCATGGTTCTGGCCTGCCCTGACTTGCGCAAGACCGCCCAGTGGGTGAAGGATGTGCTGGGCCTGCCGATGATCGATCCGGTGGCGATCCGCTATTCGATGATCGAAAAGGCGTTCGGCCTGCCCGAAACCGCCAAGACAGAACTGACCACGGCGCGCGGTGGTGGCCAGGTGTTCCTTGAACTGGACCAGTATCCTGACGCGGCCACTGAACGCCCGCGCCATGAAGGCGCGCTGCCGCCCGGCGTTGCGATCACCACCATGCTCTATCCCGATTTTGACCGGCTTGAAGGCCACTGGGCCAGCGCGCCGGTGGTGCGCGAAGGCGCGGTTTATGGCGGCAAGCGCAGCGGTGTGCTGGTGACGCCCGAAGGCGCGCTGCTCGAAGTGGTCGAAGGGGGAGAAATCTGATGGGCAGCACGGCAATCAAGCGCGGCTTCGTGGACGTGCCGCACGGCCAGATGCACTATCGCTATGCTGGCGACAGTGGCGAGCCACTGCTGATCCTTCACGCATCGCCTGGCAGTTCGCGCCAGCAGGTGCGGTTGATCGAGGATTTTGCCGCGGAGGCGCGCGTATATGCGCCCGACACGCCGGGCAACGGCGATAGCGATGCGCTGTCCGATCAGGAACCGACCATCCCGGAACTCGCCGCTGCAGCGCTGGCATTCATGGATGCCGTGGGCCTGCAAAAGGCGCGCGTTTATGGTTCGCACACCGGCGCGGCGATTGCTGCCGAGCTGGCGATCCTTGCGCCGGATCGCGTTTCGGCGCTGGTGCTGGATGGCGTGAGCCTGATGGAAGGCGAAGAGCTGGAAGAGATTCTGGCGACGTATGCCTTCCCGTTCGAACCCGATCTGGACGGGGCCTATCTGGCCCGCCTGTTCCAGTTCTGCCGCGATCAATATGTGTTCTTCCCGTGGTATCGCCGCACCCGTGCGGGCCGTCGTGACGGTGGCCTTGGCAGCGCGGCTGACCTCCATGCATGGATCGTCGAGGTGATGAAGGCGAGCACGACCTATCACCTCAACTATCGCGCTGCGTTCAAATGGCCTGCGGACAAGCGCATGGCGCTGATTGCGTGCCCAACGCTGGTGACCGCCGCGATCAACGATCCGCTGTATGATTCCAGCGTGGCTCTGGAAAAGCTGCTGGGCGATGGTGCGTTCACGGAACTGCCGCGCCTTGATGCCGCCGAATTCCGCGCCGCCCGCCATGATGCGATGGTCGCATTCTTCGCCGGAAAGGCCTGATCCCATGGATATCGGCCTTTCGCTGCTGACGCTGCTGCACCTGCTGATTCCGATCTACTGGCTGGGCGGTGATCTGGGCGCGTTCTACAGCTCGCGCTTTATGATCGATCCCGCCCGGTCAGTGCCTGAACGGATGATGGCGCTGAAAATCCTCAACAACATCGACATGGCCCCGCGCACTACGCTGATCCTTGCGTTCCCCAGCGGCTTTGGCCTCGCTGTGGCGAAAGGCTGGATTGATCTGCCTGCGTCCGCCGCGATCCTTGTCTGGGTGCTGGGCCTTGCATGGCTGGCGCTGGCGTGGACGGTTCACCTGAAGCATGGGCCTGCGGGCGCTGCTTACAAGCGCGTGGACATTGCCGTGCGTTACGTGGTGCTGGCCGGGCTGATCGCCAGCGGCGTGGCGGGCCTTGCCGGCGCAATTGCGCTGCCGCTGTTCATCTCGCTCAAGCTGCTGGCGCTGGCCACCTGCATTTCCATTGGCCTGCTGGTGCGCCGCCAGTTGGTGCCGCTGTTCCCCGCGATCATCGCGCTGCGCGAAAATGGCCCCACGCCTGAAGGCGACAAGGCCATTGCCGGGGTTATCGCCATTACCCAGCCCACCGTGATGGTGCTGTGGGTCGTCGTGCTGATTGCCAGCTTCCTCGGCATCGCCACCCCCGTCTGAATTACACGAAAGGGAGAATTCCATTGCAGAAGCATCGGACCATCAGCGGCAAGGTTCTTTATACCTCGCGCAAACCCGGCCGCGAGGGCGAAGAGCGTGGACGCGAGGAGTTCACCTGGACGCACCACACCGATGGCAAGCGCACCCTGCGCGCGCGCTGCGAAATCGACGAACCGGCGCCGACCGTCCACCGCGACATCGTGTACAGCCTTGATGAAAATGACCGCCCGATGGACTGCTTCGTGCGTCTGGTGATCGGTGACGAATTCATGGGTTCGGGCCTGTTCATCATCAACAAGGACACCGTGGAATGCGAAAGCTATGGCCCGTCCATTGGCCGCATTTCCCAGACGATGGCGATTGACGCCCCGTTCGACGGTTTCGGCACGCACCCCATCGTCGCGGACGCCTATATTACGCGCAAGATGGACCGCACCAAAGGACCGCACAAGCGCAAGTTCCCCTGCTTCCTGCCTTCGCCCGATCACCGTGGCGCAACCCCGCCACTGATCTCGAAGTCGGAAATCAACCTTGCCTATGTGGGCGAGGAAACGGTCACCGTTCCGGCAGGCACGTTCGATTGCTACAAGTATGAATTCTCGGACGAAGACGCCAGCATGATCTCGATCGGCGGCGAAGCCCACCCCCCCTATCAGGTGTGGGTGACGGCGGACGATGATTCCATCTTCGTTCAAGGCGGCGTCGGCGGTTATATGCAGACGTGGTATGAACTCGTTGAACTGAACCGCTGATCTGAAGTCCCTGACCGCTGCTTTTCGCAGGAGGGTTGGGGACCAGACCTGAGTTCTCAAGAAGGCCTCACCCCGGACTTGATTCGGCCAGACTTGATCCGGGGTGAGGCTTTTGACGTGGCCCTACCAGTTGCTCTCAGCCGGCATATTCCGCGCCCATTCCGGCGGCGTGCCTTCGGGCAGAACCGGGCAATAGGGCACGCCCACCGGCAGGGCTTTGTGCACATCACTCCAATGCGTGACGATGGCGTTTGCGCCGGGTGAGCGCATGATTTGCAGGAAGCCATATTCCGAAACGTGCGGGCCGTGCAGGATACCGGGCGGGCGGTAGAAATAGGCACCTGCCCCCATGCGGCCTTCGGGCGCCCACATCGCGCCTTGCAGCATGAACATCTCTTCGGCGTGGTCGTGCATTTCGGCGGGCAGCAGGGTTCCTTCGGCGGGAACCCCATGCGCCATCCCGGTCAGAAGGAACGTGCGCCCGCTGTCGTTCGGGCCAAGCCGCAAGACCTTGCGCGCAAGCCGCAGGTGAATCAGCTTGGGGTCATAAGTCGAAACGTCCCACGGGATTTGCGGGGTGTCGACGGCCACTGCTTCCGCCATTCCGGCCATGGCGTTCGGATCGCCCGCCGCGTGGCGAAACACCAGCAGCACAGCGCCCTGCGCGGTGTGACGACGGCCAAGGCCAGAGGCTTGCGGCAGGAATCCATATGCGTGGGCGCGCCGTTCCTCACCATCGATATCAATCGCGCCGTCCAGCACGAAGAACTCTTCCGCGCCACTGTCAGCCGTGTTGGCCGGGGCCGAATATCCGGCGGGATAGCGCACGATCAGCGTCGCTTCGTCTGTCAGCGGATCGGCGTTGAGCACCTTTTCCTGCGCACCATCGGCGCGCAGGTTCCAGTCCACGCATTGCGCATGGACGAATTCGATATGGGGACGGGCCATGCTGGTCCTTTTGCCGGGTCAGAAAAGTTCAAGCGCGCCGGGGTTCATCACCCCCTTGGGATCGACCGCACGCTTCACCGCCTGCAACAAGGCCAGTGGGGCTGGGCGCAGCACCGAAGCATAGGGATAGGCCCGCCCGATCTGGTTTGATGCCGCGCCATGCTTGGCAAACAGCGCGATCAGTTCGGCCCGCACCTGCATGACCAGCGCCCGCGCGTCGGGCGCGGCGGGAGGCTCGGTCAGCTTGTTGTCACCGCTCAGAATATCGTGATGCAGCGGCAGCCAGCGGTCGCGCCAATTCATCACCGGTTCGTAGCTGAAGGCATGGGTGCCCATCACCGTCAGCAGGCGCGAGACGATCACGCCTGCTGCATCCAGTGCCGATTTGTGCCGCGCAAACAGCGCCTCGATGGCTTCGGTCAGGCGCATGGCTTCGCTATGCGGAACTTTGGCGTTCAGCGCGATCCAGCGGTCTGCTTCAGGCCCGACCACCATCGTCGATACCGGATTGAACAGGTCGGCCCGGCCCGCGCGCGGTATGGAATCGGGCAGTTCTGCACCGCCGAACCGGGCGGCAATTTCGCGCGCGGCGGCCATGTCGGCGGCCACGGTTTCATCACTGCGCCCGGCCAGAACCAGATGCAGCGAATGGCAGCCGTCATCGATGAAGGAACGCCCGGCCATGGCCAGCTTTGCGCCCGCCTTCAGGCCTTTCAGCAATCCGCCTTCCTGACCGATGACTTTGGCCAGAACCTTGACATCGCGGGCAAGGTCGGTCGGCCCGGACAGGGCGATGCGGGTCTTGTCCGGGTCCATCAGATAGGCGTCTTCGGCAATGTCGCTGCGCGACACTTCGCACAGCGCGGCAATGCCGCTGGCCTGATCGGCAAACCCGAAGGACAGGTAACCATTGGCCTTTGGCGCGCGGATCAGGCGCAGGCTGACCCGTGCCTTGATGCCCAGCGCACCCGCATCATGCACGAACAGCCCGGTCAGATCCGGTCCGAAAGTGCGCATGAACGGTTTGGGTGCGCGCTCCACCGCCTGTTGCCCGGTGTGCAGCAGCGTTCCATCGGCCAGCACCACTTCCATGCCCACCACCGCTTCGGCGGCGGAGACATGGCGCGCGGTGCCAAGGAACAGCGCGCCGTTGGACAACCCGCCGCCCACCGTCGCCCGTGCGCCCGAAAACGTGCCGAAGAATGGCAGGCGCAGGCCCAGCGGTTTCAGCGCTTCGTAAATCTGCCGCCATGTCGCGCCCGCTTCGACGGTTACGATCATGTCTTCTTCGCTGACGCTGATGATGCGGTTCAGGTTTGCCAGATCGATGGCGACAAAGCCCCGGTCGGTCACCACATAGCCGCGAACATAGGTAAGCCCGCCGCCGCGCGGGGCCATGGCAATGCCTGCCTTGCCGATCAGGCCTACCGCCTGCGCCAAAGCCTCAACACTGTCGGGCCGGACCACGGCAAGGCATTTCGCGCCTTCATCCAGCAGGTCCGACCCATGCAGGGCCAGACTGGCGGGGTCTGTCAGCAGGCCATCATCGCCCAGCAGTGCGCGAAGATTGGGCAAAAGGCCGTCGGGCAGGGTATCAGGCATCAGGCGTCCTTCGCGGCAAGTTCAGCCGTGGCCAGTTCGGTTGCTGAGAGTTCGGCGGCGGCCGCGCGGAAACTGCGGCGACTGGCCATCAGGATCAGGAACGCAGCAAGGCCGCAGCAGAAGAACACCGTGCCCAGCGACCATGCAATGCCGGTGCGGGCGGTAAACACGGTGTCGGACAGGAACCCGACGATGAAGTTGCCCGCCGTCAGCGCCACCAGCCCCGAAGCGATGGTCTGCAACGCCATGACCTGCGCGCGCAGGGCATTGGGGGTGATCTGGGCAAAGCCGGTATAAACCGCCGATGTGTTCCAGTTCAGGAACAATGCGTTCAGCGCATAGCCCAGCAGCGCAAGATTGCCGGTGGGGGCAAGGCAGGCCAGCGTGCCGAACACCACCATCGATGCCGCGCACCCCATCGCGCACAGGATGGGGGCATCGGTATGTCCGCGCCGGTTCAGCCACGAAATGACCCAGCCACTGTTGACCGCCGCAAAGATCGAAATTGGCAGGCCGACCATGCCCAGGATCTTGCCCGTCTCCGCCGCCGTCCAGCCATGGGCGCGGATGAACAGCGCCGGGAACCATCCGACGATGGCATAGACGCAGACAAGGTTCAGCACCGATCCCAGCATGAACAGGCCGAACGCGCCGGGGCGTTGCATGAACAGGCGCGCCACCGGTTTCAGACTGATCGGTTCGGTGGCGATCGAGCCACCCTGACGCGCAGGTTCGCGCGCGGTCAGGATCAGCACCAGTGCCAGCACCAGCCCCGGCGCGCCGCACAGCACGAACACCACTTGCCAAGGCTGCATCGCGCCAAAGATCGCGGGCATGCCGTCGATCAGCTTTACCGCCCAGTCAAGGAACAGCCCGCCCAGCGCCATGGCCGCCGCTGTGCCCAGCGAACTGCCGGTTACGAACACGCCATAGGCCTTGGGCCGGATATCGGGCGCGAAGTAGTCCGCGATCAGCGACGTCGCCACCGGCACCAGCGCTGCCTCGCCCACGCCCACCAGCATGCGCGCGATGAACAGTTCGTGGAAATTGGTGGCGAATGAACAGCCAATGGTTGCCGCGCTCCACAACATCAGCCCGCCAAACAGCAGCGTCACCCGCCGCCGCCGGTCGGACAGCATTCCCAACGGCAGGCCCAGCACGCTGTAAACAATGCTGAAGGCCATGCCCTGCAACAGCCCGAACTGGGTATCGTCGATTTTGAGCGCCAGTTGCAGCGGTTCGATCAGCAGGGCGATGGAAACCCGGTCAAGGATTGCCAGCGCATAAGCCAGCGTCAGCAGGCTGAGCACATACCATGCGTATTGTCGGCGGGGCCAGGGCGCGGGCGCAGTGGATGCGATGGTCACAACGAAACAGTCTCCCTGCCAGCTTTCTTCATCGCGCCGCACAGCGCCGATGCGGCCTGGTCCATGTCTGACGGGGCGATGAAGGCGGCCCCGCGCGGCAGCAGATCCAGCAGCGCCGCTGCGTTCGCAGACACAGGATCATCGCCCACGGCCACCAGCGTCGACACACCCACCGCTTGCCATGATGCAGCGTCATGCGCGGCCAGGGCAGCGGCAACCGCCTGACCATATTGTGTCCGCTGCTTGAGCATTCCGGTCAACGCGCGGTGCAGATCGGCAGGGGTGGGCAGTGCCGGGCAGGGACGCGCCGCCGCCGGGCTGCCGTCAAACCACGGCCATTGCACGGCCCCATCACGCAGCATGTGCCAGAAGCGGTAAAGATGCGACCCAGCTTGGGCGTCGAATGCAATATCAGGGCAAAGCGCGTCCGGTGCAGGTGGATCAAACGCAGGCGCTCCCCACACGGTCAGCGTCCGCACCAGTCCCTTGCGCCGCGCGGCCATGCGCGCGCCAATCGGTGCAGCCAGACCTATCGCCAGCACATCGCATGCCTCGACATCCAACCGCCCGATCAGCGCCGCCAGCACATCGGCCAACACATCCGGTGCGGCAGCAGGCAGGGCGTCCGAATCGCCAAAGCCCGGCAAGTCGGGCACGATCACGGTGCGGTGCGCGCTCAGCGCTTCTGCCCAGCTATGGGCCTCCATGGTCGACGGGGCAGACAGCACCATCACCGGTGACGCATCAATAGCGGTTTTGGCGGGATAGCTTTCCCAGTGCAGTTGCCCATGTTCGTGCGGCAGATATCCGCGCCGCGCCGCTCGATCTGGCCGAGGCAAAGGCAGGCGTTCGGACAAGGGCTGATCTACCGTCAGGGTGTCGGCAATCCAATGCGCCCACGCACCACGATCTGCGCCAAGCCGCTGCACACTCAACGCGGGGTTGGCATCGCACGGCACTTTGTCCAGATGCGGGAACAGCACATCGTCGGTGCGTGCGCCCACAATGGTCGGCACTTTCACCGCCAGCAGGTCGTCCAGCGGACTCCACCGCATCGCGGCGGTATAGGCCCCGGCGTAGTGCGGACCTGCGCTGAACAGGTCGATGCCGTAATCCTCCATCCATTCGGGCGTCGGCGGCTCCATTGCAATGCGGTTTTGCGGGTTTGTGGCAAACCATGGAAACCAGCGAAGCATGTCGCGCGTGCGGCTCCATTCCGCGCCCAGCCACGCGCCGGTCGGTTCCGGCGCGAAGGGGCGCATATAGCTGGCGATAAAGGCGTCCGACGCCAGCGCATCAGGGATGGACAGGCCATCCAGCATCAGCAGCGGCATCTTCCCGCCCCGCACTGCCAGCGCCAGCGCGATCTTGGCGCTGGTGTGGGTTGCATAAAGCGGCGCTTCGCTTAACCCCAGTGCTGCCAGCGCATTGCCCAGTGCGCGGGCAAAGTCCGGTATGGCAGGGTCAGCCATGGGTAGCGGATCCGAATTGCCATAACCCGGCGTATCGAGTGCGAAGACCTGAAACCGACTGGCGAGCAGTTTCATCAAGGGAATGTGCAGCCGGGAGGAGCGTGGAGAATCATGCAGCAGCACAACTGCCGGGCCAGACCCGCACACCCGGTAATGCACCAGAAGGCCGTCCGACCCGTCCCCTGCAACTACATAGCCGCGCCGCATCGTCTCGCAGTTGCCGGGTTTCATCGTGTTCACCTGATGATTTGGTATATGAATATAACTATTACTGTGCCATCACATGACGGTTGTCCAGTCCCTTGATTGCGCCCCGGCGCACCACTCGAACAGGAGCTTTGATGGCGACGCAGGCCGGAACCACTGTCCCAGTATCCGCATCAGCATCGGGCCTGCCCCCGCGCGACAGCCGCGCAGCCTGGGTCGTGGTCGCCGCATCGATGGTCGGGCTGGCCATGGGGTTAAGCCCGCTGCCGTTCTATACCATCGGCATGTTCGCGCCCGAATTGCAGCAGGAATTCGGCTGGAGCTTTGCCTCGCTGATGGGGTCCATCACCGTTCAGTCGGTGGTGGTCATGGCCTCCGGGCCGGTAGCGGGCTTTGCGGTTGATCGCTATGGCGCGCGGCGCGTGGCGCTGATCTCGCTGGTGCTGTTCGGGCTGACTTTCATGAGCCTGGGCCTCAGTAGCGGCAATATCTGGATCTATTACGGCCAGTGGGTGCTGATGTCCGTGGTTGGCGCGGGCACGTTGACGGCGACATGGATGCACACCGTCAATGGCTGGTTTGAAAAGCATCGCGGCCTTGCCATCGGCATTGCCAGCACTGGCACGGGCATCACCGGCTTTCTGGTAAAGCCTTTTGCCGCATGGCTGATCGGCACGTATGGCTGGCGCAATGCGTTCTTCGTAATTGGCGCGCTGCCGATCCTGATCGGTGTGCCGGTGGTGGCGCTGCTGTTCCGTGAACGGCTGGCCGAAGTGGTCAAAGGCGTGACGACCGCTGTGGCAGAACCCGTGGTCGAAGCGGGCATGACCTTGCGTGAAGCGCTGACCCATCGGCACTTCTGGATCATGACGTTCGCCTTCCTGCTGATCGCCTTTGCGCTGACCGCGCCCACGCCCAATCTTGAAAACATCCTGCGCACGCAAAAGTTTACGCTGCCACAGATCGGCGCGATCACCGCAGGGTTCGGCCTTTCGGTCATTGCCGGACGTGTCGCGGGCGGCTGGCTGCTGGACCGGTTCTGGGCGCCAGGTTGTGCGCTGGCGATCCTGATCCTGCCCGCCATCGGCAGTTTTCTGCTGTCGCGGCCCGAAATTGATGCGACGCAGGCCACACTGGCGGTCATCTCGCTGGGGCTGGGCGCGGGGTTCGAATTCGATCTGCTGGCCTATCTGATCGCCCGCTATTTCGGCCGCCGGGCCTATGGCACGATCTATGGCAGCTTTTACACGGTCATCGCGTTTGGCGGCGGCATGGGGCCAGTGGTTTACGGCAAAGTGTTCGATACCACCGGGCGCTATGACATGGCGCTGGCCACTGGTGTTGGCTGCCTGCTGGTGGGCGGCGCGTCGCTGCTGACCATGGGGCGCTACCCGTCATGGAAGCAGGACGCCGGGTGACGCGGCTCGTGGATGGCGCAGGGACCGGGTTTGGTTATGTGCTGGGTCAGGGCGATGCGCCCGCCGACTTGACTAAACGGGGCCGACACCCGAAGAGCAGCCCATCGCCTGATCGAGAGGTCGTCGCCTTCGCGACGGCTGCGGCCAGCGGGGGAGGCATAGTGCTAGATCGCGCAGGCGCAGTTCCGCTTTATCATCAGATTTACCTCAGCCTGCGTGATGAAATCCTGTGCGGGCAGCGCCCCTACGGCAGCGTCCTGCCGACAGAGCAGGAACTTTCAGCCATTTACGAAGTGTCGCGCATCACTGCGCGCCGGGTGCTGAACGATCTTGCCGATCAGCATTATGTCGAACGCCGCAGACGCATCGGCACGCGGGTCATCTTCAAATCGCCCGCCAAGCCGATCGAGGCGAACATCGATCAGGCGGTCGATTCGCTGATGGCGCTGGGCGAAGGCACCACGGTCAACGTCATCTCTGTGGAAAAGCGCGCGGCCACTGATATCATCGCCAATGCGCTGGGCATTGACGAAGGTGCGCAAGTCATCCGTGCTGTGCGCGTGCGCTGCCTTGAAGGCATCCCCATCGGCTATATCGTCAGCTATGTCCGCGCCGATCTGGACAGCGTGATTTCCGAATCCACCCTGCCGCGCGCGCCCTTGCTGAAACTCTTGGACGATGCCGGTTTCCACGCCGAACGGGCCGAACAGACCATCGGCGCCATGCTCGCCGATCCGTCGCTGGTCGAAGCGCTGAACGTCGAACCGCTTTCGGCGATCTTGCGCATTACCCGCACGGTTTATGACCGCAATAACCGGCCTTTCCTGCGCACTTACGCCCACTACCGGTCTGACCGCTTCCACATCAGGCTGGACCTGCACACCCCCACCGCCTGACGGCAGGTTGCGAAACACCGCCAATTTTTCGGACGCCGCAGCGATGCCTGCGGTCAGAAATACTAGCGTTGGTATTTTTGAAATTGACAGCGCGATACAGCGGTGCGACCACGCCATGATACATGGCGGTTTGCGGCCAGACCTGTGTGGCTGGCCGATGGAGAGAATGCGATGAACACCCGATCCCCATTTCGCACGCTTGTGCGTGGCACGGCGGCTGCCCTCGCGGCGCTGGCCCTGCCTGTCACGGCATCGGCGCAGCAGGCGTCGTCAAAGGCGCAGGCCAGCGCGGCGCAGCAGCAGCAGGCGCGGCCGCGCAACGTGGTGTTCATCATTGTCGACGATCTGCGCTTTGACGGCATGGGGTTCCTGCAGCCCGGCATAAAGACGCCCAATATTGACAAGCTGGCGGCGGGCGGTTCCTATTTCCCCAACACCCGCGTGACCTCGTCACTGTGCAGCCCCAGTCGTGCCACGATCCTGACCGGGATGACCGCGCGCAATCATGGCGTGGTCGATAACAACCATTCCTCTGAAGAAGGTTTAACCTTCTTTCCCAAGTATCTGCAGCAAAGTGGTTATCAGACAGCCTTTTTTGGCAAATGGCACATGGGTAACGATACCGCTGATCCACGCCCCGGCTTTGACAAATGGCTCAGCTTCAAGGGGCAGGGCAACTATTACCCCAATTCCGGCATTACCGATGAACAGCGTGCCAAGGGCGCCGTTCATATGCTCAATGTTGATGGCAAAAACGTGCCGCAACAGGGTTATATCACTGATGAATTGACCGACTATGCCATGAACTGGCTGACCAAGGAACGCGACCCCAAGAAGCCGTTCTTCCTCTATCTCAGCCACAAGGCGGTCCATTCAGACCCGCTGCCGCCGCCGCGTTATGCTCATCAGTATGACAATTTCAAGTTCCGCCTGCCTGCCAGCGCAGCCAACACGCCGGAAAACTACAAGGACAAGCCGCGCTGGGTCTATGAACAGCGCAACACCTGGCATGGCATTGATTTCTATTACAATTCTGACATGCCGATGAACGATTACCTGAAGAATTATTACGGCACCCTGTCAGCGGTGGACGATAGCGTCGGTCGCGTGATGCAATATCTGAAAAAGGCCGGGCTGGAAAAGGACACGCTGATCGTGTTCACGTCCGACAACGGCTTTCAGGTGGGCGAACATGGCTTGATCGACAAGCGCAATGCCTATGAATCCTCGGTCAAGGTGCCGCTGGTGATGTATGAACCGGGCACAGTTCCGGCGGGCGTGACCAATCCCGGTGCGCTGCGCAATCTCGACTTCGCGCCAACCTTTCTCGATCTGGCGGGTGCGCCGCAGCCTGCCCAGTTTGAAGGGAAAAGCGCATGGCCGCTGATTACCGGAAAGCTGGCCGCCAAGGACTGGAAGGCGCCTGATTTTACCTATGAATACTACTGGGAATGGACCTTCCCGATGACGCCGGGCACCTTTGCGATCCAGCGCGGCGACCTCAAGTACATTCAGTACTATGGCATCTATGACATTGAAGAATTGTATAATGTTGCTGCTGACCCGGACGAGATGCGCAATCTTGCAGAAGATCCCGCCTATTTCGAAACCAAGCTGGAACTGCGCAAGGCGTTGTACGACCAACTGGCCGACCGCAATGGCCGCCATGTCATACCCTATACCCAGCGCCAGTCGATTGGCGCAGTGCGGCGCAATCGTGCCGGCACCGGAGCCGCGCCGTTCCCCGATAGCTGGCTGGTTGAACCCAACCGTGAAGACCGGCTTGATGATATCGTGAACGACAGTCCGGCCAAGAAAGCCGCGCACGATCAGGGCAAGGTGTTTGTGCCATCGCCCATCGTGGGGCAGGGCACCAACAGCGTCGAACACGGCATGAAAAGCCTGTCGCCGGGGCATTGACCGCAATGACCGGGCGGCCATAGGGTGGCCTGCATGAAAGATCACCATCCCGGAATGCGCCTTGTCGAAGGTGGTGCTTTCACCATGGGGTCCGAAACGTTCTATCCCGAAGAAGCGCCCTTGCGACAGGTGCGGGTGGACAGTTTCTGGATTGATGAAACGCCGGTTACCAATGCCCAGTTCGCGCGGTTCGTCGAGGCGACCGGTCATGTGACCATGGCCGAAATTGCGCCTGATCCCAAGGACTACCCGGATATGCTGCCCGGTATGGACCGCGCCGGATCGCTGGTTTTTCACAAGACCAGCGGCCCGGTGGACATGGAAAATGCGGGTAACTGGTGGCAGTTCACGTTCGGCGCGTGCTGGAAAAATCCCTTCGGTCCCGAAAGTGACCTGAACGGCCTTGAACAGCACCCGGTCGTCCACATCGCCCACGCAGACGCCCAGGCCTATGCGCTGTGGGCGGGCAAGGAACTGCCGACAGAAGCGGAGTTCGAATTTGCCGCGCGCGGCGGCCTTGAAGGCCGCGATTATGCCTGGGGTGACGAGCTTGCTCCTGGCGGCCAGATGATGGCCAACTATTGGCAGGGCCTGTTCCCCTTTGCCAACCAGTGCCTTGACGGGTGGGAGCGGACATCGCCGGTGCGCAGCTTCCCCGCCAACGGCTATGGCCTGTACGACATGATCGGCAACACTTGGGAATGGACCGCTGACTGGTGGCGCGAAAACCCGCAACCTGTGAAAAAGAAAGCGAAAGATTCCTGCTGCACGATCGGCAATCCTCGCGGCGGCACATTGAAGGACAGTTTTGACCCGTCCCAGCCGCAGATCAGGATCGGGCGCAAGGTTCTTAAGGGTGGTTCTCACTTATGCGCTGCAAACTATTGTCAGCGTTACCGCCCTGCCGCCCGGCATCCTGAAATGATCGACACTTCGACCAGCCACATCGGCTTCCGCTGCGTTGTGCGGCACTCCGGTTAACACTGCGCACTTCACCTGAGACAATGTGGAGTGGCCGGCGCGCCTGATTGAAAACTACAGTGGTCCCCATCCACCCGCTCACACAGCGGCATTTGCCGCGACCGGGATGCAAAAGCACGATTTTACGGGAGACGGACCTTGGCCGAAGACATCGAGTGGGATCTGGAGGCCGATGTCGTCGTGCTCGGTTCCGGCGGGGCCGCCATGACCGCAGCCATTTCTGCGCATGATTTTGGCGCGAAGGACGTGGTCATTCTGGAAAAGACCGGGATGGTCGGCGGCACCACCGCGATGTCGGGGGGCATGTTGTGGATTCCCAACAACCATCACCAGCACGAAGCCGGACTGGAGGATTCCGACGAAGAGGTCGTAACCTATCTCGATTCGCTCGCGCCCGGTGAACTCGACCCCGAAACGCTGTGGGCGTTCATGCAGAACGGCCCGGAGATGCTGCGCTATCTGGCTGACAAGACGCCGGTGCGGCTGTGCGCTTTTGCCGATTTTCCCGATTATCAACCCTATTCGCCCGGCGCAAAGCCCGACGGCGGGCGCTCGCTGGACAATGAAGCGTTTCCCTTTGACACGCTGGGCAAATGGGCCGGGCGCGTGAACCCCAGCAAGATGGCCTATCCGTTGCGCGGCAGCCTGATGGAAGCGATCCGGGGCACGCTGGACGAAGCGACACTGGCCGAACGCGAAGCGCATGATTATCGCGGGTTGGGCCAGGCGCTGGCGGGATCGCTGTTCAAGGCGGTGCTGGACCGCAACATCCCGGTCGAATTTGAAAAGCGCGCGCGCAAGCTGGTCAAGGACGGCGAACGCATCATCGGCGTGATTGCCGAAGACGCCAATGGCCGCGATTTCAAGGTGAAGGCCCGTCGCGGGGTGGTAATTGCCACAGGCGGGTTCGAATGGAACGAAACACTGGTAAAGACTTTCGTGCGCGGGCCGCTGACCGGGCCCGTCAGCGTGCCTGAGAACGAAGGCGACGGATTGCTGATGGCGATCGAAGCGGGCGCGCAACTGGGCAACATGCAGAATGCCTTCTGGATGCAAAGCGTGCTGGAAATGAAGCCGCAGCACCGCGCGGCCAAGCCGAACTACCTGCTGGGTTCAGATGAGCGGGCACGTCCCGGTGCCATTCTGGTCAACCGTGCGGGCAAGCGCTTTGTCAACGAAGCGGCCAATTACAATGCCTTGGGTAAAACGCTGCACGCCTTCGATGCGGGCACCCATACTTACGCTAATCTGCCCTACTGGCTGATTATCGACCAGCGTTACAAGGACAAGTATCACACCTTCAATTCCCCGGCGGGCGCGCCTGCGCCGTCATACATGATGCAGGCCGATACGCTGGACCAACTGGCCGAATTGGCCGGGATTGATGCTGATGGGCTGAAGGCCACGGTCGCGCGGTTCAACGAAATGGTGCGCAACGGCCACGATGATGACTTCAACCGTGGCGACAACACTTACGACAATTTCTACATGTGGGGCGATATGGACTTCGATCCGCCTTACCGCACGCTGGGGGTGATCGATCAGGGACCGTTTTATGCGGTCAGGATGGAAGCGGGGGCGCTTGGCACGGCGGGCGGGCCGAAGACCAATGCCGATGCGCAAGTGGTCGACTGGAACGGCAACCCGATTCAGGGCCTTTATGCCGCAGGCAACGCGATGGCTGCGGTATTGGGCGAAATCTATGGCGGCGCGGGCGGCACATTGGGGCCGGGCCTGACCTTTGGCTACATCGCCGGACGCCATCTGGGGCAGCACATTTCAAACCATTAATGCCAGCAGGTAATCTTCCACACCCGGCGCTTGTGCCTTGCGCCGGGTGGGGCAGAAAGTGTCAGCGCCAGCCGTGTCCGGCGGTCGCAGGTCCGGTAATCGCCAGCGTCATGCCGGGGCTGTAAAGGTTGACGAACAGCGTGCCGTCGGGCGCAAAGCAGGCGCCTGCCATTTCGGTCTGCAACCGGCACCGGGCAAAGGCATAGGCTTCACCCGCGGGCGTGATCCCGCGCAAGTGGTTGTCGACGATATCGGTATATTGGTCTTCGCACACTATCAGATCGCCGTTGGGCGCGATGGTCAGGTTGTCGCCAAAGTTGAAGGCCATCGGATCGGTCGATTCAAAGAAGTTTTCCAGCCAGCCAGACCCTTCGCCCGCGCGTTCGTGCCCTTCGTTGGCGGCGGGGATATAGCGGAAGACCTGCCCCAGCTTGGCCGCGCCGCCCGATGTGCAGGTAAAGTAAAGCTCCCCATCGCCAAAGTGGATGCCTTCGCCACGCGCGAAAACCGCCGCACCACCGGCACGGCCACGCTTGCGCAAATCATCCACTCGGCTGTCGGTGCCTTCCAGATCGATCCAGTTGGCCTGCAACCGCTGCCGTGTGGGGAACGCCATACCGTTCCAGTTGCGCGTATCGTCCACGCCGCTTGCCTGCAATGCCAGTGCCTGCAACCGCCCGCCTGCTGCCAGACGGCCGGGGCGGGCGGGCAGAAAGCGGTAGAACAGGCTGTCGTCGCGGTCTTCGGTCAGATAGACGATGCCAGTGGCCGGATCGACCGTGGCAGCTTCATGGTTGAACCGGCCAAGGCCCTTCAGCGCCACCGGTTCCACCAGCCCGCGCGCGCTGGCCGGAACTTCGAACACCCAGCCATGGTCCTGCCCCAGATTGCTGCCCGCCAGCGAAACGTCTTCCTCGCAGCTCAACCAGCTACCCCACGGCGTTGTCCCGCCCGCGCAATTGCGGATCGTCCCGGCAAGGCTGGCGAACTGTGACTCAACCGCCTGTTTGCGCAAGTCATAGATCACTGTCGATGTGCCGCCCGGCAGCGCACCATCGCCCCGCCAGCGGTCAAACGCCCGTTCCACCGCGCGCGTGCCAAAGGCCCCGCGCGCCGCATCCTTCGCGCTCAATTCATGGTTGCGGATCAGCGCCACCCGGCCATTGCCCAGCGCGATGCAGCCCATGCCATCGGCCTTGTCGGCGACCACATGGCCATCGTCCATCCGGTCCCCCATGCGCGACACCACGCGATAGCTCCAGCCCTGCGGCAGGTCGAGCAGACCGGCAGGATCGGCCTGCAACGGACCGGGTTTGGGTGAACCTGCAGCACGGGCAAGGCCGCTGCCGCCCACCATGCTGGCAAGGCCTGCAAATGCCACGCCCGCCAACTGGCGGTGAAAGCTGCGACGGTCCATCGGGATCGATCCTTCCAGTCAAATTCACGCGCGAAAGTCACCGCGCCAATGCCGGTGCGCATTGGCGATCAACCTTGCGGTTTTATGACGGAATTTCAGCCTTTGCGCATCCCCGTGGCGAACAGCGCTTCGCTGCGCGATGTCACTTCCAGCTTGCGATAGATCGATTTGACGTGGTTCCCCACGGTATGCGGTGAAATGCCCAGCGCGCGCGCCGCTTCCTTGTAACTCTTGCCTTCGGAAAAGGCGCGCAGCAGATCGGTTTCGCGCGGGGTCAGGCGTTCGTCCGAAACGGTGGAGGCAGGCTGTTCTGACGTTACCGGAGGATTGCGCAAAAGGTCTAGCAGATAGACCGCCGCCGCCGGGCTGACCGGGGCGCCGCCCGCCAGCGTGATGGCAATGCCGTCCAGCACTTGCGCAGGCGTGCTGTCTTTCAGCAGGTATCCATCGGCCCCGGCCGATAGCGCGCGCACCACGGTATCGCGGTCCCCGAATGCGCTGATGACCAGCGCCTTTGCCTGCGACCCTGCCTTGATTTCGGGCACCAGATCATACCCGCTGCCATCGGGCAGGCCGATGTCCATCAGGAACAGGTCAGGCTTCAGCCGGATAAGCGCGCGGCCAGTGGCAATATCGGGCGCAATGCCGACGATGTCATAGCCGGTATCCGATGCGATGATCCGCATGAAATACTGCCGCACCACCGGATCATCCTCGATGATCGCAATTCTGGCGGGGACGGGGTTTGCGGCATGGGCGGCGGTTTCATCCATACAGGTTACCTAACAATAGCTTGGCCGTGCCGCTATGCCATGGATGGTGCGGATATATGGCAGTCGGCAAGAAGCTGCACCGGACGCAGTGCCAGTGAAACCTGCGTTCCCCCGCCTTCTTGCGATTGCACCTGCAGTTCGCCGCCGATGGCTGCGGCGCGCCGCTCCATATTGGACAGCCCACGCCCTGCGCCTGCCTGCGCCCCCCCCCGGCCATTGTCGGTCACCACGATCCGCAGCCCGCCTGCATCATCAGCGGAAACCGCAATGGCGATGCGGTTGCCGCCCGAATGCTTCAGCGCATTGGTCACCGCTTCCTGCATCACCCTGAAAATCTGCAACACGTCGCGCGGGCCAAACCCCTGGCTGGCGCTGGCCGGAAGGTCAGCGGCCTGCTGCCAATCGAACGCAAAGCCGGCAGCTACGATGCGCGGCTGAATCCGCGCGCGGAACGTGGCCAGCGCCGCTTCCAGCGATTCCCCCACGGAATCCATGGAATCGATCATCAGCCGCATTTCGTCGATCACCGCCTGCAATCCTTCGGCCACCCGCACCGGCTCTGCTTCGCCCAGCCGCGCGGCCAGCATCATCGACATCAACTGGCTCCCAAGGCCGTCGTGAATGTCCTGCATGATCCGCCGCCGTTCGGCATCATGGGCCTGTTTGCGCACCAGTTCGCGTTCGCGCGCATGGGCAAGGTCCAGTTCGGCCTCGCGCGCGGCCACTTGCGCGCGCAGGGTGGCGGTCAGCGTGGCTTGTGATTGGAACAGGCGGAAATTGCGCGCCAGAAACGCCGCCAGCATTGCCAGCATCAGGAACGGTGCGGCATTATACAGATTGCCGCCGCGCAATTGCGTAAACCAGCCACTTGCCCCGTCGATCAGCACGGCCACCACGCACACGCTCAACAACGCGCTTTCCAGCATCCGGCTTTCGGCCTGCCGCGCAAAATGCCACAATATCCGCAGCGCCGCGATCAGCGCAAAGGCGGCAAGGAACCATATCCAGATCGTCGCCGGCGCATCGAACCCGTCGGGCATCGGCGTAAAATATATGCGCCACGCGACATAGCCGATGACCGCGGCATAGATTGCCACTGCCGCAACCTGAAGATGGCGCACAGGCTTGCCGGTCCACGCATCGATAAAACACAGCAGCGCCACCGGCACCGCCATGTTCACCACAAAGAACGCTACCATCCGGCCCCACCCGTCAAACGGCGGGTTCAGCACGATGGCATAGAGGTAGTTGCCCACGAACGCCGCGCACAGCGCCGAAAGCCACGCGGCAAAGCGCCAGTCTTCGGACCGGACCACCATGATAGCGGCGAGCATACCCAGCAGGCCCAGCAGCCCTGCGCCATAACGGTGAAACTCGTTGCTGTTCCACAACCGGTTGGCCGAAAACGCGCGCATTGCCTCGTATTCGCCGATCATTGGCGGGAAGATGTCGGCATAGGGATAGCCATCGCGCAGGGTGACATATGTCAGCGTATTGTCGCCCGGCTTCAGAATGCCTGCCGGAACCCGCGTCAGGAACATCTTCTGGCCGTGGAACGTGCCGCGCCCCGGCTGCATTCTTCCTTCGCCCACCAGCAGCGTATCGTTGACCGCCAGCAGATAGTTGTCGACCTGAAGCGTCGATATCAGCCCCAGTCCCGCAGGCGGCACCTTGTCCACCCGAAAGCCGATCCGCACCGCATGGACTGCGGTGTCGCAGCAATATGTCCACGGCAGGTCCACCCGTTCAAACCGTCCGCGCGCGGCGGCGGCCAGTGTCGGTTCGGAAAGGCGCGCTACTTCCGCGAAAGTCTGCTCGGCCATTGGCGGCTCCTCAGCGCGGTTGGCGTTGAACAGCGGTTTGTCGATGGCCGCCCAGTAAACCAGTTGCACAACGCAGATCGTGATCGCCAGCAGCCCAAGCTGGCGCCAGTTCACAGGCCCCTTCACAGCAATATATCCTCCCCCTGCCAAGGCGAGTGATACCGCTGTCGCCGGTCTTTGCAACATGCACCGGCGGACTCAGCGGGGACATGCCATGATATGGCAGTGCGCCGTATGGCATGGGCGGTGCGGCTCTGCAGGGATAGTGCCTGCGCTTACCGGAAACGGCGGTTTGAACCAGAGGTTCAACCCGTCGGTCCCGTCCCCGGCCTACTGCGACCCTCTTGTCTTGGGGACGGAGTGCCAGGTGCGCTACCCACCGTGGCGCACCCGGCACTTTCCGGTTCTAGCGCAGTTGCCGCTTTTCCAGCTTTCGCGCCAGAGTGCGTCGGTGCATGCCCAGTCGCCTTGCAGCTTCGGAAATGTTGAAGTCGCATTCGACCAGCGTTGAGTGGATATATTCCCATTCCACCGTCTTGATCGAACTCTTGCGGCCTTCCAGCGGCACACTGGCGTCGCCCCGCGTGCGGCCAAAGGCGTCTTCGATGTCGTCGGTGTTGGCAGGCTTGGCCAGATAATGCGCCGCGCCCAGCTTTATTGCTTCAACCGCCGTGGCGATGCTGGCAAAGCCGGTCAACACCACGATGCGGGTTTGGGCATCGCGCGTGTGCAGCATTTCCACACATGTCAGGCCCGATGCCGTGCCCAGCTTCAGGTCGACCACGGCATATTCAAATTCGTTCGCGGCCATCAATGCGGCCAGTGCATCCGGACTGGCTGCATGGTGCACAGCATAGCCTCGCCGTTCGAAAGACCGGCTCAACGTGCGGGCAAAAGCCGGATCGTCTTCCACGATGACCAGGCTTGGCTGCCCGGTCATGCGGCGCGTCCCTTATAGGCAAAGGCCGAAAGCGGAATGGTCAGCCGCACTTGCGCGCCGCCGTCCAGCAGGTTGCCCACTTCAACCTTCCCGCCCAGCTTGCGCAGCACATTCACCACCAGAAACAGCCCCAGTCCGCCGCCGCTGCGCCCCTTGGTCGATGAATAGGGGCGTCCGAACGCTTCCAGCATTTCCGGGGCAAATCCCGGTCCCCGGTCACGAATGTCAATCCGCACCGCGCCATCGTCCACCGCCACGGTCATCGTCACGAAATGCGGCGACACTTCCAGCGCATTTTCGATCACGTTGCCGATCACCTGCCGTAGCGCCGGGTCGGCCACGATATTGTAGTGGTTCTCGCCGATGCGATCATCCAGATAGACCGCGCCCCCGCTGCGTTCGGCCCAACCTTGTGCAATCGCGCCGACAAAGGCGCTCAACGTCGTCACCGCAGGGTTTTCGCCGCGCGCTTCACCGGCAGACATCAGGATGCCCGAAACGATGGTCTTGCAGCGCTGCAATTCGGTGTTCATTTCGCCCAATTCGGCGCGCAGATCTGCATGGGCAGCCATGGCGGGGTGCGTCCGCCAGTCGCCCAGCAGGACCGAAATGGTCGCCAGCGGCGTGCCCAGTTCGTGCGCCGCGCCCGATGCCAGCAGGCCCATCCGCACGATATGCTGTTCCTCTGCCGCCTGCTGCCGCAGCGCGGCCAGCGCCGCATCGCTCTGCCGGCGGTTGCGATCGATGCGGATCACGAAGAACACCAGCAGGGCCGCAATCAGCAGAAAACACACCAGACTGCCCAGCAGGTAAAGCCGCATCGGCGCACTGGCATAGGGTTCGGGCAGGTGCAGCGGGCGATAATCGAATGTCAGCCCCGCGACCGCCGCTGCCGAAATGGCCGCGACAATCCAGCTCCAGCTTGGCGGCAAAAGGATCGCGCCGATCACGATCTGCAACAGGAACAGGAAGGCAAAGGGGTTGGTCGTGCCGCCGCTGAAATAAAGCTGCCAGGCCAGCGACCCCACATCCAGCATCAACGCGCCCAGCATCTCAAGATGGCTGTAACCTTCGCGCTCGCGGCCCATGGCCATGGTCGAAAGATTGACCATCGCCAGCAGCACCGGCACCGCCACAAGCTGCGCCAGCGGCAGACCGACATGCAGAAACCGCACCGCCGCCCAGATCGTCACCAATTGCCCCACCACCGCCATCCAGCGCAATTGCACCAGCAGCGCCATGTTGCGCCCGCTGGCGGGGGGGAAGGGGGTGTGCGACAAGGGTAGGGGCGGGGCAGGCGTGGTCATCTCGCCTTGCGCCATAGCACGATTGCCGCCCCGCCTGACAGCAGCGCAAGGGCCAGCCATGTCAGGGCATAAACCAGATGGTTGTCGGGAAAGTTCACCACTGTCAGCCCGGCCACGGGCGCGCCCGGTTGTTGTGGCGTTTCGGCGCTGGCATCGACAAAGAACCGTGCGTCGGCAGCAATGCCATGCGTCGCCGCAATTGCGCCAACATCGCGCGAATACCAGCGTTCCTCCGCCGGACGATTGCTGCGCAGAAAGCCGCCACCCGGTTCGCTCAGCCGCAGCAGGCCAATCACGGTAATACCGCCTGCGGGCATGGCCGCGCGCACATCGGCCAGCTTCGTTCCCAGCGGCATGAAGCCCCGGTTGACGTAAATGGTGCCGGGCGGCCCGGCCAGCGGCGCCAGCACCCAATATCCGCTGCCCAGTTTCGATGCGCCGGACACCAGCACCGTGCCTTGCGCAGCATAATGCCCTGAAAGCTGCACCCGGCGATATTCCCAACCGGCCAGATCATCTTCGGGCAATGCTGAAACCGCCACCGGTGCGGCCACCATGCCAGCCTCAACCCGCGCAATCAGCGCATGTTTCCACTGCATCCGCTGCACCTGCCACGCCGCCAGCGCGGTAAACAGCAGCGCGATCAGGGCCAGCGCCAGAACAAGGGCAACGGGCTTTGCGCGCGTTGCCCCGGATGGTGTCACGGCAGTTCTTCCATGCTGTGCGGCATCGGCATCATGTTGGTGTTCAGGTGATGCATCACCCACAGCGATCCCGACAGCACGATCACCACCAGCACCACGGTAAAGATCAGCGCCAGCATGTTCCACCCGCCTTCCGCCTTTGCGTTCATGTGCAGAAAGTAGATCATGTGGACGACGATCTGCACCGCGGCAAAGGCGACCACGATAATCCCGGTCAGGGCCTTGTCGCCCAGTGCATCGGTCATCACCAGCCAGAAGGGAATGGCTGTCAACACCACCGATGCCACAAACCCGATCACGTAATCGCGCATCGATCCATGGCCGGCTTCGTGTCCGTGGCCCAATTGGCTGTCATGGATAGGCGTATCGTGTGCAGCGCTCATCGCAGCATTCCCATCAGATAGACAAAGGTGAAGACGCCGATCCACACGACATCGAGGAAGTGCCAGAACAGGCTCAGGCACATCAAGCGCCGCTGGTTGGCTGCAACCAGCCCGCGCTGACCCACTTGCACCATCAGCACGCCCAGCCAGATCAGGCCAAAGGTTACGTGAAGGCCGTGCGTGCCGACCAGCGTGAAGAACGCCGACAGGAACGCGCTGCGCTGGGGCGTTGCGCCTTCGTGGATCAGGTGGGCAAATTCATACAGTTCGATGCCGAGGAAGGCCGCGCCGAACAGCCCGGTGACCAGTAGCCACCCTTGCACCGCCTTCACCTGACCACGCTGCATCGCCAGCATGGCAAAGCCATAGGTGATCGATGAAAACAGCAGCATCGACGTATTCAGCGCCACCAGCGGCAGGTCGAAAAGGTCTTTCGGCCCCGGTCCGGCCGCATAGTTCCCGCCCAGCACGCCGAATGCCGCAAACAGCATGGCAAAGATCAGGCAGTCGCTCATCAGATAGATCCAGAAGCCCAGCATCGTGCTGCCGCCTTCGGGATGGTCGTGCTCGTTCAGGTCGAACCAGTGGCCCGGTTCGCTGGATGGTGTCGTCTTCACGCTCATGCTGCACCTCCAGCCATGGCCAGTTCACGGGTCCGCGCCGCCTCGGTCGCCTCCACGGTTTCAACCGGGATGTGGTAGTCGCGGCGGTAGTTGAAGGTGTGCGCAATGGCGGTGAACAGCAGCGCGACAAAACTTGCCACCGCCAGCCACCAGATATGCCAGATCAGCGCAAATCCGCAGACCAGGCTGATGCCCGAAAGAATGATCCCGGCCCCAGTGTTGCGCGGCATGTGGATCGGGCGGAACCCTGCGACCGGGCGCTGCACGCCCGCACGCTTCATCCCGTCCCAGCTATCCAGATCATGCACGATGGGGGTAAAGGCAAAGTTATAGGCGGGCGGAGGCGAACTTGTCGCCCATTCCAGCGTGCGCCCGTTCCACGGATCGCCGGTCATATCGCGGTTCTGGTCACGCCGCAGGATCGACAGGCCGAACTGCAACAGCATGGCCGCAATCCCGCAGGCGATCAGCGCCGCGCCGATACCGGCAATGATGAACCAGATTTGCAAGCTGGGGTCATCGAACACGCGCAACCGGCGGGTCACGCCCATCAGGCCCATGGCATAGAGCGGGGTGAACGCCAGCCAGAAGCCCACGACCCAGCACCAGAAGCTGACCTTGCCCCAGAACGGCTCCAGCTTGAAGCCGAAGGCCTTGGGCCACCAGTAGTTGATCGCCGCGAACACGCCGAACACCACGCCACCGATAATCACGTTGTGGAAGTGGGCGATCAGGAACAGCGAATTGTGCAGCACGAAGTCGGCCGGCGGCACCGCCAGCAGAACGCCGGTCATCCCGCCGATCACGAAGGTCAGCATGAACGCCAGCGTCCACATCATCGGCAGGTCAAAGCGGATGCGCGCGCGGTACATCGTGAACAGCCAGTTGAACAGCTTGGCCCCGGTGGGGATCGAGATGACCATGGTGGTGATCCCGAAGAAGCTGTTGACGCTGGCGCCCGAACCCATCGTGAAGAAGTGGTGCAGCCACACCACGTAGGACAGGATGGTGATGACCACCGTTGCGTAAACCATCGACGAATAGCCGAACAGGCGCTTGCCGCAGAACGTCGCGGTTATTTCCGAAAACACGCCGAACACCGGCAGCACCAGAATATAGACTTCGGGGTGCCCCCAAATCCAGATCAGGTTCACATACATCATCGGCGATCCGCCGAAGTCGTTGGTGAAGAAGTTGGTGCCGATATAGCGGTCCAGCCCCAGCAGCGTCAGCACGGCGGTCAGCACCGGGAAAGACGCCACGATCAGGACGTTGGTGCACAACGATGTCCAGGTGAACACCGGCATCTTCATCATGGTCATGCCCGGCGCGCGCATCTTCACGATGGTGGCGATCAGGTTGATGCCTGAAAGCGTCGTGCCCACGCCTGCAATCTGCAAGGCCCAGATGTAGTAATCCACCCCCACGCCGGGGCTATAGGACAGGCCCGACAGCGGCGGATAGGCCAGCCAACCTGTCTGCGCGAACTCCCCGATGAACAGCGACACCATCACCAGCGCCGCGCCCGCCGTGGTCATCCAGAAGCTGAAGTTGTTCAGGAACGGGAACGACACGTCACGCGCGCCAATCTGCAATGGCACGACATAGTTCATCAGACCGGTGACGAATGGCATCGCCACGAAGAAGATCATGATAACGCCATGCGCGGTAAAGATCTGGTCGTAATGATGCGCGTTCAGGTATCCTTCCGATCCGTTGAAGGCCATCGCCTGCTGGATGCGCATCATGATGGCATCGGCAAACCCGCGCAGGAACATGACAAGGCCAAGGATCATGTACATGATCCCGATCTTCTTGTGGTCGACGCTGGTGAACCATTCGCGCCACAGGTAACCCCACAGCTTGAAATAGGTCAGCGCGGCCACCATCGCCGCCCCGCCCAGCGCCACGGCGGCAAAGGTGGCGACAAGGATCGGTTCGTGCAGGGGCAGCGCGTCGAACGATAGCTTGCCAAACAGGAAGGACCAGTTCTGGTCAGGGGGTGTCATGGTTTCTGTCCCGGTTGTCAGGAAGCGGAATTGTCGGATGAAGTGGCAAGGTGCATCGCCCGGTTAGGCTTAGCCTGCACGGGATCGGGCCACACCATCCCTGCACCGCGCAGGGTGCCGGTGCTGACAGGCGCCTTCACCTCGTGGCCCATCGCCGTCATCGGGCGGTTGTCGCCGCAATAGGCCTTGATGAACACCTGATCGGCTTCAGTCAGCAGGCCGGGCAGGGCGGTGCTGATGTCTTCACGGCCAAACTTGTCATATGTCAGCGCGGCCACGTTCCAGCGGCCTGCCGCTCCAGTGCCGCCCTTTGCGTCCAGCGCCATCATCTGGCTCATGCACATCTTGCCGGGCCGCACGCACAGGTCGACCACCGCGTCGAACAGGTCGGGCGCAACGCTGGCAAAGTGGCGCACCGGCTCCTTCTCGCTGGGCTTTTCCAGCTTTAGATAGGCCGCCCGGTCCAGTTCGCCCGCGCCATCGCGCACGCCCTTGGCCCATGTGGCAAAACCACTGTCCGAAACCCCGCGCATGGCAAAGCGCATGTTGGAAAAGCCTGCGCCGCTGTAATTGGCGGAAAAGCCTTCAAACTGCCCCTGCCGGTTCAGCACCGCATGCAGCTTGGTTTCCATGCCTGGCATGGCATAGATTTGGCCTGCCAGCGCCGGGGCATAGAACGAATTCATCACCGCCGAAGACGTAATGCGGAACCGCAAGGGCCGGTCCACTGGCACCACCAGTTCGTTGACCGTGGCGATCTTCTGTTCGGGATAGATGAACAGCCATTTCCAGTCGAGCGCCACCACCTGCACTTCCAGCGGCTTGGCCTGCGCCGGAACCTCGCGCGCATGGTCGATCCGCCCGATGGTGCGATAAGGGTCCAGCAGGTGCGTCCCCACCCATGTCAACGCGCCCAGCGCAATGATGATGAGCAGCGGGGCCGACCAGATCACCAGCTCCAACTGGGTCGAATGGTTCCAGTCGGGCGCATAGTCCGCTTCCGTCTGTTCACTGCCCGCGCGGTATTTCCACGCGAACCACACCGTCAGCGCCATGACCGGCACGATAATCAGCAGCATCAGCCATGTGGATAACACCACAAGGTCGGCCTGCTGGCGCGCAACGTCGCCCGCAGGGTTCATCACCACCCAATCCCCACTGCACCCGGCCAGCAAAGCGGTCAGCGGCGCAATGGCGATGGTGCGCAGGGCCTGCGCTGCACCACCGGACCAGAGAGCACCGAAAAAGGGCTGTGGGGACGAATCGAGAGAGGATCTGGGCATGCCCGCGCCGTTACGATTGGCGGCATGGGCAAACGATAGGACATTTTGTCCAATCCCCTTGATCCACATCAATGACGATAGGGCGATTGTCAGCACCCGCACATGCGCCACCCGGAGAATCACCAGTCATGTCAGCCGCCGTTATCGACGCCCCCGAAGCCGAGGACGCGGGCCATGGCGTTTCGCCGGGTGACATTGCCATTGGCGTCATCATCGGGCGCACGTCCGAATTCTTCGACTTCTTCGTCTATGCCATCGCCTCGGTGCTGGTCTTTCCCGGCTTCTTCTTCCCGTTTGTCGATGCGCTGACCGGTACGCTCTATTCGTTCATGGTCTTTGCGCTGGCCTTCATCGCGCGGCCATTCGGCAGCTTTGCCTTCATGGCGGTCGATCGTGCCTATGGCCGGGGCGCAAAGCTGACCATCGCGCTGTTCCTGCTGGGTGGCTCCACCGCGGCTATCGCCTTCCTGCCCGGTTATGCCACGCTGGGGTCATCGTCCATCGCCCTGCTGGCGCTGTTCCGCATGGGGCAGGGGTTTGCCCTTGGCGGCACATGGGATGGGCTTGCCTCGCTGCTGGCGTTGAACGCACCTGCGCACAAGCGCGGCTGGTATGCCATGATCCCGCAGCTTGGCGCACCCTTGGGGCTGATCGTCGCCAGCCTGCTTTTCGCCTTCTTCACCGCGTCACTTCCGGCGGCTGATTTCCTTGATTGGGGCTGGCGCTTCCCGTTCTTCGTCGCCTTCGCCATCAATGTCGTGGCGCTGTTCGCGCGGTTGCGCATCGTCGTCACGCCTGAATTTCAGCGCCTGTTCGAAACTCGCGATCTTCAGCCTGAACGGGTCGCCGTCACCCTGCGCAGCGAATGGAAAACCATTGTCATCGGTGCTTTTGCCCCGCTCGCCAGCTTTGCCCTGTTCCACATGGTTACGGTGTTTCCGCTGTCGTGGGTGTTTCTGTTCACCCGCGAAACGCCAACCCGCTTTTTGTTGATCGAAGCCGCCGCGGCCGCGCTGGGCGTGCTGGCCATTATCGTGTCGGGCCATCTGGCAGATCGTTATGGCCGTCGCCGCCTGCTGGGTGCATCTGCTGTCGTCATCGCAGCGTTCAGCGGCTTTGCACCGCAGCTTCTGGCATTGGGGCAGGGCGGCGAAATCGCCTTCATGCTGACAGGATTCATCCTGCTCGGCATCGCCTTCGGGCAGTCATCGGGCGCGGTATCGGCCAACTTCGCCACACGCCATCGCTACACCGGCTCTGCGCTTACCAGCGATCTTGCCTGGTTGTTCGGTGCAGGCTTTGCCCCGCTGGTGGCGCTGTGGCTGTCGGCCCAGTTCGGCCTGCTGGCATCGGGCGCTTATCTGCTGTCAGGGGCCGTGGCGACGCTGGCCGCGTTGTGGTTCAACAATGAACTGGGCCGCAACGGCTAACCTCTTTGCCCCAACCTCTTCGCGGTCGCGTTTGCGCAAAACAAAACAGGCTCTGGCGCCCATCACGCCAGAGCCTGTCTGCGCTCCCCGAAACCGAACCGTGCAAGGTTCGGCCCAGACCTGATGTGGTTTACCGCAGGGCCAGCACTTCGCTGCTGCCAAGCTGGTTCAGCGCGATGTTGGCGGCGCGGCGTGAATCCACCCAGCGGCCATTGCCCAGTTCCACGTCGAACCTGTCGTCACTGCTGACCGCTGCCTTGTAGAGGCGTTGCGCTTCGTCCTTGCGGCCCAGCATCTTGTAGGCGGTGCCAAGGTTGATAAGCGCCAGTGGATCGCCCGCGCGGGCAAGTCCGCTCTTTTCGATCGATGCGATGGCCGCTTCTGGGCGACCGGCCAAGAGTTCGTGATAGCCGACGTCGCTTTTTTCAACGGTCGGGGCCGGAACGGTCAGCGTAACCGGGGCCGGGGTGGACAGTGCAGCAGCAAGGAAAAGCGTGATCGACATGGTGGCTCTCCGGTTCAAATCTCGTCGTTGAAACGGAAGCTATGCGAATCACCCGGCCCCCTGCAACTAAACTGAAACATTGTCACAAAACTGCAATCGAAGAACCCGCAGCTTCCCGTTCACTTCGTCACATTTGTCAAATAACCGTCAGACATTTCGACATAAAACTGTCAGAAAACCGCAAACAGCCTGTCACTTTACGCTCCTAGATCACCCCTCGTTGAAGGCGGGAATCGCTTCCGCCGATATCCATGGGGGATACCACGTGAAGAATTTCCACGGCTTGCTTCTGGTCGGTTGCAGCGCCATCGCGCTCGCTGGCTGCGGCCCGACCGACATTGCCTCGCCAGGCACCGGCGGCAACGTAACCATCACTTACCCGACGCCCACGCCCACCCCGACGCCAACCCCCACGGCCACGCCGACGGTTACGGCTGCCGCTGGCTGCCCCACCATTTCGGACCCGCAGGGCCTGACGGATTCGGGCAAGCTTGCCACCACGCAGGGCGAATGGCGCGTTTGCACGCTGCCCGCGCGCATCAACACCTCGATCACGCTGCCCAAGATTGCCGGCCTGCTCTATTCGATGAACGGCCGCGTTGACGTCGGCACCGACGCTGGCTTCAGCAGCACCAGCAACACCGTCACGCTGACCATCGAACCCGGCGTGATCCTGTTCGGCAACACCGGCACGTCGTGGCTGGCTGTCAACCGTGGCAACCGCATCAACGCCGTCGGCACCGCCACCGCGCCGATCATCTTCACCAGCCGCGACAACGTGCTCGGCCTCAACACCGAAACCTCGCAGGGCCAGTGGGGCGGCGTCGTGCTGATGGGCCGTGCGCCAATCACCGATTGCACCACCGGTTCGGTCGCCAGCGGTTCCACCGCCAGCACCTGCGAACGCCAGACCGAAGGCGCGGCTGACCCTGCCCTGTTCGGCGGCACCAACAGCGCCGACAACAGCGGTTCGCTCAAGTATGTCCAGATCCGCTATTCGGGCTACGTGCTGGGTTCGAACTCCGAACTTCAGGCGCTCACCCTCGAAGGCGTCGGTTCGGGCACGCAGCTTGAATACATCCAGAGCTACAACAGCTCGGACGATGGCGCTGAATTCTTCGGCGGCACGGTCAACATGAAGCACTACATCGCGGTCGGCGCCGACGATGACAGCCTCGACATGGATACCGGCGTTCAGGCCAACCTTCAGTACCTCCTGCTGATCCAGCGCGCTGGTTCGGGCGACGCGCTGATGGAACTCGACAGCAACGGCAACGAAGCGCAGACGCCGCGTCAGAAGTCGGTGATCTCGAACTTCACCGCCATCCAGACGGCGACCAGCAGCAACAACGAATCCAACGACCAGGCTGCACTGCTGTTCCGTGGCAACTCGGACATCACGCTGGTCAACGGCATCGTGAACACGCCGGCCAACGAATGCATCCGCATGAACGGTTCGGGCGGCGCCAATGCGGCTACGCTTACCGCACGTTCGGTTGCGATGACCTGCAACAGCACCAAGTATCTCGGCACCGGCACTTATACCGCCACGCAGGTTTCGGGCTTCTTCGGTTCGGGTTCCAACGGCAACAACGACGCCCTGACCTCGACCCTGACGGGATACGTCAACGGTGCCAACGAAACCGCCGTCAGCGCGTTCGACGTGACCACGCTGTCGTCCTACTTCACCGCCACGACCTATATCGGTGCGGTCAAGGACGCCAACGACACCTGGTATGCCGGTTGGACCTGCAACAGCGGTGCCGCCAACTTCGGCACCACCAGCACGGCCTGCACCCTGCTGCCGATCACCTGATCGGCCGCCTTTCCGGGATATGGGGGGTGGTCGCCAGCGGCCGCCCCCTTTCTTGCACTGATAATTCCTTTTCCCCAGGGGGGACGACACCATGAATACGCCGCGGCTCGCAACCATGCTGCTGCTTTCCACCGCGCTGCTCGCTCCGGCAGTCGCTTTCGCGCAGGATGCCACCCCTCCGGCTGAACCGGTTGTGGATGCGCCTGTCGATGCCGCTGCCGAAGCACCGCAGGAAGAAGCGCCCGAAGTCTCGATCCCCGGCGGCGAAATCGTCGTCACCGGCCAGCGTGATCGCAATATCCAGCGCGCCGCTCCGCAGGTTGTGTCGGTCCTTGGCACGGCAGAAATTGCCCGTACCGGCGAAGGCAACATCGCAGGCGCGCTTGGCCGCGTCACCGGCCTCAGCGTGGTCGGCAACGGCTATGTCTATGTGCGCGGTCTGGGCGATCGCTATTCGCTCGCACTGCTCAACGGCTCGCCGCTGCCCAGCCCCGAACCGCTCAAGCGCGTCGTCCCGCTCGACCTGTTCCCCTCCAGCATCATCGCCTCGTCGCTGGTGCAGAAGTCCTATTCGGTGAACTATCCGGGTGAATTCGGCGGCGGTGTGGTCAATCTCACCACCAAGTCGGTGCCGCAAGAGGCCTTCGTCAGCATTGGCGGCGGCATTGGCGTCGATACCGAAACCACCAACCAGCTTGGCTATACCTACTATGGCTCCAGCACCGACTGGACCGGGTTCGACAATGGCCAGCGCGATTTCACCAGCGCCCTCAGCAGCTTTTTTGCCAGCGGCGAACGCCTCAGCGCGGGCAATGTCGATGGCGTTGAACTGGCCAAGGGCATCGTCAACACCCGCAATGGCCTGACCCAGAAGATCCCCAACATGGCCCCCAACTGGTCGGCCACGCTTTCGGCGGGCAAGTCGTTTGAATTGGGCGAAGCCACGTTGGGCGTGATCGCCACCGCAGGCTACAACAACAAGTGGACCACGCGCGACGTCCTCAGCCAGACCTCGGTGGATTCCGATCTGGCCGATCTTCAGTCCAACTTCCGCCGCGTCACCACCGACAATCGCATCGTCGTCAACGGTATGCTTGGCCTCGGCCTTGAATTTGGCCGCAACAAGATCCGCTGGACCAACCTCTACATCCGCGACACGCTCAAGCACACGCGGATGAGCCTGGGTCAGCGCAACCAGACCACCGTTGATTACCAGCAGCAGGAAACCGCCTGGTACGAACGCCAGCTCATCGACACCCAGATCGTTGCCGAATTGAAGCCGCTCGATGGCCTCAGCGTCGATCTGCGCGGCGGCTTTGCCAATTCGCAGCGCGAAGCGCCCTATGAACTCGGCTTCGAATATGTCCGCACGAATGTCGAATCCGATCCGCTCGGCCAGTATTTCGTCAACAACCTCGATGGCAACGCGGGCAAGGCCACGGTCAGCTTCTCCGACCTGAATGAAGATCTGTGGTCAGGCGGCATCGACGTTTCGTACAAGATCATGCCCGCCGTTACCGCCACGGTCGGCTATGCCTATGCCGATACGCGCCGCACCAGTTCGCGCCGCGACTTTCAGTTCCGCGCCACCGATCTGCCCGATGGCGTGAACATGTTCCGCCCCGATTACCTGCTCAGCCATTCGGTGATCGAAGCGTTCAACATCGGCCTGATCGACACCAACGAAGGCAACCCTGCCTTCCTCGCCACGCTGCGCAACCACGGCGCCTATGCCAAGATCGACGCGCAGCTTTCCGATACGCTGCAGCTTGATGCAGGCGTGCGCTATGAAACCGCCAAGCTGGTCGTCTCGCCCATTCAGGTGTTCAACGACACTGCTGGCGTCACGTCACCGACCAGCCTGAACAACGACTACTGGCTGCCCGCTGCAACCCTTACGTGGTCGTTCCGCGATGACATGCAGGTGCGCGTCAACGCATCGAAGACCATCGCCCGCCCGCAGTTCCGCGAGCTGATCTATCAGTTCTACTTCGATCCTGACACCAACCGCACCTATCGCGGCAACCCCAACCTTCAGGACAGCCAGCTTACCAACGCCGAAGCGCGCTATGAATGGTATTTCGACCGCGATCAGCGCTTCTCGGTTTCGGGCTTCTGGAAGAAGATCAAGAATCCCATCGAAAGCTTCGTCAGCCTCGAAAGCGACAACTTCGTCACCAGCTTCGCCAACGCGCCGGAGGCTGATCTCTATGGCGTTGAGCTTGAACTGCAGAAGTATTTCGACCTGTCCGACTGGGGCGGCATGTGGGAAGGGCGGCGCCTGGCGCTGATCCCCAACTACACTTACACCAAGTCGAAGCTGAAGGTGAAGGAAGGCGATACCACGTCGTATTACCTCGCCGCATCCAACCGCGCGCTGGACTACTTCACCGATGGCGCACCGCTGACCGGGCAGTCCGAACACATCGCCAACGTCCAGATCGGTCTTGAAGATACCGATGGCCTTTCGCAGCAGACGCTGATGTTCAGCTATGCCAGCAAGCGCGTGTTCAGCCGTGGCCTGCTCAACACAGGGCAACCGGACATCTTCCAGGATCCCGGCCTGCGCATCGATTTCGTCGTCCGTCAGGGCTTCGATCTGTTCAAGAAGGAACTGGAGCTGAAGTTCGAAGCCCGCAACCTGACCGGTCGCAAGAACTTCGAATATCAGCAGTCGGGCAGCAACCGGGTTGAAGTGAACACTTATGACGTGGGCCGCACCTTCCAGCTTTCGGCCTCGATGAAGTTCTGATCCCCCTCAACAATCCACCCTCAGGAGGCGGCCTTCACCAGAGGCCGCCTCTTTTTTTGGGTTGGTATCGCTCACGCACTATCGGCAAGTGCCGCGTTTGCCCGGTCTGCTGACGGATCGACCATCGTGCCAGACGCCTTGCGTTCGGAATATCGGTCAACCAACTGACCTGCATGGGGGCGCATCAGCACGGTTATCCGCACCAGTTCTTCCATCACATCGACGATCCGGTCGTAATAGCTGGACGGCTTCATCCGGCCCGCTTCGTCGAATTCCTTGTAGGCCATGGCGACAGACGACTGGTTGGGTATGGTGAACATGCGCATCCACCGGCCCAACAGGCGCAACGTGTTCACCGCATTGAACGATTGCGAACCGCCCGAAACCTGCATCACTGCCAGCGTTCGCCCTTGCGTCGGACGGCGGCCTTTCATCTCCAGCGGCAGATGGTCGATCTGCGCTTTCATGATGCCCGTAATCGCACCGTGGCGTTCCGGGCTGCACCAGACCTGACCTTCGGACCACAGTGAAAGTTCGCGCAGTTCATGAACCGCCGGATGGTCATCGCCCGCGATCTGGTCGGGCAGGGGCAGGTCCGATGGGTCGAAGATGCGCGTTTCGGCTCCGAATGCCTGAAGAATGCGCGCCGCTTCCTCCACCGCCAGCCGCGAGAACGACCGTTCGCGCAAGGAACCATACAGCAGCAGGATGCGCACCGGTGGCTGGTCGCCACCCAGCCCTATCGCTGGGCGATCAATCAGAAAGCGGCGGTCTAGTGCGGGCAGATGATCGGGTTCGGGCAGGGCGCGCAGACGGCTCATGCAGTATCCTTTGAAGTATCGTCAAAAATGACCGCGGCCACCAGCAAGGCCGCAACGGCTCCGGCCAGTTGCGCGGCGATGAATGCGGGCACGTCCAGCGGCGCAATCCCGGCAAAACTGTCGCTCATGGATCGCGCCACGGTGATCGCCGGATTGGCAAAGCTGGTGGATGACGTGAACCAGTATGCGGCGGTGATATACAACGCGACGCTGGCCGGAATGCAGGCGGGGCGCATCTTCGCCGTGCCGAGAATTGTCAGCACCAGCCCGAACGTGGCAATCGCCTCGCCAGCCCATTGCCCGGTGCCGGTCCGCACCTTGTCAGACACTTGCAGGATCGGCATGTCGAACATCAGGTGCGCCGCCCACACGCCCACAATCCCGCCGACAAGCTGCGCCAGCACATAGGCCAGCGCAGTGTCGCTGCGAATTTCGCCACGCAGCCGCATTACCAGCGTCACCGCCGGGTTGAAATGTGCGCCCGATACCGGGCCGAACATGGCGATCAGCACAAACAGCATTGCGCCCGTCGCCAGCGTATTGCCCAACAGCGCCACCGCCACGTTTCCACCCGACAGCATTTCGGCCATGATGCCCGATCCGATCACCGTTGCGAACAGCAACGCGCTACCCAGCGCTTCGGCGGCAATCGCCCGGCAATTCGGGCTGCATTTCATGCCGGTTGCGTGCGCTTGCCGGTGGCGTCCACCACCTGTTCGCCATCTTCCTTGGCAAATGCGCCGCGCTGCGCATCAGGCAGGATATCCAGCACGGCCTCCGACGGGCGGCACAGCCTGACGCCCAGTGGCGTTACCACGAGTGGCCGATTGATAAGGATGGGGTGCGCTATCATCGCATCGATCAGCGCCGCGTCACTCAGGGTTTCGTCCGCCAGCCCCAGTTCGGCAAAAGGCGTGCCCTTTTCACGCAGCAACTGACGCGGCGTGATCTGTGCCGTGGCAATCATGTCTTCCAGTAGAGCGCGCGAAGGCGGGCTTTTCAGGTATTCCACCACATGCGGCTCAACCCCCGAATTGCGGATCAGCGCCAATGTGTTGCGCGACGTTCCGCATTCGGGATTGTGATAGATGACGATAGTGGTCATGTCGCTTGTCCTTCAACAGCAGGTAAGTTCGGCCAGCAGCGGCGCGCACAATTCGGCGCGGCCCTGGCAGCAATCCTTGGCCAGAAATAGCATGACACCGCGCAGCGCATCGATGTTGACCCGCTGGATTTGCTGGCGCCCGCGTTTTTCCGACATGACAAGGCCGGCCTTGGCCAGCACGGCCAGATGGGTGGAAAATGTGCTCTGGTTCAGGCCGCTGGCGTCCACCAGTTGTCCGGTGGAAAGGCCTTCAGGTTCATGCCGGACAAGCAACCTGAACGTCTCCAGCCGCGTGGGGTGGGCCAGAGCCGCCAGAATCGACAGGGCGCTATCGGTATCCATCCATCGGAATTACCCGATGGATTTTGCGTTCGTCAACAACGCATCGTGATTTCCAGATACATTGTTGCTCGTTAAAGTGGGAAACGCTCGAACACCCCGCCCGGAAACAGCCCATCCGGGCGGGGTGATCAGCTATCAGAACCGCGCGTTCAGGCTGACCCAGTAACTGCGGGCCTTGTCCTTGTTGTTGTAATCGTCGACGAAACTGGCGGTGTATGACCCATCGCCGTTGTCGATGAAGTTGGTCTGATAGCTGGTGAAATCCTTGTTCGTCAGGTTGTTCACTCGCCCGCCAATCGTGATGCTGTCATTGATCCGGTACTGCGCGCTCAGGTTTAGAACGGTGTAGCTGCGGAAATAAAGCTGGTTGCCGGTGACCGTGTCCACCCCGCGATAGCGGCGCGACCGATGCTCGGCGTTAAGCTGGGTGCTCAACCGCTGGGTCACCGCCCAGTCGATCCACGCATTGGCCATATGGCGCGCAGTATTGGTCAGCGGCAGGCCTGCGCTTGCCCCGCTCTTCTGTTCGCTGTCGGTAAAGGTATAGTTCGCGCGGATGTTCACGCTGTCGATCAGGCGCAGCCTGCCGGCCACTTCCACGCCCTGAATCACCGCCTTGTCGATGTTGGTGGGCTGGCTGATCGTTCCACCCAGACCCAGAATTTCCCAATAATCTCCCAGATTGCCGCAAGGGCGCACACCGCCGGTTACCGCGCAAGGCTGGACCGTGGCGGTGGCGATCTTGTCGTTGAAGTCGTTCTTGAAATAGGTGACGTTGATGCCTGTCCCCGGCGTCGGATCCCAATATACGGCAATTTCGGTGTTTACGCTGGTTTCGGGGACAAGATCGGGATTGCCGATCATCGGGCTGGTGCCCTGACCGCCAAATCCGCGAATGCCGTCATAGAGGTCAGTTGTCTTGGGCGTCTTGAAGCCGGTGCTGACGCCACCTTTGACAACCAGTGTCGGCGTCACATTCCACACCGCATAGGCGCGCGGGCTGAACTGGCCGCCAAACAGGTCATGTTCGTCATAGCGCATGCCCAACGTGATGGTCAGTGGTTCGAAAGGCGACCAGTTATCTTCGGCAAAGACCGACCACTGCTTTTGCTTCTGGACCGCCTGAAGGCCATCGGTTGACGCTTCAAGCCCGAACACGCCGTCCTTTAGATCGCCATTGATATACTGCCCGCCTACAACGAATTCGTGGCCCCCGGCAAAACCTTCCACCGGCACGACCAAACGGCCGTCCAGCGTATATTGGCTGCTTTCAAGGTCACGGTCGGGGCGGGGCAGGAACGTGTCCGCCGCAATCTGGCGGCGCACCGCTTCGCTCAGGCCTGCATAAATGCCGCGCGCGCTGTAGATTTCCTGAAGCAGCAGGCGCTCCGCAACCGAAAAAGGCCGGGTGCGGCCAAGGTTTTCGGTGGCAACATGGGCCAGCGAAACGAAGCTTTTGCCAAAGCCCCAATCGCCCTGATGCGTGATCGACCAGTTCGTGCGGTTGAACTGCTGCTTTTCCTTATAGCCGACCTGGGGCGCAACCACTCCGCGCGATGCCCGCCAGATCGTGTCGATACCGTCCAGCGTGCCCAGCGGAAAGCTGACAATGCCGGTCTGCGGATCGACCATCGGGGAATTGTCGTATTTCTGGCGGGAAATATCATAGTCTAAATCAATGGTGTGGCCCTCGGCCACTTTGACGGTAAGCGTGCCGCCCACGCTGAAATTGGTGTTGTCCACCGTGCGCCCGCCACCGCCAAAGCCCAGGGCGCGGACTTGCGTGACGCCAGCCGGATCGACCACAGGTTCAAACTGCGGATTGGATGCCATCCGTTCGTAAATCGAACCGCGCAAGGCTATGCCCAGCCAGTCCCCTGCCAGCGGCCCGGCCAATGCGGCATCCAGCGTCATGTCATTGCCGAAGCGATCGTCTTCTTGAAAGCTGCGACCGACTGTGACCGAACCTGACCAGCGCGGGCTGACCGGTTTGGTGATGATGTTGATGACACCGCCTAGGGCATCTGCACCATACAGCGTCGATGCCGGGCCACGGATCACTTCGATGCGCTCCACCGTGTCCAGCGGTGGGATATGGTTGAACTGGTTGCCGCCAAAGCTGTTGGGATAGATGTCGCCATGGTTGTTCTGGCGCTTTCCGTTAATCAGCAGCAGCGTGTATTCTGGCCCCATGCCGCGAATGCTGATGGTGCGCTGGCCTGTCTTGTCCGACGTTTCGCCCACGTCCACGCCTTCAAGATCGCGCACCGCATCGATCAGCGTCATATAGGGGCGCTGCGCCAGTTGTTCGGCGGTCACCACGCTGATGCTGGCGGGGGCATCGACGATCTTCTGTTCAAACCCGGCGGCGGTCACCACGATTTGCGGATCCGATTCTGCATCTGCTGCAAATGCGGGCATGGCGGCCAGTGCCACGCTCAACGCGCCCAGCGCCGACGTGCAGCGATGCGCAGCACCCAGCTTGAAACGAAACACGGACATTGAACCCCCTTGGCTAATGCGAATGATTTGCGATAATGAAGCGCGAATTGCCTTTCGTTCGCAAATAGGCAAGCGGAAGTCGGGTCTGAAACAATTTGTAATTTTCTGAAATCATACAGAAAATTATTACTGAAGAAGATTTTCCCACGATCCCGGCGCATCATCCGGCGCAGGTGGCAATGGCCGCTGCTGAACAAAAAAACCCGCCCGGATAAGGGATGTCCGGGCGGGGCAATCACTGCCTTGAGGGGTGTGGGGAAGGCAGCGGGAAGTTCAGGGCCGGTCGAGCACGTATCCCAGCGATCGCACCGTGCGCAGCGGTGATCCTGCGCCGACATCGCGCAGCGCGCGGCGCAGGCGGCTGACCCATGCATCCACGGTGCGTTCGTCAATCGGCTGGTCGTGCTTGCCCAGCGCGGTGATAAGCTGCTGGCGGCTGAAGACATGGCCCGGCTGTTCCATCAGGTAACGCAGCAGGCGCAGCTCGTTGGGCATCAGCATCAGCGGCTTTTCCCGCCACCGCGCCTGCAATGCCGCCAGATCCAGCGTCAGGTCGCCCATGCGCAGGGTGCGGGCGGGGGCTTCGTGTTCGGGTAACTGCACCGACAGCACGCGGTCCAGCAGCGCGCTTCGGTCAATCGGTCCCATGATATAATCGTCCGCGCCCGCGCGCAGCGCCCTTCGCCGCGCCTCGGCGTCGTCCTCTTCCAGAATCATCGTGATATGCGCGTTCTGGCCCAGCCCATCGGCGCAGCGCAGCCTGCGGCACAGTTCCAGCCCGGACAGTTCGGGCAGCACCCAGTCGATGAAGGCCCACGGCTGGCCCTCCATCAATGGCAGCGGCGCATCCGCTTTCCAGCGATGGAACACCACGCGAAGGTCGGAATGCTGAAAAGTTTCCCGCCCGCCCGAAAGCTCTCCGGTAAGCAGAATATCGATATGCCGCATGCAAAAAGCCCCTGTCGAACAGGGGCTTTCTGTCCCGGCTATGTGACGGGCGCATGACGATATTACAAAGCCTTGCCTTTACACGGGCAGGCCCACGTAATTTTCGGCAATGCTGGTCTGCGCGGCAGTGCTGGTGGCGATGTAATCCAGTTCCGCCACCTGCATCGCGCGTTCGAACGGTCCATCATCGGGGAAACGGTGCATCAGCTTGGTCAGCGACCAGCTGAACCGTTCCGACTTCCACACCCGCGCCAGCGCCTTGGCCGAATAGCCCACCACCGCGTCGTTGTCGCCGCGCTTGAAGAACGCGCCCAGCGCTTCGGCGGCATAATGCACGTCGCTCGCCGCAAGGTTCAGCCCCTTGGCCCCGGTTGGCGGCACGATATGCGCGGCATCCCCGCACAGCAGCAGGCTGCCATGGCGCATCGGTTCGAACACGTATGACCGCAGCGGCGCGATCGACTTTTCGATCGATGGCCCGCGCGTCATGTTCGCCGCAGCGTCCGGTCCCAGCCGCACGGCCAGTTCGTCCCACACGCGATCATCGCTCCAGTCTTCGACCTTTTCGGTCAGCGGCACGTCCACGTAATAGCGGCTGCGCGTGTGGCTGCGCATCGATGCCAGCGCAAAGCCGCGTTCGTGGTTGGCATAGATCAGTTCGTGGTTGCACGGCGGCACATCGGCCAGAATGCCCAGCCAGCCGAACGGATAAACTCGCTCGAACTCGCGCGCCACGCTAGCCGGAATGGCTTTGCGGCTCGGCCCGTGGAACCCGTCGCAGCCAACGATGAACCGCGCGTCCACCCGCTGCGCGACACCGTCCCTGGTATAGGTCACATAAGGCGCATCGCTTTCGATATCGAACAGCGCCACATCGCCCACGCCATATTCCACCTGCAGCCCGCGTTCGGGGGCCGCGTCCATCAGGTCGCGGGTGATTTCGGTCTGGCCATAGACCACCACCGTCTTGCCGGTCAGGTTCGCCACGTCGATGCGAATCAGGCGTTCGCCATCGGCCAGATTGAAGCCTTCTTCGACCAGCCCTTCAGCCTTCAGTCGTGCGCCCAGCCCCAGCCGATCCATCAGGCCTACGGTGATTTGTTCCAGCACGCCTGCACGAATGCGGCCCAGCACATAATCCGGCGTCTGCCGTTCCAGCACTACGCATTCGATGCCCTCGGCCTTCAAGAGATGGCCCAGCAGCAGGCCAGCAGGCCCCGCGCCAATAATGGCGACTTGCGTTTTCATCGCTAAACTCTCCCACGCGCCCGCAAAACCGACATCCGGGCAATGATCGGTAACTTGACAGGACGCGGCCAAACCGGGAATGCCCGCACAGGACAAACCACTGGCACTTTCAGGACATGGCCCAGCCCATCCCCACATATGCCCTCTATGGCGAAGGGCAGGCACTGGCCTCCGGCGGTTTCGCGCATATCGAAACCATTGCCGAACGCAGCGCGCTGCATGATTGGGAAATCGGCGTCCATCGCCACGATCATTTCGTGCAAGTCCTTCTGGTAGAGGAGGGACATGCCGCCATCACGCTTGATACCGCCACGGTCGATCTTGAAGGGCCGGGCAGGGTGATCGTGCCCGCCGCTGCCGTCCACGGCTTCCGCTTCCGTCAAGGCACGCGGGGCTTTGTCCTCACCCTGTCCACAGACTTTTCCACACGCACCCATGGCCCGGCAGACCAGTTGCTCACCGCTCTGGCCCAAGGCGGCGCAGCACCCCTGCCGCCTGCTGCTGCTGCCCGTGCCCATTGGCTGGCGCATGAAATGCTGCGGTTACAACAGGAATGGCAGGAACAAGACCCGCTGTTCCTTGCCCTTGCCGAAGCCCTGATCCGCACCCTTGCCCGCGAAACTCCCGTCGCGGATGAAGCCGCCCGCGCCGATCCGCGCCTCACGCGCTTTCGCCAACTGGTCGAACTCCATTTCCGCCAGCACCACGGGCTTGATTTCTACGCCGCCTCGCTTGGCCTTACCCGCCGCACGCTGTCGCGCCTTACCGCCGCGCACCTCGGTTGCAGCCCGATGGAGGTGATCCACCGCCGCCTTACGCTCGAAGCGCGCCGTCTGCTGCGCTACACCAATGCCACGGCCAGCCAGATTGCCGCCGAAATTGGCTTCGATGATCCGTCCTACTTCTCGCGCTTCTATCTGCGCATGACCGGACGCCGCCCGGTGGATGACCGGACCGCCACCCATTTGGTCAATACCACCAAGGTTGACCAAACCGGTCCACAATGAAACCACTGTTCCGCGCGGACACTCAAGAATCCGCCGCATATGAGAGGACGCCCGATGACCAACCGCAGCCCCCCGCGCTTTACCGTGGTCGTTGCGCTGCTGTTCGTCCTGCTGGCGTCGATCCAGCTTGCCGCCAGCCTGCTGTTCTATCAGGCGATTGATCGCCGCACCCTGCAGGAAGACCATGCCCGCCGCGTGGCCGAACTTCTGGTCGTGTCCACCCGGCTCTATGCCGTCTCGCCAGAACGCACGCCGGGCACGGTCAGTTCGCGCTATCTGTCTGCCGAACTCACCAATGCCCCGCAAACCCCGCAGGTCGCAAAGACCGATGTCTTGCGCGAAATCAAGAGCGAGATCGTCACCTGGGAACCAGCGCTGGCCAACCGCAATCTGCGCCTCGCGTTTCAGTCACAGCACGGCGGGCATAAGGATCTTGTCGGTTCGCTGCGCATGGATGATGGCCGCTGGCTCAACTTCCGGTCAAAAGACATCACTGCCCACTGGCCCATCGCCACCCGCGCCATCACCATCACGCTGGTCAGCACGGCGGCCATTCTCCTGCTCGGCCTTGCCGCGCTGTATTGGCTGGGCAAGCCGCTGCGCCGCCTGACGGCCGCCGCTCACGCTATCGGCCATGGCCGCGCGGTGGACATTTCCGAACATGGCCCGCGTGATCTGGGCGATCTGGCCCATGCCATGAACACCATGCAAACCCGCATTGCGCGTCTGCTGACCGATCAGGCAAAATCGTTCGAAGCCATCAGCCACGATCTGCGCACCCCGCTATCGCGCCAGAAAATCGCCGCAGACCTTATCGACGATGCAGAAATTGCCGAAATCGTGTCCGGCTCGGTGAACGAGATGGAGGGCCTGCTCGGCTCGCTCCAGTCCTATCTGCGCGCCCAGCACCTTATGGCCGAACCCGAACGGATCGATCTTGTCGATCTGGCCAAAGCCGTGGCCCAACAGATCAACGCCCGCACCACCACGCCTGACCTGCCCGTGGCGCTTACCGTCACAAGGGCGGGGCAGGGCAGCACCGCAGCGATAACCTTCCCCGAACCTCTGCGCCTCACGCTGACCGCGCTGGCAGAAAACGCGGTGCATTATGGTACCCGCGCCGAAATCACCGTGGAATGCCCCGCCGAAGGCCGCTGCACCATCACCGTGGAAGACAATGGTCCCGGCATAGACCCTGCCTACTTCACCGAAATCCTCGACCCGTTCTTCCGCCTCGACGAAGCCCGCACGCGCGATACCGCAGGCTTCGGCCTTGGCATCCCCACCGCCAACCTCCTTATGCTCCGCTTCAACGGAGAGCTCACCTTTGGCCGATCAGATCGCGGCGGATTGAAGGCGGTGATCGGCGTGCCCGTGGGATAGGGGGCTGGTTTGTCTGCCCAGGCTTCGATGTCTGCATTTCCGCCAGCAAAGCTTCAGACTCCCATGCTTTTGCAGCCGTGAGCGCAATCTTGCGGCGATTTTCCAATGGCTCGCTGGTGGCTAGTGCTCGCTGCAGGGCTTCTTGTTGCCTGCAAAAACTGGCCAGAACACGCATAAGGAAGGATCTCCTATCGTTTCATGTTGTCAAGACCTGGAACCACGCCACGCTTGTCTTGAGGTGACGACAAAATCGGCTTTGGCTTGGCCGCCTTGGGCTTGCGGATTTCGCGGTTCGATTTTTTCTGTGATTTGGCCATGCGTTGATCCTTTCAGAGGGCAACAAGTTCCACTTTACGAGAATATGAATGCGGAAGAGATGCCTGAGGCGTCGGTTGATAGACATTTGCCCCCGGAGATTGGATATGCCTCTCCAGCATAGTAAGTATTTGAGAATCTATTTCTGCATCGAATTTTCGAGCAAAAAGATCTCTACTTATTTTCAATTGGAAAATGTCATTTTCTTCAAAATTTCTTGGTCGAAGCTTAATGGTTCCATCTGGAACCCAGTCAATCATCCGAAGATCATCATTTATGACAATGCCGTGATTTCCAATATTCATTAATACAGTTTGGAAAAAGGCTTCATCAGCAATGAAGCTGTTGCGATAGAAAGCCTTGAAGCGTTCAACCCGCGTGTCATGGCAGACAAATTCACAGAAGCTGCGGGTTACGGCTTTCCATTGCGTGCCGATGAAGGGCGTACCCTTGGAAAGATAGGGCCGCGAAATCCCGGTGGCTGTCATCCGGCCATGCTGTTCGACAAAGACATGACTGACCCGATTCAGGGTTTCTGGCCGTTCCTTGCGCTGGTCCAGTGTGCGAATGAACTGCTTGCCGGGGTTGGCGGCAAAAAACTGGCGGATGTAGTTTTGGCTCTTTAGCGGAAAATCTTGTCCGGACAGGTTGATGAAGTGGGTCCACTGGTCGTCCATCTCAAGCAGGCGGGCCATGCCGCGCAACTCAGCATCAACCAGACTGTAGCCACCCCAAAGCGCATCTTTAGGTTCAAGGATTTCGACGCCTTTGTAGGGGGCCAGAAAGTCGGCAATGTCGTCGGCCAAGGCTGCTCCCGATCGTTTGTCGACATGAACGACATACTGATTTCCCGGTGCGTAGATTGCTTTGAACAGACGCTTGAATTGCTTGGGATAGCGATGCACGAGCAGAAAATAGGCAATCATTTTTGCTAGCCTGTCCAAAACCGCTCATACTTGGCTGTCAAAATCCATGGCATGTCGATTGTTTTTATTGCCTCAGGAAAGCCAATCAAAAAGAATTTCTGATTGTGATGGGGCACCGCCAGACAGAATTTCGTTCGATATAACGAAAGGGCGCATATGCCATATGGGCAATGATCTTCGACAATACAAGGTTTTATGAATGTGGAGGCGCGGTGTATTGTATGGACGCCTCGCCCTGCTCAGGACAGTTTGTCGTGCACGATTTCAGCGCATTGCCCTGTCCTACAACCCCCTTCCCATGTCATGGCAGCAGCATGGTCCGCGCCAGTGCCATTTTTCCGCAAAAACTCCGTTCTCCCTTCCCGACGGGAGGCTTTACGGCTTTCCCTCTGGACTGTGTAAACAGTGTAAACCCCCAGCAGGGGCGAGACAGGGGAAAACCCCGCAAATCCGCTTGTTTCGCGCTGCTGAACCTCTATGAACATTTCACGGATATGAATTTGAGAGAGGCCTGAGGAATGGCGAAGATCAAAACCACCCACGTCGGTAGCCTGCCACGCGGCGACGAACTCACGCCGCTGCTTCTGGCCCGCGACAAGGGTGAAGCCTATGACGCCGCCGAATTTGACCGCGTGGTGTCAGTGGCGGTCGACGCTGCGGTCAAGGCGCAGGTCGAAGCTGGCGTCTCGGTCGTCTCGGACGGCGAACTGGGCAAAGTCGGCTACTCCACCTACATGATCGAACGCCTCTCCGGCTTCGGCGGCCATATTGATCGTAAACCAGCGGCCGACCTTGCCGAAGTGCCCAACCTCGTCAAAAAGCTGTCGGCCATCATGGGCAGCCAGGAATTCGTCCGCGCATCGTGCATCGGCGATGTCCGTCTGGTCACGCTCGACCCGCTGCACGAAGATATCCGCCGCTTCAAATCCGCGCTGGAAAAGCACGCCGCGCCCGACACGCAGGCCTTCATGAACGCCGCATCGCCCGGCCTCATCACCGCGTTTCAGGTCAACCGTCACTACCCCACTCACGAAGCCTATCTCGCCGATCTGGTCGATGCCATGCGTGAGGAATACGAAACCATCGTGGCGCAGGGCTTCTACCTCCAGCTCGATTGCCCCGATCTGGCGATGAGCCGCCACACCGGCTATCAGGATCTGACCGACGAGGAATTCGTGAAAGTCGCGGCGGCCAATGTCGAAGCGCTGAACGCTGCCACGGCCAACATCCCGCCTGAAAAGATGCGCATGCACATCTGCTGGGGCAACTACGAAGGCCCGCACGACCATGACATTCCGCTGGAACGGGTGATCGACGTGGTGCTGAAAGCGCGCCCTGCCACCGTCCTGTTCGAAGCCGCCAACCCGCGCCACGAACACGAATGGAAGGTGTGGAAAGACGCCAAGCTGCCCGATCACAAGATCCTTGCGCCCGGCCTGATCGACACCTGCTCGAACTATATTGAACACCCCGAACTGATCGCCCAGCGCATTGAACGCTTTGCCGCCATCGTCGGCGCGGACCGTGTGGTGGCCAGCACCGATTGCGGCTTCGGCACCTTTGCCGGTTACGGCAAACTTGATCCCATCGTCACCTGGCGCAAGCTGAAGGCGCTGCGCGAAGGCGCGGACATTGCGGGCAGCCGCCTGTGACGCCGGATCAACGCCGCGCGGCTGAACAGGACTGCGCCCGCCTGATCGCGCTTTACGCCAATCTCAACGACGATGCGCGCTGGGACGAAGTGGTGGCGCTCTATGCCGAAGACGGGGTGATGTTCCGCCCCACTGCGCCCGATGCAGGCATTGAAGGCCGCGCGGCGATCCTTGCCGCGTTCAAGGCCCGCCCTGCGCGCACCACCCGCCACGTCTGTTCCAACGTGGTGATCGATGTGGACAGCGAAAACAGCGCGCGCGGCACCAGCGCCATGCTGCTGTTCACCGGCGAGGGCGCGCCGCTGGTCGGATCATTCCACGACCGCTTCGTCCGCACGGCAGAAGGCTGGCGCTTTGCCGAACGGCGCGGGAGCCTGATCTTCAAATGAGCGCAGGTGCTGCCTCCAACCCGGTCAAATCGGCGATGCGTACGCTGGATGTGATCGAATATGTGGTGGCCAACCGCCAAGGCGCGGTGGCGCAGGAAATCGCCGCCGCGCTGGCCATTCCGGTCAGCAGCCTGTCCTATCTGCTCGCGACCTTGACCGAACGGGGATACCTTGCCCGCGAAGGACGGCGCTATTTGCCGGGGCCGGGGCTGGAACGGCTGCGCGCGCCCGCTGCCGCGCTGACGCTGGAAGACCGGGTGGCCCCGCTGGTCCGCGCGCTGCGCAGCGAATTGAACGAAACGTCGTCGTTCATGGTCCGGCGCGGGTGGGAAGTGGAATCGCTGGTCACCGAAGCCAGCGATCAGGCGCTGCGCTATGCGGTTGATCCGGGCACACGCCGCCCGTTACATGCATTGGCTGCGGGCAAGATTCTGCTGGCGTGGATGGAACCGCAGGAACTGGCACGCTATTTCGCTGATGTGGAGCGCGAGGCGCTGACCCCCTCCACCCGCACCGGCGAGGCTGATCTGCGCGCCGATTTCGCGCAGATCATGGCACGCGGCATCAGCATCGCCCGTGAAGAAGCAACGCCGGGCATTTGCGGCATGGCGGTTCCGGTGTGGTTCGATGCACAACTGGCAGGCGCGTTCAGTGTGGCTGTGCCTGCCGTGCGATTTGACGCAGGGCTGGAACAGCGCATCGCCGTAGTGCTGAAACGGGTTGCCGCCGCGGTGGAAGGAAAGCCGGAATGAACCGCCGTGATGTTTTGGCAATGGGCAGTGCCGCCATGGCATTGTGCATCGCGCCCATGCCGGTGCACGCCAATCCGCAAGGGCGCGTCCGCGTGATCGTGGACAATGATCTGTCCGGCGATCCCGATGGCCTGTTCCAACTGGCCCAGCATCTGCGTTCGCCGTCGGTTGATATCCGCGCGATCATCGGGTCGCACCTGCATGAAAAAGAGCCGTTCGATCCCAGCGATCGACAGGCTGCCAATGCAGCCGACAAGGCGCGCGAACTGCTGGCGCTGATGGGCCTTGGCGGGACTGTCCCTGTGCTGGCAGGCGTGGAAAGGGCGCTGGCAACAGCCGCCGTGCCTGCGCGGACACCGGCAACCGATGCGATCATTGCCGAAGCCCTGCGCGATGATCCGCGCCCGCTCTATTACTGTGCCGGGGCCGGGCTGACCGACCTTGCCATGGCACTCTTGATCGAGCCGCGCATTGCCACGCGCATGACGCTGGTGTGGATCGGTGGTGCGGAACATCCCGGCCTTGCCGTGCCGCCGCCCGGCGCGCCGGCCGCCGAATACAACCTGACGATTGACCGTGTGGCGACACAAGTGGTGTTCAACCAGTCGGCCATCACCATCTGGCAGGTGCCGCGCAATGCCTATCGCCAGATGCTGGTCAGCAATGCGGAATTGCAGGAACTTAAGCGGCAAAGCGCTTTGGGTGCGTGGCTGGTGGCCCATATCGAAAAGCTGGCGGCGCTGGCTGCCAAGGCCCGGTTCGACATTGGCGAAACCTATATCCTTGGCGACAATCCGCTGGTCACGCTGACCGCGCTGCAATCGTCGTTCGAACCCGATCCGTCATCCAGCGAATATGTGACGCGCCCCGCGCCGAACATTGGCGATAACGGATTGTATCTGGAAAATGCACAAGGCCGCCCGATGCGCATCTATACCCGCATCGACACCCGCCTGACCTTTGCCGACATGGCGCTGAAGCTGCGGTAATATCAGACCGTGAAGTGTGCCCGACGGCGGGGGATCATTCCGCCGCCGGGCACGAGGTCAGGCCTTCATGCCTTCGGTAATGCGCTGGGTTTCGGCGCGGGTGGATTCCGGGCCGGTGTTGCGCTTGTAAATGCCGCCTTGCCCTGCGGCGCGGTTGAACAGGTCGGGGTCGCCTTCGCGCTGCTCAAGCCCGAACAGCGGGAACAGGCCGGGATGGCGGCCAAGGCCGCCGAACAGATCCAGGCAGCGTTCGATCCAGTCACGCAACGGATCATCATTGGCCAGAACCGGCGTCTTGCACACCGATGCGGTGAACAGGATGCCGCCCATGATGCGGAAATCGGCATAGTTGGGCGATTGTCCGCCAAGCCATGGGTGCTGGGCCAGCGCGGCGCGTAGCGGTTCGAGCGCGGCGGAAATCTTGGGCAGGCGGTCTTCGCGTCCGGCCTGCACGTCTTCCAGTTTGCGGCCCAGCATCTTTTCGCGGCTGTGGGTGACGTATTCGTGGTCCTGCGGCAGCGAAAGATCGCGGTAATCCTGACAGAAGCAGAACATCCATGGGCCGACCGCCGCATTCCAGAACCAGTTGTCCAGCGCTTTGAGCGTCGCTGCGACGCTTTCATGCGGGATCAGGGCAGGGCGGTCAGGATACTTGGCGTCGAGGTATTCGACGATGCCCCAGCTATCGAGCACGAATTCGCCATCGTCGGCAATCGCGGGCAGACGTTCGGTCTTGCCGCCGGTGCGTTCAAGAATGCCGGTGAAACCGCCCGGCACGACGTCAAGATCGAAGCCCTTGTGCTTCAGGGCATATTTCGTGGCCCACACGAACGGGCTGATCGTCGCGCCGGTGGACAACGCAAGGTCATAGAAGGTTATCGTGTTATTCTGGGCCATGGAAATCCTCTCCGTTTGTTGCCGGCATTCTGCCAGATTTTGTTAGTAACACAAACGAAATTTGGTCGCCCCGACAGATCATTTCCGCCGATCAGCCCAATTGCGGATGCTGGCCCAGCCAATCCGCAACGCACTGGTTGAAGGCATCGGGTTGTTCGACGGGCAGCATGTGTCCGGCACCGCTGACCACCTGCAGAGCGCATCCCGGAATAGCTGCCGCGATGGCCCGATGCTGTTCCGGCGGGCTCCATTCATCATCCGAACCGACGATGGCCATGGCCGGGCAAGAGATTGCGGGCAGCACGTCATCAAGTGGTGGCCGGTTGAGCAAGGCGTTGATCTGACAGGCATATGTTTCGATGCCTGCCGCTGCGCACATCTTGGTCAGCATGTCGACAAGCTGGATATTGCTGCGGTGCTGCTGGCCGATCATCGGCGGCAGCCACTGCGCGACAAGTGCAGCGATGCCCTGGTCACGGCCAAGGTTCAGCAAGGCATGCCGCTTTTCCGCTTCGCCGGGCTTTGGCGAATGTATGCCGGTGCTTGAAAGAACGATACCTGCGATGCGTGACGGGACCTGCCGCCATGCCTCAAGCGCAATTCTTGCACCCATGGAATGTCCGATCACCACGCAGCGGTCGGGCAAGCGGGCAAGTGCATAGGCGGCCATATCCTCGATCCGGTCGGCGTTGCCATAGAACCCGTCGACGACTGAAAGGTTTGGCAGGCCCGCCAACTGGCCCCGGAACATCCGGGAATCGCACAGAAGACCCGGTAGAATGGCGATTGGGATTGTGTTGGTTGATGAATTCATACCCGCGAAATATTCAAATATCTGAATTTCCGCAAGCCGGTTGTGTGAAGCGACAAAGCGAGGCCATGATCGTCAGTGATATGAGGCACGGCGTTTCAATTAACATAACTATTATTATCAAACTGGGCCCTGTGAATTCCAAAAAGCGAAGCTTAAAGCTTTGCTTTTCCCCGCTTTGTTTCGATCAGCGGCGCAAGCGGATTGCGCGACACAGCGCTGACCGGAGCCGTTTCAAGAACAATGCGCACAGTCTGCGGAGCAGCCCGGCGAGCGGTTGAACGGCGTGAAGTCAGACGGCGGGGAGCAGCGCGTCCATAACCGGCACGAGGCTTTCGAGCGAACCGGGAGACGCGAGACCGAGCACCGTAAGCAGAACGGCGGCCACGAGAGTATGCCATTTGTATTTTCCCTTCATTGTGACTTCACCAACTTTGCGTAAGGGCCTTTCATTCCGTCAAAGCCCTTACCATCCTGAAGACCTATTTCCTCAAGGAATGCTTTAACTAATTCGGCGTAGGCCTTTTGTCCATCCTCACCAGCGTTGATTAGGTTGCGAGGTGCATTTTTATGCAGATAGCCGATTAGTTTGTCTTCAATTTGATTGGCAATAATGTTTCGAACCGCTTCAACGATATCGACTTTATGCCAATTGTGCCAAAGCGCCCTAGCCTTACAATCGGCATTATCGATGCCGTATTGACCAGCCTTGTCGATGAATGCTGCCGACCGGTTGCAGTCCCATTTCTTTTGAACATCTTTGGGGAGAGCCTCAAAGATTGCGTCGACAACTTCCGCGCCCTCACTAATTACGTCGGCCAACATAAGGCCGAGCATAACGGGCCCTCTCATCTTTCGTTCGCGGACATTGCGCGGAGGCTTTCGGCGTTCGTGGTTATTCCCGATAACTGGCGGTTTCGGTGGATAACTTAAGCCGACAGAACCACGACCGATAGACGGCGGGTTCAAACTGCCGCCTGCGGAAATCGCAGTCGATGAGGCGGGCGCGGCGTCGAGACGTTGCGCCAATTCGTCGGCTGTTATTTCGCGGGGAGCAAGCCCTTCCCCGTATCCGAGCTGCGGAACGGAAGGCAAATAACGCATGACGTTAGGGTTCACTTGGGGCGTAAGCGCCCAGCCCCCGGCGACATAAGGCGCGTCCAGAGGTTCAGCGTTCAAGCTAGTTGAACTCGCTGGGCGGAAGTAGTCAGCAACATAGCGCTGACGGTAACCGACAGGCGGATTCCCGATTGGCGTTGCGTATCCGTATCTGACAGATCGAAGCGACGGATCAGTGGGAGGAGGTTGATAACCCGATGGAACGCCAGCAGTGCCCGGATTGGCCGAAAGAGCCTGCCCACCGAGGCACGAGAGGTTAGCAATCGCGGGAGTGCAAACACCGAGATTGCTGTATTGCGTATGATTGATGGGCCACGGAGGGCACACGAAACACATACGCCAGCCATTCCGAGGATCAGGCACGCGAAATGGCGATGGGTCTAGCCACGGCTGAATTACATCCGTGAGATCGAGAGCGCGACCGAGAACCTGCCGCGCGACGACTCGACCTACGCGACGGCCCAGCGAAGCCGGGACCGCGCGTGAGCCGCCAATAGGCTGATAACCCGCTTGAGGTGCGGGCTTCGGTATTGGCGGCGTTCCAACGCCCGGATGGCGCTTAGGGCCATATTTATCCCTATGAGGGTTTTTATAACCGGGCGTAGGGGTTGGAGGGGGGCGCTTAAGCCCCCCTGCCCTTCTCGTAGCCCCCTGTTCACCGGGCATACGATCATCATACAGAGCCATGTTTCACACTCCTATCAATGAAAGACTTAACGAGCTTATCCAGATCATGGGGACGCTGTTCAAGCGTGAACAGCGCCGCTTTTCAACCATGACGGCGGGTTGTTTTCCGGCGCTGGGCTTCGCCCTAGCGCCGCGTCGCCTATCGTCTCCGTCAAGGCCTCTAGTGGAGGCCGTCCATAACGCAGGCTTGCGACAGGCTTAGCCAGAATGCTTTTCGTCAGGTATTTAGCAACATACCACGGCACTTTATGGTCATGATTATTGACCAATCGCCAATGCGATATGCCTAGTTGCCATTGCTTCTCCAATAGGCGCTTAGTTACGCGCGTTTCTGATACTTCATGAAGCAATAAATGCACGTGAGGAAAGCCGTCCTTATGGGCCTCGGTCGTGCATAAATACCTGAAACGTGCACCAGATTGTTTGCGCACTCTCTTGAGAAATAGCTGGAATTCACGACGTATCACCTTTGCTATTTCCTTGAATTGTTCGGTGTCATCAAGGTCATTCCAACGCGCGCTGTTTGACACAGCGGCGTCAGCCTTGAGACGAGCGATAAAACGACTTTCCGGCGAAAGCGTTAACGTGCCGAACCATGAACGGCGGGACGCTACCAGCTCAATTTGCCCGCGCGTGGCCCAGACCTTTGCACGCTGTTTCAGGCATGGGCCGCATTTGCGACACCTAACGGTCAGACTTGCCGAGGTGCGAAATGATGGGAGCCAGTCCCCCACAAGACCATAGCCCGGAGCTATGTCTAGCGTTTCGTCTTCACTCCAACGCTTGAGGCGGTGCAACGCCTCATCCTGACCAGCGCGATATTCGATCCCGACTGGGTTCTTGCAATCCCCGTGGAGGGGACTTGCGCGCGTCCCGTTGAGGAGGGCCGCATATTGATGAACTTTCGCCACATGGGGCGAACCAAACACCACGGGCATGGTGTCACCTGTGCTAGTATAAACAAGGCCTCAACCTGCGGTTGATTGAAGCACAGAAGGAATGCGCCCAGCGGGCGCAAAAAAACCCGACGCCTACAGCCCTCTTTGAATAAGAGCAGCGCCGGGTTTTTCGGTGTCAGCGGGTAACGATCAATACAGGGCTAACATGGTTGCCGCTGATTTGACGTCCGATCCATGCTCGATCATGCCATCCGATGACAATACAGCCGGTTGACCCACTGCGGTTAAGCCGGGCGTTGTCGCCATGGATCCAGAACCCGCTTCGTCCGTGCATTTCGTTTTCCTCGAACGGGTCGAGGAAGAACGCCGGACTTTGGAAACGCGAATGCTTGCGCTCGCGTATCCAATATTGACCGCGAGGGATTGGCCCTCTTTGACGTAAATGATCCGCGTCAGGATCATTAACGAAACCCGGAGCGCCAGCGTAGCCAGTGGCGACAAACCTAAAGCTATCGCCGCGTCGCCACAGGAGCCTTCCAGATGTTTGTTCATAACGAAATCCGATTCCATCCAGAATTGGTTCAGACTTGGGCGATATTGCCCTGGGTGAAGTCAACTTGCTTACCGCGGACTGCAAGTGAAACGTATCCGTCTTGGCGAACATAGAAATTCGTGCCCCCAGCATCGACAAAGAACGATTTGCACATTGCTTCAGTTGGATACTTCCACTTGTGATTTGCACCGTCGGGAAGTGGAAGAAGGTGATTTGCGCCAGTAGTGGCGGGAGCGGCAGCGAACGCCACCATGTTCTGCCACTGATCGCCGTGGATCAGCAGATCGCGCATATCTGCCCAATATTCATCGGTCGCAGTCGTGCGATCTCCGAGCGGCCCGGAGTCCGACGAAAAACGCTTGAGCTGCGTTTCGGGATGACCGTCAAGATAGTTAGGCATCCAGTCCCACGCGCGCGTCATGTGAGCGGCCATGTTGCCGGCGAGGCCGGAGAAATAAATCTTGGGCCGCGTAACAGAAATGCCGATGACAAAACCGGGTTCCTTGAAGAACTTGCGTTCCTTGGAACCGTTCTTGAATACCCAAGAAAGGGCCGACGTTGGAGTCCCCGACGTCGGATTGATGGTATTCGAGGGGTATTGATAATCGGAAAAGCGAGCGAGCATTTCAGGCTTGCCCTCATCCTTGGCAGGAATTGCAATGCCGTAGGAACGGAGAAAATCCTCATACGACATATTGGCAATGCCGAGCGCGCGAAGCTGTTCGAACGCATCCATGAGAGCATCGAAGTCTTGAGCGTTGCTCGCCGTGGTGACAGCGGATTGTCCAGGCAGATCATCCGTCAAGCTGTCCATCCAGCTTTGTTCACGGATTTGCACGATGCCGAGGCCGTCGGCAGTAGTGGCAGTGGCGAGCGTTTCGTCTTCATCGCGGAAAAAATGTTGAACAATTTTTTCATACGAACGCTTGGCGTAATCGATGCCGCCCTTTGCGGTATAGAAAGGCTGGCTGTTCGCCGCAATACCGTAGGTAGCCGACAAATCGGTATTTGCCGGATCGATGAACATATCGCGGATTGCGTCAACGAGGAGGTCAGTGATACGGACGTAGAAGAAATAATATTCTTTCTTCCAGCCGATGATTGAGTTCAAAACCGGATCAGAAATGACGCGGCTTTCGAAATACAGGTTGTTGAGCGTTTCGCCCGGCAAGACCGGCGCAATCATAAATGGAACCGCCGTAAACGGCAGTTCACGCAACTGGAAAGTATGCTTGGGATAACGCCCAACCCGGTCGGTTGGCGCTTGCGACAACAAAGTCCGCATGGCTTTTTCCTAGAAAAAAGCCCAGTTTAACAAAACTATTATTATCCAACTTAAACACAGGTGCTGAGGGAGCCATTTGAGCCCTCCTTTGGAACGCGCCAGTTGATGTGATGGACACGATAGAAAATGTCTGTCAGGCCGTCTGCTCTGCCGCCGATTACAAGGTCTTACAGCTCCTTAGTCGCGCAATTCCGCTTAGGAGAGCCTGATAAGTTCTCCTATAATTTGATCAACACAATCGTGCCACAGTTTGACGTGCGTGACACGTTTTCACTTTAGTTGCATAAGCTGCAGTTCGAGTCCCAATATGAACTCGTAGGGTCACGTCGGGCGATCTGGAGCACTGCCATGACGGTTCAAGTGACGATCACCCCTAAAGGACGCATGAGCCTGCCGGCCGATATCCGCAAGTGGCTCGGCCTGGCCGGTGACGGCGCCTTGCTGGTTGAGGAAACCGAGGACGGAGTCATTCTGCGCAGGGTTGCTCAGTCGATCGCCCACGCGCAGGCGCTCGCGAAAATGTACACACGCGGAAACCCCGAGGCCACGGTTGACGCCTTTCTAGTCTGCCGCCGTGAGGAATCCGGCGAATGAGCGAAGTGGTGCTTGATGCATCGGCGCGCCTTGCCTTGCTCCGGGACGAGCCCGGCGCCGACAAGGTTGCCAACGCCATCGCGGATGCCCGCATGTCCAGCGTCAACTTTGCCAAAGTCGTCAGTCACTTCATCCACGCTGGCATGCCGGCAGCGAGGTCGATGCGATGCTGAAGCCCCTGCCGATGACTATCGTCGATGCGGACCACGGCCTTGCCACGATCGCCGGACGCTTGCGCGCCTTGACGGGAGAAGCCGGCCTGTCGCTCGGCGACCGGTTCTGCCTTGCGTTGGCCTGCCGCGACGGCCTCCCTGCCCTGACCGCGGACAAGCAGTGGCGGACCATGGCCGATGCCGCTGGTGTCACCGTTTCGGTGATCCGTTAAGCCATGGTCGCGTCGAGGGACTGGTCGGCCCGCCGCGAGGGCTGGACGCCGCAAAGCGAGGACGCGCGCGACGATGGCGAAATCGACTATGCGCGCGTCATTCACTCGGCCTCCTTCCGGCGACTCCAGGGCAAGACGCAGATTCTCAATCTTGGCGACAGCGACTTCTACCGTACCCGCCTGACCCACTCGCTCGAGGTTGCCCAAATAGCTGGCGGCATCACGCGCCAGCTCGAGAAGTCCTATACGGATCATCCGGCGAGGCTCCTTTTACCCGATCGTGGCACCATCCATTCGATCGGTTGCACACACGACTTTGGTCACCCGCCCTTCGGGCATGGCGGCGAAATCGCGCTCAACTATTGCATGCGCGAAGCCGGCGGCTTCGAGGGGAATGGCCAGACCCTGCGGATACTCGCCCGGCTTGAGAACTTCTCGGCCGGAGCCGGTGCAAACCTTTCCCGCCGTACGATGCTCGGGGTCCTGAAGTACCCCGTCGTCTTTGGCCGTATCGCCAATCCGGCGCTTGTCCCTGCCCTGCTCAGCGGCCCGACGACGATCAAGATCCTCGATGGCCGCACGAGCAAGCCGCCCAAGTGCTATCTAGATAGCGAACAGGACGTCGTCGACTGGATCCTCGCGCCCTTTTCGGCTGCCGACCGCGAGGCCTTTCAGGCCTTCGCGGCGCAGGACGGCAAGCACGGCAAGCCGCTCCACAAGGCGCTCGATTGCTCGATCATGGATGCCGCCGACGACATTGCCTACGGGGTCCATGACCTTGAAGATGCGATCGCGCTTGATCTCGTCTCCAGGGATGCTTTTGCTGCATCACTGCAGGACAAGTGCCCTTCGTTTCTCGATGCGCTCAAGACCAAGTACCCCGGCGAAAGCGAGAACGACGTCTTCGCCCAGCTGATCGATGGCCTGTTCGGCGGGGCCGCTTCACGCAAGCGCTTCATCGGCCGCCTGGTCCATCATTTCCTGACTGCCGTAGAGTTCGTCGAGTTCCCTGAGTTTGCCGCGCCGTTCCTGCGCTGGCGCGTGCGCGTTGCCTCGCCCCAGCGGGAATTCCTCGATGTTCTGCAGGACTTCGTCGTGCGCGATGTGATCACATCGCCCGCCGTCCAGCATCTCGAATTCAAGGGCCAGGGCATGGTCGTCGCCGTGTTCGAGGCGATGCAGGCAGACCCTCAGCGCCTCCTCCCGCGCGATGAACTTGTCAAGTTCGAAGCGGCGGGCGGGAGCTTGCGGATCATCTGCGACTACGTCGCGGCGATGACCGACACGCACCTGCTGAAGACCTACGAGCGACTGTTTTCCCCGCGTATGGGATCGGTGTTTGACCGCCTTTGAAGGGGTGGGAGCCGGATCGCCCTTCCCCGCTTACCCTGCAAAATGTGGAATTGGGAAAATGCAGGGTAAATCGGCTGCAAAGCTGTCACCGCCGCGCATGGGTTCGGTGTTCGATCAGCTGCAGCCAATCCAATTCGACCGTCGAATTGATACTATGCCGACATTCTGAACAGGAGTATCGGATTCCCGCGGCCCAGAAGGCGCAGCGGCGCGAGCAGTTCGCGCCGTCGGGTCCGGTGGTGGTATTCTCGGGCGGACAGCGGTTCTCCGACATTGCACTCGTTGAAGACTAAGTCGATGCGATCCACGCGCGTGTGCCGTCGATGGCGTTGGCGACGACCGCGCAGAACAAGGGCGCGGACGTGATCACCGCAGCCTGGGCCTCGCGCCACAATGTTCCGGTGATCCTGTGCAAGCCCGATACCTCGCGGGGACCGTCGGCGCCCTATCAGCGCAATGCGCGTATGCTCGCATTCAAGCCGGTCGAGGCCGTGGTGTGCAGCGGTGGCAGTATCCAGGCAAACCTTGCCGATCGGCTGCGCGAAGCCCGCATCTCCTTGCACATCGTGCGCGATGCTTCGGCCCGGAACGAGGCTCCGGCTGCGCGAGCAAAGGCCCCGGCGCAGACCGAACGCCCGGCGATGAAGCGCGTCGCCAATGGGGACGATCTCCCGCCGTTTTGAGCGGGGGCGTCAACGATCCAGTCAACCAGAAGGGTGTCCGGTTTCACCGCCGGATGCCCTTCTTTTTTGTCGATCGGGACGCACCCTTTCATGGCCCGGCTCGTTCACTTCTAGCCCTCGCCAGTAACGGCCTGACGGCCTGCTGGCCCGCGTCAAGAAGGGCGGCTCTCCCGCCCCCGCTGCGCGGCGGGCCGTGGGCGTCCCGTTCCTGACCTGGGCCCAGCACAGCTTCTTCGACCAGCACGTCATCAAGGACGACAACGGCTGCTTCATCGCCATCGACGAGGGCGACTACAACGCACTGCCGCAGGACCTCATCGACCGGATCGTCCATTCCGTTCCCGGCATGATGGCTGACGACTTCGACGAAGCGAACATCGCCCGCGCCGCAAGCTTCATGAGCGTGGTGATGGATCCCGAGCCGCCCATAACCCTAAAAGGCGATGCAGGGCTGAAATTCAGAGCTTCGTATGAAGCGTTCAGGAACTCTGGAAATCAAAGCTGGATGCCGTTACCGTTCAGCCGGACCCGTAAAACGGGAATGAAGATGACCTTCTAAATGCAATATTTCCCATATAATTCAAATTTTTAGCGGGGTAGGAGTGGAAAAATTTCGAATACTGGCAATAGATGACCACCACTTGTTTCTCTGTGGCCTAGAACTGATTGTCAGGCAAAGCTTTCCTTTCGTGGAATTTATTTCAAAGCCGGGGCTTGGCGCTGCCATTGATGCCCTTCACCAGACGCCTGACCTCGTTATGCTTGATTTCAACCTTGTGGGCGTAAGCGGAGAGGCGGCGTTGGCTCTTGTGCGCATGCACTGGCCGAAAGCCAAAATCTTCATCATCACATCCGAAGATGCGAGATGGGTAGTTGATCGCCTTGGTGACGCTGAAGGTGTTACGATTCTGTCGAAGGCCGAGCCGCCGACAGTGTTGATAGATCAGATCGCCAAAGCATTACCTGTCCCAGCATCGGTCACGATCGCGGAGGATCAAGGCAAGGCGCTGCGTCCTTTGACCGCGCGGCAGATCGAGATTCTGGGCCTTCTGCGCGAAGGCCATTCCAACAAGGCGATTGCACGGCTGATCGGCCTTTCCGAATTCACGGTCCGGGGTCACGTTCAGCAGATCTTCAAGTTGTTGGGTGCCACCAATCGCACGAACGCCGTCTATCTGGCCGAACAGGCAAGGCTGATCTGATGGTGTCTGCGCCTGACACGCAGGATGGGGATACCCAGCAGCGTATTCTGATCGAACAGATCCGGATCGTTTACAGCATGCTGGCCCGCTCCGGCAGCATGACGCTAGTGCTGTCGGCCTTCGTTACCTTGGTCTTGCGCGAGCATGGAATGGCCATCTGGGCCTGGTTTGGGCTGCAGGCCACGCTTAAGATCGCAGAGCTGGCCGAATTGCGCTGGTTTTACGATCCCGCGATGGTGGCTGTTGCGCCGGACCGGATGCTGCGTCGGCTTTGCATTACACAAGCTCTCCACGCGGCCGGATGGGCCAGCCTTCTGGCCATCGCCGGGCAAAACATCAGCGCGCCGGAATTCGTGTTCGTGGTGATGGCGCTCGGCGGGGTTTTGAGCGGCGGCGTGACCACTTATGGTGCTTTGCCAAAGGTGCACGCAGTCTACATCGCGTCCTTCATCGCAGTCAGCTTCCTGACGATGCTCTATCTAGTTACGGTCGTCCCCGATAATCCCGCGTTCTATCTGATGCCAGTGCTGGCCATGCTCTATTGCATCGGCACGTACATGAACACGCGGGTCAGCGGAGAGGCCTATTACCGACATATCGCGCTGGGTTTTGCCAACGCAGAGCTTGCCGAAGGGTTGGCCCGCCAGGCCGAACGGGCGGAAGCCGCTCGTCAGACAGCCGAGGCGGCTGATCGGGCAAAGTCTACATTTCTGGCGTCGGCCAGCCACGACCTGCGGCAACCGATCCATGCCACGGGCCTGTTTCTGGCTTTGCTGAAGGGCAGCAAGCTTGAGCCTGCGCAACGCGAGATGGTCATGAATGCCTCCAGTGCGCTGCACGCATCGTCAGAGATGCTGGATGCCTTGCTCGATTTTTCGCGGGCGGATGCAGGCGTGATCGAGCCGAAGGCAAGGACGTTTTTCTTCGACGACCTTGTCCGGCAACTGGAAACCGAACTGGGCGTTCAGGCCGACGATAAACGGATAGCCTTTCGGGTGCATGAATGTGGACATCACGTCCATGCCGATCCCGGCCTCGTGCGGCTGATTTTGCTCAATCTGATATCCAATGCGATCCGCTATACCGATAACGGAGGCCTGCTTATCGGGGCACGGCGGCGGGAACAGGTCATGATCGCCGAAGTGTGGGATACCGGCATTGGCATTCCGGTCGATCAGCAAGAGACGATCTTTGGCGACTTCACCCAACTGGGCAATCCCGAACGCGACCGGCGAAAGGGGCTTGGCCTGGGCCTTGCTATTGCCCGGCGCATGGCGCGCCTGATTGGCACAGACATCACAGTTTCCTCCGAGCCCGGGCACGGCAGCGTGTTCCGCTTCTCCCTACCACTGGCGCCGTCGGTGCGGACCGAACAGCCTCCCGTGCTGGTCCCACAGACCGAACGGCCAGGTACTGCCAAGGGAGCAAGGGTCATCCTGCTGGACGATGATGTTACCATTTTACATGGTCTTGGCGCCCTGTTGGCCGCCCAAGGCCACGATGTTGCCACGGCTGAAACGATCGAAGAAGCCTTGGAACACGCGGCCAACCAAGTGCCGGATCTTCTGGTTTCGGATTTCCGGCTGAGGCGGGGGCGCGATGGGACTGACGCGGTGCGTCTGATGCGCCAGAAGCATGGCGCAGGGCTGCCCGTCCTCATGATCACCGGCGATACACATCCCGACCGGATCGCGGCGGCTGAACGCGAAGACATGAAGATCCTCTACAAGCCTGTTGACCCGGATCGGATTGTGGAGGCCGTCGCTTCACTCGTGAAGTGATGTTTATGGTCCTGATGTGCGTTGTAGCGGAACTGTCCACTTACGTGGACAGCCCGATCATTGAAGGCAGGTTCCGCAGGTCTCCTCGAAGTGGGAACAGTAGCCCCATCGCCCTCAGCGCTGCCCACGCTCTTTGTCGGCCGTGGGGGTCGTACGGACAATGCTGCATTCGGAGCCTCCGGCACCAAACTGGTTGGGTTGGACCACGATCGTCATGCGCCGTGTCGTGCCATCTGCTTGCGGCACCATCTCGATCACGATCACCGGCACATTCGCATCGGCAACGCTTTGCGACGGTCGACCGTTGATGGCACCTGTCCTCGGATCGATCGTCAGCCAGCAGGGCAGTTCGCCGCCAGCGGCCGTCTGCGCTGTGATTGGCTTGCCCACTGGGGGTGGCGCGATTTCAGGTCGGATGACGTTTTGCTGACGATCAACCACGGTACGAACCGTGTTCTTGGGCAGCGGAGCAACGGGCGGTGGTGCCCCCTCGGGCTGGTTGCGCACAGCCGGTGCTGTTGACGGAACACTCTGCTGCGCTTGCACCTGAGGCACAGCTGGGGGCGCGTCGGGTTGCTTCTGCACCGTCGGTTGGCTCACCGGAGCGTCAGGCTGCTTCTGCACCGCCGGCTGGCTCGCCGGAGCGTCGGGCTGCTTCTGCACTGTCGGTTGGATCACCGGAGCGTCGGGCTGCTTCTGCACCGTCGGTTGGCTCGCCGGAGCGTCGGGCTGCTTCTGCACCGTCGGTTGGATCACCGGAGCGTCAGGCTGCTTCTGCACTGTCGGTTGGATCACCGGTGCGTTGGGCTGCTTCTGCACCGTCGGTTGGATCACCGGAGCGTCAGGCTGCTTCTGCACTGTCGGTTGGATCACCGGTGCGTTGGGCTGCTTCTGCACTGTCGGTTGGATCACCGGTGCGTTGGGCTGCTTCTGCACCGTCGGCTGGATCACTGGTGCCTCGGGTTGCTTCTGCACCGTCGGTTGGATCACTGGTGCGTCAGGCTGTTTCTGCACCGTCGGTTGGATCACCGGTGCGTCAGGCTGCTTCTGCACTGTCGGTTGGACAATCGGACCTTCCGTTTGCTGACGTGGCTGACCCGGACCAGTCGGTGGCGCAGGTACGAACTGCGGCGTCGGCAGTACCGCAGCAGGCTTACCAACGTTCGCTTCTGTGACCGCAACGGGCACATTGGACTGAGGACCATTCTGCAATGCACCGGCCTGCGGAACAGCCAAAGCCGTCGGCGCCTGCAGCGGAGCCGCGCCCTGAACCTGTGCGGCGACGCCTTCGACGCGCATGGCCTGCGGCACGTCAGCAATGGCCCGCTGCGCCACTGTCTGCCCACCAGTCAAGCCGGTTATGGGTGCCACGCCCGTGGCGACGACGGGGCCAATAGAGGGTGCGGCGGTGCCGCTGGTCCGACCTGTAGCCTGGCTTGGGGCGGCGAGCGACACTGTTCGTGCAGGCCCGGTTAGGCCAGAGCCATTGTCGAGGCTTGGTGCCTGCCCGTCAGGCGCGCCAAAGCTGTTGTTTTCGGCCGTGTTCGAGGTCGAGACGGTGCTGTCGGGAACGCCCTCAACCTGCCGGATGATTGGCGCTTCTGGGCCCGAGGCGAGTTCCGGGGCAACGACGGGACCAGCCGACCTCCCCACGAACGTACCGCCTGACTGCGACGTCACGCTGCTCGCCGTGGTTGTTCGGTCGGTTACGTTGTAGGCGTTGAACCCGCCCGTTCCGCCGGCGACGACGGTGCCGGATTGCTCGGCAGCGGCTGAAATGTTGAACCCGCCGCCGGAAGCGCGCACCGTGTCGACGACGCTCTGATTGATGACCTGCCCTTGCGTGGCCACCACATTCGCGCCGGTGGCGGCTGCAATCTGCGTGCCCTGCATCAGCACCGAACCGCCTTGCACATTCACCTGGCCCGACCCGGAATTGAGCTGCACGGCCTGATTGGTGACGGCATCCGTCTTGTCGATCTGCAATCCTGCTTCGACCTCGATCCCAGCGCTGTTGGCACCACCCGATCCCTTGCTCGCGGTCAGGTTGACGCCAAATGAGGCGTTCAGGTCATTTGTCGTTTCGGTCGAGCGCGCCGCTTCCAACAAGACCTTGCCGTTGGTCGCGGCGACGTTGACGCCGGATTCACCGGTGACTTGCGTGCCTTGCAGGCGCAGGTCGCCATTGGTTGTGACGATGTTCACCGCACCTGCGCCGGATTCGATCGTTCCGGTCACAGCTTGGCTCTTCGCACCGGAGCTCTTGGAAATCTCGCCTTCAACGCCCACGCCGACGCTCTTGGCGATGACATCCACTGTGACCGACTGGTCGAGTGAGAAGCCCGAACTGGAAGTCTGTTCGGTGTTCCGCGCAGCCGTGTAGTCCAGCGACCCTGCCTGAATGGTAACGCCCTGCTGGCCTTTGATCTGCGTGCCTTCAAGCGAGGTCTTGCCGCTGGTGATCGAGACGACCTTGCCACCGGCATCATAGCTGCTGGTGACCGCCTGGCTGCTGCGCTGGGATTCACCCGACTGCTCGTAGGTGAAGGTCTGCTTGATACCCGCCCCGGTCGAACTGCCCGAGGTCATGCCGCCCGAAACGCCGCCCTGCACGTTGGCGCCGATGGTGAATTCCGTGCTGCGGCTGTTTTCAGAGCTGAACTCGGTATTTTCCGCTGCGCGATCGGTAATGGTCGTGGCCTGCTGGAGGATGTCTCCGCCAGATTGAAGCTGGGTGCCCTGATCGTTGATCACATTGCCTGCGATGCGGACAACGTTGCCGCCAGACTGGATCGTGGTGGAGACTGCGCTGGTCGAACCGGAGCTGGAACTGCTGGCTTCATTGGCAGCGCGGAAGCCCGCGCTGACTTCGGCAGAAGCTTTGGCGCCGACCTTCAGCCCGTTGGCCGCAGGCGTCGCGATTCCGTTCTGGCCGATCTGTGCAGATGCGCCTGCCGATGCTTCGGCAGAAGCGCTGCCGTTTGCTCTCAGATAGAGTCCCGCAGTGGTCTCGCTCTCGCTTTGCGACGAGAATTCATAGTCCTGCGCGGCAAGGTTATTGATGTTGTTGCCCGCAACCTGCGCCACGTCGCCCCCGGCCGAAAGGTTGGCGCCGACCGTGGTGATGTCATTTTCGGCGATGATGTTAAGGTTGCCGCCCGCGCCCACGTTGCTGCCGACATTGCTCACCTTCACGCTGCTTTCGCGCGACGTGCTGTTGCGCACGCCAATCGTGGCGGTCACCTGCCCGTTCGCCTCGGCCGTGGCCGATGCGCTGACCCCGCCGCCGATGGCAGCGCGGTTCTTGCTGTCGGCAAGGCTGCCGCTGATCGATGCATTGGCCCCTGCGCTGGCATCGCCCTTTGAATCGACGAAGATTCCGACCGAAGTGGTCTTGCTGTCGCTGGTGCTCAACTCGCTGTCGATGCCGGTCAGGATGTTGACGTCCTTGGCCCGCAGGGTTAGGTCGCCCTCCGTGGTACCGACGTTCGATCCCTGAATTGTCAGCGTCTTGCCCGCCGAGATCTGCGAATCTCCGCCAAGTTCGATGTTGGAGCCGACATTGGCGGTGCTCTGTTCGCGGCTGTTGGTCACCGTCTTGCTGTAGAAGTTCAGCGACGACTTGTTCTCGCCCTCGGCCGATGCCGAAGCCCCCGCCGATGCGGTTCCGCCGATGCCGTTGCGTTCCGCGAGCGCCCCTGCATTGGCACCGGCCTTGCCCGAACTGGAGCTTGACACGCCGAGGATCGTTTCCGTCTCGCGCCGGGTGGTAACATCGCGCGTGTCCTTGCCCGCAAGGATGTTCACGTTGCCGGTAGCGTCGATCACGCCGCCTTCAGCCGCGCTCAGGTTCGAACCCTGGATCGTGACGTTCTCGTTGCCAATCAGCGCAACCTTGCCCCCGGCTGTAATGCCTGATGCCACATTGGTGGTCGAAGCATCGCGGCTGTTGACCTTTTCCTTGCCATAAAGGCCGCCCGCGACGCCGAAGCCCGATTTCTTCATCTCGGTTGTGGTGGTCGAGGTGTCGTTGCCTGCAAGAACGTTCAGATCGTTGCCCGATGTATCGATCACCACGTTCTTGCCCGCATTGATCTGGCTGCCACCGGTGATGTTGGTGTCGCCACCCGACTTTACATAGAGCGATCCGCCGGTCGCCACGTTCGAGCCGACATTGGTGGTGGTGGTGGTTTCGGTGGTGGTTGTTTTCTTCTGGAAGACGCCGTTGTACTTCTCGACCGTCTTTTCGCGGCTGGTGTCCGTCGCCGAAGCAATGTTGACCTCGCCCCCGGCGATGATCGCAGCGTTGCCCCCGGCGGTCACGTCGCTGCCGGTGATGTTGGTCGAACCGCCGCTTTTCAGCACGAGATTGCCGCCCGCCGACACATCCGATCCGATGTTCGTCGTGGTCACATATTCGCTGGTGGTGGTGGTGCGGCCTTTGCGCACCTTGCTCTCGCCGCCTTCGGTGGACGTGATGGTCCCGATGTCGATGTTATTTCCGGCGTTGAGCAGCAGATCCTTGCCCGCACTGATCGTGCCACCCTGAACCGAGATGTCCTTGGCTGCATTCAACGACAGACTCTCGCTGGCCGTGATCGAAGCGCGCGGGCCGATCTCGGTGTTGATCGTCTTGCCGTTCTGGGTGGTCTGGGTCTGTGTTGCCACCTCGATACTGCCGCCGCGCGTGGTCAGCGCGAGATTCTTGGCAGACAGGTTATTGGTCCCGTCGATCTTGAACCCATCCTGCTGGTCGATCGACAGCGCGGTCCCTGCCGTGATCGTGCCGCCCTTGATGTCGACGCTGGTATTGTCCGAACGCAGCGCGACGCGATCGCCGCTGATCGTGCCGCCGGTGTTGGTCAGATCGCCATTGGCGATCACAACGGCGTTCTGTGCCGCCTTGATCGTGCTGTTGAGGTTGGAGACAGTACCCGCGGCGGATTTGAGATAGACTTGCCCGCCCGCGATCGTCCCCCCATCGGTGTTTGAGATGTTGCCGGTTGCGCGGATGATATTGGTTTTTGTGCCAATAATGGTCCCGCCGGAATTATCCAGCGAGGTCAGCTGCAGGTTGACGTTGTCGGCAATGATCCCGCTGCCCTTGACCAGTGCTGACTTGGTCGCCTCGGAGAGATAGACAACCGGCGCCAGAACATTCTCGCCGCCCACGCTGGTGCGAACGAGCCAGATGATGTCCCCGGGCAGGTTGGCTGCCTGTTCCTCGGTCAACGGCGTGCCGATCGTCAACCCGTTGGCCTTGGCATAGCTTGCCGCGTTGTCATACAAGGTGGAGAGCTGATCATCGAGGCTGGCGTAGCTGTCGAGCAGGGTGCGACCCGTCGCCCCGAGCAATTGCTGCGAGATGAGATAGGCCTCGTAGTCGGTATCGCCTAGTCGCTTGCCCAGGGCATCGGGTGCGATGCCAAGCTTCTGCGCGAGCAGATCGGAGCTGAGGCTGGCGAGCGCAGTGGTGAACAGCGGATTGCTTTCCACCAGGAACTGGCTGGAGCTGTTCGGCACCGTGACGAAGCGACCGTTTGGATTGGTCGGCAGAGTAATGGTCGTGCCGCCGAACGAAACTGCCGGCTGGCCGCCCACCGTGGTTACGCTAAGCGGGTTGGTGAAGGTCGTGGCGGCAGTCCCGCTGACCGTGCCCGTCCCGCTGACGGTTCCGCCAACGCCGCTCGTGGACGTTGCCGGGCCGGTTACCAGCGCCGCACCGCCATCCACAGTCGTGCCGCCAACGCCGCTTGCCGCGCCCGCCATCGTGGCGCTGACCGAGGCGACAGGCGCGCTTGTCATACCCGTAGCCGCGCCGGTTGCAGCAGTCGGGACCGTTGTCGTGCCGCTGGTCGCGCTAACCGTCGCAGGCCGCGCCGCAGCGGTAACCGTAAGGCCAAAGCCCGAAGCATTCAGGCTGTTTGCATAAATGCCGTTCTGCGTGGTTTGCGTCGGGTTGAAAAACGTACCGGACTGCGTCCCGCACGAGAACCCGCTAGGCGGCGAGGCGCAGTCGATCCTCGTGATGCCCGAGGTGTTGACCTGGCCTGTGAAGTTGCCTTTGTTGTCATAGACGAACGTCGTGTAGGTTACGTCGATATAGCCGGATTTGTCCTGCTGGCTCTGGAGACCGAGGAAATCCTGCAGGAACGTGGCGCCGCCGGCCCCGAAGAGATTCACCGAGTTACCGGACAAGACGCCGCCCACGTTTCGCCCGTTGACGAAGTTCGACACGGTCAGCGCTCCACCCGCCACGATTTGCGGCACATAGGACGGCCCCGCCTGACCATTGGCGAAGGATTGCGTCGTGGTCGTGGTGATCTGATAGACGATTGCGTTGGAGGCGACGATGTTCGGCGAGAACGTGGCACGGCAGAACGGATTGGCGAGATCACAGGTTCCGCTGGTCGTATTGACCCCCTGCGCCGTTGTGACCGGAGCGTTGGTAATTCTCGTCCAGTCACCGGGAACAATGTTCGAGAAGTTGCTGGTGTTGATTGTGATGCTGCTAGCCGCATTGATCTGGCTGCTGTTCAGCACTGTCCCGGCATAGCCGAACGCCGCCTCATTGGTGCTGATCGTGATCGAACCGTCCGAATCGATCGATCCGAGGAAGCCGGTGCCCGAGGCGTTGCCATAGTTGGCAATAGTGTTGCCAGCCTGCAGGTCGATCGAGGACGTGCCATAGATCTGGCCGTAATTGTAGAGGCTGCCGGTGTTGCCGGCGAAGGCCACCGGCTTGACGTTGATTGCGGTTGCCCCGCCCGAGGCGATCGCCCCGGTGTCGGAAATCGTCAGGTCGCCATAGCCGCGCACGTTCAGCCCGGCATCGCCGTAGATCAGGCCCGGAACCGAGAAGGTGTTGCGGACGGTGAGCGCGGACGTACCGCCATTGCCGCCGAGGATGGCCGAGTTCTGGTTGCCCATCGAGAAGGTGTCGACATCGATAGTAAAGCTGTTGGTCGCGCTGATCCGCGCGCCGTTGCCCAGCGCCAACCGCGATGTGACGCCGGGCGATGCGATGTAGCTGAAGGTATTGGACAAGGCCCGCGCATCGGAACCAAACACGAATTCGCGCACCACGCCGGTGGCGATGCTGTCTGCTTCGAGCAATCCGTTGTTGACGACCTGCGATCCGCTGGCCGACGCCTGCAGATAGAGTTGCCCGTTCGAGCGCAAGGTGCCGCCCAGCGCATTGGTGACGGTGCCGATGCCGAAGACGTTCAGCCCGCGCGCGGATTCGATCGTGCCCGAATTGGTGATCGTGCCGCCCTGGATGGAAGCCGGATTGAGGCCGCTGTCGGCAACGAAATAGATGTTCCCCTGATTGAGGAATTCGTTCGCCGTGACGATCTGCGATGAGGCGGTGGCCTGCGTGGTGCCGAAGTTGCGGAACGTGCCGACATTGGCATCGATCCTTCCGCCCGCCAGCATGGTCGCCCCGGTACCGATCGAAACGTTGGCCCCGCTCGCGCGGATGGCCAGATTGCCGACGACCTGAAATACGCCATCCGATCCGGTCGATCCGCCCGGACCGGTGAAGTAGGGCACGCGGATATCGAGCGCGCGCGAATCGCCATTGGCGGCGAGCAGCGTCAGCGCGCCGGGCACATAGACCAATCCGGCGCTGACCAAACTCGCCCCTAGCGTCACGGTCGCGTCCTTTGGCGCGAACACCGCGCCAAGCTGGTTATCGAAATCGGTTACGCCAAGGTTTAGCGTGCCGTTGGTCAAGAACGTCCCGGCATTGGTGAAGGTACCGTTGACGGTGATGTCTGCCACGCCACTGCCGGTTACGAACTGCCCGGCATTGGTTAGGCCGGACAGCGTCAACTGCGCCGCATCGCCGGTCACCGCGGCGCTAGTGGCATTGGTCAGGCTCGTCGCCGTGCCATTAATTATCAGTGTGGCGGGTGACGCGGTGGCGCCCTGAGCAGCGATGATGCCGCTGCCCGAATTGGTGATGGCCAGTGCCGCGCCCGTTCCACGGATCGCCATGTCGCCCGAAGTAATCACGTAGCCCGTGTTGTCGAACGCGGGCCCGGACAGATTGAAGGTGGCACCTTTGCTCGACTGTATGGTCGCGGCTGAGGCACTTGATCCCGGCGCGAGATTGGACAGTCTTGCGGCATTGACCACAAGACTGCCGATGCCGTCGGTAGAGCCGATTAGCGCCCCCGCATTGGCGAGGTTGCCAGTCAGGTTGAACGTAGTGCCCTTGTCCGCCTGCAGGATCGCGCCCGCAAGGTTTGCAAATGAAGCACCGCTTACCGTCGCAGTGCCTCCCTGCGCATAGAGCGTGCCGCTGTTCTCGCCAGCGCCGCTGAAGCCGAGCGTGAGGTTGCCACGGCTCTGCACCGTGCCGAAATTGGTGAGCGAGCCGAACGACCAGTTCAGCGCATTGCCCAGGATCAGCCCTCGGTTGGTCAGCGAAACACCGCTGCCGGTGACGGTGATCAGCCCGGTGGTCGTTGGGCTGGCGGGATTGGTCTGGATCGTCGCGCCAGACTGGTTGGTAATCGCAAGATTGGTGCCGGACAGGGCAATGTCGTCGCCCGCCGCGATCAGGCCAGCGTTGTCGAGCGTCTGGCTGCTGCCGGTGAACGCAAGCCCCAGTTTGCCGCTGGAAACGATGCGCGCACCGGCAGCAACGCTTGCCGAACCGAGCGACAGGGTGCCGGTGCCGTCGGTGTTGGCAAGATAGATCTGGCCGGAATTGTCGAGCCTGCCGGTTACCGTCACGGCACCGCCAAATTCGGATTGCAGCCTGCCAGATGATGCGATGCTGGCGCTTCCCGCCGATAGGCTCAGCGTCCCGTTGGCACCGATAAGTCCGGTCGTGCTCAAAGCACCCGATACGGCGACATCGGCATTGCCGCTTGCGACCACGCTGCCCGAGTTGGTCAGACTGGCAAGCGAGAGGGAAAGGCCATTCCCGCTAATCTGCCCAGCCTGATCGGCAAACGCAGCATTTGTGCCCGTCACGCTCAGCGTTGCACCCGAAACCAGCTTGGCAGTGGCACTGTTGGCGAGCGTGGCGGCGTTGCTGCCAGTGGCGAACGAGAGGTTGCCCAGCGATTGTATCGTACCGCTATTTGCAAGAGCGGCGGTCAGGTTCACGGCCAGCGTACCGTTCGAACCGATGGTGCCAGAATTGTTCAGTGTTGCCGCACCCAAGGTGCCGCTGCCGCCATTGTCACTCGACAGCACAAGCGTACCGGTGTTGGTGATTGTGCCAGTGGCGGTCAGGCTGTTCGCGCCGGCTGCGCCGCCGATAGCTCCGGCATTGTCGAGCGCAGCGAGCGCAAGCGCCAGTCGGTCGCCCAGCAGCCTGCCGCCTGAAAGGTTGTCGATGGAAAGCAGGCCGCTGGCAGAAAGCACCGCCGACGTGCCCCCGCTTGGTCCCTGCGCAGCGATGATGCCGGTTGCGGCATTGGTCAGCTTTGCTGCAACCGCGCCTGCGTTCAGAGCCAGATTGCCTGCGCTGAGTAGCGTTCCGGCGTTTGTACCACCGGCACCTGTCAGGTTGACGGTGAGTGTACCGGCCGATTGCACGATGGCATTGGCCTGATTGTCCAGCGTCCCGGCCGACAGCACGACCGCGCCGGTGCCTCCGTTTGCCGCAGGGGTGAGGATCGTGCCTACATTTGTCAGCGCACCAGTGGCCGTCAGCGCAAGGCCCGATCCGCCCTGCATGCCGCCGCCCGCCCGGTTGGCAATGCTGCTCCCACGCCCGGTGAGTTGCGTTCCCGCAATCAGCACGCCCGTGTTTGCAACGGCGCCCGATGCCGTGAATGACAGCGCCGTGACCGCGTTGATTGCCCCGGCATTGGCCAGCCGCGCCACAGCAAGGTCCACCGCGTTGCCGGTCAGCACGGAATTAGCCGCAGTGTCGAGTGCGATGCCAGCGCCATCAATCGTCAGCTTGTCGCCGCTGGTGCTGCCCGACTGGATATAGGCGCCGCCTGCGTTGGTCAGGGTGAGCGCCGGGCCTGTTGCGGTGATTGTCAGGTTTTGGGAAGCTAGCAGATTGCCCGCATTCGCCAGCGAAGCGCCCGAAAGCGTCAGGCCAAGGTCGCCTTGCGAAACCAGCACGGCCCCGGCCTGATTGTCGAGCGTGCCCGCTGCCACGGTGCCGTTTCCGCTGTTATTGGCAAGATAGATCGCGCCTTGGTTTAGCAGAGCCCCACCAGCGGCAATGCTCCCCCCGATACCGGATTGCACGGTGCCGCCGGTCAGGTTCGAAAGGCTGCCTGCGGAAAGCGCGAGCGTGCCGTTGGTGCCAATCGTCGCACGATTGCTCACGGCGCCCGTCGCGTCCAGCGTCAAGCCATCACTGCCGATCACCCTGCCGCTATTGTCGAGGCTTGCTACCGCAAGGTTGACGGACTTGGCGCTAATCACGCCAGCGGCGGCATTTGTTGCTGCCCCGCCTGTTACCGCCAGCGCACCTGCGGCGTTGATCGTGCCGCTGTTGTCCAGCGTGCCTGAAACGTCAAGCGTAAGGTTACGCGCAGACTGCAGCGTTCCAGCGTTGTTTACGCTGCCCGCTGTGATCGTGCCATCAGCCGTTGCGGCGGTCGATGCGATGAACAGCCCGGTGTTTTCAATGCGGGTGGCGCGCAAGGTTGTGCCGCTGGCGGCCTGCACAGTCCCGGCGTTGGCGAACGTGGCAAGCCGCGCATCAATCGTGCCGTTGCTCAGGATCTGCCCACCGCTGGCGTTGGTCAGGCTGCCAGTTGCGCCCCCGACGGCGTCAGCCAGCGTAAGGTTGCCCTGCGCCACAATTGACCCGCTGTTTATTGAACTGCCGCCGAGCGCCAGCGCCACCGCGCCTGCATTCGCAGCGATCGTGCCTGCGTTGTCCAGACCTGCGGCAGCGGTAATCTCAACCGATCCGCCGGAACTGACCACGCCGCCCCGGCCACCGCTGACCGAAACCGCGCCGCCTGCGTTCAGCGCAAGCCTGCCCGCTGCCGTCAGCGCATAAGTGCCGAGCGCCAGACTGCCCGTCGTGGCGCTGACCGAAAGCGCGTTGCCCGAACTGTAGAGGAATCCGTCGCCATTGGCGGCAAGGCTTGCACCGCTGATCTCCGCAGCGCCTGCCGCGCCATAGGTGGTTCCGGTCAGCGATATCGCGCCGTCAATATCAAGCGTCAGAGTGCCACCGGCATAGCGCTGGTTGTTGTTGGCTAGCGAGGCTGTGCTGGCAACGTCGGTCAGCGCGGTTGCGGTCAGCGAGAGGTCTCGCGTCGCCACAATGGCGCCGCCCGTCAGCGCCGCATTGCCAGCGACCGCCAGACCAAGATCGCGCCCTGCAGAAATCGACGCATCCTGCGCCACAAGCCCGCCATTGCCGCTCGTCGAAATCTTCAGATCCTGCGCTGCCGACATGGTCGAGCGCAGTTCGAGACCACCTGCCGCGCTCAGCGTAAGGTCGTCTGCCACTGCGGCAGCATCGCCCAGCACACGCACGCCCACACCGGCCTCGGTCGCAATCAGACGGATGCGATTGGCATAGATGCCGCCGACTGCTGTGGAATCGATCGCGTAATCGGGCGTCGTGCCTGTTCCGGCGATGGCCGTAGCGCTGCGGTTCTGGTAGTCCCAGCGGTTGCTGCCCGCCACGACATCCAGCACCTTGCCAAACGTCCCGCCGCCAATGGCCACCTTGCGCCCAAGCAGCGCCGCGTAATCGGTGGTCTGCGCATCCAAACCCGCGCCGTTGATGGTCAGCGTACCGCTGCTGACATCGAAGCCCAGCAATCCGCCACTTGCGTCGATGCGTGAACGTCCGGCGGCCAGAGTGAAGACCGACGTGTTGATAACACCGCAACCGCCGCAGGTGATACCATTGGGATTGGCAACGACGACCTCGGCCTTCGTCCCTGCCACTTCCATGTACCCGGCCAACACCGATGGATTGGTCGAGACAACCTCGTTCAGAATGACACGCGCAGCCGTCGTCAAATTCGCATTGACCGGCACCAGACCCGCCAGTTGGGTCGTCACCCGGCCTTCGGCGTTCCCATCCGCGGACGTGGCATTGTTGAGGATAATGCCACGCGTAGAGACATTGAAGGCATCGTACTGATTGATCGACAATCCGCTCGCATTGGGATTGGCAATCTGTACCGTCGGTACGCCATTGTCTGCCGTGCCTATCTGCGTGTTGCCGTTTGCGGCGACGACTTGCGCGCGCAAAGCGTCGTTCCCACCCGGCATCAGCGAAGCATAGAGCGCTATCGCCGAAATGGAGCTGGCCGAAAGCAAACGGGAGAGAGTCTGGTGGCGCATCGATCAGGCCTTCAGAAAGAAATTGTCGCGCGGGCGAAGGCGAGAAAACCTTCGTCTGGAAGCGGGCCGCGCGCGATTGAACGGCTTCCCGTGACATCGAGATTGACCGGCCCGAAGGTCAGACCAAGACCGGCAGAAAGGCCCGCAAGCGTGCCACGTGCGCCAATGGCCGTGGCCGGGGCAACATGGCCAAGATCGAACGAGACGTGGGGGCGCAAGAACGCCTGCGCGCGCCCGACCTGCACTGGCAGCAGGCTGGAGAACTCCTGTTGCAGGTAAAAGCCGCGATCCCCGATCAGGCTGTTGTCGAAGAACCCGCGAACCGTGAAAGGCGAGCCGATGACAATCTGCTCGTTGGCATAAAGCGGATCGAGACCGTAGAGTGCCTCGAACTCTGTGGACGACGTGATGCGCACGCTGCCGGCCTGCAGCGGCACGACAAAGGCGGCGCGCGCCGTGAGCTTGTCAAATTGCGCGCGAGGCGTGTCTGCCGTTCGCACAATCGAGGAATCGTCAAGCGCGCCAAGGCCGTCAATCCCCTTGGTCCAGCCGACCCCGGCCCTGAAGCTGCCGCGCCCGATCAGGACAGACCAGTTCGCTTCAAGCGCCACTGTGGTGAGCACGCGCGAACTGACCGGAAGAAAGATGCCATTGATGAAGTTGCGATTGCGTTTGTTGGTGAGCTGTGCCGAAAGCTCAACCTTGTTGCGCGCATTGCGCCAGACCGCTGCATCGACCCGGCCGAACGCATTGGAACTCGTGCCCGTCAGCACGAAAACCGTGCCGCTGTCGGTCACCGTCTGCGATCGGTATTCGCTGTCATTGTACCCGCCGGTAAAGGTCAGCGCATTGAGTGGCATGGAAAACAGCAGGTTGTTCGAATTCGAGTCCGTGTTCGGTCTGTTTTCAAAAATGGTCTGACGCCGCGTGTAGCTCCACATCTCGTTCAGCCCCAGCGGGTCGTCGAGGATGATCGTACCGGTGCCTTGCCTTCGCCCGGTGTTGGTCTGGCCGGTGTTGTCGATCGAGCCGCTGAGGTGCAGGCGCGAATCCGCGCGGTTGGTGATCTTGACGATGCTGTATCCCGGTGCAGAACCCGGTATTATGTCCAGCGAGGCGTGGTTCGAAGCGAGCCGGTTGATCTGGTCGAGACCCTGCTCGAAGACCCGAAGGTTGAAGGCGGTGTTCCTTACAAGACCGAAGGCCGTGAAAAGGTTGACGGTGCCCTTGGCCTTGTCATCGAGGATGACCTTCTCGATCCGCCCCTCCACGATATCGAGCACCAGCACGCCCTGCGCCAGATTCTGCGGCTTGATGTAAACGCGCGTGGTGGGCCTGCTCTTCTCGATGTAATAGCGCGTGATGTCCGAGAGTAGGTTCTCCACATCACCAAGCCCCAGACAGCGCCCGATATAAGGGGCGGTCAGTCGCTCCTGCCCCTTCTCGCTCAGCAGCGGGCTGTGCTCGAATTCGATGCGGTTGATCGTTTGGCACGATCCGGGCGCGGCTTCGGCCTTTTCATGCGTTGGCACTTCGATCACGGTCTGGCTTTGCGGGCGCGTCAGAATCCGTGTCGTATCTTCATCGACCCGCTCTTGCTGCTGACGCTGGATCGTATCGGCCTGTCGGCCCGCTTCCACAGCGCCCGGTGGAAGTGCGGTTTGCGCATAAGCTGCGGCTGATGGCATCGTGGCAGCCGCAATAGCCCACAGGCTGATTGATGCGACACATGGCTTGCCAGCCAAACGACGCGCACGCGAGATCGTGTTATGAATTTTACCCCTCATGCAACACTAAGAAGAACAGTTCGCAAGGGTAGACAATCGCGACAGATTGACCCAATTCTGAAGCGATTAGTCAAAATGTACTGCTTACGAGCAATGTGTGCGAGTTAATCTGACACTACGGCAAATATAGGAATCTATATTTATAACTAAATTTCCGCCCTGATTGCAAAGGTGGCTGCCAATCGGATGGGCTGCATATGTCTCATCCTGATAATTGCAACCGCGCTTGGAGCGCGCTGGCGGTGCCGTGTCGAGACCGGCGAATTCACGGTTGTATCTTGTCAGTCTAGGAAGCGCGTCGCGCAAGACTGTGAAGCATCACGACCGGCTCACCTCACAGCAATCCGGCTTGCTCTGCCAGAAAGACTGCGCTCGTCCGGTTGATTGCCCCTGTGACTTTCAGAATCCGCTGCACGTGCCCCCGGACGGTATATTCCGAAAGACCCACCAGCCTCGCGATGGATTTGTTTGAATGTCCCTCACGTATGTGGCGCAGGATTTCCAACTGGCGATTGCTCAGGCCGGCAGCCGCCTGCGTAGCAGACGCAATGCGCGCCGCTGCTTCTGCGGGCGAGGCCTTCAAGTCGTGGTCCAACACCGGCCCCACCGAACGCAGACGCGTGCTGATGGCCGCTGCCGACCGTCTCGAAGCCAAGATCGGTGATATCTCGCAGGCGATGGCCGCAGAAGTCGGCGCATCGGGCCTGTGGGGCGGGTTCAACGTCATGGCTGCTGCCAACCTCATCCGCGAAGCCGCATCGCTGACCACCCAGATCCAGGGCGAGACGATCCCTACCGACAAGCCCGGCACCCTTTCGATGACCCTGCGCCAGCCGGTCGGCGCGATCCTGAGTATCGTGCCATGGAACGGTCCTGTCATTCTCGCATGCCGTGCCATCGCTTACCCCATTGCGTGCGGCAACACGGTCGTCTTCCGCGCCTCGGAAATGAGCCCCAAGACGCACGCGCTGATTGCCGATGCCTTCGTGGAGGCTGGCCTGCCCGAGGGTGTCTTGAACTTCGTCATTAATGCGCCCGAAGACGCCGCCGATGTGATCGATTGTCTGATCTCGCACCCGGCCATTCGCCGCGTGAACTTCACCGGATCGACCCGCATCGGACGCATCATTGCCGAGAAGTCTGGCCGCAATCTTAAGCGCTGCCTGCTCGAGCTAGGCGGCAAGGCGCCGTTCGTCGTGCTTGACGATGCCGACATTGCCGGAGCGGTAAACGCCGCAATCTTTGGTACTTTCCTGTACCAGGGCCAGATCTGCATGTCGACTGAGCGGTTCGTGGTGGATGAAGCTGTCGCCGACGAATTCGTCGCAGCATTCGCCGCGCGCGCTGCGGATCTGCTGGCAGGCGATCCAATGGTCAATCCCGCCTGCGTGATCGGCCCCATGATCGACTCCTCATCGGGCACGCGCATCAACGCCATGCTCGACGACGCCCTCGCCAAGGGTGCAAAGGTCGTCGTCGGGGGCTCGGCCAACGGCGCCGTCATGCCAGCCACGATCGTCGACCACGTCGTTCCGGGCATGACGATCTACGACGAGGAGACCTTTGGTCCCGTCACCACGATCGTCCGCGTCAAGGGCGTCGAGGAAGCGATCCGTGTCGCCAATGACACCGAGTATGGCCTTGCCGCCGCCGTCTTCGGACGTGACGCCACGCGCGCGCTTAACGTTGCCCGCCAGATCGATGCTGGCCACGTCCACGTCAATGGCGCAACCGTGCAAAACGAACCGCAAGCACCCTATGGTGGCATGAAGAACAGCGGCTACGGGCGTTTTGATGGCCGTGCCGTGATCGACGAGTTCACCGAACTCAAGTGGGTTACGGTAGAGCCTTCAGACCAGCCCTACCCGGTCTGATCCTCGCACGACGCCACGCTCGGAGATCAGGGGGCGGCCTGCCGGCTGTCCCCTTTTTTCATGTCATGATCCGGCGCGCCGAGCGATGAAGCCCTCAATGAACGTTGCAAAGGCCTTGACCCGTGGAGCCTCGGCGCGCTGCGATGCCCTCACTAGCCATAAATCGCCGCGCACACAGCGCAGGTTTGTAAGCAAGGGGACTAGGCGCCCTGCCGCCACTTCATTGGCAACTGCATAATCGGGCATTTGTGCGATCCCTAAGCCCGCCATTGCGGCTCGTGCCACTGCCTCGCCATCGTTAAACACGAGGCCGGCGGGGATTTCGCGATCGTATTCCACGCCGTCAAATGACCATCGCTCCAACATGCCGGTGGTTGGATAACGGAAGCGGATAACCTTGTGCTGCCAAAGCTCTTCCAGGGATGCCGGCATACCGCACTTGGCCAGATACGCAGGCGAGGCGCATAGCAGGAAGCGATGTTGCGCCAGCTTGCGCGCAATCAGGCCGCTGTCTTCGAGAACCCCGGTTCTGACAGCCAGATCGTAGCCACCCTCGACAAGATCGACCTTGCGATCGTCAAGGCCGATTTCCAGTTCGATGCCCGGATACTCGGCAATGAATTCGCCAAGGTTCGGCACGACCAGCATGCGTCCCAGCGTCGCCGGTAGACTGACGCGCACCCGCCCGACTGGCGCCGCGCGCTGTGCGGCCAGCATGCCCTCGATATCGCGCAAGTCGTCGAGCAGGCGGCTGGCGCGATGGTACAGTTGCTCGCCTTCGAACGTCATCATCACCTGCCGCGTGGTCCGCGTGAGCAGGCGCACCCCGAGCCGAGCCTCCATCCGCGAAACCGCCTTGCCGACAGCAGATGCCGATAGCCCGAGTCTTCTGGCCGCGGCGGCAAATCCCCCGGCCTCGACGGTCGCGACAAACGCGGTAAGGCCGGAAATGGATTCGACGCTGGCGATTGAGGACAACATGTCCGCTCTGTTCCGCGCGATGACCGTATTCCGTCAACCAGAAATATCTGCAAATGTGGACCCCGATCCGAATAAGAATGCCTGGCGGTCCGGTCGAAGTCTCACTTTTCATTCTGAGGTTTCCATGCTCATTTCCTGCACCCAATCCAAGCCACGTATGGCCGGACTGCTCGATCTCCGCCGGATCGCTGGCATCGTATTGGTGCTGGGTGCTACTACAGCGCTGGCCAAACAGCCGGTTGGACAGTTCGCCCTTGCCGACATCACCCCGCACAATGTCGATATCTCTCAGGACAGGAATGGGCTGCGCGTCTCGATGCCGCGCAAGTTCTGGCAGGACCCGGCACGCGAGAAACTCTCCGACCGCGACTTCATGGCGCTGCTTCCGGTCGACTTCTCCGACGGTACAATCGAGGCCGAGGTCAAGAGCAATGTCGATCCGCAGGCCCCGGACTTCGCGCGCGGTTTTGTTGGCTTTGCATTCCGTGTAGCGGATGGTCGTTTCGAGAAAATCTACTTGCGACCGACAAATGGCGTTGCCGACGATCAGGTCCGGCGTAACCATTCGGTCCAGTACGCTGCCTTTCCCGATTTTCGCTTCGATCGTCTGCGCGCCGAATCTCCTGAGCGCTATGAGACCGCTGCAGACATCGCACCCGGCCGCTGGATCAACGTCAGGATCGAAGTCTCCGGCGCGAAGGCGAAGCTATACCTTGACCGCCACGCCAACCCGACCCTGATCGTGAACGACCTCAAGCTGGGAGCGGACCGCAAGGGCAAGGTCGGACTATGGATCGAAAGCGGCACGATCGCGCATTTCCGCAAGATCAGGATCACGCCCGGACGGCCCACGAAGTAAGGACCGTCAGGTGGTCGTCATTATCCTTGATGCGTACTCGTAAGTGCGCATCAAGTGGGCAACTTCTTCGACTGCCCCGGAGGTTATCGCCTCGATGAGCCTGATCGTAAGGTCATGAATCGACTGCGCATCTGCCGCCGTCATCGGTGGCAGGATCGTTCTGCTTGAGTGCACTTGAAAGTAGAACAGCGTCCTGATGATGACGTGCAGCACGTCGTTGCCATGCAGATCGGCCAGAATGCGCCAGATACTCAGTTGGTGTGAATAATCGCCCTTCTCGAACTGGTCCGGACGCAGGGCCTTCTTGGCAGCTTCCAGCGGCTTGCGCGCCTGCGTTGCGAACCGTTCAGCGACCGCTTGAGCATTGATTGCATTGATAATCCAAATAAGGTCGCCCAGCCACGGTTCAGGCAATTGATTCAGCTGGAAATGCGGAAAGACGGCGCGAACAATCGCGCCCGGTGTCGGTTTGCGCAGAATAAACCCGCCTCCCCGCCCCAATTGCACTCGCACCATTTCGAGATCTTCGAGTATGCGCAGCGCTTGCAGGATCACGGGACGACCGGACGAGTGCGCCTCGGCCAATTCGTCGACCGACCCGAGCCTTGCACCCTCAACCAACCCCACGCTGTCGCGCGCCGCAACGATGATCCTGCGGGCAATCACCATGGCCCGGTTGCCCGAGGCCGCGCTGGTGGGTTGCAACGACATGTCCAGGGCCCGGTTCACGCCATTCAGCAGGTCCCGCGTCCAAGCCAATGCCGAACTGTTGCGTTCGCTCAGGTGGTGCCCCAGCAAGGCTGCTGCTCTTGCCGCATCGCTGCAATCGGCATCTATTGCATTAAGATATAGCGCAACGAGTTGGCCGGTTTCGGCCAGATCCGGCACGCGCAATTCTAGGCCTCCGCCAACGCCGCGCCGCATTGAGCCAATCCGCCGCGCCTCGAGTATGCGCAAGGCTTGGCGCACGACATTGCCCGATGCCTTGTATTCGGCCTGCAACCTGTGCTCGGGCCCGAAGATCTTTCCGCAAGTGCCATCGTGACGAACGATATCGGCCTCAAACTTGTCGGCAAGCGCCAGCGCCGCCGTCCTGCCCTTGCTGATCGGTATCTCTGTCGCGCGCTGTAGGCTTTGTGGAAACATCTGAAATGGCCGGCAGGAGGTGCTTTTTGATGGTGTCTATTTTGGGCTCTCTTTTTGCCCAAACACAACCCCTAGAGCGGAAATATCGGAGCGGCCCACAGGGAGGCGCCGCCCGAGATTTGGGGATGATGCATGACCAGCCGCATTTTTGCCCGCCTGATGGCGGGCGCCACTTTCGTCGCAATGTTCCAGGCGCCGGCATTCGCGCAGGACGCTGCCGCCGATGCCGCACTTTCGGAAATCGTGGTAACCGCGCAACGCCGTGCAGAGAACCAGCAGGACACCTCGCTCGCCGTCACGGTGATTCCGGGCGATGCACTGCAGGACCGCGGCATCCGCGATCTCACCAATCTTCAGAACGTCACGCCCGCGTTCTCGTTTGCCGACGCCGGCATCCTGAAGTTTGCCAACATCCGCGGGATCGGCCTGAACCTGCAATCGCCCACGGTCGTCTCGGGTGTCGCACTCTATCGCGACTCGCTGTTTGCGCCGAGCCCGATCTTCCTCAACGAAGGCGTGTTCGACATCGCCTCGGTCGAAGTGCTGCGCGGCCCGCAGGGCACATTCGTCGGCCAGAACTCGACCGGCGGCGCGATTATCCAGCACAGCCGCTCGCCCAAGCTTGGCGTCACCGAAGGCAATGCTGAAGTATCCTATGGCAATTACAATGCCATCGTCGCTGATGCCGGGATCAGTGTGCCGCTTGGCGAAACGGTCGCCATTCGCCTCGCTGGTCATCTCGAAAACCGCGACAGCTTCTACGACCAGATCAACCCGACAAACCGCTCTGAGCCCGGCAAGGTCGATGCCCAGGGCGGACGTCTCAGCGTGTTGTGGCAGCCTTCGACAAACCTGAAGGTGGAATGGAAGACCGAAGTCAACGCCAACAGCGGCGGAGGCTATCCATACACCCCTCTGCCCGGCACGGCCTTTGCTGCCGCAGCGCCCTCGACGCCGTTCGTGATCAATTACGATCACCCGACCAAGCAGAAGGAGTTCAGTCTCCGCACCGGTGTCGAGACGATCTACACCTTCGACGGCGGCACCAAGCTTCGCGCCGTCGTCGGCTACCAGTTCGGCAAGCAGGACTTCACCAACGACACCGATGCGACGCCCATTCCGTTCTCGTGGAATGACCAGAAAATCCAAGACAACGTCTACAGCGGCGAAGTCAACCTGATCTCGTCGGATGCGAGCGCGATCAAATGGGTTCTTGGCGCCTCGGCGGCCTACCAGACAGCGGATCTCGATCTCGGGATCAACCTTGTCGGCGGAAATTTCGTGATCGGCATCAGCACGGTCAATCCCAAGCTCTCGCTCGGCGGTTTCGGGCAAGTGACCTGGCCGATTGCGGATGGCCTTACGCTCGATACGGGCGTGCGGTTAAGCTATGACCGGCAGACGCAGCGTGGCACCTTCGCCGTCGGCGGCTTTGGCGTCGATCCTTCTAGCCCGCGCTATTCCGATACACGCGTGACCGGGAAGGTCGCACTCAATTATAAGGTCGACGACAACAATCTGCTCTACGGTTTCGTGGCTACGGGATACAAGCCGGGTGGTGTGAACGTGCCAGCCGGACTGTTCTTGGCAGAAACGGTGACCAACTACGAAGCAGGCTGGAAATCGACGATGGCTGATGGCCACATCACCACGCAGGTCAATGGCTTTTACATCGACTACAAGAACTTGCAGCTCAACATCTTCAATCCGGACACCCGCGCGAGCTCGATCACAAACGCGGGCAAATCGCGGATCTACGGCTTCGAAGCGCAGATCCAGGCGCATAGCGGACCGCTGCGGTTCGATGGCAGCCTCGCCTACGTCAATTCGCGAGTCGGAGCGCTCAGCCTGATCGACACGCGCGCGCTGCCCGGCGGCAATGCCAATAATCTCGGCGGTCAGTGCGTGACCAACTCGCCCCCGACGCCCACCGGTTGCTTCAATTACCTGCCGTTCGTGACCACGCTAGACGGGCGTCAGAACCTGTATTCGCCCGAATGGACCGCCAGTGCAGGGCTTGAATACGCGATTGACCTCGGCAATGCGCAGATCGTTCCGCGCATCGACGTAGCCTATCTCGGCAAGCAGACCACAAGCCTGTTCGAACGCCCTGTCGTTGACATGCTGGAAGCACGTACCCTCGCCAATGCGCAACTCCAGTACCGCCGCGACCGTTGGACGCTGACCGTGTTCGGCACCAACATCTTCGACAAGACCTACCGGTCAGGCAACGATGGCGATAACACTTGGTATGGTGCGCCGCGTCAGTACGGCGTGCGCGTCGGCCTCGAATTCTGATCGGAACACGCCAATGCAGAACAGCACTCCTTTCGCCGCTCTCGCGCTTGCCTTGGCATGCGTAGGTGGCGCGCCCATCCCGGCGATTGCCGCCGACGACGCCGACGCACCGCGCCTCGAATTCGCATTCGAGGAAATCGTTACCCTTGCGCCCGACATCAGGGTCGGCCCGACGTCACTTGGCAGGCGCAACATCATTCCGATCACCGGTGGCCGCTTCGAAGGTCCTAGCATCAAGGGCACAATCATTCCCGGCGGCTGGGACTGGCAACTGATCCGGCAGGATGGTTGCCTTCAGATCGAAGCCGATTACATGCTCAAGACCGATGATGGCGTCGTCATCAACGTCATCAACAAGGGCGTCGCGTGCAGGGGCGCTGATGGAAAGCCCGTTCCGCTGCGCACCCAGCCGGTGTTCGAAGCCCCGCTCGGCAAGTATGAATGGCTGGGCAAATCGGCGTTTGTCGGGACACTCGAACCCGTTCAGGAGGCTGGCGCTCCGGCTGTCCGCATCCGTTTCTACAAGGTAATCTGAACCATGGCATCGCTCCGCAAGGCCGCCCCAATATTTGCCTGTATCGGCAGTGCTCTCGTCTGGAGCAGCGCCGTTGCCGACACCGGAGATGGCGCGACGGTCGGCGCCAAAGCCGATCGCTGCGCAGCCCTTGTGGGGCTCAGCCTTCCCGGTCTGGGCCGGATCACGTCGGCTGCCCCCGGCCCCGCCGAGCTTCCCCCCGGCCCATTCGGACAGCCCGCGCTTGCACTTGCGCCGCACTGCGAGGTTAAGGGCGTGATGCAGGAGCGCCTTGGACGGCTTGGCCAGCAATACGCCATTCATTACCGGCTGCGCCTGCCCGAGAACTGGAACGGTCGGTTTCTGTTTCAGGGCGGCGGCGGCACCAATGGCGAAGTGGGCAACGCCGTTGGGGCAGACAACACAAGTGGCCCATCTGCCCTTGCGAGAGGCTTTGCCATCGTCGCGCAAGACAGCGGCCACGACAACAAACTGAATTTCGACCCCGCATGGGGCGGGCAAATCGTGTTCGGCACCGACCCCATCGCCCGCGCCAACTACGGCCATACATCGTTGCCGCTGGTCACCAAGGCAGCCAAGGCGGTGATCGCCCGCTACTATGGCAAGCGGCCCGAACACAGCTACTTCCTCGGCTGTTCAAAGGGCGGGCAGGAAGGCATGGCGGCGGCGCAGCGCTACCCCACGCTGTTCGATGGCATCGTGGCGGCAGCGCCCGGATTTGCGTTACCTCGCGCCGCGCTGAGCCAGGCATGGAGCGTGCAGCAATTCGCTGTTCTCGCGCAAGAGCAGACCGGCAAGCAAGCTACAGTCGCCTCGCTTGCTCAAACGTTTTCGCCTGCCAGCATGATGCTCGTGCGCAAGGCCGTGCTCGATACCTGCGACGCCGCCGATGGCATTGCCGATGGCATCACCACCGATTTCCGCCAGTGCCGGGGTGATCGCGTTCTGAACCGGCTTCAAGCGCAGATATGTCGACCCGGCACGGCCGCCGACTGCCTCACGGCATCGCAGGTCGATACATTGGCACGCGTCATGACCGGCCCGCGCAATGCGGCCGGACGTCCGATCTATGCGGAATGGACGTGGGACGGTGGCATCGGAAGTCCGATGTGGTCGATGTGGCGCACCGGAAACGAGCAACTGCCCGCCTTCGACGTCGCGCTGGGCGGCGCCTCCCTGCCGACGGTGTTCTCGGTGCCGCCCATGAAGGTGGGTGTCTCGCCCGACGATATCCTGGCGACGCAGCTGGGTTACCGATTCCCGGAAACCGAAGCAGTGATCTACCGCCGCGCAGGTTCGTTCCGAACGAGCGCGTGGCAAGACATCGCAATGCACTCGGCCAATCTCGATGGTTTCTTTGCGCACAGCGGCAAGCTGATGGTGCCACACGGTGTGTCGGATCCGGTATTCTCGGTCATGGATACGCTGGCATGGCGCGACCGCGTCGTGCATCGCTATGGCGCACGTACCGATGATGGTTTGCGCGTGTTTCCCGTTGCCGGCATGGCTCACTGCATGGGCGGCCCCGCCACGAGCCAATACGATGCCTTGGGGGCTTTGGTCGCCTGGGTGGAACAGGGCAAGGCCCCGGACAGCCTGCTCGCCACGGCAGATGCGCGCACGCCATGGCCGGGCCGCACGCGCCCGGTCTGCGCCTGGCCGAAGATCGCGCGCTATCGCGGCGGTGACCCTGAGCGTGCCGAGAGCTTCGCCTGCGAGTGATCGCCGACGCGCCCCGACACCACGGCAGGATCAGCGGGTAAAGCCGGAAAACGGCGTGAGATAGATCGCGCCAAAACCGTCGAGCACGGCGCGCACATCGGGCGTCGTCTCGCCGTAGACGTAAAGCTTCTCGATCCGCACGAGCGTCAGGAACGCCTCGGCAAAGGGCGCAAAGGTCTGTTGTACGTGAGGCAACAGGCCCTCGATGCGGTAGCGCTCGACGATATGGACTTGCGTGCGGGCCTCATTGACCACGTACTCGTACGTGAGCGTGTCGGCTTCCTTTGCCGTCTCGGCCACGATCTTCGCGACAAGCGCCTCAAAAGCCGGAAAGTCTGCCGGTTCGATCGCGCAGTGATAGATACTGTAAAGTTCGCCTTGCATCGCGGTATTTCCTTTGAATAACTTGAGATCAGACACGTTCGATCAGCAAAGCCAGACCCTGGCCAACACCGATAAACAGGAAGGCCAGACCATAGCGCCCGCCGGTGCGTTGCAGCTCCTCCACCGCAGTCATCGTTATACGTGCCCCGACATTCCGAGCGGATGGCCCAGCGCAATCGCGCCGCCATTGGGATTGACGCGCGTGTCTGTCAGCGGATCGATCCCGAGATCGCTGAGCGTGGCAATTGCCTAGCTGGCAAAGGCTTCATTGAGCTCGATCACATCCAGGTCACCAACAGCAAGCCCGGCGCGGGCGAGCACCTTGCGCGCAGCTTCGATCGGACCTGCTCCCATGACGCGCGGAGCAATCCCGGCGGCCGCCATGCCAATGATGCGTGCGCGCGGTGTCAGCCCGTTGGCCTTGGCAGCGGCGTCCGAAGCAATGATCATCGCAGCGGCGCCATCGTTCAGGCCCGAGGCATTGCCCGCCGTCACGGTTCCATCTGCACGCACGACCGGCTTGAGCTTGGCCAGCGCTTCAAGGCTCGTCGCGCGTGGATGCTCGTCACGTTCGAACAGCTTGGGCGGCGCCTTGCCTTGCGGAACCTCGACCGGCTCGATCTCCACGTCAAAGCGGCCCGAGGCGATGGCCGCAGCAGCCTTTTCCTGGCTTGCCAGCGCAAACCGATCCTGATCCTCGCGACTCACCTGCCACTGTTCGGCGACGTTCTCGCCGGTCTGCGGCATCGTGTCGACGCCATAAGCCGCCTTCATCGCCGGATTGATGAAGCGCCAGCCAAGTGTGGTATCCTCGATCTTCTGAGCACGGTCGAAGGCGCTGCCCGCCTTACCCATGACGTATGGCGCACGCGTCATGCTCTCGACGCCGCCCGCAACCATCAGGTCGGCGTCGCCCGAGCGGATCGCCTGCGCGGCAAGTCCGATGGCGTTCAGCCCGGATGCGCAGAGGCGATTGACGGTGACGCCCGGAACCGTTTCGGGCAGCCCGGCCAGAAGCACGGCCATGCGCGCGACGTTGCGGTTGTCTTCTCCCGACTGGTTGGCGCAGCCGAGGATTACATCATCCACCTGTGCCCAATCGAGGTCCGGATTGCGCTTTGCCAACGCGCGAAGCGGCAGCGCTGCGAGGTCGTCGGCGCGCACGCTGGCCAGCGATCCATTGAGCTTCCCGACAGGGGTGCGGATGGCATCACAGATGAAAGCGTCGGTCATCGAGCGGTTCAATCCTTCAGAAATTCGAGCATGGTCTCGGCCAGAAGCCGCGGTGCCTCGATCGGAGCGAGGTGCGCAGCTGGCAAAGCCGCATGGTTTGCTCCGGGAATCTGGGCAAGCAGGTATTCACCGTGGCCTTCAAAGGGCGTGGAGGTGTCACGGTCGCCCGTCACTACCAGCGTCGGACAGCCGATCTGGCCAATCCGTGATGCCAGATCCATATCGCGGATCGCTGCCGCGCATCCGGCATACCCGGAAGCTGCCATGCTCACCAGCTGGCGGCGGATCGTCTGCGCCACTGCAGGCTCGGAGGCAATGAATTCGGGTGAAAGGAACCGTCCCATTGCGAGTTCAGCAATAGCGTTCATGCCTTCACCACGCACCTTTGCCACGCGGTCGCTCCAAGCGGTCTTGTCCATCGTTGCCGAAGTGCAGACCAAAGACAGCGCCGCGACGCGATCGGGCCGTGCGAGCGCCATCTCCATTGCAATCATTCCGCCCAGCGATACACCCGCCACTACTGCAACCGAGATTCCAGAGGCATCCATGGCACCGAAGATGTCCTCGGCAAGGCCTGCCATGGTGTAATCCTGGTCGGCGACATCCGATGCGCCATGCCCCCGCGTGTCTACGCGCAGGAGCCGGTGGCTCTGCCGCAGCAGCGGTAGCGCACCGTCCCACAAGTCCATGTCCGTGCCGATGGAACTGAGCAGCACCAACGCGGGCGCGTCGTCACGCCCTGCGAGCTTCCAGTAGACGCGCTTTCCCGCTTCCCCGCTGAACGGCATCAGCCCTGCGCTCCTTGGGCAAATGTCGAAACGTCGAGCGGGGCGCCAGTCTTGGCGACGACCTCGGCAACTGTAACCCCCGGCGCCAGTTCGACGAGCGTCAGTCCGCCCGCCTTGCGGTCAACCGCGATCACAGCCAGGTCCGAGACGATCAGGTCCACCACCCGCCGCCCGGTCAGCGGCAGGCTGCACGCCTCGAGAATCTTGGGCGCGCCGGACTTCGACACGTGGTCCATCACGACAGCGATGCGCTTGACCCCGGCGACCAGGTCCATAGCCCCGCCCATGCCCTTCACCATCTTGCCGGGAATGGTCCAGTTGGCGAGGTCGCCGTTTGCGGCAACTTCCATCGCGCCCAGTACGGCCATGTCGATATGGCCCCCCCGGATCATCGCGAAGCTGTCGACCGAAGAGAAGAAGCTCGACGTGGGCAGCGCGGTGATGGTCTGCTTGCCCGCATTGATCAGGTCCGGATCGGCCTCGCCCTCATAAGGGAACGGACCGATGCCGAGCATGCCGTTCTCGCTCTGCAGCGTGACCTTGATGCCTTCGGGCACGTGGTTTGCCACCAGCGTCGGAATGCCGATGCCGAGGTTGACGCCGAAAGCTTTCCCTGTCCCACGCGAGGGACAAGAACCGCTTTATACTTCGTCACACGAAGCGGCGTTTCGCGTCCGGTAGCACGCGACCAATGCCCGTTGTTACCACCCGGCACTATGACCGCCCGCTTATACCTAAACTGTCGCTGGCATAGCATTAAGATCTGGCGAGCAGACGCCAGCATAGCTGACTTTGCGCAATCAGGGTTTGCTCTTCAATTCTTGCACTAATCTCAAATCTGCACTGTCACGCTAGACCAGATTGGGTCGGAAAGTGCTTTAATAGCGACTTATAAGCAATCGTCCTGATTGTCTTGCCACGAGATGCCAATCTCTCCCGTGGCAACACACCACAACGCGAATTGCGATGGCCGGGACCAACCATTCGTCGCAATTTGAACATTCGTGGGGAATGGCAGAAGGTAATGCGGCATGAAGATCGACAAGGTGGATGTGGCAGCGGCCATTGCTGGTGATACCGGCGACCGGCAGACTCTGTTGGCGATCGACCACGCCTTTGCCATGATCGAATTCGACACGGGGGGCACGATCCTGCGCGCCAACACCCGTTTCCTCGATCTCATGGGCTATACCGCCGAAGAACTGATTGGCCAGCACCACAGCCAGCTTTGCGAAAAGCAGTTTGCAAGCTCTGCGGCTTACCGCACACTGTGGGAAAATCTGGCCAAGGGCGAAGAACAACAGGGCGAATTCTGTCGCCGCCGCAAGGATGGCAGCCAGGTATGGCTTCAGGCCAGCTACAACCCGGTCAAGGATGACAGCGGTGCCACGCTGCGCATCCTCAAGATTGCCATGGATGTCACGCAGCAACGCCTTGAGGCGCTTGCCGCAGCGGGTAAGCTGGCGGCAATCGAAAACGCGCAGGCGATGGTCGAATTCGACCTGTCCGGCAAGATCACATCCGCCAACGAACTCTTCCGCACGATGAAGGGGTTCGAACCGGGGCAGGAGAGCAACTTCACCCACCGCGACTTGTGCGACCCGGCCTTTGTAAAGACTGAGGAATATGCAAAATTCTGGGACCGCCTGATCAAGGGTGAGGCCATTTCCGGGGTATTCAAACGCCGCAGCATTTCGGGCGCCGACGTGTGGATTCACGCCTCCTATGCCGCAATTCTGGACCTGACCGGAAAACCCCGACGCATTGTGCAGTTCGCGCACGACATCACCGACCAGCGCCGCCGCGATGCCGAATCCGAAGGCAAGGTGCGCGCCATCGAGCGCGCGCAGGCCGTCATCGAGTTTGACCTTGACGGCAATGTTCTGGATGCCAACGCCAATTTCCTGACCCTGATGGGCTACCACATTGAGGAAATTCGCGGTCGCCACCACCGCATATTCTGCGATGTCTCTGCTATCCAAGGCGAAGACTATCGCGCCTTCTGGGACAAGCTGGGTCGAGGCGAATTTGAAACCGGTGAATACAAGCGCCGGCGCAAGGATGGCCGCGAGGTCTGGATTCAAGCATCCTACAACCCGATCTTCGATACCAGCGGCAAGCCGGTCAAGGTCGTCAAGTTCGCCTCAGACGTCACCGAGGAGAAACTGCGCAGCAACGAGTTCTCGGCCAAAGTCGATGCCATCGGCCGCAGCCTTGCCACCATCGAATTCGATCTTGATGGCAAAGTCATAAGCGCAAACGACAATTTCCTGCGCACCATCGGCTATTCGCTGCGCGAGATCGTCGGTCAGCACCATTCGATGTTCTGCTCGCCCGACTATATCCGGAGTGCTGAATATCGCGATTTCTGGATGAAGCTCAATGCAGGCCAGTTTCATTCGGGCCGCTTCCATCGCGTAGGCAAATATGATCGCGATATCTGGATTCAGGCGACCTACAACCCGATCTTCGATCTGACGGGAAATCCCGTGCGCATCGTGAAGTACGCTTTCGACGTGACCGAACAAGTGCAGATGGAAACGGCCATCACGGAACGCGCGCACGAAATGAACCTGCTTTCGACGCAGCTTTGCAAATCGATTGCGGAAATCACCGGTTCGACCGAACAGGCACTTTCGCTTTCGCTGCAAACCCGCGTCAATGCCGAAGAGGGCGAGGCCACGCTCGGCTCGGCTATCGAGTCCATCGAATTGATCCAGAAGTCCGCCAGTTCTATTTCCGAAATCGTGCGGATAATCAGCGAGATTGCGGGGCAGACCAACCTGCTGGCTTTCAATGCCGAAATCGAGGCCGCCCGCGCCGGCGAACACGGCGTGGGCTTCTCTGTGGTGGCGGGCGAAGTGCGCAAGCTGGCAGAGCGCAGCTCCACCGCCGCGCGTGACATTGCGCGCCTGATCGATCAGTCCAACGCGCAGGTGGGTGAAGGCACCGATCGTTCGCGCATGGCCCGCAATGCCTTTTCCGACATCGTGGCCAGCGTGCAGCAGACCAATTCGGCGATCGAGGCGATCACGCGCCTTGCCGCCAATCAGGCGCAGTTGACCGAAAATGTCGTCGGCCAGATCTCGCAGCTGTCCGCCACCACCAGCATCGCGGCCTGAATTCGGTGACTGCCGTGCTGCAACCGGGCACACACGACACCCTGTACGGCCTGATCCGGCTTGCCGGGCTGTGCGCGGCACTTCCTGTTGCCGCCATCCGCGAAGTTGTGCCCTGCCCCTCACAGCTCTGTCCTTTCCCCGCATCCCGTGCAGACATACTGGGCGCGGTTGAACTACGGGGCGAAGTCATTCCGGTGATCGACCTTGCCCGCGCGCTGACCAGCGCCTCGGCAAATGGTGGCAGGGTTGAGGCAGACGATCACTCGATTATCGTGATCCTGCGGCATGAGCAGCACGTCTTTGCAGTTCTGGCTGATGGCATTCTCGGCGTCATGCCGCTCACCTCGCGCGAAATCAGCCCGCTCGGCCACAGCGCGGCGAACGGAGAGGAGCGCCTGTTCTTCAGCACCTTTCGCGTTGAGGTTCATAACGGTGTCGTGCTGGATCCGGCCGCAATCATCGCGCTGCCCGGCATGGTAACCGCCACCGATCGCAGCGCGCGCAAAGACGACGCCCGTCAGATCGATGAGCCGATCCTCGTGTTCATGGTCGCCGGTCTGCGGCTTGCCCTGCCCGCCAGTTGCGTCGATGCTAGCCTGCCCCGCGCCGATCTTTTACCAACGCCGACGGAAACCGATCTGTGGATCGCACAACGTGAATACAAAGGCGCGGAAATCCCGGTAATCGATACGTTGCACCTGCTTGGTCACGGCTCGCTTCCCGCAGGGCGGCGCAACGGTGCCAGCATTGTCGTGCGCACGCAGTTGCCCGATCCTGCTCCGCCAGGTTGGACAGAACCCTTCGGCCTCGTCGCACTTCTGATCGATTCCGTTGATGATATCGGACGGTTCGCCGCCCGTTGTTTTGCGCCATTGCTGCAGGATGCCGTAGCCGGTGCTGTTCTTTCGCGCGGAATGCTCGAAACGGCTGAAGGCAGTGCGCTTCTGATCAATGCGCAAAAGCTTTCTGCGCACGAAGGCCTGCGCAATCTGGGTGTGATCCGCAACGTACCCGAACACGCGAAGGCCTCGGTCCAGTCCGCGCAAAACGACGACCGGGCTACGCGCACGTCCGAAAAGCCGTTCCTTGTCTTCTCGGTTGGTGAACAGCGTTTCTCCACCCCGCTTGCAGCGGTCGAGGAGATCCTCCTTGCACAAACCGCGATCCTGCCTATGCCACCTGGGAATTGCGGCATGATCGGCCTGTTCGCATCGCGCGGGCACTGCGTCCCGCTGCTTGATCTCACGCACGTGCTGGGCGATGCCGCCACGCGCGAAGGACGCTACATCATCGTCACGCGCAGCGATCATCCCGAAGGCCTGCGCCGTGCAGGATTTCGCGTCGACGAACTACACTCGGTAGATCGCAAGGTGCTGCAAAAAATTGCTTCAAAAGATCAGTCCGCGCAACTGCCTGGTCTCCCCGGCCCAACGATCCGCCTGAGTGACGGTCACGCCTGCACAGTGCTTGACCTCGCGGGAACAGCCGAACGACTGCTGAACGCCAACACGGCTCTGAAGCTGGGCCATTCGAATAAATGCGATAGTATCAACAGTATCGCCTAAGTCAAAAGGAGGCAGTCTGGGACTGCCGAGACAATGAATGGCCATCATCCGATTTCAGGTAAATTAGAGGGTTCTCCGACGCCAAGTGGGCCATTCAGAATTTCTGGGATTTTGCTTTATCCAACCGTCAAGACCCGGCCTGATCAAACAGTTGGACGGGCGAAAAATCCTTCAATCTGTCACGATGTGGCAGGCTTGCTGTCACCAGGAATGAGACCTGTGCGCGGGTTGGCATAGACAGGAGCACTGGTTGCTGACTCTATGGGCTTTCCGAGGAAGAAAGGCGACCGAACGCTAGACCTTGGATGGTGGGCAGCTGAACGATGTCACCTTCTTCGGCGGCATTGCGCCAGGCAAGCCGTTGGTGAAAGAGCGCAGTAAAAAGCGTGATCCGCTGTCTAAGTTCACCAAGAACACACTTCTCGTCAAAGTCCCCGAACTGCTCGAGGGGACCTATCGGACCTAGAAGGATCTGACGGCTTTTAAGCTGCTCTACACCGAGCCTGAGCCATTACGGCAAGGTTGTGGGCGATTTTCGTGCTTTGGCCGACAGCGCACAGATGCGTTGATCCTGTCAGCCACAGCGATGCGCAGCGCGTGCCTGTAGGGCTTCTTATCGAGCATTACGATGTTGGTCGTCTCCGTCACAATGGGGCCGACCAAGACAACCAGGCCCATCATTGATTTCAGTCATTCAGGCAATATTCGGCGGCACCTGAAGCAACGGCGGGTTCCGACAACTTGACCACGTACTCGCAACGGCCGCTATGTTGGCGTCAATGGAAGTCCCGTGATTTCGGCAGGATTTTAACATCGCGGGGATGGCCGTGGGCGCGTTGGGGGTGATGGATCTCGTCGCCGCGTGAAGTGGAGGGCCTGACAGGCTTGTGCTCCGTCAGGCGGTTGAGAAGATCGGTACGGTCCACGATCCGCGCGGCCATCAGGTGGACCACACCTTCCTTGCTTCTCTGGATTTCGCCCTCGATCAGCATCAGGCGGGCAGCCATCACCGCGCGGCGCTGCTTGTCGAGATCGCGCGACCAGAGCAGAGCGTTGATGATGCCGGTTTCGTCCTCGATCGTGATGAACACCGCGTTGCCCTTGCCGGGACGCTGGCGGGTCAGGACCACGCCTGCGACACGGACCTTGCGACCATCGGGTGCCGCGTTGGCATCGGCGCAGGTCAGCACGCCTTTGCGGGCAAGGGCATCGCGCAAAAACTGCATGGGATGGCCCTTCAGCGAAAGGCGCGCGGTCTGATAATCCGCCACCACATCTTCTGAAAGCGGCATGGCGGGCAGGTGCGCGACGGGTTCGTTGCCGAGTTCGGGGGCATTGGCAAATGTGAACAGCGGCAATTGCGTGGGCGGCATCCGGCGCACATCCCATAGGGCATTGCGGCGCGAAGATGCCAGCGATCCGAAAGTGTCTGCATCGGCCAGCTTGCGCAAAGCCGGGGCGGGCACCGCCGCGCGGCGAGCGAGGTCTTCGATCGAGGCGAAGCTGCCCTTCTGGCGAGCCTGTACGACACCGTCGGCCCAGTCTTTGCGGAAACCGTCGATCCTGGAAAAACCAAGCCGCAGTGCAAGCGGACCGTCCTCAGGCCCTTCGAGCGTGCAATCCCAATCGCTGGCGTTCACGTTCACCCCGCGCACTTCGACACCATGCTCCTGTGCGTCGCGCACCAATTGTGCAGGCGCGTAAAAGCCCATCGGCTGGCTGTTGAGCAACGCGCAGGTGAACGCTGCGGGATGGTGGCATTTGAGCCATGACGAGACGTAGGCCAGCCACGCGAATGCCTGCGCGTGGCTTTCGGGAAAGCCGTATTCACCGAAGCCTTTGATCTGCTGATAGCAGCGTTCGGCAAAGTCGCGTTCATAGCCGCGCTTCACCATGCCCTCGATCAATAATTCCTCGTAGTTGTGCACCGTCCCATGATTGCGGAAGGTTGCCATGGCGCGCCGCAGGCCGTCTGCTTGGTCGGGTGTGAAGCCGGCCGCCACGATGGCCAGCTTCATTGCCTGCTCCTGAAACAACGGCACGCCCAGCGTTTTGCCCAACACCTCGCGCAGCTCGTGTTGATCGTACGGCGGCGCTGGGCTTGGAAAGATCACGGTTTCCTCGCCATTGCGCCGCCGCAGGTAGGGGTGGACCATACCGCCCTGAATGGGGCCAGGGCGGACGATCGCCACCTGAATGACCAAATCGTAAAGCTTCCTGGGCTTCATGCGCGGCAGCATGGCAATCTGCGCGCGGCTTTCGACCTGGAAGGTGCCGATGCTGTCGCCTCGGCAGAGCATGGCATAGGTCGCCGGGTCTTCCAGCGGCACGTTCTGGAGATTGTAATCACCCAACCCATGCGTGCGCAGGAGGTCAAAGCTTTTGCGGATCGCGGTGAGCATTCCCAGCGCCAGCACATCCACCTTCATCAGCCCCAGCGCGTCGATGTCGTCCTTGTCCCATTCGATGAAGGTACGGTCGGGCATGGCGGCATTGTGGATCGGCACCAGTTCATCCAGCCGCCGCTCCGTCAGCACGAAACCGCCGACGTGCTGCGAGAGGTGGCGTGGGAAGGTCAGCACCTGATCGACCAGCGCCTTCAGCCGCGCGATGGTGGGGTTGGTGATGTCCAACCCGGCTTCGGCCACGCGCGCTTCGGGCACATCATCGCCCCAGTTACCCCAGATGGTCGAGGCAAGCCGCGCAGTTACATCCTCGGTCAGTCCCAGAGCCTTGCCCACTTCGCGCAGAGCGCTGCGGGGGCGGTAATGAATGACAGTCGCAGCTATACCGGCCCGTTCGCGGCCATAACGGGCGTAGATATACTGCATGATCTCCTCACGGCGCTCATGCTCGAAATCCACATCAATGTCGGGCGGCTCATCGCGCTGTTCGGACAGGAAGCGCGAGAACAACAGCTTTTCGTGCACAGGGTCAATGGACGTGATGCCCAGGAAATAGCAGACTAGCGAATTGGCGGCACTGCCCCGGCCCTGGCACAGGATTGGCGGATCGAGGCTGCGGGCGTGACGCACGATATCGTGCACGGTGAGGAAATAAAAAGCGTAGTTCTTCTGGCGGATGAGGGCGAACTCCTGATCCAGCACGGCCCGGTAGGCTTCGGGCAGGCCGCCGGGGAAAAGTGTGCGCCCGCCCTCCTGCACCAGATGTTCCAGCCAGGCTTGAGGCTGCCAGCCCTCGGGCACCGGCTCGTGCGGATATTCGTATTGCAGGTGATCCAGCGTGAACTCTATCCGCGAAAGGATATCTGCGCTGGCCGCCAGGGCTTCCGGGTGATGGCAAAACAGGCGTGCCATTTCAGTGTTTGGTTTGAGGTGACGTTCGGCATTGGCGAGCAGGCGGCGCCCCGCCTCGGCAATGGTCACCCCTTCACGTATGCAGGTAAGTATGTCGTGCAGGGGCCGCGCATCGGGATGATCGTAGAGCGCATCGCAAGTGGCGAGCAGGGGCACGCCACAACTCACGCCCAGCGCTTGCGCTTCGGCCAGCCGCCGTGCATCGGCACCGCCGCGCTGCATCATCACGGCCAGCCACACTGTGCCGGGGCGCGCTTCGGCCAGCCGTTCCAACACCGCCCGATCTTGGCCCGTGGCGATCAACAGCAGATCGTCGGCGTGATCGAGGAGATCGGTCAGGTAGAGCGTACAATCGCCCTTTTCCGCGCGGCGGTTGCCCAACGTCAGCAGCCGCGTGAGCCTGCCCCAGCCAGCGAGTGTGGCGGGATAGGCAACGATGTCCGGTGTATTATCGGCAAAGACCAGCCGGGCACCTACCGCCAACCGGAAGCCGCTCGCCAGTCCGCCAACCTCGCGCCAGGCGACATGCGCGCGGACTACCCCCGCCACGGTATTGCGATCGGCTATGCCGATGCCGGCCATGCCCAAAGCATGCGCGCGCGCCACCATCTGCGCAGGATGCGATGCTCCGCGAAGGAAGCTATAATTTGTGGCGGCGATCAATTCGGCAAAGGGCTGGGGCGCGGTCATGCGAACAACCCATGCAAATACCAGCGAGGATCGGGCTTTTCGTCATAAAGCCCGTGGCGGAATATCCAGTAGCGCCGCCCGCGCACATCTTCGACACGGTAATAATCGCGGGTGAGCCCTCCTTTGCCAGAGGCCTCATCGCCTTTGCGCCGCCACCATTCCGACGCGATCCGCTCCGGTCCTTCGTAAAGGCGCACTTCGTGTAGTTTGCACTGCCAGCGGAAGCGGTGGGGCGGGCCATCAGGCACTTGCGCGATGACTTCCACCTGCTGAGGCGGATCGAACAGGAACAAAGGGCGCATCGGTGGTTCGCCTTCCGGCGATTTGGGCCAATGCACGGGTGCTCTCGCGGATATCGCAGGCAAGGCAAGCTGGGCCTGTTCGGGAATATGGCTGTCCTGCGGGACCAGCCGGCACAAACTGACCGGCCCCAGTCGGGTGCTCAACCGGTCGACAAGGTCGGCCAGCGCCGCCGTGTCCTTTTCGCTGTCATCAAGCGTGGGCTGGTTTGCGGCAAGCGGCTCGGTAACCGGCAGGAACAGCGAGATGCTGTCATAGCCGAAGCCGGGGTCGAGCGGATCAACCAAGGCACCAATGCGTTCATCGAACAGGCGCAATACCGGTGCGGGATCACGCGTGGGCAGGCCCGTTTCGATCGCCAGTCGATGGCGCGCACCGTCGCTGCGAAACAGCGTCAATACAAAGCGCCGCCCGCCAAGGCCGCGGTCCTCCAAGGCGCACGCCGCATCACGCAACAGATCGAGGAAACAGGCGGCAATGCTCGCCTGATGCGCAATCGGTTCGGCAAAACGACGCTCGAAATGCAGCGGCTCGGGTTGCACAAGCGGATCAATCGGGGCGTGCTCTTCGCCCAGCAGGCGGCGCAGCGCGGTCACCGCATCTGCACCAAAGCGCGCCGCGATGCTGGCCACAGCTCGCGACGCGACATCGCCGATGGTCTTCAATCCTGCACGTCTAAGCGCAAGGGTTGCCTCGTTTTCTAGCCCCAGTGCAAAAACCGGTAGCCCGCGCAGCGCCTGTCGCTCATCCATGATGGGCAAACGCGCATAGCGCGCCAGAGCCTGCGCGCCTTGCGCGGTGGAGGCCACTGCCATGCGTACGTTCATCCCGATCGCGGTGAAGGTTTCCTCGGCTTGCGCAGCAAGGCCCGCTTCGCCGCCAAACAGGTGTTCGCTGCCTGCAATGTCCAGCGTGATGCCATCTGGTGGCGCAACAGCGACGCGCGGTGACCAGCCGATGCAGTGTTCGGCCAGCCGCTGCAGCCAGTGTCGATCGGCGTCCTCGTCCATATCGGCAACGATCAGGCCGGGATGCAGCGCCCGCGCATCCGCCAGCGTCATGCCGGGGACGACACCGAGCGCCTGCGCAGCACCATCGACTGCGCACAGGCGCAACGCACCCTTGATCTTGGCTGTCAGTACACGCGGAGTGTCAGGCAGCCCACCGGTCGTCTCCTCCTGAATCCGCAGCCGGTCGGTGGGCAGGAGGGGAAACCACAGCGCCAGATAGCGCCGCTTCACGGAACATACGTCGGTCACGGTCCCACTCCAGCCGCCAGTCGAGGCCACAAGGGCCCGAACGCTGACGTAGCAAGGTTACATCGAAGGTCGGCCCTCCCGGCGCGTTGCCGGGCAACGCATGCGAAGGCGCGGCGGCCACCCGCCAGCGAGTCTGCGCCGCGCTGGGCACAGGGGTTGCTTCATGCCGCAAGAGCAGCAATGGCACGCCCGATTTCTCTGCGGCCAGCGCAAGGCGGCGACTGGCGGTCAAATCCAGTTCGCGCATCACGCCCCAGCCCTCCATGATCACCGCCCCCAAAGCCGCGCAGCGCAAGGCATCGACGGCGGCACGCAGCAAAGACATGGAATCGGGCATCACGCCCACCAGTTCACGGCCCGGTGTGCCACCCAGTTCGGTCCAGCCATGGGCCTGCAATACCCCGCTCATGCGTGCAGCCCGCTGCGCTCTCAGCCACAGCACGGTGCCGCCCGAAGCAGTCATGCCCGTTGCCACGCTCACGACAAATCCCGCCGCGCTCGCCGCATCGTCGCCTTCGGTTGCATAGAATTCATGAACACGCCCCCGCGCCAGCCCGCCGCCCAGCGCGGCATCGAGCGAGGCAATGCCGAACGGGCACCGACAAGCCTCCAACGGCTCCGCGCTCTCGCGCATCAGGGATGAAGCGATTCTCATATGTTCATATTATGTTCTTATTATGGAGGAGATCAAGCTGTCGTTCCAACGTTTCCCTTCGGTCATCCAGACCACAGGCTGTTGATTGCCACTGAGAATTGACCCGGGATTTCCATCGAGAATTGGCTATGCCTCACTTTTGCTGCTGGTATGATAGAGTTTGAGTAGCCCCTAGTTTTCTAGACGCCTTCCGCTTTCAAAATCTGCTGCCGTTCGAACTCGGCGGGCGACAGCATCCCGTTCCTGAACTGCTTGCGCACGGGGTTGTAGAACATCTCGACGTAATCGAACACGTCCTGCCGGGCTTCCTCGCGTGTTTTGTATGTCCGGCGCCGGATGCGTTCGCGCTTGAGCGACGAGAAGAAGCTCTCGGCGACGGCATTGTCATGGCAGTTGCCGCGTCGGCTCATCGAGTGCTCAAGATTGTGAACCCGGATGAAGGCAGCCCAGTCCATGCTGGTGAACTGCGAGCCCTGATCCGAATGGATCAGCACTCGCTGCTTCGGCTTGCGCCGCCATACCGCCATGTGCAGCGCCTGCAGCACCACATCGGTAGTCTGCCGGCTTTGCATCGACCAACCCACCACCCGGCGGGAATAGAGGTCGATCACGACAGCCAGATAGGCAAAGCCCTCCAGGGTGCGGATGTAGGTAATGTCTGTCACCCAGGCTCGGTCTGGCGCAGCCACGTCGAACTGGCGATCCAGCGTGTTGTCGATCGCCAGGGACGGCTTGCCACCGTAGCTGCCAGGCCGGCGCTTGTAGCCGACCTGGGCCCTGATACCCGCCAGCCTGGTCAACCGCGCAACGCGGTTGGGGCAGCAGGTCTCGCCGTGATCCAGAAGATCGTCGTGCAGCTTGCGATAGCCATAGACCCTCCCGCTGTCGTTCCAGGCTTTGCGGATAAGATCGGTCTGCCGGGCATCTTCCCGAGCCCGCTGGCTCAGCGGGCTCGGGAAGATGCCAGGCATAGAAACCGCTGGGCTGCACGGCGAGGCAGCGGCACATTGCCCGCACGCCAAAACGATCGCGATGCTCGGCAATGAACGCGTATCTCACTTTGCATCTCGAGCGAAATACGCGGTGGCTTTTTTTAGGATGTCGCGCTCCTCGGTCACCCGGGCCAGCTCGCGCTTCAGCTGGCGGATCTCGGCATCCTTGCCGGCATCGCCGGACACCTGTCGGGCCAACTGCCGCTTCCAGGCATACAGCGAATGCTGGCTGACGCCGAGCCGCTGCGAGACCTCGGCTACAGGATATCCGCGTTCGGTGATCTGGGCCACCGCATCACGCTTGAACTCATCACTGAAATTGGGCTTCCCCATCGTCGCCTCCTGTCCTCAAACGTAGGATCGAAGGCGTCCAGAAATCTAGGGGCTACTCAAACGGCCGGTTGACGACCGCCAGAACAGCTTCCGCCACGAAAACGCGATTGCGACGATAGTCCGTCCGCTCGACGAGGATGTTTGCCTCGACGAGCTGGTTGATCGCCGCAAGGGCCTGCGGCTTTGAAACACCCAGCTTTCCGGCCAGGCGCTTCAAGGTGATCACCGGATAATCGACGAGGAGATCAAGCGCACGGAGCGACGCCGACCCTACTCTGAACTTGCGTCGCACTCGCCAATCGGCGGTCAGTTGCCCAAGCGTGTCGCGCGTTGCGAACAGCTCTTCCACGGTGCCGGTAATCGCGTCCGAGAGATAGCCGATCAGCGGCGCCCAATCGAGCCGCTGCTGGGCGGCTTTCAACCCTTCATAATAGCCAGCGCGGTTGGCCGCGATGAACGATGCGAGATAGAGGGGCACCTGGCCTTCAGCCGCCATCATAAGCGGCAGCAGAAGCCGACCGACACGTCCGTTCCCGTCGGCGAAGGGATGGACGGCCTCGAAATGCGCGTGGGCGACCGCCAGCCTTATGATCAGGCTCTGCGAGACCGCCTGCATGCCTTCGCAGCGCATGTAGGCCATGGTTTGCTCAAGACACGCGGCAGCACAATCCGGGGGTGCCGAATTGTAGGTCGAGGTGGAAATGTGGCCTGTGCCGCCGATCCAGTTCACTACGTCTTTCAGTTCCCCCGGGACTCCTCGGTAGTCGGGGGCGTGGCGCATCGCCTCGCGATGCAGTTCCTTCACGAGATCGATCGTGAAGATATCGACACCGTCGTTCGTGGCGCGAGGTAGCAGGCGATCGAGTGTCAGGGCATAGTCGCGCACCTGTCGGGCCGCATCGCGGGTATCGTCATCGTCTTCTTCGACCGTCAGCAGTTCACTGAGCGTTGAATGCGTTCCCTCCATGGCGGAGCTGTCGACAGCTTCGCGCCGGCTGAGCGTTCGACTGATGACATAAGGATCGGGCGCGCGTTCGGCGAGCGTCTGAACGCGCCCGAGCATGGAGAGTGCGCGGTCGTGAGCGAGCTGAACCGCCTGGATGGGCAATGCATCTTCAGGCGGCGGCAGCGGGATGACGCCATAGTGATTATCAAAGGGCGCAGGATACCGAACCAGCCGCTCGCGTAGCGCTCCTGCAAGATGGTTCCTATGCACTAAGCCTTCCCATACCGACCCAAAAAAGCGATCCAATGAAGGGATAATGGATTAAACCTAAATAAGACACAATTTTCAGGGGTCATGGTTAGGGATCATCTGGCGCTGAAAAGGTAACGCAACTATCAGGTGTCCTCCCATACGCGGTTCAGAATCTGAGCCGCCAATGCCGCCTTATCCTGGGGAAGGAAGCGGCCATAGTGCTGCGCGCGATGGGCCTGCAACCGCCCAGACCCGACACACCCCGCAGCCTTTCGGATGGATCGCAGAAACTCAAGGCCTCGGATGCCGGCCCAGTATCTCTATATCGGCACCCCCGCATACCTCACAGCGATGTGCATCAGCCTGCATCGGCTTCGACGGACGCTTCCCGAACGGCACTACGGCGCTGACGATATATTCGTCCAAGCCGGCCCGAACATGTCGCCAGCAATCCGGCGCCGATCAGTGCCAGCGCGCCATCCATGACAAGCGCCACGGGATCCCCGGGCATGGTCAGCAGCAGATGTGACACTACCGTCAGCACCAGCACCGTACCGGTCGCGAGACGCGCAAGACGCGACAGCCCAACCGGCGTGAAAAATCCTGCCGCCACGACCGCCACGACGCTGGCGATCATCCAGGTCCAGACCGTAGCGGCCTGGAAGGCCCAGATGACCGACGCCAGAGCTGCCGCGGACAGCGCCATGGGCTGCCCCCATACACATGCCGCCCAGACGCGCTCCCATGTCGGCGTGGGCCGCCCCTTGTCGTGCCGGCGCGCAAGCCAGATGTGAACCCCGCCTGCGGCAAGATAGGCAAGGCCAATGCCCAGAAGCGAGTAGATGATCTTGATCGCTCCTCCACCGAACCACCCGAAGTGCAGCGGCCCGAGGGAATCGAGGATCTGCTGGCCAAGGTTGTTCGAAGCAGCTTTACGCAGGTGATAGAGCCTGCCTGTCCGGTCGAATGAATAAGTGTCGGCATTGGCGAGCCGCGAGGAACCGTCGTCAACCTCGAACACGGCAGCGGCGCCCTGCTCCAGCGGATGTTCGACCGTGACGTAGTTGATACGCCCACCCGGTGCCTGCGCCATGGTCGCGGCGTAGAGCGGACGCAGGTCGAGCGCTGGTGCCAGCCGAGCGTCCTCCACCGGATGAGGCGGCGTGAAAATCGCATAGACCTTCGCGGTATCGCCGTTGAAGACCACGAGGCCGATGGCCCCGATGATAATCGAACTGAGCCCCAGAAGGGCACCGGTCAGTGACACGGTGATGTGAAAGGGCAGCGCCCAGATGCCGATCCGGTTGTGCAAGTCGACTTCCTGCAACCGGCGCGATCCGCCGAGACGGAGATGGAAGGCATCGCGGAAGATGCGGGGATGGGCCAGCACCCCGGAAATCAGCGAGGACAGCAAGGCGACGCCGGCAAGACCGACAATGAGAATGCCCCAGCGCTGCGGCAGGTGAAGGTTGATATGCAGGCGGGTGATGAACCAGCTCCAGTTTTCCTTCATCTCGCCCACGAGACGGCCCTGCCCGTCGGCAATCCAGGTGGTGCGGCCTCCATCGCTGCCATCTATGCGCACGGTGGGCCATGGTTTGTCGGCGCTGGGCAGGAGGATGAAGACATGCTCGGGCGCGCCACCAGCGCGCGCCAGGCCCGCGCGATAGGCCGCCTGCACGGCATCGGCAGACATGGCCGTGGAACGCGGCACATTGGGGTTTTCCCAGCGCTGGAACTCGTACGCGAAGACCGAGACAGCACCGGTCAGGCAGACCAAATAAAGGATAGCGGCAAAGGCGAGGCCAAGGGCGCTATGCCCCTTGAGGACAGCCCGCACGAGATCGGACGACAGGAAGGCCGTGCCCTTGCGCTTGCCATGACCGCTCATGCCAGCCCCCTCAGCATCGCAGTGCCAAATCCCACGAGTGCTGTGCCCACCAGTACCGCGCTGGCCCGCACAATGCGATTATCGGCGAGCGTCCAGGCCATGGCACCGGCCCAGGCCACGGGCACCAGCAGCCCCCCGATCAGCAGCCTGGTCTGCATCGCGCCAGGCGCCCAGACGGCATAGCTGATGCCGACCGCCATGGCCGCCACCATGCCGACCGGTCCCGCAGGCGTGCTCGCGGCCATCGGGCGCAGCAACATCGACAGCCCGGGCGTGCGCGCCGAATTGGCACCGAGCAAGCGCTTCGATGCGTTCGTCTCGTACCACCCGATGTGGCTGGCCGAAAAGACCGACGCATTTGCCACTACCGGAGTGCGCGATGTCACCGGACGGTCTGGCCGTTTCGCGGGAAGCCAATTGGAAGGCCGGGTCCGTTACTGGGTTGTTCCGGGGTTCTTACGCAGCGAGGTGAACGCGTTCTGGCTGGACAAAGGACACTTTCTCAAATCAGCTCCGAACGCCCCGAAGATCGGTGACACGGGCTACCTCAGCACAGCTCTGATCGCGATGTTCTGACGCACAGCTCAATCAGAAACCTGAGCTTGAGCAGCCGCAAGCAAAAGTCTTATCGACTATTCTCAACTGAATTGGTAGATAATCTTCATTGTCGTCCGGAACACGTTTTGGGCGACGATCGCGGCTTTTGATGGATGACAGCTTGCTCCGCGTTAACAACAGCTAAAGCGCACGGAGCCGGTGCGAATACGCAGGTTTCGTGATCCGTAACTGGAGAAACGAAATGGCAAAGACCCAAACTTCACGCCGCATCAATGCCCGCCCGACTGCCAGCCGCACAGACAGAAGGCTGCCGCATCCCTCGTGGCGCGTCACACCTGCCGCTTGGCCTTCGGACCAGTCAATGCGGGTCGTTGACGCTGCCGACTTCTGGCAGCGCCTCGGATATTGAACGAGGTCACATCCCAATTAGTGCGATCAGCCAGAGGACCACATGAAGCGCGCGCTCATCATCCGGCACGTTCCCCACGAGGGGGTTGCCGCCTATCGGGAGCCAATTGAGGCCGCAGGGTTCGAAGTTGATCGTGTCGACGTCGCCGATCCCCGCTTCGCAGCACTCGATCTTCGCGAACCGGATTTGCTGATCATGATGGGCGGTTCGATGGGGGTGTACGAACAGTACCAGCACCCGTGGATCGCCTGTCAGCTGCGCCGCTTGAAGACTCGTCTAGAAGCCGATCGCCCGACTTTGGGCGTCTGTTTCGGGGCGCAGATGATTGCGGCCGCGCTTGGTGCAGAAGTCTATGCAGGTCCATTCAAGGAAGTCGGTTTTCACCCGGTGACGCTTAGCGACACGGCAATCGACAGTCCATTGCGTCATCTCACGGACGTACCGATCCTGCACTGGCACGGCGATACCTTTACCTTGCCCAACGGCGTCGAATTGCTGGCGTCCAGCCACGTCTACGATCATCAGGCATTCCGCCGGGGGCCCAACCTCTTGGCGCTGCAGTTTCACGCCGAAATGGGTGAGGACGAGCGTTTCAACGCCTGGATCGAGGAATGGCCGCAAGCAATTGTCGAAGCGGGTGGAACAGAGGCCGATCTGCGCCGTGCGCATGATCGGCACGGCCCTGGAGCGGTCGCAGCGGGCCGCAAGATGATCGCCGAGTGGATCGAAGGGCTGGTCGCCTGATAAGGCTCAGTGCTTTTATCAGACGACGCGATTTCTTGGGAGCAGTTGACCAAGATAACACACGGCGCAGATCTTGTGATGGCAGTGACACTAAGAGGCACTTGAAACGAGCATTGCTGCATTCAAAGACCACAAGATCGAATGGCTGTGGAGATCGGCAACTCTATTGCGACCGGCACGGATGCGCCCACAATCGCTTTGAAAGGTCGGTCTGCAGCCGACGATGGCTATTTGGTCCCCAATCCGGAATTTTTCGGGAACGCCCAACATGTTTCGGGTTGATTGAAATTGCCGCTCGAATGCCGCTCACCGTTCTAACCCGCTAAAAACCCGACTTTATCCGATGAATTGACCATGCCCCAAACAAAGGGCTTTGCATCTGGATTATCGGGATTTGACAGCACACCCTACGCGAGCCGGACTTGCCGAAGACCTCGACGTTGTGGTTGCCGGCGCCGTTCTGGAACGGCGACCAGAAGAGGGCCCGTGCCTGCGCGGCAGACGCTGCCTGAGAAGGCGTGTGACCGCCTGCTCGGTTTCGCCAGACTTCCCAGAGCGACGGGCCCATGAATAAGCCTGGCTAGGCAGAGCTACGTACATTGTAGTCCCGAATAATGTAAATGTGAGGGGTTAGAGTGATTGCCGTGCCCATACTCTGGCTTGGACAACGCGTGATGTTCGAAACTCTCGAATGCGGAAGCAATGTGCAGTTGGCGACCGTCTGCGATTTGACGCGTCGATTGCGGCACTTGTTGGAATCCGACTGCGATATCGAGATTGATGCGGACAACGTCGAACGTGTCGACATCAGCTTCATCCAGGCAATCGAAGCAACAAGACTGCAGGCCGAGATCGAGGGCCGCACGCTTCGTTTGAAAGCGCCTGCAAACGCCGTCTTGGCCAGTACACTCGATCAGTCAGGCGTCCTTTGGGAGCGGGAAGCGGCTGATCTGCAATTCTGGTTCCATCAAAGGGAAGACGCATGACTGCCTCCATTCTCGCTGTCGATGATTCGCCCAGCCTTCGCATGGCTGTGCGCGCAGCGCTCACCGGTGCGGGCTACAATGTCACCGAAGCGTGTGATGGGGTCGATGCCTTGGGCAAGGCGGCCAGTGCGCGCTTCGACATGGTCATTACCGATCTCAACATGCCCAACATGGATGGCCTCACGCTCATCCGTGAACTGCGCCGCACGCCAAGCCAGATGGGCGTGCCGATCGTGTTCCTGACCACGGAATCGGACGACGCGCTGAAACAGGAAGCGAAAGCCGCCGGAGCCACCGGGTGGCTCGTCAAGCCGTTCAATGCTGAACAACTGGTACGCATTGCACGCAAGGTGATCGGGCAATGAGCACAGATGATCCGGTCGCAGCTTTCCGCATCGAGGCGCACGAACTGCTTGAGCAGGTCGAAGCCGATCTGCTCGATCTGCTGCAGGATCTTGGCAACCTTCCGCTGATTAATTCCGTCTTCCGCGGGCTGCATACGCTCAAGGGTTCGGGCGCGATGTTCGGCTTCGAAGCATTGGCAGGCTTCACGCACCACTGCGAAACCGCGTTCGACCGCATTCGCAAAGGACAGGCTGCCGCGACTGGTGAACTGGTGAGCGTCATCCTTTCGGCCAAGGACCACATGCGCGAGCTGTTGGGCGGCACCACGCCAGAGCTTGATCGGCAAGGCGACACAATTCTCGCAGCGCTGGCACAGGCCGTCTCAGCAAGAGGCGATGCCAATGAGCCAACAACCGCGCCAACCAAACAGCCTTCCGCAGAATGCACAGCCGCATCAAGCGGTTGGCATCTTCGCTTCTCGCTGCCTCGTGGCGCGCTTGCGAACGGTATAAACCCACTCCCCTTGCTGGATGAGTTGCGCGAACTCGGCGCGACCGCCGTGCGCGGACTGCGCGACGGCATCCCGTTGCTGAACGATCTCGATCCCGCCGAATGCCACATCCGCTGGGAAGTGGACCTGCCCGCAGGTGTGACCCGTGATCAGATCGACGACGTGTTCATCTTCGTGATGGACGAGATGGACTTGGTGGTCGAGCCGATCAGTAACGATGCGCTCGATCAGCAAGCTGATGTTGTCAGCCCGAAGGACGAGGCATCGGCCCCCACAGAAACCGTTACCACTCAAACCGAAGCATCAGCCCCGGTCGAAATACCGGTCCAGCAGGTCCGTGTGGCAGAAAGCGTGCGCGTTCCGGCCGAGCGCCTCGACGAGCTGATGAACCGGGTTGGCGAGCTGGTCATCGCACAAAGCCGCCTTGCCCAGCTTGCCAATCAGCGCGGTGAGATCAACGACGTGCTGCTTCGCGCCATTTCTGAGGACATCGAGCGTCTTTCAAGCGAACTGCGTGATACGACAATGGTGTTACGCATGATGCAGGTCGGCAGCCTTTTCGGCCGCTTCCGCCGCCTCGTCCATGATCTTGCGCGCGAAACCGGCAAGTCGATCCAGTTCCTCACCGAAGGCGAGACGACCGAAGTCGACAAGACCGTGATCGAGCGGTTGGCCGATCCGCTTGTCCATCTTATCCGCAACAGCTGCGACCACGGGCTGGAGCCCGTCGCCGCAAGGCTCGAGGCGGGTAAAACCGCGGCCGGGACAATCACCGTGGCAGCGCGACAGGCGGGCGGTGAAGTGATCATCAGCGTGATCGACGACGGCCGCGGCATCAGCCGCAAGGCTGTACGCGCCAAGGCGGAGGCGCAGGGGCTGATCGCGCCGGAGGCGGTGCTGGACGATCACGAGCTTTTGCAGATGATATTCCACCCTGGCTTTTCCACGGCAGCGCAGGTCACGAGCCTTTCTGGCCGCGGCGTAGGCATGGACGTGGTCAAGAAGACCGTCGAAAGCCTGCGTGGCTCGATCGCTATCCGCTCTGTTGAAGGCAGCGGCTCCGAAATCAATCTGCACGTTCCGCTGACGCTTGCAATTGTCGAATGCATGTTCGTGCGCATCGGCTCAGCCCGCTATGCCATACCGCTCTCTGCGGTCGAAGAATGCATCGAGCTGCCGACGAGTGAAACCTTGGGCAGTGCCACCAATGGCGGACGCAGCTTCCTCGATGTGCGCGGCGACCTTGTCCCTTACTTGCGCATGCGCGAACTCTTCCGCACAGATCATCCCATTGAACTCCACCAGAAGATCGTGGTGGTCAGCGCGCTGGGCGCGCGCGTCGGTCTGGTCGTCGATCAGATCATCGGAAATGCCCAGACGGTGATCAAACCGCTGTCGCGGTTCCATGCCCGGGCAAACGTGTTTGCCGGCGCGACCATCCTTGGCGACGGCACTGTCGCGCTCATCGTCGATGTGGCGCAGTTGCTGGCAGCCTCTCAGCGCCAGGCCCGCCATGTGCAGATTGCGGGAGAAGCCGCATGAACGCCCCGCAACTCCTCGCGCCAAGCGATGCAGGATTGTCCTGTGAGCCGGTGCTCTTGTTCGAGATCGGCAGCGAGGTGTTTGCCATCCCTGCAGACTGTGTCCGGGAAATCCTCGAAGTTCCGCCTGTCACCCGGGTGCCTGACGCCGCCGCGCTGATTGACGGACTAGTCAATGTACGCGGCGCGGTCGTTCCGCTGGCAGACTTGCGCACACCGTTCGAAATGTCGGCTGATCACAGCAGCGAGGATACCCGCATCATCGTGATCGAGGAAACGTTCGGCGTCGAGCGCGAAGTGATCGGCATTCTGGCCGACAAGGTCAGCGATGTTTGCCTGCTGGATGAGCGAGCGATCGAAGCGCCGCCGGGCTTCGGCATGCGTTGGCGCCCCGAATTCGTCAGCGGGATCGGCCGCAAGGCCGGAGCTTTCGTCATAATTCCCGACATCCCGGCGATCTTCTCCTTTTACATGTCTGATTTGTAATAAATTTCCAACCCCAGTTCCTTCCGACGGAGACATTCAAGCGATGCGTCCCTACATCTCCATAAAGTCAACATCGCACGTCGATGTAGCGACGACGGAAGTACGCCGTTTGGCGCGTGCCTTCGCTGCAGGAAATCTGGACGCACGAGGCGAACTTTCGGAAGCGAGCGGACAAGCGCGCGAACTGCTTGAGGCAGTGAACGAGCTTCTCGATTCCGCAATCGCACCGATCACGGGCCTCAGGAACGGGATTGAATACGTCGCCACCGAGCACGCCAAGGGCGATATCGACATCAGTCTTCGTCCGACCGATTTCCACGGCGATTTTGCGCTCATCGCCAAGATGGTCAACGAACTGGTGGACAGCCATATCGCAGTCAAGAAGAAGGCTATGGCCTGCGTAAAGTCGTTTGCGGAAGGCGACTTCAACGCACCGTTCGAACCATTGCCGGGCAAGAAAGCCTTCATCAACGAGACAATTGAACAGCTCCGTGGAAACTTGCGCGGCTTGATTACCGAGCTGAACCACATGTCGGCCGAACACGACAAGGGCGACATCGACGTCATAATACCAGTGGACAAATTCAACGGCGATTTCGCCGCCATGGCCAGTGGTCTCAACGAAATGGTTGGCAATCATATTGCCGCAAAGAAGATGGCCATGGACTGCATCAAGCAATTTGGCGAAGGCAACTTCAGCGCGCCAATGCAGCAACTCCCGGGTAAGAAAGCGTTCATCAACGACACCATCGAATTGCTGCGCACGAACCTGAAAGCGATCATGAGTGAAATCCGCCGGTTGATCGATGCGTCAGCGGCGGGTCGTCTGGAAGAACGCGGCAATGCTGCTGATTTCGATGGTGATTTCAGCCAGGTGATCCTTGGCATCAACGGCATGCTGGATGCGATCCTGCTTCCGATCGCAGAGGGCAACCGCATCCTCGACAAGGTGAGCACGGGTGATCTGACCGAGCGCGTCGAAATCGCGTGCGAGGGTGACCACCGCAAGATGAAGGATGCGATCAACAACCTCGTCGACAGCCTTTCACTATTCGCCACCAACGTTGGAACCGCTGCCGATCAGGTTGCCATAGGCAGTCAGGAACTTTCCAACGGCGCCGAGACTTTATCGCAAGGCGCAATCGAACAGGCGTCATCAACCGAAGAAGCGTCCAGCTCGATCGAGGAGATGGCTGGCAACATCAAGCAGACCGCTGACAACGCCGCACAGACTGAGAAGATCGCCCGCCAATCGGCCAAGGATGCCGAAGCCAGCGGTGTCGCTGTTGCGCAGGCGGTCGAGGCCATGCAGACCATCGCGCACAAGATATCGGTGGTGCAAGAAATTGCCCGCCAGACCGATCTGCTCGCGCTCAATGCTGCCGTCGAGGCCGCCCGGGCCGGTGAGCATGGCCGCGGCTTTGCTGTCGTCGCATCGGAAGTGCGCAAGCTGGCAGAGCGCAGCCAGGAGGCCGCCGCCGAGATCAGCGGCCTTTCGACCACAACCGTCAAGACCGCCGAAGCGGCAGGCGACATGCTGACAAAATTGGTGCCCGACATTCGCCGCACCGCAGAACTGGTCTCTGAAATCAGCGCCGCTTGCCGTGAGCAGGACATTGGTGCCTCGCAAATCAACTCTGCAATCCAGCAACTCGACAAGGTGACCCAGCAGAACGCCGGGGCATCGGAGGAAATGTCGGCAACGTCTGAGGAACTCGCTAGCCAGGCCGAAGAAATGCAGAGCACAGTCGCCTTTTTCCGCACTGGCAAGGAAGCGTCGTCAGCCCGACACCAACCCCGCAGGCCAGCCGTATCCTCGCGACGCAGGGCACCAAGTGCGAAAGTGGCCGCACCACGATCCAGTTCAGTGGCTGACCAGCAGGCCCGCGTGCAGGGCTTCGCCCTTGATCTATCGATCGGTGGCCCGGACGACGAGGATGCAGATTTCGGCAGGGCAGCCTGATCAGACTGCCTGATCAGACTGGCCCACGAAACCGAGACCCAATCAAAAGCAGCACGGCTGATCCCGGCCAACGCGCAAGTTTCAGAATGAAGGACCGTTGTGATGACACTTAAGCTAAAGCTGGCAGCGGGATTTGCCGCCGTGCTGTTGCTGACCGCTTTCCTCGGTGTGTTCGGCATCATGAAGCTAAGCTCGGTCAACGACAAGTCGACCGAGATTGCGACGAACTGGATGCCGAGCATCGATGCGATCCATCGCATCAACACGGCAACGTCCGACTTACGCGCATTCGAGTACGCCCACGTGGCCTCTACCGACGACAAGACGATGAGCGCATTGGAAGCCAGCATGGCCGGGTTGATCAAGCAGATGAACGTAGATCGCGCTCGCTACGAGAAGCTCATTTCCTCTCCCGAGGAAAAGGCCATGTACGACGAGTTCGCGCAGGCGTTCGAAAAGTACATGCAGACCCACGAGACCTTCATCAGCCTGTCGCGTCAGAACATGAATGTGGAAGCAAAAGCTGCACTGGATCGCAGCCGCGAACTCTATGATGATTTCTCTGCCAAGCTGATCAAGCTTGTCGACCTGAACGTCGCCGGTGGCGATACCGCCAGCAAGCAGGGCGATGAAATCTATGCAGAAGCCCGGCTTCTGTCCGTCATTGTCCTTGGTTTTGCCATCGTGATGGGCGTGGCAGCCGGCACGTTTGTCACGCGCGGTGTGCTGCGCCAGATCGGGGGCGAGCCAGATTATGCCCGCGACGTGATCCGCGAAATCGCGGAAGGCAATCTGGCAATTGATGTCATTACGCGCACCGGCGACAGCGACAGCCTGCTTGCCGCTGCCCGTGAAATGCGCGCGCGTCTGGCTCAGGTCATTGGTGACGTCGCTGGCGCTGCCAGCAATGTGGCAGCGGGCAGCGAGCAGATGGCAGCGGGCGCCGAGACGCTTTCGCAAGGCGCAGTTGAACAGGCTGCATCGACCGAGGAAGCTTCTAGCTCGATCGAAGAGATGGCTGGCAACATCAAGCAGACTGCTGAGAATGCCGCGCAGACCGAGAAAATTGCTCGACAATCGGCCAAGGATGCCGAAGCCAGCGGTATCGCTGTCGCGCAGGCGGTTGAGGCCATGCAGACCATCGCGCACAAGATATCCGTAGTTCAGGAGATCGCCCGCCAGACCGATCTGCTCGCGCTTAATGCTGCCGTAGAGGCGGCACGGGCAGGAGAGCATGGCCGCGGCTTTGCTGTCGTCGCATCGGAAGTGCGCAAGCTGGCAGAGCGCAGCCAGGAGGCCGCTGCCGAGATCAGCGGGTTGTCAGCCAATACGGTCAAGACTGCTGAAGAGGCGGGCGAAATGCTCACTCGCCTCGTGCCAGATATCCGTCGCACATCCGAACTCGTATCCGAAATCAGCGCCGCCTGCCGTGAACAGGACATCGGCTCTTCGCAGATCAACATCGCGATCCAGCAGCTCGACAAGGTGACCCAACAGAACGCGGGTGCCTCCGAGGAAATGTCGGCAACGTCAGAGGAACTTGCCAGCCAAGCCGAGGAACTTCAGAGCACGATCAGCTTCTTCCGCACAAGTGGCGAAGCGGCCACGTTCAAGCGGCAAGCCCAAAGGGTTCAGCCAAAGGCACGTATTACAGGAGTTTCAGCGAAGCCCAAGGCCTCGCGATCGGGCTCCATTGCGGACCAGCAAGCCCGTGTGCAAGGCTTCGCGCTTGACCTCTCGATGGGCGGTCCTGACGACGAAGATGCAGATTTCGGAAAGGCGGCGTGATCGTGGCCGACCGCACTCCAATCCAGGCCGTGACCTTTGCCATCGGCAAGGAGGAGTTTGCCGTCCCGGTCCCGTTTGTGCGCGAAATTCTCGATTACAGAGAGCCGTTCGCCATACCGAATGCGCCCGCGCACTTCGTCGGCCTGATCGATGTACGCGGGCAAGGCATTGCCATCATCGATCTGCGCCTCAGATTGGGCCTCGCCCGAGCCGAGCCGACGCTGCAAACCCGTGTCCTGGTCATGGAACTGCCGCAGCAGGACAAGACACTGGTGATCGGGCTGGTCATCGACAAGGCTCTTAGCGTCAGCGCGTTCAACCCGGATGAGATCGATACGTCACCCGACATCGGCGTGCAGTGGCGCTCGGATTACATTCAGGGCGTGGTGCGTAAGCAGGGCGGTTTCATCGTGCTGGTCGATATCGGCCGCATCATCACCGGGGATGACGCCGCACTTCTGGCGCAACAATGGCCGCAGGCGGCCTGACAATCGGCAGAGGCAGATCATCATAATGCCCCCAGCACCAGCCACGACTTTGCAGGACCGCAGCCGGATCAGTCCGCGCGCGTTCGCCCGCATTGCGGCATTCATCGAAGGTCACGCCGGGATCAAGATGCCTCAAAGCAAGCGGTTGCTGGTGGAAGGCCGGTTATTGCGCAATGTGAACTCCAGCCCGTTCGGCAGCATCGACGAATATTGCGACCACGTCCTCTCTGGCGACGCTAGCGAAGCAGAACTCCGCGATCTCATCAACGCACTGACCACCAACAAGACCGATTTTTTCCGTGAACCCGGCCATTTCGACTATATTCGAAGCGTCATCCTTCCCTTATTCGTAAAAGAGGGCAAAACCCGCGTGCGCTGCTGGAGCGCCGCTGCCTCTACGGGAATGGAAGCCTATACCCTCGCCATGGTCCTTGCGGATTTTGTGCTACACAACGCCGGACCAGACTTCGATATTCTGGCAACGGACATCGATACCAAGGTTCTGCAGGAGGCACGACGCGGGATATATCCACTTCCCAGTCTTGCCCCGGTGCCGCCGCAGATGCAGCAACGCTATGTCCAGCGTGCCAACGAACCCGCCCGCAAGGAAGGCCGCATCGCTCCGAGTTTACGCCGGAAAATCGCTTTTGCTCAGCTGAACCTGATGGACAGCCACTATCCCGTGGGCGACCCCATGGACATCATCATGTGCCGCAATGTGCTGATCTATTTCGAAAAGGCGGTTCAGGAAAAAGTGATTGCGCGGCTTTGCCAGAAGTTGCGGCCCGGCGGCTATCTGTTGCTAGGGCATTCGGAATCGATCATGGGACTTGATCTCCCGCTCGAAACGGTGGGGAACACTGTGTTCCGGAAGATCGGGCCATGAGAAACGGCAAGATCAGGGTGTTGGTGGTCGACGATTCGGCGAGTGTGCGGCAAACCATGACCGCAATTCTTGAGACCGATCCTGAAATCGAGGTAATTGCGGCCGCGCAGGACCCGTTTGCTGCAGCCAAGATCATGCAGACAGAAGTGCCAGACGTCGTCACGCTGGATGTCGAGATGCCGCGCATGGATGGCATAACATTCCTGCGAAAGCTGATGAGCCAGTGTCCCTTGCCTGTGGTCATGTGCTCTTCGCTGACCGAGGCGGGATCGGAAACACTGCTGCAAGCGCTGGAAGCTGGCGCGGTCGATGTGATTCTGAAGCCCAAGATGGGTGTAGCCGATTACCTTTCGGAACATTGTGAACAGATCCGGCAAGCCGTGAAAGGCGCGGCTCGCGCCCGCCCTATGGCACGCCGCGACCGTCCCATGCGCATCGAACCGCGCCAGACGGCCGACGCCATGCTCCCTGCTGCAACTGGCTATGCAATGAGCCGGACTACCGAAATGGTGGTGTGCATCGGCGCATCCACCGGCGGTACGGAGGCACTGCGCGAAGTTCTCGAAGCGCTCCCGGCCAATGCGCCCGGCACCGTTATAGTCCAGCACATGCCGGAAAACTTCACCCGCTCTTTCGCCAAACGCCTTGATGATCTGTGCGCGGTCGATGTGAAAGAAGCCAAGGACGGCGACACCGTCATGCGCGGCCATGTGCTGATCGCGCCTGGCGGAAAGCACACGATGATCGCACGCCAGGGCGCCCGCTATGTCGTTTCAGTGCGCGAAGGCCCACTGGTATCGCGGCATCGGCCCTCGGTCGATGTGCTGTTCCGTTCGGCCGCGCGCTATGCCGGGGCCAATGCCGTGGGTGTCATCATGACCGGGATGGGTGATGATGGCGCACGAGGCATGGCCGAGATGCGCGAAGCCGGTGCACGTACGCTTGCGCAGGATGAGGCAACCTCGGTCGTGTTCGGCATGCCAAAGGAAGCCATCGCCCGCGGTGGTGTGGAAAAGACCGTGCCGCTCGAACACATTGCGCGCGAAGTGCTGCGCATGGCCAACCGTTAGGAACGATAGGCATGCGCCACGAAAACTTTGATCTTGGGTCGGGCAACACCACGGTAGCACGAGCTGCATTGGCGGACCTGAACGCCATCGCAAGCGAACTTGACGCTTGCTTTGTACCCGTGGGCAAAGCGCTCCTGACGCTGGTTGAAACCGTGGATTCCGTCGCGCACGGCCTGTCCGAAGTGCGCTGTGCGATCATGGATGAAGCAACCGAACGTGCGATCGACGATCTTGGCGTGGCCACAAAATGCCTGCTGGCAACGCCAGCACTGCAAGCCCACCGGCGCAATTGTTTTGCAGAACTGCGAACCAAGATTGCAATGCTCAACGGGCTGAGTGCCGATCTCGACCGTGTTCTGCACATGTTGCAGTTCTACAGCCTCAATGTGAAGATTGCCGCAGGCGGTGCCGCCGAATTCGTTGACTTTGCTGATGAAATGCGTGCGCAGTTGGGCGAAGGGCGATCACAACTGGCCCATTTCGGCTCCACTGTTGCGAAACTCGTCAATGAACTGCTCGACATGTCCGTTGTCGATCACCAGCTGGCCAGCGAATGCGGGAAGCTCATTCCCTCCGTCCCGGATCAATTGTCAGCCGCGGCAGACAGCCTTCGCCAACAACGCGTTCAGGTCGCCCGTGTTGTCGAGGCTGGTGAACAAACTGCCCGCAGTATCAAGGCCACCATCGGTGAAGCACTCGCCGCGATCCAGGTGGGCGATAGCACGCGCCAGCGCATCGAACACATCGCGTATGCCTGTGAACAGCTTGATGGGGTATCAGGCTTGGACGATCAGATCCGGCAAGAGAGCGAAGCTCAGCTTGCGGCGCTTTGCGTGGCGCAGATTGAAGCCATAAGCGCCGACTTTGTCAATGACGTCAGGAAGCTCCTGACAAGCCTGCAGAATTTGCTTCCCAACACCAAACGATTGCTTGAAAGCATCCGCAATCAAGACAGCATCGTCGAAAGCGCTGCGCTGGTCGGCAGGCTTGGCACCAACATTGCCGATAGCGCCACTCTGACTGACCGGCTGCAAGTGGCCAATGTCGAAGCCGAAGCGATTCTAGGAACGGTTGTCACCACCATCGCCGATCTCTCCACACGTGTCGAGCACGTACGAGATCTCGGGATCGAAGTCGGCTACATGTCGGTAAATGCAAATCTGCGCTGTCGGCGTGAACGGGCCATAAGCCAGCCTGTCTCGGTGATCGCGCGAGAAATCAAAGCCCACTCGCGGATTATCGACGAAATCAGCGGAACATTTGTTGGCGTTGCAGAGGAGCTTGCAGCAATCTCCCGGCGGATGTCCGAAGGTGAAGGCGGTAGCCATTTCGATGTTCAGGAAAGCCTCGGCAAATCGCATGAAGCCCTAAAACAAGCATCGGTCCGGTCGGAACGCGGCGTCGAGAAAGTGAGCCTGGATTGCGGTGGATTGGCCGATCACCTTCACTCCACGATTATCAACCTGAGCGAGAGTCTCGAAACAATCACCCAGCTTGACCGGGTGCGCGATACCCTAAAGCCGATCGCCGCGTTGGCACAACCGGGCAGGATCGAGGATGAAGACCATCCCCTGCATGCCGTCCTGCATCGAATTTACTCCTGCTACACGATGGCGCAGGAACGCTTGATCCACGCCCGCTTCTCTTCGACAAGCGCACCGCCGAAACAGGTACAAAGTGACGATCTTGACGATGGTCTTTTCTGACAGGTACATTTGTACTGCGGCCGTATATGGCTGATCTATCCGGAAGTGTCAGAAATCTTCGACTGTGGCGGAATCGGGAGCTTGCCGAGAACGGTAGCAAAGCGCCGTACATGCCGGATGTAGTCCTTCTGCGTGTGCTCCACAAAGCCAGACATCGTCATATCCTGCAACAGACGCTAGCGCAGAGAATTGCTCGGGGCAGCGGTAGTGATAGCATACATGGTGAATTCCTTCCCGTTGAAGGAACTCCACGGTTGCAAGTCTGCTGTGCCGGCGAACGGTGTTGTAATGCCGCCACCAAGCTTCGATCAGCACCTTGGCTTCGGCGAGGCTGTAGAATATCTCGCCGTTGAGCAATTTGTTGCGAAGCGATCCATTGAAACTTTCGTTACAGCCATTCTCCCATGGTGATCCCGGGGTAATGTAGAGCGTCTTCACGCCGATCTGCCCCAGCCATTTCTGGACAGCGGTCGCGATAAATTCGCTTCCATTGTCGGACCGTATATGTGCCGGAGGACCAAGCAAAATGAACAGGTCAACCAGAGCCGCCAGCACATCCTCCTGTTTAGAGCTGCCGTGCAACGATAAGCCCCAGGCACTCACTGCTGGGCCTCGTCGATGATGGTCAAAATACGGAACTTGCGGCCATCGTGTGTGCGCCCTTTAACGAAGTCGTAGGCCCAAGCATGTCCCGGATACTCAGGCCGTAGGCGGATACATGATCCGTCGTTGAGCCACAGGCGTCCCCGTTTGGGTTGGCGCAGCGGGACCTTCAGTCCCTCGCCTCGCCATATCCGCTCGACCCGTTTGCGGTTCACCGTCCACCCCGCATGGCACAGCAACGCCGTCACCCGGCGATAGCCATAGCGACCATATTGCTTTGCCAACGCGATGATGTCCTGCGTGAGCGCGTGTTCGTCGCCCCCCTGCCCGCTCACCGCTCCACGCCAAGCCGGTGGCGATCTAATCGGACAAGCACGGCATGTTCCGGAACAACATGCTCTCGGCCAAGGGCGACGGAATGACCCACTTCGACCGTTCGCTGGAAGGCGCACCGGGCAAGCGCAACGGGGGCCGTCCACCCCTTCCCCGGCTGACCCCGATCGAGGCGGCGCAGCGCTTGTTCGAACCCATGTGAGTGAGCCCACTGCCTTCGCAGTGACTCCGAGGCGCGGCGATTGCCTGCCCCGGACAGATGATCCGCCTGACGGATGGCTTTATAGTGAATCAGCGCTCCACCACGTCCTTGTCCATCGGAGCGAGTTTGGCCAGCAGGCGGTTTTGTGCGGCGAAAGGCACTTTGGCTTCGCGCATGGCCCGCTGCAGATTTTCGACCAGAGCGTTGAGATCTGCGCGGGTGGTGCCAAGGTCTTTGTGCGACGATTTCATGTCCCGACCGGTATAAGTGCAGCCTGCATCCAGCAGATAGCAGAACTGTTCGAACAAGGTGCGACGCAAGCGCACCATATCATGGTTCTTGAAAATGCCTTCGATACGCGGATCGGAGGTGTTGAGTTCGACAAAGCGATTGACGATGGTGCGAATGCCATCCTGCCCGCCAAAGGCACTGGCAATGCCGGGGTTGGTAAAAGGCGCGGCCCCGGCGTTGGCCGGCGATTGCGTGTAAGGATCGACCGGAAGTTCGCCCGTGACAGGATCTGCCACTTTCTTTTCAACGCCGAATTCCTTTTCCCAGTCGACGCCGGAAAGGTCTTCTTGCGACACTTCAGGCTGCTGGGCGTCAGATTGTTGTGGTTCGGCAGTGACGGGCTGGGCGGCGATCAGGGCGAATGCGAAAGCGAGGATCATGTCCGGGCGTCCTCAGAATGCGAACTGGAGCGAGACCAGCCCGCCGCGCTGGCCATCGAAAGTGGCGATCGAGCCGACATCGGCATAGGCGGCGGTAACGGTGGCGTTGCGGGTGAAGGCCCAGGCGACAAACAGGTCATGTGCATCATCTTCGCGGGCGAAAGCCAGATTGCCGGGCCGTGTGCGATATTCCCCGCCAACCACAAGTCGCGGGGTCAGCATATAGGCAACCGAGCCTTCGAACTGCAGCGTGCGGTCATTCTGATGGGGGCCGCCAAAGCCGAGCAGGCCGAACTGGTTGGCATTGGTGAACCGCGCGGTAGCGTTGACAAGCACGCTGCGGGACAGGAACAGCTTGGTGGCGCTTGCGGTAAAATCCGTGCCTTCCGAAGACTTTGCGCCCACGGCCCTGACGATGGTGCCATCAAGGCTGCGCTTGTGCTGCACCCCCACGCTTATCTGCGGCAGCAGCGGTGACCCATAGACAGTGTCACCGAGCAGGCGGAGCTTGGCGCCGAAGATATCCTGATTGAAGCGATACCCCTCCCCCAGCCCAAGCGCCGCGCCGACTTTGCGCGTGTCGAAATTCTGGCGGGCATAGGACACTTCGAGGCGGTCCTTGATGCCCACCGATATGCCGTGGCTTTGCCAGCCATAATCGGCCAGTTCGACACCGGTGACATGGGCCGAAATGCCGATGCCACGATCAGTTTCCATACCTGCGATGGTGGCCCAGCTGGCAAGTCCGCCGCCGCTGGCCCCTTCAAGCGAGGATATGCCGTTGGTCAGCACGAGCTTGCCCCCGTCCAGCAGGGGATCAGCGCTGGCAGGAGCCGAAACAAGCAGGCTGGCCAAGGCTGCGACGGCGGCAGAAATTAGGGGAATATGCATGGAGTGATTGCGCCATTTCCGTATCAATTTGGCTGGCGTTAACCTTGATTCGTTAGGAATTCCTAAAGAATAACCTGACGTGGGTTTTGAGTTTCTTAGGAATTTTCCCGCAATCAGCCCTAATGAAAAAAGCGTATAGCTATCGAGTCGCACCCTTCCCGCTTATCGCTGCGCTGATAGTCGCGGCGCCGCTGCTGGTTTCGGCTGCTCCCCTGTCCTCCCTGCCGGTTCAGGTGGTGGATCAGGCCGGGATGCCGGTGCGCGATGCGGTGGTCGAAATCGTTCCGCGTGCAGGCGATGCCCGCCGCCCGGCGTTCCGCTGGCGCAATGCCATGGCGCAGCGCAATCAGGCGTTTCTGCCGGGCACACTGATCGTGCCGAAGGGCGCTGTGGTGGCTTTTCCCAATCTCGATAACGTGCGCCATTCGATCTACAGCTTTTCAAAGGCTGGTCCGTTCAAGATCGACCTGTATGGCAAGGATCAGACGCGCACGCAGCAATTCAAGGTTGCAGGCACGATCTCGCTGGGCTGCAACATCCATGACAAGATGCAGGGCTACATCCGTGTGACGGACAGCCCTTATGCCGCGCCCACCGACGGAAATGGCCTTGCCAGCATCGAAGGGCTGGGCCGGGGTAGCTATGACGTGGTGGTGTGGCACCCGCGCATTCGCGGCACAGGTGGCGAATGGCGCGGCAAGCTGATAGTGGAGCCGGGCAAACGCAGCCGTATAGCTGTGGCGGTGCGACCGGGATCGGGCAAATGATTCTGTCCAGCGTCACGCCGGCAAACGCCACTTCGACAAAAGCGGCTCCGGCACGGGCATTGCAACCACGCCGCTGGGCGCTGCATGTGATGTCGATGGTGGGGCGCCGGGCGCGCACACTCGGCAGCCGGATCGCACTGCTGTATGTCGTGTTGCTGGCCGCGGTGATGGCAGTGACGATTATGGTCGCCAGTTCGGGCATCAGCCTGTTCGCGCGTGAAGCGGCGCAGCGCGATCTTGCCGCCAATGCCCGGGTTTTTGACCAGATCATTGCCACACGTCAGCGCCAGATGGCCGACGCGGGCGAAGTGGTTTCACACGACTTCGGCTTCCGCGAAGCCTTTGCCACAGGCGATGCGGCGACGCTGGCGTCGGCGCTGCTCAGCCTGCGGGACCGTGCGGGAGCAAGCGAAGCGGCCATCGTGCGGCTTGATGGCAGCGTTATCGCGTCAGGGACCACCGGTTCAACTGATGGATCAATCGATGGCCGGGCCATGCTTGCGCGGCTGGAAGGCGGCCAGGATCGCGGCGTGGTGAAGCTTGGCGGCACAGAAGCGCTGGCGGCGGCCGTGCCGATTGAAATGCCCGATCTTGCCGGATGGCTGGTGCTGGTCAACACGCTTGGGCCGGAAGACATGGAGCAACTGTCGCGGCTTTCGGCCGTTCCGGTCGAAGCAAAGGTTGTCGATAAAGCGGGCTTGTCACCAAGGTTTGCTGCCGTTCCGCTAGGCGAAATTGCGGAAATCGGTGGCGCTCAGGGCGAACGGCTGGTGCGGGTCTCAGCCATCACCAGCCTGCAGGATGGCAGCGAGCCGCGGCTTGTCCTGACACACTCGCTGGATGCCGCGCTTGCGCAATACAATGGTTTGCGCGCCGTCCTGTTGCTTATCAGCCTGATCGGTGTTTTGGCCGGGGCATGGGCGGCCATTCGCCTGTCGCGCGGCATTGCCCGGCCATTGCAATCGCTGGCCGAAGCAGCGCGGGCCTATGGCGGCGGCGCAGTGGCCAAAGTGAAAGTCGAAGGCGCAGTCGAGGTGCGGTCACTGGCCGACAGCTTTAACGCGATGGTCGATGCTGTGGACGAGCGCGAGCAGCAGATCATGCATGCATCGCTGCACGATGCGCTGACCGATCTGCCCAACCGACGATTCTTTATCGAGAAGCTGGACCGGGCGGTATCGCGCCAGAATGATAATCACCGGACATTGGTGGCTTTTATCGATATCGATGATTTCAAGGCGATCAACGACGCCATGGGTCATCCGGTGGGCGATGAATTGCTGCGCCGGGTGGCGCAATCGCTGCAGGACCGTTTCCCCAATGCCATGGTTGCCCGCTTTGGCGGTGACGAATTCGGGCTGCTGCTGACCGGGCTTGATCCGACAGAAGATTGCACGGCCATCGCCCGCATGCTGGAGGTTGCGCTTAACCGCGAGGCGACGATTGACGGGCGCGGTATCCTGCTGTCCGCCAGTGTCGGCATTGCCATTGGTCCCCAGGATGGCAGCAGCGCGGATAGCCTTCTGAAGAATGCTGACCTTGCCCTGTATCGCGCCAAAAGTGACGGCAAGGGAACATCGCACTTTTTCGAACCGGAACTGGACGCCGAGGCAAGCCGCCGTCGCCGCATGGAAATCGATTTGCGCCGGGCCATCCGTGACGGCGATTTCGAGCTGTATTTCCAGCCCTTGTTCTCGATCTCGCAAAACCGGATCAAAGGGTTTGAGGCGCTGATGCGCTGGCCGCACAAAGAGCACGGCATGATTAGCCCGGTGACGTTCATCCCGATTGCCGAGGAATCGGGTCTGATCGTGCAACTGGGCGAATGGGCGGTGCGCGAAGCCTGCCGTCAGGCGGCGCTGTGGCCCGATGACATATCCGTGGCCGTCAACATTTCGCCCCGGCAGCTTGCAGCCGACGGGCTTGCCACCTGCATTGCACAGGCGCTGGCCCAGACCGGGCTTCCGGCTGCACGGCTGGAACTGGAAATCACCGAAAGCGTGTTCATCGGCAATGTC